>CAYVQZ010000049.1:0-10095 GCA_964453435.1 uncultured bacterium
GTCTCAAACCTTTTCGCGGAATGAGTCGCCGTAGGGGAAAATGCCCGGATAGCCGCCCGTATGCAGAAACACCACGTTCTCGTCCTCGCGGAAGCTGCCCTTCCTGACAAGGTCAATCAATCCCGCCATCGCCTTGCCGGTGTACACCGGATCGAGAAAAATTCCCTCGAGCCTCGCCAGCAGCCGAATGGCCTCGATGCATTCGGGGGTTATCTTTCCGTACGTCTCGCCGCAGTAGTCATGGTAGACGGTGACATCTTCGGGAACGGCGCCTATCTCTTCCCCGATGAGCTCGCCAACCAAGTTCGCCGCTTCATCGACTGAGGGCGCCCCGATACCGTCCGTCGAGCCTTTCTTCGTCACCGCGACGCCGATTATCTTCGCCGGCACATCCATGGCTTTGACACCGGCGAGCAGGCCGGCCTGGGTTCCGCCGCTGCCGTTGGCGAGAACGATACAATCGAGTCTGAAACCAAATTCCCGCGCTTGTTCAACCATCTCGCGCGCCGCCAGGCAGTAGCCAAGGTTGCCAAGCGCCACCGAGCCTCCCGGAGGAATCCAGTACACGTTGCGCCCCTTCTCCCTCAATTCCTGCATCGCATTGAAAACCGTCACCATCATCTCCTCGATACTTGCGCCGGCCCTGAAATCGGGGAGAAAAATGTACTCGCAGCCCATGATTTCATCGAGCAGAAAGTTTCCGGTCAACTGGTCGGGCTTTTCGCCGGACAACGCAAGAACGCATTTAAGCCCGAGCTTGCGCGAGGCAGCCGCGGTCATTCGGCAGCAATTCGATTGGACGGCGGCGGCGGTGAAAACCGTGTCCGCATTGCTTTTGAGCGCGTCCGCGAACAGAAACTCGAGCTTTCGAGCCTTGTTGCCTCCCGTGGCCAGCCCCGTCATGTCGTCTCGCTTCATCCACAGGCGCGGACCGCCCAGATGCCGTGTGAGCGCGGGCAGCGGCTCGAGCGGAGTGGGCAGGAACGAAAGCGTCAGCCGCGGAATATCTTCCAGTTTCATGAGAGCATCCCTTCTTCGCAGGTTGCGCTGCAAATCCTCTTTGCCGGTTCGCCTAATTCGCGCGGTCCGAGGCCGCCTCAGTCCCCGAACAGCTTGTTCCACGCATCCTTGCTCCTCTCCCTCTTGGCGTCGTCCTTTTGCGGTCCCTTATCCTCGGCAAACTCGAACTCGTCGCAGAAGTTCGCCTTCTCTTTGTCCGCCACGAGCTCCACCGTCGGGCTTTTGCACTGCTGAGGCGCTGCCGGATCGTAGAGCTTGCAGTTCAGGCAGCAATGCAAATCATAGCCGCACTCCGCGCACGTTTCGGTTCGTCCCGGCAGCCTGCGCTCCGACACCCACTCGGCCCCGCACCTGTGACACAGTTTCATCCCGCCTCCGGCCCTCCTGATGATAATCCAACGTTCGCAGAATCCCCGCCGGCGGTTGTCATGAGAGGAGCACCTCAAATCGAATCACATTTTCCCCGAATCTAGCACACCTTCGCCGAGCCTGTCAATGCGGCCTTATCGTTCCGGATTTCACCGGAAAGCCGGTAGAGGACGCAAAGGAAGAAGCCCGACAAAAAATTCGTGTAATTGGTGTAATTCGTGGTCCACTTGCTTAACCACTGATCCATTCGACAGGCTCAGGACGGGTGGGGCGAATGAACTGGTGAAGGGGTTGCTTGCGCCAGACGGATTAATGCATTGGAAAGACTGTCTGATTTGAAGTTCTGCTGTTTTTCTGAAAAATCAAAATGATGTATTTGTCACTGTGTACGGCTTGTTGCCCGAATAGGTTTTGCATCGAGTCTGACCGATGGTATCGTTGAGCAAGAGGTTTTCCGAATAGCCGGAGAAGCAGGGGGTCGGAAGTAGATGGGTCGCGCCGTACACATTTGCCAAGGTCCCATCCGCACAGCGGAATACTAGACCTTCGAAAAAATCTCAGATGGCGACCCTTTTCATGTTCGATGTCTTTGGCAGAAGAAAGAATTTGAACTCGACCAAACGAGATAGAGCAGGAGCCCGGCTCCTACATTTTATCCCCTTGGCGGCTTCGCGGCTTGGCGTGAGATAGCTTTTTCCTCGTGTTTCCCCTGTGATTCTGTTTTGCTTCTGTCTTTCTCTGCGCTCTTCGCGCCTCCGCCAAATTCTGCTTTGTAGTTAAAGCTATCTCGGTTTCTGATAATTAGACGACCGCTGTTCAAATGAGAAAAGCCGGGAGATGGATTCGCTGTCCGGATGATGCAGGATGGACTAGCGGATCATAAACTGACGAACGTACAAAGGGGAGAACGTTTGAGGATGGATTTGCACATCGCTTGGTCTTCTGTTTCCGACCGGGCCGCGAACCGGCCGGCCTGTCCGACGATTCGTTGGCGTGCGTTTCCGGAGCGGTTTCTATGCCGGGTTATGGAGGAACCCCCCTCAGGCATGGTGTCCCCCAAATACGGACCCCTTCGCTCGGCCTTCGGCCAATTACTTATGATGGCAGGACAGTCTCTCGGTCTTCACATGGGCATTCCAGCCAATACAGAATTATCAGGCTTGCGGTTTCATCTGCGGGCCTGATTCAAGAGACCGCCGGCGAGCAACATCTCCCGCTGTCTCCGGCTCACCGCCAGTCGAGTTGCGACCTGTTTCCCGTTGGCGGAAACTGCAATTTCTTCGTCACCCCTTTCGAGCGCTTGCCGCATGGCCGGTATCCGAATCGTGTCGCCTTGTTGTATTTTCTCATAGTCCGATTCGTCCTTGAATTCAAGGGGCACGATACCGAAATTGACGAGGTTCGACTTGTGGATTCTGGCAAAGTTTTTCGCAATTTTCGCACGAATTCCAAGATATCTCGGCGCGAGCGCCGCGTGTTCGCGCGACGAGCCCTGCCCATAGTTTCTTCCGCCCACGACGACTCCTCCACCTTTTTGTTGAGCTCTCGCGGCGAAGCTTTCGTCGATGATGTCGTACACGAATTTGCTGATTTCGGGAATGTTGCTCCTGAAGGGCAGAACCCGATTGCCAGCCGGCATGATGATATCGGTGCTGATGTCGTCGCCGACTTTCAGTAACACCTCGCCTTCTATGGCGTTCGGGAGGGGGTCGAAATGCGGGAATGCGGCTATGTTGGGGCCTCTGAGAATCTCGACCGAATCGGGGTCCTCCGCTGGGGGAACGAACCAGTCCGGATTGAACTTGAAGCGTCTCGGATATCTGACCTTCGGATATTCGCCGAACGAGCGAGGGTCGGAGATAACTCCTCGGATCGCAGCCACCGCTGCGACCTCGGGGGAGCAGAGATACACTTGGTCGTCCTTCGTGCCGCTCCGGCCCTTGAAGTTTCGGGGAAATGTTCGCAGCGAGCGCGTGTTTGTTCCCGGCGCCTGGCCCATTCCAATGCAGCCGAGACAACCGGATTGATGCAATCGCGCTCCCGCATGCAGGAACGACATCACTCCGCCCATGAGTTCGACATTTTCCAGGGTCTGTCTGCTTCCGGGGTTGATCTCAAAACTCACATACGGATGAACATGCTTTCCTTCGATTATCTTTGCGGCGATCATCAAATCCCGGTAGGACCCGTTCGTCGAGCTTCCCACGATCACTTGGTGGATTTCGGCGCCCTCCAGTTCGGCCGCGGTCTTCACATTGTCGGGATTGGAGGGACACGCAACGAGCGGCTCGATTGCAGACAGGTCCAGTTCGGTGACCTCGTCATATTCGGCTCCCCCGCCCGCCTTCAACTCGCGCCACTCCTCCTCGCGAGCGTTCAGAGCGAGATATCTTCGCGTGACTTGGTCCGAAGGGAAAATGCAGGCGGTAGCCCCTATGTCCACCCCCATGTTTGCAATGGTCCCTCGAGCGCTCATATCAAGATTTTTCACGCCCGGCCCGAAGAACTCCATGATTTTCCCAATGCCGGCGTTGCATTTGTATCTTCGAAGCAGTTCAAGAATTACATCTTTTCCCGACACCCACGGTGAAAGCTTTCCGGTAACCCGAATGCCCCAGATTTTGGGGTACATCATATAAAAGGGTTTTCCAGCCATGGCCATTGCCACTTCCACACCGCCGGCGCCGATGGCAAGCATGGCAAGACACCCGCCGGTGGTCGTGTGGCTGTCCGACCCCAGGAGCGATTTGCCGGGAATACCGAACCGCTCTCTGTGCACATGGTGCGACACACCGTTTCCGGGAGGCGAGAGGTACACGCCAAACTTGGAAGCGGCCGATTCGAGAAACCGATGGTCGTCAGCGTTCTTGTAGTCGGTTTGAATAATGTTATGGTCGATATAGCTGACCGAGAGTTCTGTTTGCACGCGTGAAATGTTGAGCGATTCGAACTCGAGATAAACCATCGTTCCGGTGGCGTCCTGCGTCAGCGTCTGGTCTATCCGAATCCCGATCTCCTCACCCGAAGACATTTTCCCTTCAATTAAATGCTCTTCGATGAGCCTCTCGGCAAGGTTCTTTGCCATTTCTGTTCCCCTTTCTCCACGCCGGCTGCTATATGAACGTCTTCCCCCGCGCTCATTCAATTCTAACACCCAAAACCCATTTGCGCATTTCCCAGATATTCCTGAATTACCTGCGGCGGCGAATCAAGGGTCCAACGAAAAGTTGTGGCGGAAAAGAGAGTCGGCCCGGTTGACGATGGCGGACGTTGCGGACGGGTTTTCTCAATAACCGAAACATTCCGAAATCAGCGTGCTCAGGTGTTTTCTCAAAACCCTGTACGAGTAGTAGCGCATCCCCAGGCTGTAGTTGTGTTCAACCAGTTCCTCGGTCAACTTCTTATCGGCCAGCAACTGGCGAGTCAGCCGGAGGCTGCTTTCGGTCACGTGGTCATCAAGTTCGATCACTTTGAATCCCTTTGGCTTGATGTCGATCGAATACACGGAATACATATTCACAGCAATCGGCTTTCTAAAATAGAGTGTTTCCAGGAAAGCGTTTCCGAATCCCTCGAATGTGGAAGGATAGGTGACGAGGTCCGCGTGGGGGTAGACATCCCAAATCGTGTAGATTTTTCCGCCGTCATCTTTTGTTCCGCGCTTCTCTCCTATTGTTTCGGAGACGAACAGTGTGTCAACATCGAATAACGCAGAATATTCCCGCACGCGCTGTTCGTACCCATGTCCTTCATCGCCCGAAGCGTGCGAAATGACGAGCTTTGCCTTCCTGCCCAGGCGCCGGACAAGTTCGATGGAGGTTTCGATTCCCTTTCTCTTTACAACGCGCGTGGGCTGAAGAATGAGGAGCTCGTCGTCTCTGATGCCGAACGATTGCCTGACGTCGGACGCATAGTCGTCGGGGGGAGGAGGAGGATTGTCAAAATCCATGACATTCGGGATGAGAGTGGAAGAGATGCCGGTTCTCAGGGCGAGCTGATTCGCTCCGGAACTGTTAATCACCACGTGGAGGATGCTCGGGAGGTGCGGCGGGAAAGCCATGTTTAGATAATCCCATGCCGAATTCACGAGGAAGCGCTTTCGCTCCCAGAAGAAGTCGTGATGATGCGCGATTGCCGGCATTTTGGTCTCTGCTATCAGTTCTGTGACAGCGATCCCGAGAGGCAGGTTGAGCGGAATCGTGATCGCGTTTTCCGGAATCAGAAGGTCTATCTCGAACCTCTCGATGAATTCGTACAGTTTGACCTTGAGGTATTCGGTCAGCTCGGTTATCTTCCGCGTGACCTCGGGAGTCCGCATCGGCGTTTCAAAACATCTGGAATAGACATCTTTGATATCGTCATGCTTGAAATGGGCTTCCTCCACCAGCATCGAGCGTTCTGCCGGCCGGTCGAGCTCGCCCGCAAAATAGAAGCACGTGTGCCCCATGTCCTCGAGGACGTCGGCCCACTTTTGCGTTTCGAGCGATACCCCGTCCGTGCCGGCGAAACGAACGGAAATCATGCCGATGTTCTTGCTCTCGTTTTTCTTCTTCATGTTCACCATAATGGAATCCCCGCATTTCATTCCAACAAGAGCTTTGAATTTTTGCTAATCTAGTACAAACCCGGGTCAAAAGTAAAGGCCCTGGCGGCCTCGGCAGACACGAATATCGACGGGTGCGGGAGAGCGTGCTCGTCTGTGCGCCGATTGGCGTGACAAGGAGTTTCAGCCCGGTCGTGGCAATCGCCTGCCTACCGGCAGAAGGTCTACGAAATGTTTGTGCGGTTCTCGCTGGTACCAGTATGCCGTGCTCGAATAGTCATGCCCCATGTTGTTTGCGTGTCCATGCTCGATTGAGAAACAAATCGAGCGGTGGAACACGATGGGGTCCTCGATGTGGTACCGATACATCGAGTGTTGGCCGGTGTAATCGTCGTTCCCTTTCAGATGATACCCGTAATAGGGCGAACAGAACTCGCGCTTGACATAATTGAAATTCCAGGCGCCGCAGAAATAGTCCTCGGTTCCGGTTCCATGGATAGCGGGCGGCCACTTTTCACCATCGACAAAAAACATGTCGTCCCCTTCACCCCACCAGCCGGGTGAAAGGGCGTCTATGTTGAGATGACACCCGACGTAGTGCCCGTGTCCCTCGGCCTCGAGCACAACATAATTTTCCTTCCCATCCACGTTCTGAGCATTCAACAAGCTCGCCGGCACACATGGATTCTCTCTTCTCCACTGCGCATGGAATGTGCCCAGCCCCTCCGGCAACTCTTCATGAATTTCATAGTCGACATAGAAGTACAATATTACCGGCAGTTCCGAACACTCGCTTTGCATTTCGATTCTTGCGGCACGATAGAACGGCATGGGGAAATAACAATTGAAGCCGCGGTCGAACATGGAAAACGGAAGCGACGTGAAGTAGTTCGTCCGAGCGTGGCCCAGCCCGAAGAAGTCGCCTATGGGAGCTTCCACGCTGGGCTGGTCTTCGTCATCCCAATACATCCTGATAACCACCTTCCGAAGGTATGCCGGCTCTTCGCATGCGAGCGTGGTCCAGATATGCCGCACGACTCCGGGCCCTTCGAGGTCGGCTATCGTTTCTTTGCCGCCGGGATAGAACACGCGAAAATCGGCGTTTCCGCCGGAAGTGTCGAAGCTGGAGACTCGCGCGCTGCGGCAGTTTCGCAAGAATGCCACCGCGTTCAATGACCCGAAATACTGCATCTCTCATCCTCCTTTTCCGCAAACAATCCCGACGTTCTGTGAGAATGCGACCGGCGGAGTACGCAAAGACATTCACCGTTCCGAACGCTCCCGAGGATCGGGACGACTATACCATCAGTTCTGACCGATTGGCAACGAGGAACGATGACCCCGTCCCTCGTTGAAGGCATAGAAGTCGCGTCGTTAATTGGCGTTGAACGAGGGTTGCGCTGCGGGAAGGACTGTGCTATCATAAGGTTCACGAATTTTCCGTTCGCGCACCCTCACACTCCGGTACGGACATATGCGCAAGACAGGTTTCGTATTCCATCCCATTTATCTCGAACATTTCACGGGCTCATGGCATCCGGAGCGGCCCGATAGGCTTTCGACAATCCTCGAAGCCGTTCAAACCGCAAATCTCTATGAAGCGCTGGCGCATCTTACTCCTTCGGCGTGCCCCGAACAATACCTGGGCTGGGCGCACACGGAAGGGTTGATTCGGTCGATCAAAAACCTCTGCGGTCCGACGCTGCAACACATCGACATGGACACGGTGGTCTCGGAAAAATCGTTCGAGGCGGCTCTCTTCGCGGCAGGGGCGGGAATCACCGCCGCCGATGCGATTCTGCGGGGTGACGTTGAGAATGCGTTCTGTGCGGTTCGTCCGCCGGGCCACCATGCCGAGAGCGATCGCGCGATGGGCTTTTGTCTGTTCAACAACATCGCCGTGACCGCCAGGTATCTGCAGCGTGAGTGCGGAATCAGAAGAGTGCTCATAGTGGACTGGGATGTTCATCATGGAAACGGCACACAAGAGATTTTCTATGACGACCCGGCGGTCCTCTATTTTAGCGCTCACCAATACCCGCATTATCCCGGCACGGGCAGTATGCAGGAAGGCGGCGTCGGAACGGGCGAGACCTATACGGTCAATGCGCCGCTGAAGGCGGGCTGCGGAGACAAGGAGTACCAGCAGGTGTTCAGCAAAATGCTGCCCCCGGTTGCAGACGTGTTCCGGCCCGACTTCGTCCTCGTTTCCGCCGGGTTCGACGGACACATGAACGACCCCCTTGCGTCCATGCAACTTACCGATGATGGATATGCCTGGCTCACACAAATGGTTCTCGAGACAGCCCAAAAACATTGCGCCGGCCGCCTGATTTCAATGCTCGAGGGCGGCTACGGCAAGGCGCTCGGCTCTTCCGCAGTCGCGCATCTGGAAGTGCTTTGCGGCCGGCGATAAGTCCTTGAAAATACGACACCCGCCTTGTGTGAGGGGAGCGCAAAAGTGGAGAAAACAGTACACTACTTCAAGAAGGCAGGACCTGAGAACACCGACCGGTGCATAGAAGTCTCTCGACGGGCCGTCCTTGACGGCATCCGGCACGTGGTTGTCGCGACCACATGGGGAAACACGGGCGCGGCTTTGGCGGAGGCTCTCTCCGGCACGGGGGTAAACCTCGTCGCCGTCACTCACAGCGCCGGTTTCCGAGCGCCGAACGAGACGGAACTGACCGAAACAAATCGCGAACGAATCTTGAAAGCAAACGGCAAGATATATACGGGAACAATACTCACTCATTCTCTGGAGACCTCCCTCGCCTCACAGTTTCAAGGCGTGTACCCCACCACCCTTGTCGCCTTGACCCTCAGACGCCTCGGACAAGGCATCAAGGTGGTCTGCGAAATCGTGATGGAGGCATGCGATGCCGGGTTGATACCGGAAAAAGAGGAAGTCCTTGCCGTTGCAGGAACGGGAAGGGGCGCCGACACCGTCGCGCTTCTTCGGTCAGCCGCTTCCAAGAGGTTCCATGAACTCAAGGTGCTCGAGATACTGGCCAAGCCCCGTGAATGATTCGGCTCATTTCCCTGACATGACGGAATTGGGGAGAAAAAAATGCGGCACAGATGGATTCTTTCGAGAGAAAAGGTTTCGCTCCTTGTCGTCGACTACCAGGAAAAGCTTCTGGCGGCGTTCAAGGAACCCGGCGAGTTCGTGCGGAATTGCGTCAAACTAATCCGATTCGCGAACATCATGAATCTGCCGATTATCTGGACCGAGCAATATCCGCGCGGCTTGGGACCCACCGTGCAGGAGGCGCAATCCGAACTCTCGAACCTCAAACCGATTGAAAAAGTCAGTTTCAGTTGTTTCGGCGAACCGGCTTTCATAGACGCATTGACCAGGCATCGGTCGAATCAACTAATGATATGCGGAATCGAAACTCACATATGCGTGGAGCAGACCGTTTTGGACGGCCTCGAATCCGGGTACTCGATGCATGTTATCGCGGATGCGTGCGCGTCTCGAAGAAAACGAGACCATAAGAGCGGGTTGCGGAAGATGGAGCAAGCGGGCGCGGTCATATCCTGCGCCGAGATGGCGATGTACGAAATACTCGGGCGCTCCGATTCGCCGGAGTTTCGAGAAGCGCTGCAAATTGTGAAATGACTTCTCGCCGATATGCCGAGGTGAGCCTGTCCCACGGCTTGACGGTTGTGCGAGATGCGAGCGTAGAGAGAGCCGGGTCCGGGCTCATATGAACCCGTGCGTGCGCATTTTGCGGATTGCGCGGCGGCATTCATTAAAAAGCAATATTATTTCTTATACATGCAGCAAGAGGTTGTTTCGAAAAAGTTGTTGACAAGCCGGCGCTGGCGTGATATACTTCTAATTGCCCTTTCAAAATGTTGTATCTCCTCACTAAATGAACCAATCTGCGATAGCCGATACCTAACAAATCGGAGTTATTACTTTTTTCAAACGGCACAATCTAACCGATTTTGTGCAGGGGGGAATCGGCATGTGTTTGATTGGTGAGAAGAAAGGGGTAATTTGATTATGAGCAAACTGTTTCGTGGCCGCAAGGGCTTCACTCTTGTCGAGCTGCTGGTGGTTATCGCCATCATTGGTATCTTAGCTGCGATTCTGCTACCAGCCCTGGCAAAGGCAAGAGAGTCGGCCCGTCGTTCTGCTTGCGTGAACAATC
>CAYVQZ010000049.1:10195-40210 GCA_964453435.1 uncultured bacterium
GGATTGGCCGATGTCGCCGATCTACGCGGCTCTGAATGGCGGTATTGTCGATATAGGTTACGATTATTGTCCGTAACAAAACAGTTTTAACCGACCTGTCTGCACTGGTGAAGGGGAAAACAATGTTTTCCCCTTCACTTTTTTTTCGTTTGCGGCGATGTTTTTTCACCGTTCATTCCAGGCAATGTGTCGGGCCATACCGTCCCATTCATGAAATCCTCTTTCAGGCCGCGGTTGCGAACCCGGTTGCCGGGCTCATCCGCTAGAGCCTGCTGACCCCCGAGAATTCGGGCGCATGGCAACGCTCTCTGTTGCAGCTCGGACAGAACCGCCAGTTCTTTTCAAGAAATCGACCACACTCGGGACATTTATCCTTGAGCGTAAAGCCACAAGCCGGGCACGCGATGTATGAGCGCTCGATTCGCACGGAGCATCTCGGACAGACTTCGGGAATTGACTCTTCCGCAACAACGACATTCCAAATTTCACTCGCAGCGGTCTCCCCGATGGCAACCTTTTCGACAAAATCGGAAAGCAACGATTTCATCCCGTTGAGTTTTGCGAGGGTCTGGATGACCGATTCGGGTTCCTGGTTTTCAATTGACTTCCTCAAATCGTTGTTGACCGCCAACAGTTCTCCCACGGCCATTCGCCCGGAAAAACCCCTGTGCTTGCAGTGCCGGCATCCTCTTCCCCTCCGCCACGTCAGTGTCTTGGCTTCAGGCAGAATCAACTCCACCTGTTCATATTCCTCCAAAGATGGTTCGTAGACCTCCACACAGTGTTTGCAAAGCTTTCTGACAAGCCGTTGCGCCAAAACGTAAAGGAGCGTGGAGCTTACGAAGAACGGGGGCATGCCGAGGTTCACAAGGCGCGTCACCGCAGAAGGCGCATCGTTGGTGTGAAGCGTGCTGAACACAAGATGGCCGGTCATTCCGGCGCGCAGGGCGATCTCGGCTGTTTCGGGGTCGCGTATCTCCCCCACCATTATCACATCGGGGTCCTGACGCAGGATTGAGCGGAGCACGTAGGGAAACGTGAGTCCCGCTTTCGGATTCACCTGCACCTGGTTCACTTTTGGAATCTCATACTCCACCGGATCCTCCACGGTGACAATATTAATTCTCGGAGTCCTGATTTCGTGAAGAATCGAGTTCAGCGTTGTGCTCTTGCCGGAGCCGGTAGGGCCGGTGATCAGAACAAGTCCTTGTTTACGCGTATTGAAACGGCGCATCTGCTCCAGTTGTGATGGTATGAACCCGAGGTCGTCCAGTTTCACGTGGCTGCTTTTCCTTTCGAGCAGCCGGATTGCGACCTTCTCTCCGAAGACCATTGGGAGCGTGGATATTCGAAGGTCAAAATACCGGCGCCCGACGGAAATTCTCATCTTTCCATCCTGGGGGATTCTCTTCTCCGCTATGTCCATATTAGCCATGATCTTGATTCGTGATACGACCGGCCGATGTATCCACTGGGGGAGATGATGCATTTCATAAAGCACTCCGTCGATTCTGTTACGGACAATCAGCGAATCCGCTTGAGGCTCCATATGAATGTCGGTGGCGTGTTCCTCGATTGCCTCGTTAATAATTATGTTGACTATCTTCACGATAGGGGCCTGCTGACTCTGATTCTTCAAATCGCTTAGGTCCTCCTCTTTGCCATTTTCGCTTTCTGCAAGCGTTACGACGCTGAAGAGACCGTCCAATCCGGGAAGAGATTCGGAAATCTCTGACGCGCTGTCCGCTTTATGGTATTTTTTGATTGCTTGCTCGATTTGGGTCGGGTCCGCCATTGCAAGTTTCAGGTCGCATTTAGTCAGTTGATTCAAGTCGTCGATAGCCTGGAGGTTCAGCGGGTCGGACATCACGACGAGAAGGTGGTCTCCGTCTCTTTTAATCGGAAGGCAACCGTATTTCAAGGCAAGGTTTTTCGGAAATACCTTCACGGTCTTCGAGTCTATTTCCAATGATTCAAGGTCGAGGAATGGGAGTTCCAATTGGAGCGCGAGCATTTTGAGGAGGTCAGTTTTTGAGACGCGGTTACTCTCGATGAGTATTTCACCGATGCGCCTCTTGTTCGACAGTTGCTGGCTTTCCAGAGCCAGGCGGAGTTCATCCTCGGTAATGAGTTTGTTGAGCACAAGCAAATCCCCGAGCCTGATTTTCATAGCGATTTCTCCCGAAAAAGCAAGGCGGATAAAAAAACGCGAACCTGACATGAATAGCTGAATTATTTATGAGCAGCGTGTTGAACCATAGAAAACCCTCTTATCGGACATTTTCACCGTTTCCACGGCCATAAGGTTACCAGATAATTTCGATACAAAAACGATACGAATTGTATTGTTTTCGCGAACAAAACCGACAACTTTTGTGCCTTTTTAACCACAAAGGGAGTGGGCATCCTTTGAGCGCCTGCGCATTATTCGCCCCGTCCCTTGTCCTGTCCCGTTATCCGCCTTGGAGAACGGTTCGCCCCAATGGCGGCGGGTAACCTGCTAACGCCTCTGTTTCCAAAAACATACAAACAAAACCAAACAGGCTTTGCGCCAACGTGTGCGGGAAATTGCATCGACGCGCCAGACACAACTTACCATTTTTGACCGCACCGTCTCGCTACACCGAACAGCATAGCAACAAGAGCAAGTCCTATACCAAGTTCTGCATGCCGCGCAGCCAGAAGAGAGCGTTCGGGTGCAACAGAAACAATGAAATTACGCGCTATTTTCCCACAAACAAAATGCGCAGTGGAACAGGTGGAGTGTCCGATGCGTCGTCTGACCGAAGTTTGGAGGACGCTTTGCAGAGTTGGTGCGGAATCGGGCAGTAGAGCGTCTTTCCGCAAGCCCGTTCATTCTGAAGTCAAGGGGCAGGCGCCGCTTCCATCGGCGAGTCGCGGGCATATGGCGTGAAGAGTAGCGTGATGTGGTTTAAAGCAACGAGGTCGGGGGACGCCCCAACCGCTCGAGCAACGCACCCAAGCGCTCGCCCTTTTCTCCTTCCGCGAGAAGCAGTTCAATCGTTCGGCGCAGGCATTCCGCGACTTCGTCGGGTGTCCCGAATTCTGCGACCTTTTCCGCCAGGCGCGGATGCCGACCGAGTTTGCCGCCAACCGCGACCTCGTGCCGCGCGCCGGCAACGTGCAGGGCGTCGCTCTGACATGCCCGCACACAGTCCGAGCAACCTATGCAGCGCTCTTTATCGATGACCGGCTTGCCCTCGACGAGAACCAACGCTCCTTCCTTGCAAGCCTTTTCACACAGAGCGCACTCGTTGCAAAGCGATTCGTCGAATTCAACGTTCCCGCGTCCGATGACTGCGAAATCGCGTATCTGCGGTTGAGCGCAGGCGTTCGGGCAGCCGGTGACGGCGACGCAAAACTGGCTGTGAAAGTTGAACGGCTTTGACAACCGCTCTTCCAACCGGCGCTTAATCTCCGGGGCATCGAGCATCTCCCCCAGTTTTCGGGCCACGCATTTCACATCGATGACCGCCATCGGACAACCGGGTTCTCCGCCCGCCCGACAGGTCACGACTTCTGTCACGTCTTTCGTTTCCGGAAGCTTGTCATTCATGGTTTACCGCCGAATTTCGAATGTCTTCTTATTTGTCCATACTTATGTTACCTCAAAAACACCTGACTTTCTGTGATATAAATCACTGGAATCGGAGAATTGCATTTACCTCGCGATTCGCTGATCCGTGCTGCGGGAACCGAGAGCGCATCCGATAAGTCCACGGGGTGATTTTTACTCAGGGGACAGTGAGTGTGTCCGATAATTTACTGATGGTCGCTTCGGGAACAGTCCCTATTCTATCCCGCGGATTGCGCGGTCACGCGAAGCGCGGGATTCCCTCAGCGAAGGAATAACTGGATTCCCGGTCAAGCCGGGGAATGGTCCAGCGAGTCCGCGTGATTTCGCTGCGCTCAACGCAAAAGACGGGGCGATTCCGTAATTGAGTACAGTGAATCCGTCTCACGATTACCAAGCGCAGGGGACTGTCCCAGATTTACGGGCACGAAGTGCCGTAGAATCGGGACTGTTCCCGAAGCGAACAACCTTCACCATGAACCGTGGGACAGTCTCACAGCCCCCTTCGCTGGCGTTTCGGTTATTGGGGGACATCATGCGGCATGGTGTCCCCCAATAACCTGCATGAGCAAGCGTGGGACAGATTCGATTACCGGATGAACCATATCGGAAATTTCTTCCCCGTCTCGCTATTTCAAGGAAGAAATTACCTCACAATCGGTCGATATGTCAAAGGACATGGATGGGTCGGCACGATGTAACACCTTCAACGCGATACACTTATGGACAAGGAACGGAGAATGGCATCGAATTTGACTTCAAAATTGTTCTTTGGAAAGCGCAAGGCCTGCGATTCGGGAGGAAAAATGAAAGAGAAGAGCCCGGTAATACAATGCTGCGTGTGTCTCAAAGTGCGGAAGAGCGGGAAATGGGTGAAAGTTCGTCGGCCGTACGAAGCCATGGAGCACGCCTCGCACACGTATTGTCCCGAATGCATGAAACAGGCGTTCGGCTCGGTCCTCAAAAAATGCAGAGCTTGACGCGAAAGATTAGGCCGCTGCGCGCGTGCGCACTCGATTCAGAACTCAGCCAGCTCTTTGCAAATCCTGTCCCTGATTTGCCGCAGCTCGTATGGCTTCCCTTCACCATCGTTGACCACGATGGCGAACGCCAGCCGCTCCCATGTCCCGTCCGCATAACCTGAGAAGGCAAGCACTCCTTTCAGCGAGCCTGTTTTGCCGCGAATTGCTTCCGGCGCTACGGACTTTGACATGCTTTTCAGCGAGTCATCCACGCCCGCGACGGCGAGCGATTCCCTGAACACATCTCGCCATTTGCTTTGGTCCATGAACTTGAGCAACTCGACAATCGCATGGGCGCTCGCCCGATTCGAGCGGGAGAGTCCGGAACCATCGTATATTTGCACCGCCTCGGAATTGATTCCCGCCTTCGCCAAAAACTTGCGGACGGCTTCTATCCCGCCTTCGAAAGTCGGCCCATTGCCCGCATGGAGCCCCAATTGTTTGAGAATGAGTTCGGCATGAAGGTTCTGGCTCCGCTTGTTCACGACCTTAATCATTTCAGAGAGAGGCTGTGACTCGTGCTCGACAACCGCAACAGCTCCCGGCGGAACGGCCGACCTGCCCGGCGAGGCCAGCCCGCGAGCCTTCCCGGAAACCGGAATCCCTTCGCGCTCGAGGGTCTCCTTGAAAACGGTGGCCGCGTAGAGTGCGGGAGAATCTACGGCATAATAGAGGATTTGCTCCTTTTTCCCGGACCAGACGCTTCCACCGACCACGATTGTCGAATCGTTGGTTCCGGGGGAGACCCACACGGAATTATGCTTCCGGTTCGTGGTTGTGGCCCTGTTGACGAGGCGGGCATACGATGTGGCGGGAGAACAGGCGACCTTCGCCCGTGCGCCCGCCGATTGTCCCGGCCATAAATAAATATCGATGCAGTTGTCGTTGAACGAGAGCGCGCTCACGCGGGCCGCATACCACTTCCGGGAATCCTTTTCGGGCCACGGACCGAAATACTCGGAATCGAAATAGCTGTCGTCCCCCACCACATCGCCGCGCACTTCTCGCAACCCGAGAGCTTTGAGGGAGCCGGCAAACTCCTCAAAGATTGCGGTCGGGCTGTCGGTAAACCGACCCGAAATGTTCGGGTCGCCCCTTCCGTAGAGTATCAGGTCGCCGTTCAGGACTCCGCCGTCGCCGAGTTCCCCTCCGAAACAGACCGAGGTGCGCGTGGTGAAGTCCGGTCCCAGGTAGAAAAGCGCCGCCGCCGCGGTGAACAGCTTAACGTTCGAGGCCGGTATCATGGCGGATTCTGCGTTTCGTCCATAGAGAACCTTTCCCGAATCGAGCGAGACCACTTCAATGGCCCATTTGCTCGCGTCCGGGCCATGTTTTTCCAGAATCTCGTCGATGCGCTTGCCGAGGACCTTTGCCGAGACTGTGTCTTCTCCGAGCGCGGACGGCGCCGCGACCAGGCACAACAATAGACATATCGCGAATAGAAGCAATCTTCGGCTACGCATCGTTCCTCTTCCGAATTTTTCTCTTTATTCTTCTCAAACGGTGCTCGAACCTCCCGAGCTCCCGAGCGACATTCGCCCCCGAGAGCGCCGCCTTCGTTTCGAGTATCGAAATGGCTTTTTGGCAGGTCTCCCGAGCGGCGTTCAGGTCGCCCTTCCTGTGTTCGTAAAATTTCGCGAGTTCCTCGAGCGCGAAGCATCGATGAGCATGGTCGGCCTGGGGCTCGCGCAGCGAGCAGCTCCATAGCTGTGCGGCATCGCGCCACTCCCCTTCTCTCTTGTACGTAAGCGAAAGCGATTTCACGCAGCGGCCTCTTGCTTCCTCCGGCAAACCAAGCGACATCGCGCGTCTGAAGCAATGGACGGCTTCCTCCGGGCATCGATATTGCTCGAACAATGTGCCGAGTCCGTACCAGTCCAGCCCGTGGCCGAACGGCGCGTCGTGAGGCGAGTCGACCGCCTTCAAAACGAGTTGTGTGATAAGGGCGAGGGACAGAAGGTCGAGCCTGTTATGCTCCAGTATGGGTTCGAGCAGGTTTCTTTCACCGGAGCGGAGATATTTGAAAAAGGTTTCCGGTATCATCCATCCCTCGATGTCACCCACGCGCCTGTAGCCGAGCGCATGCCTTTCGACGGACTTCAGGCTGCAGTCGGCAAGCCGGTGTTTCCAGAGCCGGCGAGCGGGGTGCAGCACGTCGAGGTGCGGCCTGTCGCCCAGTTTGCTTCGAATCCCGTTCAACAGCAAGCGTCCTTCCATGATCGGCAAATCGTATGCGCGCCCGTTGTAACTGACGATGACATCGAAATTCCGGAGCAATTTTGATGCCTTTTCGAGCATATCTTGCTCGGCGGGAAAATCGCGCATGAGAAACTGTTCGACGACAAAACCGTCGGCGGACCAGTGGCCGATTCCAACCAAAAAGGCGCATGTGCCCGCGCCGCCCGAGAGGCCGGTGGTCTCGGTGTCCAGGAAAGCCATCCGTCCGGAAATGAGCGCGTCGGGCGAACTTCTGAGTAACAGCCCGGCCGCGTTCGGATAGCGCTCGCCCAGCGCCCCCACGGAGCATGCCCCATGGGTGTGGGAGGGAGGGAAAACGCAAACCTTGTGGTCACATTCGTACGAGGAGGATGGCAAACCCGGGCGGCGGGGACACGTTTTCGTCGGGCTTGACGCAGGGTTATATCTTTCGAGCTTATCTCTGAGGTTCATCTCGCGGGCGCTGCCATTGCCATTTCCAGAAGCCTGAGCGCGCTCTTCTTGCCGGTCTCACCGACTTCCAGCGCGGGCCCAACGCATGAAGGACATCCGTTCTGGCAGCCGCACCGGGTCATCAGTTCGCGCGCGACCTCCAGCAATGTTTCGTGTAACCTGAATATCTTCTGACTGTAGCCGACGCCTCCCGGGTAATTATCGTAGATGAAAATAGTCGGGCGTTGAGTGAACGGCGAACGCACCATGCTCACCGAGCAAATATCCCTGGGATCACACATGATGTAGATGGGAGCGACATTGACGAGCACGTTCGAGAGAGCCTTCAACCCGCCGCCGAGGTCGGATTCGCCGATTCCGGCGCTTTCTATGGAGTCCGGCCGAAAATCGAGCCAGTACGATGTTGTATGCATCTCCTGCTCGGGCAAGTGAATGCGGCCGGTCCCTATATTCTCGTGTGTATGGAACTTGATTTTCTTGTACATCACCGGCAATGTCGTGACGCTCACCTCGCCGTGCGCTTTGCCGCCGCTCGCGTTTTCCGTCCGGGCGGCAACATCGAGCACCTTGATGGTCGTCTTCGATTCCGCGTCGGTGTAGTAATCGACGTCGACCTCGCGGCCGTACGCCTTCTGGTTTTCGTAGTCGAATTGCTCGATTGTGTACTGCCGGCTCTCGTGAATGTAGATGGCGCCCTCGTAAACGACGAGCGGAGCGCTCTGGAGGTCGATTTCCCCGATGACCTTCGCGTGGTCGGTGACATCGATTATGATGACGTTTTCCGGGGATGCGCTCCTCAGGCTGATTTCTTCAGCGGGATACACGTCGGCGGTCCAATGCCATCTGCCATCCACATGCCGCAGAATATGATGTTCTTCGAGAAACCGGAGAATTTCATCGATGGAATCGACCCCGAACGTCTCGCCGTCGCGGAACGGCAGTTCGAAAGCGGCGCATTTGATATGGCTCATCAGGATGATCAGGTTGTTCGGGTCGATTATTCCGTTCTCCGGCGGCTGGGCGAAAAAATATTCGGGATGATTTATCAGGAACTGGTCTATCGGAGCGCTGCTGGCGACCAGCACGGCGGCGGAGACCTTGTTGCGCCTGCCTGCTCTGCCCGCCTGCTGCCACGAGCTGGCTATCGTGCCCGGATAACCGGCCATAATGCTGGCGTCGAGCTCACCGATGTCGATTCCCAGCTCCAGCGCGTTCGTGCTCACAACGGCCATGATGTCTCCGCTTCGCAGGCCGCGCTCGATTTCGCGCCTCTGATTGGGCAGATAGCCGCCGCGATAACCCCGGACCAGCCTGTCCGGCTTCCGCTGCTTTCGCACCGCCTCCTTCAGGTAGGTGACAAGTATTTCCACCCGGAGGCGGCTCCGCCCGAACACGATTGTCTGGATGTCCTTGCTCAAGAACTTCTTTGCGATTTCGCTCGACTCGGAAACGACCGATCGCCTGATGCCCAGTTCGCGATTCACAACCGGCGGATTGTACAAGATGAAGTGCTTTTTCCCCGAGGGAGCGCCATTGTTGTCCACGAGCGAGACCGGCTGCCCGACTATTTTCTCGGCAAGCTCGTCGGGATTCGCAATCGTCGCCGAACAGCAGATGAACCGGGGCGAAGAGTTGTAGAATTCGCAGAGCCTTCGCAATCGTCTCATCACGTTCGCGACATGGCTGCCGAACACTCCGCGATAATGATGGAGTTCGTCTATGACGACGTATCTCAATCGCTCGAACAGTTTTATCCACTTCGTGTGATGAGGCAGGATACCCGTGTGAAGCATGTCGGGGTTCGTGACGACGATGTGGCCCGAATGGCGGATGGCCTTCCGGGCCGATGACGGCGTGTCGCCATCGTAGGTATACGTTCGAATGTCCTCGCCGAGCGCCGTAATCAGGGTGTGAAGCTCGGCCATCTGGTCCTGCGAAAGCGCCTTGGTGGGAAAGAGATACAACGCCCGCGCGTCGCGGTCCGAAAGAACCGTGTTCAGAACGGGAAGATTGTAGCACAGCGTCTTCCCGGACGCCGTCGGCGTGACGATGACGATGTTCTCGCCCGCCTCGAGCCGGTCCAGCGAGCTCCGCTGATGCGAGTACAGCCGCTCGATTCCCCGCTTGCGCAGTACGTGCCGAATCCGCTCGTCGACCCGGTCCGGAAACTCTTCGAGGACAGCCGCCCGGGGCGGTATCTCGCGCCATTCGGTGACGCATTTCGCGAAGTCGCGCGAACTTCTGACGCTGTCGAGCACCTGTTCCAGATTCAATCCGGTCTCCCTCCCGATTTCGAAAAACGGCCGGACGACGAGGGACTCACATCAACCGCGCCCGTTTGTCTGATTTTACTCCAATCGCAGAAAACCGTCAACGAAAAACTGTGTCGCGCCATGAAAGGCTGCGAGTCCACGGCGCGGCGCAGCCGCAACCAAACTTTTGAACCGCCGAGTAGAGAGCAGGCGCGCGCACGTTTAGGTCAATGACTTCCGCAGTATCCATCGTTTCCGGTTTCGTGGCAAATGGCCACCAGACCATGCATCACGTTTCCTGCTCCCCCCTCTAAAATTCCGCACGCCGGGTTTTCCCCAGTACGGCTTCAAACTGGAATTCAACCGCGACCTTCGCTGACACTCACACGGCTGAAGCGCGTTGGCCCGCATACGCCATCCTCATGGCAGCTTATACGCGGCTAAAGCCGGCGTCTCGGGCTCCTGTAGCTCCTCTCACGGAGAAGCATTTGCGCTTCCGGCTTCGGTTCCGTCTTACCCCGGCTATCCAGTCCAGAGGCCCTTGGCTCGCCTGCGGGTTATGATGTCCCGCCGGGTCTTCGCTTACTATGGCCTCATCCGAGACTCTCGCGCCCACCAGCGACTTTGAACCCTGAACCTTTGAACCTTGAACCCCTCTGCTTTCACGGATTAACACGGATTGGCTTTTGTTTTTTGGCGTCTCAGCGGCTTGGCGTGAGGAAAAGGATTCTTCGACATTTGACCACGGTGCGACATCACGGGGAAAGGGCAGAAAGACGAAGAATTTGAACCGCAGAGACGGTAGAGTAGGGAGGGCGGAACCCTCCCTACTCTACCGGTTTGAACGCCGTTTGGTCTGTAATGCGAGCGACCGAGACTATCGCCGAAATATTTCCGGTTACTGTCCCGTCGCAATGTCAAGCAGCTTGTTCACAACGGCATCGACCGCCAATGAGTTGTCGAGCAGGCTCAGGTGATCGGAATTATCGAGATAAATCACCTCGGAAACCATCTCGCCGTCGAAAACAGCGCTTGCCGCCGGCACGAGACCGTCGTTGTTGCCGTACGGTTTCAGCCCGCCCTCGCCGAGGTCGCCCGCGATTATCGTTGCGAGCTTGTTGCTCGTAAACCCGAGCAGATGATGTTCGTTCAGGATTCCGAGAGCGTAATAGAAGCTGAGGTCGAAGATGGTGTTGACATGGCTTGCGGGCGGATTCTCGGCGCAATAGAGAATCAGGTTGCCCGTGAACATGTCAATGGAATTCAAATCGCCGGGATACGGATTCACCAGCGACTCGCGATGCTGGTCGGGACCACCGCCGACATCCTTCATTGTAGGTATGAACAGCTCGCGGTGAGTGATCATGTCGGTCAACGGCAGGCCGTCATCGTAGTTGTCCCAGGCCAGGTCGAATTCTCCTTCGTAGGGCTCGAAGCCCCAGTGAAGGACGTAGGCAAAATAAAAATCGAGCTCGGTCATCCCCGAACCTCGGAGCACGCTGTCGTACACCCACGCCGGAATCGCCCAAGGAGAACCCCGGTGCGGGGCACCAAGGGCGACCAGGTTGATGACGTGGTCGCCGAAATAGTCTCCCGCATCGATTCCCTGCGTGAATTGCGTGTTCATCGCCGCTCGCGCGACCAGGCCGCCCATGCTGTGCGCCAGCACAAGGAAGTCCTTGCCGTCAAGGTCTTCATTTTCCCAACCCGAATAACTGCTGATGTTGTCGATGACGCTGACCAGACTCGCGCCGTTCTGTTCGATTCCCAGCCGGCTGTCGTAAACGAATCGGTAGACCTTGAAACTACTGGAGAAATCGGAGTCGGCGTTGAACGCTTCGAGATACGAAATCCACCGTTCCATGTCATTGAGCGGCCGTCCGAATTCTCCGTCGCTGATAACATCGCTGCTGCTTCCGTGAACGAGGATGAGCGGAATCCGGTCGCCAAGCGGGATGCTCCCGTCGGTTGCCGGACCGGGTGCGTCGTGGAAGCCCACATCGATACTCGGTGTCTGCCGAATCTCGGCGGCCGGCTTGGTCATGGCCTGACAGAAATCCCCAATTTGCTGTCTGGTTAAGGGACTGCCCGCCTCGCGGTTCTGTCGGAGCAGTTCGAGTTTCAGACGCGATCTGATATCGAACCGTTGGTCGGCAGAAACGGAGAACGTCCACGAGGCCACGAGGAGCAGGGCAATTGTAATCGTCCGTATGTTCCGCGCCATTTTCATATTCCTCCTTTGCATCGGTATCGCCACCGCCTGATCGGGAAAAGGATTTTTCCCGGCCATTTGATTTATAGATTTATTTTGCGCTTGAAAAATTCTATTCGGCTCGACGGGCGCATGTCAAGAGAGAGCTTGACACGCCGCCTGCTGTCCTGTCATATTGTTATCGATTCTCATCTCTCGTGGACACAACCCATGAAGGTGCAACCATAATTACCGGAAAGTCAGAAAAAGATGTTTTTCGGGCGGAGTGAGAGATGGATCGCCGTTCTTTTTTGAAACTCCTTACCTGTAGCGGGGCTCTGCTTACAGGCCACTCCCTGGGGCTGGTCGGCTGCTCCCGGAAAGAAGGATTTGGAGAACACCAGCCACGGTTGGCGCTCCTTTACGCTACGTGCACGGTCAACAAGTTCTACCTTTCGCCATACAACCGAAGCGTGACTTTCACACCTTTCATCGGACGGTTCGCGGCCGAAAGCGCAGTGTTCATGAAACACCAGTCGGAATGTGGCCAGTCGGGGACTGCGTACGCCTCCATTTTGACCGGCAATCAAGCAGACAAACATGGCGTTTTCGACCACCCGCGCGTGATGGATGAATCCAACTATCTCATTACCGAAGCCTTTAAAGAAAACGGCTACGACACGTTCCTTTGGGCAACGCATCCGATGGCCAACTACGGTCTCGCTTACGGCCAAGGAGTTCAACCAGAGAATAACCACGAGCGCTATTTGACAGGAAATGAAGACGCGTTGGACGAGATACTGGAGAAGCTTTCTATTGACCGGGACTACCGCGTCCTCATTGTCACGCTTTTCACGGTAACCCACGGTCTCTACACCTTTATTCTGAACGAAGCAGACAGCAGCGCCCAAACGTTGCCCGGGGAATTCATCAAGACCGGGCTGACGGTCGAAGAGTTTAATGAGCACAAAGAGTTGTATTTGAGTTTTAATCGCTCAGGCTTCTCTCTCAGCTTCGATTTCCCGGAGACAATCGGCAAATTAGGTTTTTCTCAGCAGGATTTGGAAAAGTTTGTCAAAGCAGTTGAATATCTGTACAAGTGCGGGATACGCTGGCTGGATTTACTCTTCGGTTCACTTATCGCGAAACTCGCCAGGCGTGGGCTGTTGGACGAGAGCCTCATAATCTTCACTGCCGACCACGGCGAGACTCTTTATCGAGATAATACGTTTTTCAAATTTACCCATGGTTTTCAACTGGCCCCCGAGGTCTTAACTGTCCCTTTGATTGTCAGGGCTCCGCGCCTGGGCGTCGGCGGCCAGAACCATTTTTTCGTTACGCGGTCAACCGACGTTTTTCCTTCCATTGCGGGACTGGCCGGCGTGCGCATACCAGAAGAAAAGAAGCCTGACGGCATCGACCTTTCTTCGGTGATAGCCGGACAAACCCGCCCACCCGTTCTGCCGGCTTTTTCCCATACCGCCCTCGTCGCTGACGAAGTCGCTGTGTGGCCGGAATACAGGGATAGTCTTTTCCACAAACTGTTTCCGCGAAAAGACCCCGATTTGATGTGGGTTTCGGTAAGGAATGGAAACCTTGTCGTCAAATATGGGAAGACTGTCTTATCGCCCGACGGTTTCGCACCCCTCGCCTTTGATCTCGGCAAGGACCCCACCGAATCGAGGAACCAGTTTGATCCGAAGGATAAGAACCATCAAAAAACCCTGAATAGTCTGATGAAATACAAAGAGAATCTGGTTCACGCCTGGCATTCAAAATACTCGCACGTTGAACCGGGAATTTCGGATAAAGAACGGAGACGAAGGCTCAAAGCGCTCGGATACCTATAGAGGGCGGAAAGGGACACTTCGGGGGTGACGACGCCGGCGTGCCGGGCATTCTCATGGATAGTGGCAAGAGGGTGTTCCTTCAGGTGTGATATCAACAATCGGTTCGTTGTAATCCGTTGCGGTTTTACTTATAATAGCGTTTGGTTTTTGCCGTTGGCGACTCCGTAATCTCCATAGCGTGGAAACCGGATGGGCCGTACCGCAAGACCGAGGCCGCCGCAGATATCTCGGTTGGTACCGTCTTTCGGCCAAAAAACCAACAAATCGAGACGGCGCAGTCATGCCGTTGTGCTTCGTCCGTTGGGATTCATTTCATGAAAAGTCTCACCATTTTCTATCCGGCCTATAATGAAGAGGCCTATATCGAACGCGCGGTTGAGGCTGCGAAAGAGGTGGGCGATTGCATGACGAAGGAAGGGGAAATCACCGATTACGAAATTCTCATCGTAAACGACGGGTCCAGCGATAACACGTCTGCGATCGCAGAAAGCCTGGCTGCCCGGGACGCGAGAGTGCGAGTCGTACACCACGAGAGCAACCTCGGTCTTGGCGGGGGGCTGAAAACGGGGTTTGCCAACGCGCGCAACGATGTCATTCTGTATTCCGACATCGATCTCCCGTTCGACATGATGGAGCTGCGCAAAGCCTTTCGACTTATGCGGTACTATCAGGCCGATATTGTATCGGCTTTCCGATTTGACAGGACCGGCGAAGGGATGCGGCGTCTTGCCTATTCGAAATGCTACAACGCGTTGATTCAGGCGGTGTTCGGGTTAAGGGTGAAAGACATAAACTTTGCATTCAAACTCGTTCGGAAGGAAGTTTTCGACCGTGTTGAACTGAAGTCGGAGGGGAGTTTCGTAGACGCGGAGTTATTGATAAAAGCGGAACGGTGCGGCATGAAGGTCATCCAATTCGGCACGAACTATTTCCCGAGGACCCGAGGCATTTCGACTCTTTCAAGCTGGCCCACAATCAAGAAGATACTGCGGGAAATGGCGCGCACATACCGCGAATTGAATTCCGTCCCGCCGGCCAGGTGAGGCGAATGCGGTTTGCGACATTCCCCGATCCCGCATTGATTCGATGAAGCGTTTTCCCGATCTCACGTTCCTGTTGCGCCGTTACAGGCAGGCGCCGCTCGCCACGCGACTGTTCATTCTCGCCAGGTATTTGGTGTGCCCATGGGACTCCATTCTCGACCGGATTCCGTGCTCGGGCAACGTTCTCGATATCGGATGCGGGCACGGCCTCTTCCTGCATCTGGCGAACAGAAGGTATCCGCGGTTGCAGGGCATGGGATTTGATCATGACGCAGGCAAAATCGAATGCGCGAAACTGTCGGCTCAGGAGGGAACCGTTTCCTTCCTTTCAGATACGGAGACGGACAAACTGGCGCCGTTAAGCTTTGATTGTGTCACCTTCATCGACGTTCTCTACAGCATCCCCCCGGAGAAGTGGTTCAAGGTCCTGTCATTCGCTCACACCCACCTGAAACCAGGCGGGATCATCGTGGTCAAGGAAACGGTCACCAGACCAAGATGGAAGTATCATCTCTGCCGGTTCCAGGAGACTATCGCCCTGAAAGCGCTGAGGTACACGAAGGGTGATGCCCCGCGGCTCGAATCGGTAGAATTTTACCTCGAGCAGGTTTCGAAGAACGGATTCGAGATTGAGGACCACGGAAGACTCGACCACTGGTATCCCTGGCCCCATTACCTGTTTGTGGCCAAGAAGCGATAAACGAGTTGGAACCAGCCTGGCGAGATGAAACAATTCGGCATGAGGACTCCGCTCCGACGACAATGAGTCTGTCCCGCGCTTCGGGAATCCGTGCGTCCGGGCAGTTCGCTCACCTGTTCCGCAGGGCGTGCGGGACCCCGCTTCGCTCAGCGAAGAACCGTCCGGATTCGCCGGTCAAGAAGCCGCAGCGAAATTTCGTTGCGGGGACATTGTATCTCTGTCCTCCCGTTGGAAGCCAAGCGGGGGGAGAGGCGGGCTTGGGCGGGGCAGACATTTTGTATGGCAAATTTCCCGCTGGAAAATCAACCTCGGCAACCGTGCGGCGGATACACAGGCCCCCGGCGCCGGTGAATCGTGAGACGGATTGCCCCCGATTTTTTCTTCGAGATTGCGTGTCTGCACATCACCACAGAATCCGCGGGGTGCGGTAGCGGGTGCGCAGTTGCCGGTTGTGTTCTTTCGAACCGTCGAGGTTGGCGCTCTTGAACACGGGCGGCTCGATTTTCTGTTCGATGAGCCAGCCAGCAGCCGCTATCATGACCTCGTTCATGATGTACGCGCCGGTTATCGTGGAGGTAGGGCCGACGGGGGTGTCGAAACCATCAAGTTGAACTGCGGCGTCGCCGGGCTCTCCGAGATTGTCCAAGACGACGTCGGCCAGCTCGAAAAGCCTCGTTCCGCTCGAGTGCCTGGAAGTGACGGATTTCGAATGAGCCAGAGAAGTGATGGCAATGACCTTCAGCCCCTTTTCCTTTCCCGCCATGGCGACCTCGACAGGCGCCGCGTTGCGTCCGGAGTTCGAGATAACAATGAGGCAGTCATGTTCGGAGAGGACCACCGGCGTCATCAGCGCGCGGCCGTAGCCCTCAACCTGTTCGGATAAACCCCTGAGCGGGTCGATTATCGCGCTGACGGCCGCCAATCCGCCGGCCCGGCCATGCGCCTCATAGGCGATGGCGGCCGAGTGTCCGCTGCCGAACGTGTGGACGATCCCGCCATCTTTGATTGTATGGCCGACAATGAGGCCAGCCTGCCTGATTTGCTCGAGCTGGGTGGAACGAATTTCCGAAAGCAGTTCGGTGACTTTTTCGTAGTAAGCGCTCATTTCTTCTCCCTTCCGCAATCTGAGTCACGATGTCGTGTAACGTTATGATACAGGGTGTCGATAAGGCCATCGCTTATGGGCACACCAACTGAGTCGAGTGCCATGATGACGGCGCCGGCGACAGCAGGCAGGCGGGGTATCGAGATGTTTGCCCCAGCGCGAAGCTTCTTCAGCTTTGCGGATATAGTATGGGATAGCTCGCTTTTGCGTCGGAGGATTCCGCCGCAAAGGAAGACGGGAAATCCATCGTCCGCACCGAACAATTCCGCAAGGACCGGGAAGGCCAGGCCGGCCAGTTTTTGTCCGGCCTCATGAAGGATATTCAGGGCAACGGAGTCTCCATTATCGGCCGCCGCAAAGATCAGCGGGGCCATCGCGGCGAGTTTGTGCCGTTTCATGGAGCGGGCGTACAGGCGTTTTTTGAGTTCCCGGAGGTCGCGGACCTGAAGGTGCTGTTTGATGCGTTCAACCATTTCGGTCTTCTGTGCTCTTCCTTCGAATGCCTTGACTGCGGCCGTGAGGGCCATGCGAGTCAAATCGTAACCGCTGCCTTCGTCGCCGATAAGCGGTCCCCAGCCGCCTGTGCTCTTTTCGTCGCAATGCTCATTTCTTCCTTTGCAGAACGAGCCTGTGCCTGCCGCGATGACGACACCCCATCCGCGGGTTTTTTCGAGGCCGGCGGCAAGATTTATTTCGAATTCATCGGTGAATAGAATTTCCCGGGTTCCGGCAAGGCGGTAAATGAGGTCTGAGGTTGTGGAAGGGAGGTGCGGGCCGGCGACGACGGCCTTTTTGACGGGCACACGGGAATTTTCGAGCGCCTCGGACAAAGCGTCGATGACAGCGCGTTCAGCGGATTTGACGGATACGAAATTGGTGTTTGCCGGTCCGCCATCACCGGCGGAAGCAATGCGGCCGTCTTCGGCGACTATCATGGAGCGTGTATGTGTGCCGCCTGCGTCGAGTCCTATCACATACGCCATAGCCCATTTTTCCGGGAACGTTTCAAATTACATAAGTGCTGTTTTTCAAGCGACTTAATAGTTCCAATATTGCCTGGCTGGGGCCGTCTCGGAGGTTTGACAAAAACGTGAACCGATGGTATAATTTAAATGGTTTAGTGGCTTTTTCAAATTCTTTTGAAAAGCAAAAGCTTTTGAGAAAAGGGTCATATCCGTGGGTGTCAGGCTGAACATGGTGAGCGAATTCACTCCTCGGATTCGCATCGAGACGGCGGATACAAGCCAACGAACCGCAAATGTATCCCCAAGGCCCAACAACGAGGAAACCAGCATCCGGCCGTCTTCGGTCCGGCTTTCTCGAGCCGAGTATGGGGCTGGCCCAACCGTTTTGAGCGTTGCCGGAAACCCCGAGAGGTTGCAGGCTCCGCGTTCTGAGCAAGCGGAGCAGACTCCGGTCTATGTGACAAACTCTGGCGGAGGCGCCCAAGAGGATTCAGAACAAGGGGGCGTCCCGGATGCCGGCGCCCCGCTGCGTATTCGCAATTTTCGTTTCCTGGCGGCAGCGCAATCAGCCCGCGAGCGCGAACTTGAATCGAGGCACGACCAACTCGAGCGACGGCTCGAGAGTGTAACCTCACGACTGGCGCTTGCCGATTCTTTAATGGTGCAGATTGACGCACGGCTCAAGAGAGCCCGCCTCGAGCGGGACCTCGATATGATAACCAGTCAAATGAGGCGTCTTCGTCTCGAAAGCGCTTTCCAAACATCTCCTGCAGCGAATCAGGTCACTGATACTTCGGGCACGGAGTTTTCGGGAGCAGTTCGAGTCTCTCCGCCCATTTCGGCGCAAAATCCAAATCCATCGGACAGCGCAACCATTTTCAATCTGCTCGCCTGATATGATTGGCAGCCGCTGTTCGCGCCTTGCCGAATTCGGAACGTAGTCTACCTCAAGAGCAACCGCTTGTCAAATTCTGCGTTCGTGTCAGCCCGTTCAGAGTGGAATTTCAAGAATGGTCGCTGGTGAGGAAAAAAAAATAAGCAAAGGGGAATCCGCTCCGCAAAACTTCGAATCAATGCACCGTCAAAACAACACGGAGCGGACTCTTCCTTTGCCCTAGGAGGGGATTAGGAAAATATAATGCCGGGCAGGTGGAAACCCTTGTCCCATTTTTATCAATTGCCCTCTCAAAACGCTTGTCTCCCAGCAAGTGTTTTAATCAGGTAACCACCTACCCAATAGCAAACTGGTTCTAGTAGCCACATGTGAGCAAGCACAATGCCAATATCAATGAAGCCCAAAATTGCCTCCGTCATAAGCCCTTCTTCATAAGTATCTTACATATCCGATTTGAAGTTGAGCTTTCCTGTTTTTGCGGTCAGGCGCACCAAAAAGCGAGGGTCTGGTTGTAACAATAGGTTACAGGCCTGGCCTTATTTGTTAATGTAACCTATGTTCCAACAGCAAGTTATACGCATAGATGACAGTTGGAGGTTACCGTTACGATACGTTACAAAAGCGGATAGAGAGGCAGCGAGGCGGCGATTATTTGTTGGAAGCGACATCCGGGATGTTATATTGCACCATTTTTCTATAGAGTTTCGGGCGGCTGATTCCGAGAATTCGGGAGGCCTTGGTTTTGTTTCCGCCCTGGCTTTCCAGGACGAGTTGAATATGCTTTTTTTCGACCTCGTTCAAGGAAAGCGAGGCGGCAGAACGGGAATCATTCGGCGAGTCGGCATTGCCGAGTGTGGGGATTTCGCGCAAGGTAATGAGTCCGTTATTCGAGAGAATGATAGCGCGCTCAATGACATTCGATAGCTCTCGCACGTTGCCGGGCCAGGCGTATTCTTCGAAGGCCTGCAGGACTTCACGAGTGACCCTGATATTGTCTGCATTGGGATAGCGGGAGGAGCGAATGAAATGCTCCACGAGTAGGGGAATGTCATCCTTTCTTTTCCGCAACGGAGGCAATGTGATGCTGACGACATTGATTCGGTAGAAGAGATCTTCGCGAAACCTTCCTGTAACGGTTTCTTCGCTGAGTTTTTTGTTCGTGGCGCATATGACGCGCACATCGACCTCGATTTCCTTAATGTCGCCGACCCGGCGGAACCGTCCGGTTTCCAGCACGCGCAGCAATTTGACCTGCATTCCCGGGCTCATTTCGCTGATTTCGTCGATGAAGAGGGTTCCGGAATCCGCTATTTCGAACAGCCCGCTTTTCTGCTTGATGGCTCCTGTGAAGGCGCCCTTTTCATGACCGAAGAGTTCGCTTTCCAGGAGCGTTTCGGGAACCGCTCCACAATTGATAACAACAAAGGGACCGTCGCTCCGGTTGCTGCTTTGATGGGCGGCGTTGGCGACCACTTCTTTTCCGGTCCCGCTCTCGCCTTCGATGAGGACGGTGGATTCGGTGGGGGCGACTCTCGATATGAGCGTTTTGACCTGCTGCATCGCAGGACTTTCGCCGATAAGGTTCACGGCGCCGGTTCTGAGTTGCAGTTCATGTTGTCGTGTGACCTTTTCCGTAAGCTGTTTCTTTTCGTATGCTTTCTGTACGACGACCTGGAGTTCCGAGAGCTGACACGGTTTGGTGAGGAAGTCATACGCTCCCAGCTTCATCGCCTCTATCGCGACATCGACCGTTGCCTGTCCCGTCAGGAACACGACCTCGGTAAAAGGCTGATACTCCCTTGTCTTTTTCAAAAGGTCGATACCGTCCATGCCAGGCATGCGGAGGTCGAGTATTCCGACGTCAAAGGGTTCTGTCTTGATTTTTTCGAGGGCCTCTTCGCCCGTTGCAGCGAGTGTTACGGAGTCGCCAAGCATACTGAAACGTTCTCCGAGAAGGTTTCGATAGGCTTCCTCATCATCCACAATCAAGATTCGTATTGGCTTTTTCTTCATTTTTTGGATTTCGGTTGTTTCAAAGGTATTCGGACAGTGAAACGGGTCCCTTCTCCGGGCTTGCTTTCAACCTCGATCCTTCCGTTCAAGTTCTGTATGATGCCAAAACAAATGGACAATCCGAGGCCGGTCCCCTTGCCGATTGGTTTCGTGGTAAAAAACGGGTCGAAAATCTTTTTGATGTTTTCCTCGGGCACTCCGATGCCGTCGTCAACGAAGTCGATTCGCACCAGACCGTTTTCCGTTTTGATTTCTATGGTTACGGTTCCATCGGGATCGGTAGCGTCGAGGGCGTTGTTGACCAAGTTCAGGAATACTTGCTCGAGCTGGTGCGGGTCCGCGTGCAGCGACGGAGGATGCTCGGGCAGTATTGCCGTAATTCTCTTTCCCTCCGACAGAGCGCGGTTTTCCACGAGGGCGAGGGTTTCCTCGATGAGCTTTGCCAGGTTCACATCGACCGAATGGATTTCTGTTTTGCGTGCGAAATTGAGCAGTCCCTGGGTAATCTTCTTGCAGCGCTCGGCTTGTTCCCGGATGATATCGATGTGTTTGGACAATCTCGCGGCCATCGCCTGCGGGTTGTCGCGACAGTGTTCAACGAGAAATTGCACCTGTTCGGCGGTGCCGCTGATGATGCCGACCGGGTTGTTAATTTCATGGGCCACACCCGAGGCGAGTTCTCCGATGGCGGCCATCTTGCTTGCCTGGAGCAACTGCGCCTCCATCTGTTTTCTTTCGGTGATATCGCGGGCGATGCCCAGCACTCCCACGATCTCTTCACCCTTCCGAATGGGGGTGAGGTTGATAAGGACGTTGAAAAGTTTGTCGTCGTTTCCGCGGATGACGGACTCATACCGCGCAACGCTGCCTTTCAGCGTTTTTCGGAAGTATTTTTCGTGTCTCGGCTGGTCCTTCTGAAGAACATACTTGCTGTAATGGTCTCTTTCGCTTCGATAGAAGGTGTAGCCCATGATTCCCTGGCCCATTTTATTGAGAAACGTAACGTTTCCTTCCGAATCGAGGGTATAAATGATGTCGTTCGCATTGTCGATCAGGTTCTGGAGATACTGTTCGGTTTCGGCGACCTGAAATTGGAGCACCCGTTTCTCCGTGATGTCATTCATCACGGCGAGGACGCCTTTCACCCCGCTTCCATCCAATATGGGGATGCCTTTCAAATTGAAAAAAATATCCCGCCCCTGCCGGTCCTTCCTCTGAAGATTCACGAGTTCCATAACCCGCCGTTCGCTGATCACTTGTTTGAACCGTTCCTCTACGCCGAGCTGGGCCAAATCAGGAAGAAGTTCAAAGATATTCTTGCCAACCAGTTCGTCCGTGTCCCATTGATACTGTTCCACCATGTGCGCATTAACCCGCGTCACGACTCCGTTGCAATCGAGGACATATACGCCCACATCGATAGAATCGATGAAGGACTCGAACATTAGTTCGGCCCACTTGAGGGAGAGCAACGGCAGGATTTTTTTTCGTTCCGTCGCTACGGTTTTTCTGGATTTCACTGGTTTCGTCATATCCTTCGCCGTGTATCCGGAAGTCCCTGGACGAGCAAGCTCCCTGCTACCGTTTCATTTGGCGAGCAGGAAACGTAAAGGTCATCTTGGCGCCTGCCCCCTTTTCGCTCTCCGCCCAGATTTCTCCGCCGTTCATATGGACCAATTTTCTGGTGAGAGCCAGTCCCAATCCGCTGCCGGTGTGCGCAGAAGCGGCAGGGTCGGCGACCCGGTAAAATTCGGAGAAAATTTTTTGGCAATCTTCCTCCGACAGTCCGATACCGGTATCGGCGACGCAAATCCTTACCCAGTCGTTGTCTTGTTCGGCGGTAACCTCAACGCTTCCTCCCGGAGGGGTGAACTTGAAAGCATTGGAGAGCAGGTTTTCGAGTATGGTCGCGAGCTTTTGCGGGTCTGCATGGATGCGCGCGACAGCCGGTTCGACCTGAACGGAGGCACGGATTTTCTTGTCTCGTCGCGTGTTTTCGAATGCGCTGACAGCGGATTCGATTACCTCTTCCAGCGAAAACTCTGTCGTCTCGAGCGGCACTTTGCCGGTCTCGATCTTGAAAACGTCCACGATATTCGAAATGAGCCGCTGCAGTTCGCGGGCGCTTTCGAGCACATTGCCGACATATTTCGATTGTCGTTCATTGAGGCTGCCCACCAGTTCGTCCTGCAACATCTCGGAAAATCCAATAATGACGTTCAATGGAGTGCGAAGCGCATGGCTCATGTTCCCAATGAATTCATATTTCAGGTGGCTTGCCTGCATGAGCTGAGTCGACATAGATTTGAGCACCCGCTGCTGAAGCTCCAATTGTTCGCTGGTCTTGCGAGCCGTCTGCGACTCCCTCGCGAGTTCTTCATGCAGTCGCTTGATTCTGAGCATCGATTTTATCCGCGAAATCAGTTCCGCTCTGTCGATGGGGCGGCTCAGAAAATCGTCCGCTCCCACGGCAATTCCTTTCACACGGCTTTCCATATCCGTGAGCGCGGTCACCATGATCACGGGGATCGAGCTGGTTTCCGCCGCGCTCTTAATTTCCTTGCACACTTCAAAGCCGCTTTTCCTGGGCAGCATAATGTCAAGCAATATGAGGTCTGGTTTCTGCCGACTCACCTGAGAGAGCGCTTCTTCGCCGTCCATGGCAGACTCGATAATGTATCCCTCGTCGTCAAGCTGGGCCTTCAGCAATTCCACGTTCTTGGGGTCGTCTTCGACAATCAGGATACGAGCCTTCATTTGAGTTGCCTGTTCTGAGGGCATTTCTCGGATTTACCCTTTCGTTTTTTCCCCGAGGAACTTCTCGATAGCCTTGGGAAATTCCCGTGTGTCGATAGGTTTGGAAATGTATCCCGCGCATCCGTGCTGAAGGATTCTCTGCTCGTCGCCTCTCATGGCGTGGGCGGTCAGCGCCACGACAGGGATACCCTTGGTCTTCGGGTTCTTTTTCAGTTGTTCCGTCACTGCAAGGCCGTCCATGCCTGGCAACTGCACATCCATGAGAATGAGGTCCAACGGCTCGCGTTCCGTAATTTCGAGTGCTTCCTGTCCCGTCCTGGCCGAGAGAACGTGATGGCCGCAAAGTTTGAGCAGATCGACGACCAATTCCATATTCATCATATTGTCTTCGACGACGAGAATCCTGGCAGATGCCATACCAATCATCTTCCTTTCAGGTTTTCGGAAGGCGCTCAAGCCGCTTTATCTCATTCAGGAAGTCGGTCTTCTCATATCGGCCTTTACGTGCTGCAGCCTCTATTTTCCCGTTCAACACTATTCTTTCCTCTTCTATCAGGTCTCGACCGCTCATGACGATAATGGGGATGTCTTTCGTGGCGTCGTCCATCTTGAGAAACTCGACGACCTCGAATCCGTTGATATCCGGGAGCATCAACTCCAGAAAGATCAGGTCGGGCTTTTGTTTCGAGGCGTACTCGATGCCCTGCAAGCCGGAGTATGCCCGTGTAACGACGAACGGCTCACCCCCGAGCATGGACCCCAGGAAGTCCACGAATTCCACATCCGAATCGATGATCAACACATTCGAAATCTGCCGCTGAGCGGCGGCACTCCACAATCGTCGCAAGCGTGTCTGCAGGTTTTCGCGCGAAATGGGTTTGACGATATAGTCCGCGGCGCCCATTGCGAAGCCGGTTTCTTCGTCTGCGAGGACGGAAGTTATGACCACCGGGATGTCATTTATTTCGGGGTCGGCCTTGAGTTCGCGCAATATCTCCCATCCGTCCTTTCCCGGCAGGATGATATCGAGAATTATGATTGCGGGCCGTATCGAGCGCACTGTTTGCAGAACCTCCTTGCCGCTGGCCGCGTGGACAACCCGATAGCCCGCCTCCTCGAGATAGGCAGACATCAGCTCAAACGAATGGAGGTCGTCCTCCACGACGAGAGCGACATTGTGTGCGTTCCCGTTTTTGACATCATTGGAAAAGGCGGCGCTTATCACGGCGGGTGATGTTCTGCGGGGCTCATCCACATCTGTTTCGCTTATGGGGATGGTGAAATAGAAGGAACTGCCTTTTCCCTTTTCGCTTTCCAGCCAGATAGAGCCTCCATGGAGGTCGACGAGCTTTTTTGTGAGTGCGAGTCCGAGGCCGGTGCCTTCGTATTGCCGTGAGTGAGAGCCGTCGACCTGCTGAAACTCCTGGAAAATTCTGTCCTGATCAGCGGGATCAATGCCGATGCCGTTGTCTTTGACGCAGAACTCGGCGTACCGTCTCACAATAAATTGGTCATCGTCAGCCATTTCAAAATCGCCGACGACATCGGACGAAATTTCGATTTCGCCATCGTTTGGGGTGAATTTTATGGCATTACTGAGCAGATTATAGAAAATCTGCTTGAATTTTTTCGGGTCGGCCGTTACGGTAACGAGCTTCGGCGAGAACCGCGGTTTAATGGTTATCTCCTTTTTTGAAGCCAGTCCGCGGGCAAAATTCGCAATTTCGGTCAACACGCCCGAGACTCCGAATGTTTCGAGATGAAGGTCCATCTTGCCGGATTCCACCTTCGCGAGGTCCAGTATTTCGTTTATGAGCTGGAGCAGGTGCTTTCCGCTGACGACGACGTTTTGGGCATATTTAAATTGTTTCTCGTTCAGTTCGCCGAACGAACGGTCACAGAGGATTTCGGAGAAGCCGATAATAGCGTTCAAGGGGGTACGGAGTTCATGGCTCATATTCGCGAGAAATTCCGACTTAAGTTTGCTGACGGCTTCCAACTGTTGATTGGTTCGCTGAAGCTCCTCGTTCGTCAGGCGGAGCGCCTTGGTTCGCTCCTCGACTTTTTGTTCGAGGGTTCGGCTGTAATTCCTCAGTTCGTTTCTGTACCGTTTGAGGTCCTCGGTCATTTTATTGAAGGATGCGCCCAAGTCTCCTATTTCGTCGTTGGTGTGGATGATGACGGGTGTGTCGAGGTTGCCGCTTGCGACCCGTTCGGTAGCTTCGACGAGCTGTTGGACTGGGTTGACGATCAAACCGACCAAAACCACCGTCATTGCGATAACGATGAGAACGACCATGACGGTGACATATGTGATTGTGCGGCGCGCCCGGCTGATTTCCTGATTCATGGTATCGAGGGAAATGCCGATTCGGGCGACGCCGATTTTTTCCGAAATCCCTTCGGAACCGCTTTTGTCGCCTACTTCAAAAATGACTTCCTCGCCGGAAAGAGAGGGAGCTTTCTTTGTGACAATCGGCGCTGCAATGTCATACACCGGCGTCTTTGTTTCGTGCTCGGCGAATGATTGGATGAGCAATTTGTCTGCCTTTATGGCGCGGTCGGTCACTTCGTAAGCGGTTGCCGGAGAGATGCCTCCCAAATGGCGTGGAGTCTTCGGGGTGCTCGCGAGAGCCTTCCCGTTTACATTATAGATGATGCCGTAGGCCACATCAGGCTCTTGCACGAGTCCCTGGATAATGCTGGTAAATATTGTTTGGTCTCCGGTCAGCACGCCATACTCGCTTGCCGAAGCGACATTGCGGGCAAGTACGGCTCCTTTTTCCTGCAGGTGCCGGGATATCTCGCGCACTTGTCGTCGCACAAGGAACCAGCCGAGTACGGTGGCGGTCAAAACGACCAACAGGGAGATATAGACGGTAATCTTGAAGCGGAGCCCTAATCTGAAATTGGGCAAAGACATATGGAGGTCCTTTCCCTCCGGCGCCACGCCACGCACAAACATTAGTCAAATGTTATTATAGCACGAAAGCCTATGCTGTTCAACAACCTCCAGCAATCCACGTAAGCTTATCTTCTGCAAAGTGTTGTGGACTCAAGCGCCAACCTGAAGCCGTTCAGCCAGGAATTGCGGCAAACCCGCCTTTAGGACGGCCTGCGCTGCGGCCTGAACATCATAGGCAACGCGAATGATCTCAAAAGAAGGTTCCTCGGTATCCAGGACGGCGAACGAGGCGCGGGGGTCGCCGTCTCGAGGCTGACCGACAGAACCGGGATTGAGGAAGTGTCGGTTGCGCGTTCCGAGATTATGTTTTCCCGGGCCGGCCGATTCCTCGGAAGCTCCCCGGTCGCTGAAGACAGCGGGAATATGAGAATGTCCGAAAAGGCATACCTGAATTGATTTGTCCGGCAGGTGTTGAAAGCTATTGAGCGCATCCATCAAGTCCATTATGTAATCGTCACGGGAGACGGGACTTCCGTGGACGGCAAACACTTTTTCGCGGATCATTTGGTCGTTCGGAAGGCTGCAGAGATACCGTTTCTTCTCCTCGGAGAGCTTTTTGCGCGTCCATAACGATGCGATCCGGGCCGCGGAATTGAACCATATGGGGTTTTCAAGCCCGCAGCAGACGATGTCATGGTTACCCATTATCGAAGGAATGCTTCTCTCGGTAATGATATCGAGCACCTCGTTCGGAAACGCGTTGTAACCCACAAGGTCCCCCAGGGAAAAGATACTTTCCGGATTCCGTTTCTCTATCTCTTCAAGAACCGCCATGAGCGCATGGAGATTGGAGTGGACGTCGGAAATTATTGCGATCCTCATTTATTCCTTTTCTTGCTGCAGGAGTACTCCTATGGTTTCGTGATGGAACTTATCCGCCTCTCGGAATGAGGGAACGGGTCCGTCGGCTTCGTCATGTCTGCGCGCAGGGGCATCCCGATGGCAGTCGATACAGGTACCGGTTCGATACACGGTTTGCAGCTCCTTCCAGGTGAAAGGTCGCGCACCCTCATGCGGCGAATCCTGAACTCGACTTCCCTCTTCGTTCACAAACATGTCGGGAGAAAAGGTCAATGATAGCCCGAGTCGTTTCAGGTCGACAAACCCGCTCGTTCCCAGGCCCACGGCTTTTTCCTGTGAATGACAGGACGAGCACGTTCGCGACCTGCCATCTATATTATGGGGTTGAATCGGGTTCAAAGAAAATCCGTAGAGGCCGGCCGCGGTGGTAAATGTCTGGTTTCGTGTCAGCAGTTCTCCCTTCGGGCCCCGATGTGTGAAAATGGCTTGTCCCCCGGGGACGAATGGGGCAACCCGGCCTTTCCGGTTAACACCGAGGGTTGGCTCGAGCCAAAGCTGCAACAGTTTTCGGCCCGACCATTTTCCGAGGGCGGCTGGTTCAGGCGTCTGATTGTTGGCCGACGCCACCCAGTCCACGCCGCCTGCCGCGCGGTCGTCGCGCTCCATGTGACAGGCATAGCATTGGGGAACCACATTGCTGTGGCAGGCATAGCATTCCAACTTCGTATGCCCCTGATGCCATATTGCCGGAAGCCAGTCCCACTGGTCTTTTGCATTCAAGGTCGGAATCCGATGTAATTCTTTGAGCACTTTTGTCCTAAGAAAGTGCTTCCCTTCAACGACTTCAATGTTGGTCAGGCTGTCACCCCTGGCGGTTCGAAATGAGGGGGGCGTGGACGCATTGCCGTGGCAGCTCTCGCACTCTATGCCGACTTGATATTCTTTATGAGAATAGATTCTGCCGTCACCATGGACGTCAATGGTGTCGTGGCAATCGATGCATGACAGGCCGCGACGGAAATGCACATCCGATTTCACATGCATCACGGGAACGCCGCGGGAGGTGGCGGCGGAGTTCGGCTCCGGCGGCTCATGTCTGATTTTCGGGTCCGTGACCGCGAGTCCGACATAACTGAACCCTATTCGCGCGCCTCCGTCATTGTGGCACCACAGGCATTGGGAGGTAGGAATCTCGGTGGTTATGCGGTGGTAAACGGGGTGACCTCTTTCGTCTTTTGGGATAGTCGGGTCGCCGCTTTGGCTTACTCCATCTTCTTCGTACAACACGTGGCACGCCGAGCAGCCGGCCGGCCGGTAGATTCCGGGCGTGGATTTGTCTTCTGTCCAAAGGTGACATCGGAGACAGACACTGCGCAACAGATTGTCGGCATTGGAGTTCGATGCGAGAGGCAGGGTCAGCAAGCGCTCAACTGCGCCTTCGAGGCGGCGGTAATCCCAGTCGGTGACGGCTCGGACCCCGTAAATCGCGGAACGCGTGTTTTGCACGTTCCAGAGATAGCGTGTGCCAGCTATCTCTCCTGCCGCGGTAGCCATGATTGACCGGATGACTCTTCCCACGTGATTATCGATCCCATTGACCTTGTAATTTGCGACCTCGCCGTAATCGCTGTGGCATTTTCCGCATGTTCGTTCGATAACGCGGAGGTCGCCCGGGTTCGAAATGAGTCCGGCGTGCGCCTCGAATTCGGTATTCGCCGCCGGAACGCCGTAATGGCAGACCTCGCATCTGCTGTCGGCGCGCCACTCCTCGGCCATGCGTTCGTTGATTACCTCGATGCCCTCATGGCACCCGAGGCACCCCTTGCCACGCGCTGCGGCCTCTTTCTGTTCGGCGCAGACCGGCGCCGACAGCAGCGTCATGAGAGCGAAAACGGATACAAAAAAAACGAACCCCATCTGTCGTTCACCTGGTCTGGCGCCTTGCAAGATTTGTAGCAGCGGCGATGATTCTATTCCACGGCGGAGCAAGAGCCTCTGATATTGCAACGCAGGCAACCGGCCCTAGCGGGAACTGAGCGAAGCAGCCCTCGCCTTTTTCTGCTGGAACTCCACCCATTCGGCGAATCGCGTTCTTATCGCTTCGTATTCATAGTCTTTATCCACGTCGAGCGCGGCTCCTCCGAGCGTGGTGCATGCGTATCCGACACGCGTTTTCATCAGCTTGGAAATGCATGCGAGCACCGATTCAATGTGAGTGCGGCTCCGTACGAGGTCCCTGAGAAGACCGAGCCGCAGCCGTGCGAAGAGCAGCGAGAGCTGGAGCAACAGATAATATCCCATCGCGCCCCAGCCTCCTTCTTCCCTTTTCAGTATTTCCCACGCCAGCCGCAGGATATTGCCAAACTCTTTCTGATAACGGAGGTCGTACAACGTCTGGACGTAATGCCGGTTTTCGAGTTTGAACGGACGCACCATGTGCATGTTGTTCTGCCTGAAATTTCCCTCTTTAAAATGCATGTATGCCAGCCGGATGCCCGGCATTTCCCTCGAAGGATAATACGCTTTCAAATCGTTTTCCTCGGTCACACCGACCACATAATCGTGACGCCGCATGTCGCAGTTCGAGACGAATTCGTCCACTTCCGACGAGGTAAGGAGCGGCATATCAGCGGCAACCACCAGAACTACGGTATCGCTCTCCGGCCCGGCAGCAAGGGTTTCCGCGGCTTTTCTTTGCGCGTGTCCGGGCAATGTCTCGAGGAACGTTTGCCAGACATTTTCGTACAGGTTGGAATGCTGCTCGTAGATGTGAATGGGTTTTTCGGGCTTTCGATACTCGACAATGTGTGCTAGGGATTCCTCCAAACGTTCTTTCGGACCGACGACAAATATCTCGCTCACACTTTTTGAATCTTCGAGCGCTGAGATTACGCGTGCAATAATGGGCAGGCCGTGGACATCCAAGAAAGCCTTGTTTCTTCCAAAAACGGGATGGCTTTTACCCCTGTCGCCGGCAACCACTACCGCTTTTAGCTCACCGTGATTGCGCATAGGATTTTCGAAATCTCTGCTCGCGGTTTCCTTGTCCACCAGCCGGCCCGGCTTGGGAGGGCTAGGCTTATTATACACGTTCTGTGTCGCATGGCGCAAGCAAACTGACAGCAAACTGCCGGAAGGGGGCCTGCGACATGAGGGTGGGTTTTGACAGAATGCATTTATTTTTTGCTATG
>CAYVQZ010000050.1:0-39983 GCA_964453435.1 uncultured bacterium
AGCCTTTTCGGCAACAAGCCGGTAAGACGTGACCCAAAATTGGGAGAAGGGGGAATAGAAGTGAAGCGCATCCCGTTGACCATAAAGGGAGAACTCGATTTCGATAACGCCGAGGCGGCAGCCAGAGAAGCGGCATTGAAAGAGGGCGGAGAAGTCTCCCTCGTATCATACTACGACCAGTCTCGAAATGTGCGGTGTCCCCAGAGCGCGGGCATCTGTTGCGGTGATGAGGGGTATCGCATTTACGCAGAGCAACGAGGCGCCGACATCAGAGTCGTTATCAATGATGGCGAATACGATTGCTTTTTTATAACGGTTCCGCAGGATGTATCGTTTCGCGAACGGTCATAGAACACATTCGTCATAGCCTGTCGGCAAAAAGAATCCCCCGGGATGTTCTCCCGGGGGATTCCCTTTTTCCTAAATGCCTTTCTCGACCCGCAACAAGGCGTCAAGAACAGCGCGGCGGCGTCCGCTCGCCAGTTTCATGTCGACTTCTTTGTTCTCTTTTTGCGTTTCTTCTTATTGATGAACCGTTCCCGCTTCTTGTATTCGGTGAGTATTTTCTCGTCGGTCACTTTCTTGCCGAATTTCTTCAGCGCTCTTTCAAGGTCTCCGTTTACCTCGACTTTTGCCATGTGATTTAGATTCACCCCTTCTCATAATAAAGTGATAAAAATGAGGAGTTGGAACTTCGAGTGAAATGCCGCCGGACATGCGCGGAATTTCCAGGACAACCGCTTTCAGGAAAACGAAGTTTGTTCCTGGTCTATCAACCCCCTCGCCGCTTGAGATGATTTGTATTCACGGTGGGAATTCTCGAAAGTCCGTGTTCCCCGGACGTTTTCATAGTACCAAATATGAACAAAAAAGTCCACTTAGAGAGTGTCCCACGATCGATTCTGAGAGTTGTTCGCTTCGGGGGACAGTGAATCTGTCCGACAATTATGAATGTCAGCGAAAACAAAGCGCAGGGGACTGTCCCAGATTTACGGGCACGAAGCGCCGTAGAATCGGGACTGTCCCCTGCGCAGAAGACTACCCAGTGGAATTATCGGACACACTCACAGCCCCCTGCGCTGGCTTGTCGGCAATATGGACAATCGTGAGACAGTCTCCCTATGCTGCTTTTTTTGGCCGTGGCATACGCTGCTATGCAAAGCATATCCGGAACATCCGGAACGCGCGTTCAAACGGAACCGTCGCCGAAAGAGATCCCGTCTGCCGGACGAGTTTTGTCCGCAGTTTATCCACGAGGTCCTTCAATGTTTCATCCGGCACATTCCACAAGTACGATGCGGTTCGACCTTCGATTCGATTCAAAATGTCGGTAACGGAAATTTCATAATTCCACGTGACGGAATCGAGGGCAAACACATCGGCGCCCATGCTCTCCGCAATGGCGAACACCTTGCGTTCCACTTCTGGTTGGTCGGGCAAATATATTCCCGCTTCTGCATACGCTCCAACAATGTCCTCATCGAGCTCATACCGCGCGCGCAACATTTCCTGAATGTAACGCAGCAGCCGTTGTTCGCCTCCAAACAGCAGGCTGCCCCCCTCGGAAAGGACACGACGGACCTCCTCGATGACGTCGCGCAGGTTCTCGAGGAGCAGGTGAAACACATGCACCGCAATAACGGCGTGAAACGAGTTTTCTGCAAATGGCAGCGTTCGCGCATCGCCGAAAAGCGCTCGGATAGCGCTTTGATTTCCTTTTTTGCGTAACTGGGTCAGCATCTTTTCGGCCACGTCCACTCCCACAATTCGGAAACCGCTCTCGGCTAGCGGAATCGCAATCCTGCCGGTTCCAACCCCGATCTCGAGCAGGAGACCGCCGGATGGGTCGATTTCGCGCCGAATGTTTCGTATGATACCCGCAGTCGCAGCCGGGGGCATGCTTCGGGTATCGTCATAGATGTCAGCGACCCTGTCGAACGATTTGCTCACGCCCCGTCCCTCAGCGCTCGTCGGCGAACAAGCTCTTTCTTACCAGCGAGAGCGTTTCAACAACATCCTGCTTCTGCATGGCCTCGGGAATCTTGTCCGTTCCGATTCGGTCGAGAACCGCCGACGCGCTTTTCAGGAACGCGATGCTTTCGTCGACAGCCCGAGTCGCGTCCTCGCGATAGGGAAAGAGGTCGAGAGAGTAATAGCCTTCGTAGTTCTGTCGGCGCAACCAGTAAAGGAGTTCCAGAAATTCCACGGTGTGAACGCTGCCAACAATCAAGTCGTCGTCCCACGACCTGTAGTTGTCATTCAAATGAAGGTGAAACAGCTTGTCACCCAGCAGGCAGGCGGCTTCCGCGACGTTTTCGCCGGCGTTGAACGAGTGCCCGACATCGATGGTGACACCCACATTTTGACTGCTTGTTTCCAGAGACAGGAGAAGCGCTTTGGAGGCGGAGTCGATGAAACAGTGGGTTCGGGGTTCTTTCGGCTTGTACTCGACGCAGATTTTCAAATCGGGGGCGCTCGCCGCCAGGCTCGCGACGCTCTCGACAAGGCGTGACCATGCCGCCGGGTAATCCGATTGAAAACAGTAATCGAATCCGTCCTGCCCGAGCCACACATTGATACGGTCGCAGTTCAGTGAACGGGCGGCCTCAACTGTCCGGAGACAGTATCGACGCGCGCCCTCCCTCACCGCTGGGTCGGTGGCGGAAAGCGAGCCATACCGCCATGTTCTTTCACCGCTGAGGTCCACCCCCACCATGGCGGCTTCAAGGCCCTCGCCGCGAAGAATGTCTCTCACATCCAGTGCGTTTTCCTCGTTCACATCGGATGGACAGTTCAGTTCCACCGCCGAAATATCCCGGTTCTTTGAAACCATCGAAATTCTCTCCGGCAGCGGAATATCATCCTTGTATCCTTCCAGGAGAAATCTGTCTCCCGTCTTGCCATACGCCCACAATCCAACCGCAAATTTCATCGGGTCGTTTCCCCTTTCCATCTGTTGAAACAATCACTTGCGGATGCGCGTGAGGCTTTGCTGACGGTCGTCACTGCACAGACGACCTTTGCGGGGTTCTCGAACAAGCGCGTTGCGGCAAGGCATGGCTCTTCGCGCCTACGGTTTCTCGGCGCCAAAACTGTTCATGATTCTCCGGGCTTCCGGTTCGGACCATTCGCCGCTCAGCTCCACCTCAATCTCGCGAGCCTCTCGACCGGTGATTGCGAACCTGATCCGAATACTCTTCTCCGGGAGGAGACGTTCCACCTTGTCGGCCCATTCGATGATTGTGACGCCCGCCGGGTCAAAATAGTCCTCGTAGCCGAGCGCAATCATTTCCGATTCGTTCCGAAGACGATATGTGTCTACATGGAAAACAGGGATTCTTCCGCGATATTGATTGATAATGGCGAACGACGGGCTCGAAACATATTCGTCCGGACCGACCCCCAACCCTTTGGCGATACCTTGGGTAAAAAGGGTTTTTCCGCTGCCGAGTTCGCCGATGAGCGCGACGACGCTGCCCGCCTCGAGCGCTCGGCCAAGCCGTTCGCCGAGACGCAGCGTATGTTCCGGCGAGTTCGAAGATAACCGCATCCCCCTCATACCCAATCGGAGCGGTCCGTCTTAATGCGGGAGAAGATAATCTTCACTTCGGGGAGTTTCTGTTGAAGTTTCTCCGCCAGCGCGGGGAGGATAATGCGCTCGGTCGCTCCGTGGCCCGCCTCAATCACACATAACCCCGACGAATCGGCGCTCAGCATCTGATGATATTTCATCTCACCTGTCACAAACACATCCGCTCCCGCCGCCAAAGCCCTCTCGGCAAGGTCGCCGCCGCTGCCGCCACAAACCGCCACGCGGCTGACTCGCGCCTGGCCGCGTCCCACGATTCGCACTCGCTTGATTCCCAATCGCCTCTTCACGAGTTCCACGTAATCCTTGAAATGCACCGGTTCCGGAAGATGCCCGATCCGGCCAAGGCCGGCGCGCCGTCCCGGGTTGGCGACCTCATACAGGTCATATGCGACTTCTTCGTAGGGGTGGGCGATTTGAAGCGCCGCCACCACGTCGTTCAGAACGCCCTCGGGAACCAGCACCTCGAGCCTGAATTCGGCTTCCTTATTGATTTGGCCGACGGCGCCCGAGTATGGACTCGCCTTTTTCGAGGGCAGGAACGTGCCGGTTCCCGGTGTCTGAAAACTGCAATAGCTGTACTCGCCGATAACCCCGGCTCCGGCGCGGCACATTGCGTTTCTGACCTTGTCCGCGTGGTCCTCGGGAACGAAAACAACGAGTTTGTATTTCTTCTCTTCATACGACACGCTCAAGGGGCGGACCTCCCGGAGCTCGAGCCGCTGAGCCAGCGCGTCGCTCACGCCGCCACGAGCGCAGTCGAGGTTTGTGTGAGCGACAAAAATCCCGATTTCCTCCCGGATGCTGGCGAGAATGACTCGTTCGGAAAGATTTGTTCCCGTGATTTTTTCCAGTTTTTGATAGATTACGGGGTGGTGAGCGATGATCAGGCCTGCGCGGCGTCTCTTCGCCTCGCTCACCACTCGCACATTTACATCCAGGGTCAGAAGAATCTTGTCCACGCTCGAGCGACACGGCGTCTGAAGCCCGATGTTGTCTCCCTCGAGCGCCATCTTCGGCGGAGCCAGTTCGTCCATCGCTTCGATAATTCTCGTTAGAGCCACCGTCAAATCTATCACCCCGTCTTCTTTATTTGCCTGCGCAACAGGAAAATGAACAGCGGGCCCCCGCACAGCGCCGTGATGACGCCTACCGGAATCTCGCTTCCGCGCACTCCGACCCGCGCAACCGTATCCGAAACAATCAGGAAAATTCCGCCACCGAGAAAAGCCACCGGGAACAAGAGCCGGTGGTCGGGACCAAACAGCATCCGCATGGCGTGCGGAATTATTAAGCCCACAAATCCAATCGGTCCCCCCTCGGCCACTGCGCCGGCGGTTACCAGCGACGTCGCTATGAACGCTATCTTTTTCAGCTTCTCCACGTCCACGCCGAGTTGGCTTGCCGACGATTCGCCCAGACTCAGCAGGTTCAGGTCGCGTGAGTACCGCAGCAGCACGGCCGAGCCTATCAACACGTAGATGCACGAGGAGATAATGGTCGAGTATCGGTACTCGATTTTGCCGAGATTGCCCATCAGCCAGAAGATAATATCACGCGCCTTCGTGAAATCGACAATGGATGTTATCAACATTATGAAAGCCGCAAACACATAGTTGACAATTACGCCGGTGAGCAGCAGCGAATGAGTTATGACGCGCCCATAGCTTTGCGCAACCCAGTACACGAAAAAAATCGTCACAAGCGCGCCCGCGAACGCGCCGATTGTCATGGCATTGAAACCCAGCACGCTGTATTGGGCGTTCATCAAGATGCCCGCGGTCGCGCCCAGCGCGGCTCCGCTCGATATTCCGAGAACATACGGCTCGGCCAGCGGATTGCGCAGAATCGCCTGAAATACCACCCCCGCTCCGGCGAGCGCGCCGCCAATAAGACCGGCAAGTATTATGCGCGGAAGCCGGATGCCGAACAGAATCGTTGCTTGGGGATTCGGTTTCGCCGAAGTCCGGAAAGCTTCTTTCAGGTCGAGGGGGGTAGGACCGATGAGCGCGCACACAACAACCGTGACGATGAGCAGCGCCGACATGCACCCGACAATCGCGAGCCAGCGCCGAGCGGTCAACCGCCTCACTGTTTGTCTTCCTCCGTTTCGAACACTTCGGGATGAATAGCTCGAGCCACCTCCTCGATTCCGACCATCAGCCGCGGTCCGGCGAGCGTTACATGGTCGGCGACCAGCCCGTGGATTCGGCCGTTCCTTACCGCCGGAATAGACGGATAGGCGCTCCACATTCTGTTTGCCTTTACCTGTTGAGCCGGCGTCAGCTCGAAATTCAGCGAAGTATAGAGTATCACCTCCGGCGCCCGGGAGACAACTTGTTCGATTCCCAGTTGCGGATATTTCGACAGACTGTCTCCCGCTATGTTCTCTCCGCCGGCAATTTCGATGAGTTCATCGATGAACGTCCCTCTGCCGGCAACGAATAACGGGTCGATCCCGACAATGAACATGACTCGCCTTTTCGGTTGACGCGACACCTTGTGGCGAACCTCCAAAAACTTCGCGCTCAGCCGGTCGGACATTGCGGCGGCGGCTTCCTGAGTCGAAGTCGCCTCTCCGATGGCGCGGATTGTTTCGAACAGGTCATCGAGCGTATCGTTGGGAAGGGTGAGCACCTTGACGCCCAATTGTCTCAAAGAACGGAACAGGCTCTCGTGGGTGGTGTTGGGAAGAGCGATGACCAGGTCGGGCTTGAGCGCCACAATGGCTTCCATGTTCGGATTGACCACCCCTCCGATTTTCGGTTTCTCTTTCGCCTCCGGCGGATAATCGCAAAAATCGCTCACTCCCACCACCCTGTCACCCAGACCCAGCGCGAAAACCACCTCGGTGATGCTGGGCGCCATCGATATGATACGCGACGGAAAAGCGTCGTCGAAGCCGTCAGTCTCGGTTGTCGCTGAATCGGCCGCCGGGTTGCCGCACGCCGAGATGACGAGGAATACGAGAACTGAGACAAGAGCAAGAAAAAGAATTCCTTGAAACTTCATTGGTCCGCGCCCCGCTCGGTCAATTTGCGGGCTACCTTTACGGTCAGGGCAAGAATCCGCTGCGCCAGGTCTTCATCCGGGATTGGTCCGAGCCCGCAGCTCGGCGTAATCAACGACTGCCGTTCCAGATTCTCTTTCCCGAGACCTTTTGAAACGAGCGAATCGATTTGCTTTTTGAGGGTATCGCAGAGGAGGTCGGGTGTCTCCGAACCCGTGAACGATGTCGTCGGAATGATTCCCCACGCGATTATGCCGCCGCGGTCGAGGAACTCCGACAGCTGACCGTCATAGCAGGCGAACCCTCCGAAGTATTCGTACGCGTCAAAACTTACGATATCGATGTCGGCTTCGAAAAGTATTGTCCAGTCGGTATTCCCGCAGCAGTGTATTCCCACCCTGGCGCCCGCCTCGCGCACGGGCCTCGAGAATTCATTCAGGATGGCGATGATCCTGTCGCGGGTAAGGCTGGCAAACGGAGTGCCGAAGCTCGACAGGTACGGTTCGTCTATGAACACGATGGGTTCGGCTCCGCATCCGCGAAACAGTTTAGCTTGCCAGCGCGCTTTCATCTCCAGGCATTTGGTCAACATATCGGTGGCAATCTCATCGTATATGATTGCCCGGCCATTGCTGTCCAGGACGCTCAGGCCGAAGGTGACCGGTCCCACGACGTGCCCCTTGAGAAACGACGGGAGCGAGCGCCGGTCCAGTTCATCCAGGAAAGCGTACAAACCGGCTGCGTAATCGGGCGAAACGCTGAAGTAGTCCACATTGTTCGCCAGGTAATTTTCGTAAAATTCGGCCTGCGCATCCGGGTCCGGTTCCAAATAGTCCACGCGCCTGCCGGTTTCGTTTACCGAGACGCCGGGCATTTTTTCGGTGAATTGAACCAGCATCTGTTCGACAAAACGCCTGCGGCTGAGCTGAGGCCAGAAAGGGGCGTCTTCGAAAATATCCATCACGAGCCGGGCCGCTTGCTTCGGCTCGATATGTGGAAGCGTGCCTATGCCCGTTGCCAGGAAATTTCCCAATATAGTCATATTTCTTTCCGCTTCAATGTCGGCAGCAGTTCGATGAAGGATATCGTCAATTGCTCCGACGGCTCATGCGAAAGGGTTCGCGCCTGTGAAGAGAGCCGAGGTTCCGCAGGCGCCGGCGCAATCCAATCGACGTCGCTCACGTAAGTATAACACACGAAAATTTATTGCTTCAACACACTGAATTCGCCGGATATTTCGTCGAAAAGTGGCTTCCATATGAAATACCCCTTCGCGGGGAAGGGCTTCCGGAGATGGAGGCAGGAAGAGACAGCAGATTTCCCTCGAAAAGCCGGGCCGGACTTTGCCTGTTAAGACACCGTCCCTTGAAAGAAAAGAAGCGGTAGCGTAGAATGTCAGCGGAGTTCGCCCCTGATTTCGACGACCGGACAGAACATCTTGCGCACGCGCTTTTTCGCGCAGGAAGCAGAGGGAATTCTCTGACGCGGCACGGGTCCGACTTCGGGCTGGTTATTGAGGGAAACCCATAATCCCTCCGGACAAAGAAGGCAATATGAATCGAAGGACCATCATTATGCTTTCCGCAAAGCGATGCGGCTCCACGGCCCTGTTCAAGATGTTTCAAAAACATCCCGAAGTCGGAGTCTGTCATGTTAACCCGGACATCGATAATTGGGAGCCGAATTTCTGGAATCTCGCCGCCGAGGCAATTCAGGATTCTCCCGAAAAATTTATTTCGCGTTTTGAAAAGAGCCATCCTTTTCTCAGGGTTCCCGAAAAATTCACCGAGGAATCGGTTTTCAAATTGTGGGATGATATCCTGGCCGAGCTCGGACCCGTCGTGTTCGACAAGAGCCCGCAATACCTGGGGAATGAGTACGCCATTGAATTGTTGAAGAAATATGTGGAAAAGGGCAACGATGTCAGGTTGTTCGCCTTTATCAGGGACCCGAGGGATGCGATAACGAGCCAGTACGAGCTGTGGAAAAGCTACGTCGAAAACGATTCGCCCGAGAAACGGGAAGCAGCCTGGTTGGAGAAATATCATCACCTCGAGCGTCTTCAAAAGCATTTTGCATATATTCCCTTGTTCCGCTATGAAGACTTCTCCGCGGCGCCGTGCTGCTATGCGCCGATTCTGCTCAGGCACTGTGACTGCGCGGACATTCCCGAATCATATAGCCACATACAACCGACTTCAATCGGCAGGTATTCCGCCTCTATTCTTCCGAGCATACGGAGATGGAAATTCAGCGAGGAATTCAAGGCGCACCTTCGCCGTTACGGCTATAAGACTCCCCAGCTTTCGCTCCCCGAGAGAGCAAGCGCAACCCTGAGAATGCTGTCGGGCAACATCAGGCGAGAGCTCGATGCCAGAAAACAGCGACAAAGTGCGACCTGACCCGTCTTGTTCTCGCCATAACTCCTTCTTCCTGAATATGAACGGCGACCGTCTTTTTAATGAGTGACCCTCTTCGGAGAAAGAAGAGCGGTGGGTTGCAGCATCGCCCTTTGAATGCGCTTTCCGGAATCTATTTATTCTTTCCCCCGCCGATTCCTTTGGAGTGACTCACCGTGGAGTCGACAGCGCCGAATGAGATATCGTTCCACGAGATTGTGATGGTGCGAGCCGGTCCCTCTTCGACGAGGTCATAATCCCTCGAATGCGCCCACCACGGAGAACGTGCAAGATGGAGAAGCGGCGCCGAGCGTTGTTGGCCACCGGATTGAAGCAATTATTTCCGCGAACGGGCAATTTTTTCTGCTGCCGAAGTTCGCATTTTCGGCTTTCTGTTCCGGCATTTGCGCGCCGACACCGTAAGTTGTTGCGGAACGTGGGCTTAAGAATGTTCTTTATATCCTCCCCCATTTGATCCGTTGGCATTTTGCTTGCTCAAGTACAGTCGTCGAATTCTTCGGATAATGGATTTGGGATAGCCGTCCCGAAAGGAGTTCGTATGTTGCGCGGGCTGTACAGCGCCGCCTCGGGAATGATTGCGCAAAGGGAGCGGCTGAATGTCGTCGCCAACAACATCGCGAATGTCGATACGGTCGGGTTCAAAAGAAACGAAGTCATCTCAAGAGGATTCTACCAGGTTTTCTCGGAAGAGGTCGGGCGTTTTCCCACCGTTCGCGGTTCCATGCAAACACCGGGCGGAGGAACTGCGTTGGATGCAACGACCCACGATTTCTCTCCGGGTTCGCTCATGGAAACGGAGAATCCGCTGGACATTGCGATAGACGGCCCCGGTTTCTTCGCGGTTCGAACGCCGGCGGGCGAACGGTACACGCGGGCGGGAAACTTTTCGCTCACAATCGAAGGACAACTCATAACACAGGACGGGTGCCAGGTGGTAGGGTTGCAAGGCCCGATATTCGCGCGTGGCGAAAACGTGACGATTGCGCCGAACGGCGAAGTTCTGGTGGACGGAGTTCCCACGGAGAGAATTCTGGTGGTGGATTTTCCCGAACCCGAGCGGCTTTTGAAGCAAGGGAAGAACTTATACAACGCTGACGAGTCGGTAAGCCGGCGCAGGGTTACGATTGAGAGGCCTGATCTGCGGGTCGGGATGCTCGAGCGTTCAAACGTCAACACGGTCGCGGAGCTGACATCGATGATCGATGCGGCCCGCAATTATGAAAGTCATCAAAGGGTGATGCGGGCGTTTGACCAATCGCTCGACACCGCCGTGAACGAGATAGCGCGGGCTTAGTGGTCGGATACTAACAGGAACACGCGGAGGCGGAAAAATGCAGAGGTCCTTATTCACCGGGGCAACGGGGATGGAGTCTCAACAGCTCCATCTTGACGTGATCGCCAACAATCTTGCGAATGTGAACACCACGGCTTTCAAGCGCAGCCGGGTTGATTTTCAGGACCTGTTGTATCAGACGCTTCGCGCGCCTGGCGCCATTTCGTCGGAAGGGCTGGAAGTGCCTTCGGGCATCCAGCTTGGTCACGGAGTGGCAGTCGCGGCGGTCACAAAGTTGTTCCTGCAAGGCTCGTTCGTCGAGACCGGCAATGTTCTCGATGTCGCAATCGAGGGCGACGGCTTCTTTCAAATTACACTCCCCGACGGCGAGGTCGCGTACACCCGCGACGGCTCGTTCAAGCTGAATCGCGACGGCACGCTTGTGACCTCTGATGGCTTGCCGCTGGAGCCGGAAATCACCATTCCCGAGGATGCGGTGTTTATCTCGATCGGCCTGGACGGCACGGTTTCGGTGACTCTGGACGATGCGACAACCGACGAACTCGGACAAATCGAACTGGCGCGGTTCATCAATCCCGCGGGCTTGATCAGCCGCGGGCGAAACCTTTTCCATGAATCGGATGCCTCGGGAGACCCCATTCTCAGTGTTCCGGGAGAAGACGGCGCCGGGACGCTCCGACAGGGGTTTCTCGAAAGCTCGAACGTTTCCGTTGTGGACGAAATCGTTCAACTCATCGTCACCCAACGCGCATTCGAGGTCAACTCTTCCGTCATCCGGACCTCTGACGAAATGCTTCAGACCGCGAACAACCTGGTAACCTAAAAAGCGCGCGCACCATGATTCTGAAAGCAACGTTCGGCTGTTTGGTTGGTCTCTTCCTGTCGCTTGCATGCGCTGCTGAAAGCATCGGGGCGACAATCACCCTGCAGGACGAGACAAGCGTCGTCGCTCCCGTTGTTCGCCTGAGCGATCTGGGTACGATAACGGGCACGGAGCCACAGGACCAGCTCGAAGCGTTGGGGTTCGTCCCCATCTCTTCCTCTCCTGCTCCATCCGAGACGATGATTCTGAGCATCAATGCGATCGCTTATTCGCTGAGCGCGTCCGGCGTCGACCTTTCGGGGTTGCGGTTCGAGGGAGCGGCGCAGGCGCATGTGCGGCGGGAATACGCCCTCGTCTCGGTGGATGAATTTCAAAAGGTGTTTTCCGAACACGTGTCGGAACGCACCGGCTGGCCGCGCGATTCCTTCATTGCGAATCCGCCCAAGAACATGCAGCCGGTTCCCGTGCCGGTGGGGACCCGAAAGATTATTGCGGAGACGTTTCCGGAGGAGGACTTTCAAGGCAGCGTTTTTGTTCGGTTTCAAATTTGGATTGATGAGACATTATATCGCGAACTCGCTCACCGGTTCCTCATCGAGCGGTATGTCAAGGCGCTCGTGGCCTCGCACAAGATTTCGCGCGGCCAGTATGTCGACGCTTCGGACGTGGAGGTGAAGAAGGTCGAGCAGTCCCGCCTTGACGACGAATCGTTTGTCACCGAAGAGGAAATAGCGGGTTTGCAGGCGGTTCGCACCATATATCCCGACACCGTTCTCACGCCGGACCTGCTTACAATGCCTCCGCTCGTCCGAAGGGGGCAGCACGCGTCGGTGGTTGTAAGCGGTGACGGGTTCAACATCATGACCCGCGGCCGGGTGCTCGAAAACGGAACCGCGGACCAATTGGTGCGTGTGCGGCTGTTGTCGAGCCGAAAAATCGTAAAGGCCCGTGTCGTCGATTCCAAGACGCTCAAGATGAACAGTCCGAGGAACAAATGATGAACAATTCGAGGGGAGGCCTTCAACGCATGGTCCTGCGGGTGAAACGGTCAACCGGTTCTTCAGAGCGCGGCATAGCCGCAACCAAACTTGGCTTCAGGGACAGTCCCGATTCTACGACACTTCGTGTCCGTAAATCAGGGACAGTCCCTTTCGCCCCGTATCACATTGTTACCGTTAACATTATGAGAGCCGCGGCATGAGAATCCCGAGGGAAATTTACAGTTCTGATAGACAGTAGTACAGAGGCAGCTTCCGCAAAGAATATTCCTCGGGATTCGGTTGAAAACCGCTCCTTCCCGCTCTCGGCCGGACCGCCTCAAAATGGAGAACGAAACATGATCGGACACAGAAAAGCGGGCATTCACCTGACCATTGCGCTATTGACCCTTGCGCTGGCGCTTCACATATGGGCGGGGGCGAGCTTTGCCGACTCCGTCTGGAACCAGTCGCCGTCACAGCCGACTTCCCTGTATTCCACCACGAAGGGAGAATACCGCATAGGCGATGTCATCACCATCTTGATTGTCGAAAATGTGAGCGCCAGAAATTCTGCAAGCCTCAATACCGATAAAGAGACGGAACTCGAGATGGGGTTTAACGGATTCGATGACATTTTCGGAATGACGCATTTCTTCGGGAGGCCGCTCTCCGTCGACCCCCAGTTTGATATCGACGTCTCGAATGAATTCGATGGCGGCGGTTCCTCGAGCCGGTCATCCGTCATAACCGGCACCATCTCGGGCCAGATTATCGAAATCCTGCCGAATTCGAACTTGAAAATCGAGGCCAGTCAGACAACCGTGATAAACGACGAGAAGAACTCGGTGATCCTGGTCGGCACTGTTCGTCCCCAGGACATTTCACCTCAAAACACGGTGTTCTCGACCCAGGTGGCGAACGCGGAAATCAGGTATTCCGGCGTGGGCCCGCTGAGCACCGTGCAGAAGCGCGGTGTGATTACCGAATTTCTGGAATTCATATGGCCGTTCTAGCCTTTGGAGAAAGGGGAATGAGAGAACGACTCCTCATAATACTGACTCTGTTCTTTCTGATTGGCGCCACTTCGTCCGCCAATGCGCAGGCGGCGACCAGGATCAAGGACATCGCTTTTGTGCGGGGCGTAAGGAGCAACCAACTGGTCGGATACGGCCTCGTGGCGGGGCTGGATGGAACGGGAGACGGGCGGCGCATCCCGTTTACCAGCCAGATGCTGGCCAACATGGTGAACCAGTTCGGTGTCAGCTTCGAGACGCGCCAGCTTCGGGCGGAGAATGTGGCGGCTGTGATGGTAACGGCGGAGCTGCCGGCCTACGCCAAGGAAGGCGCCCGCTTGGACGCTGTTGTCTCCACGATAGGAGACGCCGAGAGCCTGAGGGGAGGAACACTCGTGCTGACACCGCTGCGAGGCGCGGATAACAACATATATGCGATTGCCCAGGGGCCGATTTCCATCGGCGGGTTCGGCACGCGCGCCCGCAGAGGCGGTCAGGAAAAGCACCTGACCGCCGGCATCGTCGTGCAGGGAACGCTCGTGGAAAGAGAAGTGTCTTCCACCATCATTTCCGACGGCGGATATCTCACTCTGTGCTTAAAGCGGGCGGATTTCACGACCGCCTCTCGAATGGCCGACGCCATTAACATGCATTTCCATCAGATATGCGCCGAAGCGGTCGACGGCGGAACGGTGAGGGTCGAGATTCCGTCGAAATACATGGATGACAGGGTGGCCTTCATCAGCGAAATGGAATCCACCCTCGTCGAGCCCGACACCCCCGTGAAAGTGGTCATAAATGAACGGACCGGCACCGTGGTTGTCGGGAAGGAGGCAGTGATCACGCCGGTGGCCGTCTCTCATGGGGAAATAAAGATAGTCATTGGTTTTCCGCCCGATGAAGAGCCAGGAGACGATACGGCGGAAGGATATGTCGCCGAAATACAGGGCGCCAACGTCGGCGAGGTTGCCGCTGCGCTGAATGCTCTGGGGGTGACGCCCCAGGATATGATCGCCATCTTTCAGGCCATCGACCGCGCGGGCGCGCTGCATGCTTCGCTCGAACTCATGTGATCGCGTCACACGTGACTGCGTCACCGCATCCGTTGCCGGGGGAATCTGTTCATTCTTTACGCGGTATCCGGGTATTCAGCGCAATCGCAAAACAGGTATTGGAGACTGTCCTGCGATTGCCCAGTGAAGGAGACTGTGAGACTGTCCGATAATTCGATGTCCTGCGCTTCGGGGACAGTCCCCTGCGCTCTGTTTTTGGTCATACACATAATTATCGGACAGTTTCACTGTCCCCGGAAGCGGATAAATTTCACCATGAATCGTGGGACACTCTCATTGCTGTATTTCCGATGACCAACCGGACCATAAGAGGTTCATCATGAATCAAGTCGATGTCGCTTCCATCGCGGCGCGGCACGCGGGTGTCGGCCAGACGGAGATGAAGCTCCAGCACCTGCGGACGCCCGACGCGGATTCCGACCCCGAGAAGCTGCGAGCGGCGGCACGGGAGTTGGAATCGTATTTCCTGCATGTCCTCATCCGGGAAATGAGAAAAACCGTCCCGCCGAACTCACTGCTCAATGGGGGAAAGGCGGAGGAGATATTCCAGGACTTTCTCGATGAAGAGATTGCCGCGGAAATGGCCCGCTCGAATCAGGTTGGCCTGGCCGATTTAATCTGCAAAAGTCTCGAAAATCTCCTAAAGCAAAAGGGCGAAAGCGTCGATATATAGGAATAAGAAAGAGGAGACCATCAATGGATTGGGCCGCGTCACATCTTGCCGGAGTGCTCGAGAAACAGACTGAGAACTACAGGAACCTGAAAGAACTGTTGTTCGAGCAACGGAAGGCCATAACGGAGAATAACTTGCAAAAATTGTCGGCAGCAACCTCAAAGATACAGTTGCTCATCACCGAAAACAACCGGCTTGAGATGGGGCGGATCGATATGGTCAAAAAGATGGCGGCGGAACTGAAGCTGACGGGCGCCAACCCGACATTGAGGCAGATTGCGAGTCATCTTGGAGGTCCCGATTCGGACAGGCTTCTGGAGCTTCACCGGCAGGCGGCCTCAACCATTTCCGAGGTAAAGCGCGAGAACAGTATCAACGAAGAACTGCTCAGGTACGGCACCGACTTGATGGACTCTGTCTGGAAAGCCATGGTCGACCCAGAACCGCATGACGGCACCTACGGCAGCACGGGGCAGGCAAACAAGACTGCGTCGATCACGCTTCTGGACCGTCAGGCATAGGCATTGTCGGAGAGGTTTCATGGCGGCAAGTTTATTTTCGATGTTGAATCTGGGCGCGAACGCGCTCCAAACGCAGCAGATTCTGCTCGATATCGCGGGACAGAATGTCGCGAACGCCGCTACCCGCGGCTATTCCCGCCAGCGCGGCATTGTCTTGCAGCATCCCGAGGTTCGCATCGGCGGACTCATCTTCGGGCACGGCTCCCGCGTGGCGACAATCGAACGCGTGCGCGAAAGCCTCATCGATGCGAGGTTCCGGCGCGAAAACTCGATACTGGGCGAACTCTCTGTCCGGACCGATTTCCTCCGCCAAATAGAGGATATCCTCTCCGAACCCTCTCAGGAGGGAATTGCCCAGGCTCTCGCGAACTATTTTGACAGCCTGCAAGAATTGACGAATAACCCCGAGAATGGCGGGGTCCGCATCACCGTTCGCGATTCGGGAGTCGCGTTGGCCGACTCGTTCAATCTATCCTATCAGCTTCTGGACAGGTTGCGGACAACCACGAACGACTTCATCAGCAGCACGGTCAATGAAATCAACAGGATTGCGGGCGAGATCAGCGACCTGAACCGAAAAATCAACAGTCTCGAATCCACGGCGTCGACCGCAAACGCTTCGCGCGACGCGCGAGACCTTCTGTTGAATGACCTTTCCGAGCTTGCGTCGGTCGATATCCGCCAGAACGAAAACGGAACCGTCAACGTGTATCTCGACGGATACGGGCTCGTTCAGGATTTCAACTACAATCCTATCGGTCTGCGGGTGAACCCGAACCTGGACACCAGACGCGGAGACTTCTATGAAGTCGTGGCGGCGGGCGACGGCAACCGGCCGCTCGATATACGGGGAGGAACGTTGCGCGGCTATTTGGACATCCGCGACGGAATAACCACCAATGGCATCCTCGCAGACCTCGACGAGCTTGCGCTTGCGGTAATCGAGGAAGTGAATCGGATTCACAGCCAGGGGCAGGGTTTAACGAGGTATCAATCGCACACCTCCGAGTTTTTCGCTTCGGATGCCGACGCGACACTCGACAGCGCGGGGCTGCCGTTCACCGTGGTTGACGGCTCTTTCTTCCTTGCGGTGTACGATGGCGAAGGACAACTTCTCGAACAACACGAGATCACAATCGACGCAGACACGGATACGCTCAACACGGTCGCCGCTCAAATTAACGCCGCATTTGCGGCCGACGGAAGGCTGACAGCCACCGTTACCGCCGACAATCGGCTCACAATCGAGACGACCACGGCGGGCGACACGTTTTCGTTTGTGAGCGATGACACACAGGCGGGCGACACCAGCGATTTCCTTCTCGCCATGGGGCTCAACTCGTTCTTCACGTTCGATCCGGAGCTGGGACCGGCCGCCTCGATTGCCGTCTCATCGAACATCATGGCGGATGTCTCGTTCATAGCCGCCGGGCGCTCGACGGCCCCGGGAGATAATAGCAACGCGTTGGCGCTCGCTCAACTGAGAAACGCCCGCGTGCTCGGGCCCAGCGGAAATGTCACCATGGAGGAGTTCTTTCAGGAAACGCTCGTTTCGCTCGGGTTCACGACCCGCCAAGCGACCGATAGGCAGGAGATACAATCCAATGTCGTGAGCGGCATCGGAAACCTGCGCGACTCGATTTCCGGCGTGAGCCTCGACGAAGAAGCCGTGAACATACTCGTTGCGCAACAGGCTTATGAGGCGTCGGCCCGATTTGTTTCAGCCGTGAGCGAGATGCTCGACATTCTGTTTACCGAATTGCGATAGCGCGGTATAAGGGAACGCACATTATTGCCCATCGGGAGGTAATCGGCTTTGGTTTCACGCATATCGAATCCGGTGCTGGTCAATACGGCGCTGAGAAACCTGCAGACTTCTCTGCGACAGCTTCAGGACACGCAGGAGATTCTGGCCACCGGTTTGCGCATACGGCGTCCTTCCGATGACCCGCTCGGCGCCGCTACCGCTCTTCGGTTCAGGGCCGAAATCCTCGAACTCAACAGGTACATCGCCAATGCAGACAGGGCCGAGTCGTTTGTCTCCGCCACCGATGGCGCGCTCGGAACGATGAACGATATTCTTTTAAGGTTGCGGGAAATAACCGTCACCGAGGCGAACGACGTTGGCAACGCCGAATCGCGCGCGGCCGCCGCAAAGCAGGTGGAGGCGCTGATCGAGCAGCTTGTGCAGAGCGCCAACTCCGATTTCGGGGGGCGTTATCTTTTCGCCGGTCACGAGACGCGAACACCCCCATTCGTGAAGGGTGACGAAATTGTCAGATATCGCGGCGACGCCGGCCTGATATACGAAGAGATCGGGCCGGACAACGTGATTGCCGTCAATATTCCCGGCAATGTCGCGTTCTCAACTGCTTCCGGGCAGTTTGTCGGCAACAGGGACTTGAATCCCGACATAAGCGCCGGACCGACCTTTGACACCCCCCTGGCTCAACTGAACGGCGGAGACGGCGTCCAGCCGGGCAGCATCGTGATTACCGATGGCAGCGGCGCGTCGGCGACCATTGACCTATCGGCGGCGGTGACAATCGGAGATGTGATAACGGCCATCAACGCAGCGGGTGGGGTGGACGTCACCGCGAGCGTAAATTTCGACGGAACCGGCCTCGTGATAACCGACAATACCGTCAACCCAACCGGGCCATTGACCATAACCGAGGACCCGGCCGCGGTTCCACCGACCACCACGGCCGAAGACCTCGGAATACTCGGCAGCTCGATGGGCTCGATATCGGGAACCGACCTCGACCCCATCGTCGTCGGTTCCGCAGTAACTGCGGGCACACTTCTGACCGATGTGAACTACGGCGCGGGAGTCGACCTCTCTACCGGCGCGTTCAATATCACCGACCGCGACGGCAACACCGTGACAGTCGATATATCAGGAGCTTCGACCGTCGGAGATGTCGTTGCGGCGATTAACGCATTCACCGGTCCGACCTTCAATGTCACCGCTTCCATTGCGAGCGACGGCAGCGGCATCGACCTGACCGACGCCGTAAGCGTCGGCCGAAGCCAAATCACGGTGACCGAGGCGGGCGGAACCACCGCGGCCGACCTCGGATTGCTGGGAACGGGCGCCGGAAACACACTATACGGCGCCAGGCTCGACCCCGCCGGCGTTCCGTCGACGCCGGTCGAGCTTTTGAACGGGGGCGCCGGCGTTTCGCTTGGCGTTATCCGCATCACGAACGGGAATCTCTCTGCGTCGGTCGACCTAAGCGGAGCCATCACGGTAGGCAATGTGCTGGCCGCAATCGAGCGAGCGGGCGTCAGGGTGGACGCGAGCGTTGATTCCTCCGGCACGAGGCTCGTGATCACATCACAGACCGGCGACACTCCCATTATCATCACCAGCGAGGGAGGCGGAACGACCGCGGAGGAGTTGGGCCTGTTCGCGCCCGGACTGTTCGAGACGGCGCATGCGGTGCGCCAGGCGCTGCTGAACAATGACGCGGAGAGGCTGTCGGAGCTCATCGGCTACGTGGACGCCGTCAATTCGGAGATAATCGATGCGCGGGCGGGGGCCGGTCAAAAACTGGTGCAAATCGGGTTCGCTCGCTCGCGCCTGCTCGATTTGGAACTGAGTTTCGAGTCGGTCAGAGCAAGAACCGAAGAGGCCGACCTTACGGAATTCGCGACAAAACTGGTGAATTTCGAGACAATTTATCAGGCTGCATTGGCGACGACAATTCAGGTGATTCAACCGACGCTGTTCAGCTTTTTGAGCTGAGGGGCCCGGGAGTTCGCAAGGGAGGCGCAATCTTCTCATGAGAGTTGCAACCAAAGTCGCGGGCGAAATCGAAATTGCCGAAGAGCAGATTATTGAAATGCCTTCGGGTATGATCGGCTTCCCGACGCTTCGGCGCTACGCCCTCATTCCTTTCGGCGACCGGAATGTTCCATTCATGTATTGGCAGAACATCGACAATCCCTCCGTGTGTTTCATACTTGTCGACCCCGTCCTCATTTGTCCCGACTATGAAGTGTCCGCATCGAGTGAGGATTTGGACGATATAGAACTGAAATCGCCGCTCGAAGGGACCGTTTATGCCGTGGTGACGGTGCCGAGCGACCCCCGCGAGATGACCGCAAACCTCATGGGACCTCTCGTGATCAACCACTCCGCTCGCAAGGCGAAACAGCTTGTGTTGACCGACCCTCGCTACACGGCCAGACATCGGGTCCTTCGACGGGAGGCGCCGGGCCATGCTTGTGCTAACTCGCAAGCCGAATGAGAGCCTCATAATCGGCGATACGATTGCGGTCACCGTCCTGGCGATAGAAGGCGACCAAGTCAGAATCGGGATAACGGCCCCGAAGCACGTGCCGGTGCATCGCCGGGAAGTGTACGAGCAAATCAAAAAAGCCAACGTCGAGGCGGCCGAATCCTCCTCCACCGACCTTTCCTCCGTTCTTAATCTCCTGCCAAAACAGAAAAAATAGTCGCAGTCTTTCCCGAACGCGTTCCCTGTCGCTTTCAATGGCACGCGCCGATTGAATTGCCACCGGCGATTCTGTACAATAGCTTGACATTTATCCATTATTCAGGGGAGACAAGACACAGGTGAAAACGTACACGGGCAGACGGACGGCCCTCACCCCCGAACAGCGATTTCTCTTTGCGCTCGGAGGAGTCGCGCTGGTGTTGGGCGGGGGAACCATCGGATTCATTCTCATAGAGGGGTGGTCGTTGCTCGAGGCGTTTTATATGACGATTATCACGGTCGCCAATTGCTTGTGGGGCGGTCAATACGCATGGCGCGCCGGTTGAACAGATGCTGATGCGCAAGATTTCCCATATTATCATTGAGCCAAGCCCTCAAAGGATGTGTGACATTCTGCATAATAGAGGAGTGGCCGCCGTGAAAAATGACATGTTGCCCGATTCAGCGATAGAGAATGCGCGATGGTTAAGGGTATAGAAGTCCGAAGGATGGTCCGGAATGACCTTTGCCAATACTTTTTTTGAGATTGCGGCGATCTTGAGCCTCGCCGCCTTAATCGGGGTTATCGGTCAGAAACTGCGACAACCCCTGATCATCATGTTTTTGATAACCGGCATTCTTGCGGGCCCATCATGCCTTGGACTTATAAGGAGCTACGACCAGCTCGAACTGCTCGCGCAAATCGGAATCGCCCTCTTGCTCTTCATTGTCGGGCTGAGGCTTGATCTAAGCTTGATTCGAACCACCGGTCCTGTGGCTCTGGCCACCGGCCTCGGGCAAATCATCTTCACCTCCGCAATCGGCTTTCTCCTCGCGATCGGCATGGGAATGTCCTTGGTCAACGCGGCGTATGTATCCGTTGCGCTCACATTTTCGAGCACTATCATCATAGTCAAACTCCTCTCCGACAAGAAAGAAATCGACTCGCTCCACGGGCGGATCGCCGTGGGTTTTCTCATTATTCAGGACATTGCCGCGATTTTGGCTCTCGTCGGACTCACCACGTTTGGGTCCGGAGTGTCCGGGCAGGAATCGACTCTGGGAACATCGCTGGTCATTGTGGGCAAAGGGGCGGGGCTGCTTGTTGGCGTCGGCCTGCTCATGCGATATGTTTTCCCGCCTCTGTTACCCCGATTGGCATATTCCCAAGAGATGCTGACTCTTTTCGCTATTGCATGGGCGGTTCTGCTGGGGGCAATCAGCGAACTCCTCGGATTTAATAAGGAAGTCGGGGCGTTTCTTGCGGGCATTGCGCTTGCATCGACCGAGTATCGTGATTCAATCGGAAGGCGGCTCGTCACTCTGCGGGATTTTCTCCTGCTCTTTTTCTTTATTGACTTGGGCGCTCGTTTGGACTGGACAACGGTGGGCTCTCAACTTATTGGCTCGGCGCTGTTTTCGGGGTTCGTGCTGATTGGGAACCCTCTGATCGTGATAGTGATAATGGGTATCATGGGGTACCGGCGCCGGACGAGTTTTCTGGCGGGGCTGATGGTGGCCCAAATCAGCGAATTCTCTCTGATTGTGGGCGCGAAAGGGGTCAGCCTGGGTCACATCACGCCGGAAACCATGGGATTGATTACCCTTGTTGGAGTGGTCACAATCTTCGCTTCGACCTACATGATACTCTATTCGGCCCCTCTGTACAAAGTCTTTGCCCGCCCTTTACGAATATTCGAGCGGCGAAATCCGTATCGCGAGCCTACCCGCGATACCGTGCAACATATTCCGCAGGCGGACGTGATTCTCGTCGGCTTAGGCAATTACGGGAGCGCGCTCGCAGAATACTTGCTGGAACGGAGGAAAACAATCATCGGAGTGGACTTCGACCCCCGTGTGTTGGAAATGTGGCGCTCGCGAGGAGTTTCTGTTTTTTATGGAGATATGGCGGACCCGGAACTCCATGAGCAACTGCCGCTGGAGAAAGCTCCCTGGGTAGTGAGCACCGTTCGAAGCCATGAGTTAAACATGGCCCTGCTGGAGCTTTTAAAGCAACGGAAATATAAAGGGAAGGTGGCTCTTGCAGCAGCGGCTCCACACGAAGCGGAACAGTACAGCAAGGCTGGCGCTCACGTTATATTCCGGCCATTCACCGACGCGGCCGAGCAAGCGGCCGATGCGTTGACCCAGGCGATGGACGTATTGCCTGAGGGCATTGACTGGCCGATTGCATATCGCGAAATTCGATTGAAATCCGGCTCGGCTTTCGCGGGCCAAACGGTAAGAAGCATTCCCCTCAGGCCCTTGACGGGCGTGTCGATTCTCGCTGTCAGTCGCGCGGGCCGCGTGTTCTATGAGCCCGACCCCGATTTCCAACTCTATCCGGGGGACCGGCTGGTTATCATGGGGCCTCCCGACGAGTTGAAGGAGGCCGAGAAACTCCTCAGCCAAATGCAGGAAAACGACGATGAGGACAGACTCGAACGGTTTGAAATCGCCGAGGTGCAGGTTGCAGACAATTCCCAAAAGGCCGGTCAAACCTTGGCGGATTTGCAGTTTCGTCAAAAATACGGTGTTACTGTTGTCGGAATTCGCCGAGGGAAAGAACGGGTCACCTCGCCGGGACGCAACGACAATCTGGCGGCCGGGGACATATTGGTCGTAATCGGGACATCGACGGCGGTCGAAAGGGTGAAACAGCAGGAACCGCTCTAGCCGCTCACCAGAATGCAGCGGGACAATTTCCCGGATCACAGCTATAGTGTGTGTGCCATCGTGCTACCGCGCAACCTTGACCGATACACAGCTGCCTTCGCCAGTTTGTCGCTCATGTTGCCTGGGACACGCGATGAAGTCATAATGAAAATGGAGACCGCAAGAAACTCTTGCTGTTTTCAGCGCGAAGGGAGGATTCGTGAATCCATACCTCATGGCAGTGATTTCGGTGGTCCGGCGAAAGCGAAAATGCGCGAAATGCGGACGCGAGCAGGTTGTGCCGATATCCAAGAAAAAAGATACGGTGGCATGCAAATTTTGCGGCGCCGAAATTCCGCCAAACAAATAGGCCGGCCCGCCCTTGACCTTCGCGCAACTGACAGGAATACGGTTCCCGGACCGCGGGACGCCGTGGCTCATCGCGAGAAACCGGAGCGTGTGCCTGTCTCACGGCCCTCTGGTGGCGGCTATCGGTGTGCGAACGAGCCGGACTGTGAATCGTCCCACGGTTGTACATTTTGCGAAACAACAAGCTTTGGGGGCTGTACCCAATTACGGGCCGAGCCTGTCGAGGCCGTAGATTGGCGGACTGCCCCCAAAGCAGAGTACCCCGAACCGTGAGACGCACTCACTGTCTCCGGAGAACGCCGAACTCTCTCGGAAATTTCAGGTACGGAATGATGACCTCGTTTTTGTTGCCGCCGGTGCCGTCGTATGTCACCGAAACGACGGGCACCCCCGTCTTCTTCTCGATTTGCTTCGCCATCGCCTCGGTGACCAGCGACGGGCAGCAGAGCGCCGGACTCGTTTGGATGAACAGCGCAAGGTCCGGATAATGCTTTGTCAGGTAAAATATCTTCAGGATGTTATCCATCGATTCTCCCGTGTGCTCGATTCGGATATCGTACTGTGAGAGTATCTCCGCGGGAGGCGCATCGTATGCCGGCATGGGTTCCCGCAGCACTCGCTCAAAACAGGCATAGTACTTCTTCTCGAAGCGAGTGACCGTGGCGAGTAGTGTTTTCGAAAAAAGAACCCCGAAATAATTCCCTTCAATCAACCACTTTCGCAGGTAGGGTTTGGTAATCATCCTGACATACGACGAATACGGCGTTGTGACAACCTCGCCGCCGTGCTCTTCCACGAAGTGAACCAGACCCTGGTTCATGACCTCGTTATCCCGCGCATAGAGGTCTCCGAAAATCGCCGCTTTCGGTCTGGAATCCGCCCGCTCGACATCGATTTCTTCGAACCGAGAGACGACCTCGGCCACCGCGTCTTCCTTGGGTCGGTGGCCGCTGAATGCGTCGGCCAGAATCTCGACGGAGTCCTCAATGACGCGGTCGGTGGCGCCTTTCGTTTTTTCGTAAGGCCTCAGCTTGCAGCCCATTTTTCTGATTAATCCGCCGAACATGAACGCGAAGTATGTGTTCACGGGCAATTTCACTGAGATATCGGAAAAAGATATTCCGCCGGCGTACACCTCCGCCTTCTCGAACGCGTTGCCGTTTGAACAGATAAGGTTTTTCAGGTGGTACGGGTACAACCCAAGGTTGCAGGCCATTTTCGATGCGCCCATCCACAACACCGTCCTGGCCGGGTCAAGGTCGCGCCGCTCGACGTAATCGATGAAATCCTGGGCGATCAGATTCAAGGGAATACACTGGCCGGTATTGTGACGCAATCCCTTCTGGATGCTCTCGTCGCTCGGTTCGAGTAGCCGCGCATCGAGGCCTGCCCTCCGTAAGTTTGCGACCACCAGCCGCAGAGAAATACCGTCCCAGTTAGGCAATATGAGGGTCTTTTGGAAAAGGTCAGCTCTCTTTGAAAAGGCGGGGGGAAGAATTCCCCTGGCCGGTTTCGGAGTTCTCTCCGTCGAGCGATGATTCCTGAAAGCTCGTATCGCCGCCTCTATCCGGGTCTCATACCCGACACTCGAATCGTGTTCATCGAGCTGCAGGATGAGATAGGGCTTGTCGTGAGATTCCATCACCTTCTTGAAATAGTCGATGAGAAACGAGTCCGGCGAGCATTTGAAGGAGGTGAGCAATACCGGATATGCGCCTTCTGTTCGGGCAACCGCTTGGGTGGTCTTGAGAATCTCCGCCGCATAATACCAGTGAAACTCCTTCAATAACGGCTCGATCCGGGCCACGTCGTTCCCGTCATACGGAACCATATCCTGGAAAAAAGCCTTGACGCCGAGTGAAGCAAAGATTGTGGGAACTCCTTTGTTCATCGATTCCGAGGTAACGGTGTACGGTCTGCCCAGGAGCACGACATGGATGTCGCCGCCGGTTCGTGATTCGGTATCGTAGATACCCTTCAATTTCGAGAGCGCCACCTCTTTGAACTCGACCGCCGTGTCGTATGCGGCGGAAACCTCGGAGAAGCTGAGGCCGCTCAATACGGGTTTCAGCGCCCGGTAGATATGAAGCTTGCTGAGAGAGCGATTGTAGAGGTAGTGAACCAGAGGCCTCAGCAGCCTGCCGGGGGCGGCTTCTTCCCGCCCGGCTCGCCTTTCCACGGATGAAGCGAGCGCAGGCGCATATTGCGTGTAATAGCAATATTGGCGGCGAACCCCTTTTTGCCGTGCCTTTCTCTCGAGGTAGAAGGGAAAAAAGACATAATCTGATTTGTCGAGCGCGTAATCGATATGGCCGTACATCGCGGTCATCGGAGCGCAGAACTCGGCACCGGCAAGATGCGCGCCGGCCTTCATCGCCCCTGCGTACCCTTCGCTGGTTACCGTTCGTATCGAGAGTTCATCAAAGAATTTCCTCCACAGGGGCAAATCGTCGTACAAGTGAAGCGCCGCCGGGAGACCTATTGTGATGTCCTCTCGATATTCCGCTCGTGGTGTGAACGAGAACGCCTTCTTCCTGGTTTTCAGGAGGTCGAAACCGGAGCGATTGTTGTCCGCCTGCTTTCGGGTGTCGTAATCCCTCCCGCACAGGAACCCGTAAGCGACGACTTCTTCGTCGATTTGCGCCACCGTGAGCTTGCAGTGATTTGTGCAGAGCTCGCAGACCTCGGAGCGAATGGGAATATTCTTCCTGTGCAGGTCCAACCCCTTGAATGTGGTCTCGGGAACATCCTGGTCAATAAGCATCAGCGCCGCGCCGAGAGCGCCCGTGAGGTGGCAGTACTCGGAGACATGCAGCGGCTTCCCCAGCCTCTGCTCGAGGGCGGCCACGAGCGCTTTGTTCTTCGCCGTTGCGCCTTGGAAAAATACAATGTCGCCGATACTGTTTTCGCTGGCGACCTTCGTGAGATAGTTTTCCGTTATGGCGTGAAGCACCGCCGCAAGCGCTTCCTTCAGAGAGTACCCCTCGGAAAGATAATGGTTCATGTCTCTTTCCATGAAGACGGTGCACCGATCGCTCACGGCGGGCGAGCGCTGCCCCTCCGTCATGGCCGGAAACTCCGAGAGCGGACAGTTGAACTTCTGCGCCTGCTCTTCGATGAAGCTGCCGGTGCCCGCCGCGCAGACCGTGTTCATCACCGAGAATGTCACAATGCCGTTTTTCAGCGTGGTGAATTTTGAATCCTGTCCGCCAATCTCTATTATGGTGTCAACGTTCGGATTTATCTCGATTGCCGCTCGCGCGTGGGCGGTAATCTCATCAACAATGAGGTCGGCCCCGATAATTTTTCCCGAAAATTTTCTGCCCGAGCCGGTGGTGCCGGCGGCGCCTATCTGCAGTTCCACTCCTTTCCGGGAAACCAAATCGTCGAGGGCTGCAAACAAACTCTGCACGGCCTTCACCGGCCTGCCCGCGGTCCGCGTATACAACCCCGCCAGAACTTTCTTGCTCTCGTCTACGATGACAGCCTTCGTGCTTGTCGAGCCGATATCGACCCCCAGGTGCACGGAGAGCCTCTGCCCCGCGTCGAGCCGCTGGTACACATCAACTTCTACGGACGGCGTCATGGAATCGGGTGGCGAGAATTCATACCGTTCAGAACCGCCGAAGTCGGGATAGTCGGCGCGGTTCAGCTTCAGCGGCGGAAAAGCGTACTTCCTTTCTGCGCGTGGTGAGGTGATGATGTCGGCGTTCGACGTAATCGCCGACGGGCTCTGCTCTTGCAGTTCGTCGAGCAGGTTCAGGGCGGCGCCGACCGCGCCATACGGCCACTTTTCCACGATAAATTCCGCATCGACCATCTTTCGGATATGTTCCACGACCGACCTGTTTCTCGAAACCCCGCCCGAAAAGATTATGGGCGACCTCGGGTTGTCACCCACAAACAGGGTGTCCACGATGTTCTTCGCCAGGCCGTGACAGAGGCCCTCGCAAATTTCTTCAAGCGAGTATCCCTCCTGCTGCGCGTGAACGAGGTCTGTCTTCGCAAAGACGGCGCAGCGAGAGGCTATCTTCGGAACCACGCCCGTGTTGCCTGAGGCAATCTCGCTCAGTTCGCCGGGACCTCTCAGGTTCAGCCTTCTCGCCTGTTGGTCGAGAAAGCTTCCGGTGCCTGCGGCGCATGAAGTGTTCGCCCTGAAACTGACATAGTCGCCTCGTTCGTCGAAACGCAAAAGACCGAATTTCTCGCCGCCGACCAGCAGGATGGCTCCGAATTCGGGATGGAAATGACGGCAGGCCGCGATGACCGAGACCCGGTTGTCATATCGCCGGGTCGCTCGCACAACGGACGGAGTGGAGGTAGTGGCCGCGACCCAGCCGATTCGTCGCAGGTCGAATCGCGCCAGAATCCGGTTTAGCGTTGCCGCGACATCTCCGTAATGAAATTCATACGTGGTTCCCGCGACCTGTCGCTCCCGATTGACTTCAGCGACAGAGACCGAAACCGACCCGATATCTATTCCGAGTATGTGGGAGGCAGCCATTGCGTTCCGCCTGATGGCGCTTGGAAGCTATCGCGACAGTGTTCCTTGAATTACGCCTTACAAATAGCATAATTCAGGAAGGCGCCGATGGCAAGGTTTATGTCACAAAAAAGCGAGACACAGGGTGGCCGCTTTACATATATTCCCAACGCTCGATTATGATTCCTCACGCTGTCCGCCGAAAACGCTCGAGCAATTCCGGGTCGTTCCGTGCCAGGAATTCTTCGAGTTCCTGTCGTGTCGGCAGGGATGCCTGCGAGCCTTTTTTTGTGACCGCAAGCGCTCCCGCGGCCGATGCGAATTTGACGAGCGTCTCCGTGTCGGTGAAGAAATGGAAGCCCGCCGCGAGCGTTCCGACGAACGCGTCGCCGGCTGCTGTCGTGTCCACGGGAGTCACGTTGTACGCCGGTACTTGTTTAACTGTCTCACCCTCCGCGATCAGGCTCCCGGCGTTCCCAAGCGTGACAATGGGTTTTTCTATTCCCATTTTTCGAAATGCTTCCATCACGGCGGTCTGGAAATCGGGCGCGTCGTGCCTGACGCCCGTGAGCGCCTCGGCTTCCGTCTCGTTTGGCACGAGCATGTGCACCTTTTTGAGAAGCGCCGGGTCAATCTTCCGGGCGATGACCGGCGCCGGATTGAGGATGATGGGTACGCCATGCCGCGCCGCCATGCTGATTGCAGCTTCCACCGTTTCGAGAGGCGCCTCGAACTGTGTCACGAGGAGCGACGCTCGCGCGATCAACTCCTCGGCGTCCGCAATATGTTCGGGCTGAAGCCTGTCGTTTGCGCCGGGGATTACCACAATCTGGTTCTGCGCGGCGGCATCCACGATTATCAGCGCGATTCCGCTCGAACAGCCCTCGACCACTTCCATGTGCTCCGTGTTGACGCCGTTCGCTTTCATGGCATCCAGCATCTCCCGCCCGAACTCATCGTCGCCCACCCGTCCGATGAAACTGACGGGAACCCCCAGCCGCGCCGCCATAATAGCCTGATTCGCGCCTTTTCCGCCCAGCCCCTTATAGAATTTTTCGCCGACCACCGTCTCGCCGGGTCGGGGCGCCACTTTGGCCTTGCATACCAGGTCCATATTCATTCCACCGATAACCACAACCTGGCTTTCTTTCATGTGATTCCTCCTCGTTTTTCTGCGACCGGACTCGTTTTCATCGGAAAAAGAAGTTCCCGCATTTCTTTGTCATATTCAATACGGGTTCTTGCGCTTCATCCGGTGCGCAGTCTCCTTTAATCGTGCGACGATTATAACTCTTTGCAAATAGTCGCTCTGTCATTCTCCGGCTTGACCGAAGAATCCACTCATTCTTTCGCCGAGCGAAGTTCCGCGCATCCCGCGGGACAGATTGACGGAGCGCCTGTGAACCATGCCACGGTAGCCACTCATCTTTTCCGCTTGACAAATAACCGGGCTTATTGATACTGTATGGGCACGTGCCCACAAGGAACTTGAAAAAACCACATGAAAAAGTCACCATCAAGGACGTCGCCCGAAGGGCCGGGGTTTCCCGCGCCACGATCGACCGGGTTCTCTATGAGCGCGGATACGTAAGCGAAAAGAAGAAAAAAGCGGTCCTCAAGGCGATCGAAGAGCTGAAATTCACTCCGAACCGGGCAGCCCAAGCCCTTGCCACACGAAAAAAGCGCACCATCGCCGTTATTTACCCCACGGCGGAACATTACTTCTGGAACGAAGTCGAACGCGGAATCGATGCGGCGGCTCACGCATATGAGAATTCCGGGTTATCGGTCATAAAATACAAAATTGACAAGTTTGATGTCAAGAAACAAAAGGCCCTGCTGCAGCAAGTAATGGAAGATAGTGTCGATGGCGTGGCAATCGCTCCCGCCCATCCATCCAAATTGGATGCCCTGATCGCATTGCTTTCGGATAAGGTCATTCCCGTTGTGACCTTCAATCACGATGCGCCAAAGAGCAAGCGCCTGTGTTATGTGGGGCAGGACCTGGCTCGGAGCGGCGCGCTGGCCGCCGACTTGATGGCGCTGTTTCTCCAAAAGAAGGGAACCGTGGCGGTCTTGAGGCACCGCTCGGGCGCTTTGGAGAGGGAATCCGGTTTTGCAAGAAGGGTGGAGCGGGAATACCCGCGCCTTGATATCATCGAACATTTCAACTGCGAGCACTCCGAAAAGAAGGCGTATTCGATTACCCGGAAATTGTGCGCGGAGAATCCGAGCATCGACGGGTTGTTCGTGACCAACGCGTATGTGTTCATAGCAGGCAGGGCCGTTCGGGAATCGGGCTTGAAAAAGAAAATAAGGATTGTCGGCTTCGACATGAATGAGGAAACCGAACGATTGATTCGGGAAGGGGTGGTCGATGCGGTCATCACTCAGGAACCGTTCCGGCAGGGCTACGAGCCGGTGCGAATTCTTCATGATTACCTGTACAAGAATTCCGCGCCTCCGAGCAGCGTCTTTCATACGAAATCGGAAATTATCATAAAGGGCAATGTGTGAGAAGATGAAAACAAGCATGAACTTGCGAGAAAGGTCCGAGAATGACTGAGCAGCTTCGCTGCGACTATCCGGCCCAGGTGTCGCTCCAGGTGACGGAAGCCTGCAATCTGCGCTGCAGGATGTGCTATTTCTGGGGGGAGACCGGTCGGTACGTCAATGCCGGGAAGAGGGAGAAGCCGAAATCGCTCGATATGGACAGGCTGAAGCGGTTGGTCCGCGAGCTTGCGCCGGCGCGTCCGAACTACGAATTGTTCGGGGGTGAGCCGTTCTCGTATTCACACCTGGAAGAAATCGTTCGCGCGATCAAGGAAGCGGGTTCATCCCTCATAGCTCCCACCAACGGCACACTGCTGGCGAAGCATGCGCCAATGCTTGTTGAAACGGGGTTCGACTCGATTCGTGTCTCGGTCGATGGCCCTCGTGAAGTAAACGATTCTCAGCGGGGGGTGGGCAGTTACGAGAGGGCGATGGCCGGGCTCGAGACGGTCTTCAAGGAGAAGCAAAGGGCCGGTTCGTCCGCTCCAATCCTGAGCGTGAGTTACACAGTGACTCCCGAGAACTACCTGTTCATCGAGCAATTCTTTCTTCGCGAGCTGAACCTTGAGGCCGTGGATTGGGTGACAATCCAGAGCCAGAACTTCATCACGGAGAAAATGGGGCTGGCGTACGCCAAACTGCTCGAATCGAAATTCGGGCTCACGAGCGACAGCTACTGGCGGGGCCTGGTGCGGTCGCAGGCGGAGCTTCCCGAAATGGATACGGCCGAGCTGTCGCGCCAGGTCAGGGCGGTCCAGAGCCGGCTGGCAGAACTGGGAAAGAATGTTCTGCTTCTGCCGCGAGTATTTACGCCGGACAACCTCTCGGCCTACTTCCGCATGGATTGGCCAAAGATGACCGAAAAATACAGCGCATGCCCCGCGCCATGGAACTCTCTGGACATAATCGCGTCGGGAGACGTCGCTCCCTGCCATATTTTCTACGACCTCGTGATGGGCAACATATACGAGAACAGTTTTGAAGAGATATGGAACGGCGAACGCTACGGAAAATTTCGCGCGCACATCGAGCGGCATGGATTAATGCCCGTTTGCTACGGCTGTTGCGTTCTGTATCTGGCAGGAAGCTGATAATCGCAAGTGAATAGTCGGAAATGTTGTCATTCGGCGGAAGGAAGGGATTCGAATGAGTTATAAGCTCGGCAATATGCCCGATGTCAAAATCGGAGTTGTTGGCGTTTCACGGGACTGTTTCCCTCTCGCGCTCACCGACCGCAGGCTTACCGCCCTGATGGACCGCGTTTCCTCCGCGGGCATTCGAGCGCACAGATGCCCGGTTATCATTGAAAACGAAACCGATGCCGTCCGCGCATGCGAAAACCTGACCTCGGCCGGCTGCAATGCCGCCGTCGTCTATCTCGGCAATTTCGGACCCGAGGGACCCACAACCCAGTTTATTCAACGGTTTTCCGGTCCCGTCATGGTCTGCGCGGCGGCCGAAGAGAACAGAGAAGTGCTCGCCGGCGACCGTGGCGACGCTCTGTGCGGGCTTCTGAATTGCTCGTATAACATAGGGCTCCGCAAACTGAAGGCCTTTATCCCGGAACGGCCGGTCGGCCTGCCGGAGGATTTGGTTGAGAGCATACGGCTCTTCGAGAGCGTGGCGAGAGTGGTTATTGGAGTCAAAGGCCTGAAGATTCTCTCGTTCGGCCCGCGCCCTCAGGACTTTTTCGCCTGCAACGCTCCAATCCAGCCGCTGTTCGACCTCGGAATCGAAGTCATGGAGAACTCGGAGCTCGACTTGTTCAAGCGTTACAAGGAGGCCGCCTCGAAACACGAGAAAATCAAGGCCGTCGCGGCAGACATGGAAAAAGAGCTTGGCGCCGGCAACATCTATCCCGACCTTATTCCGAAGCTCGCACAGTTTGAAACAGCTTTGCTGGATTTCATGGATGAGAACCTTGGCGCGCGAAGGTTCGGCGTGTTCGCAAACAAGTGCTGGCCCGCGTTCGAGCACGAATTCGGTTTCGTGCCGTGCTACGTCAACGGACGGCTTGCGGCGCAGGGCATTCCGGTCGCATGCGAAGTTGACATCTACGGCGCGCTTTCCGAATACATGGCGCAATTGGCGGGGCTCACCCCCGCGACGCTGCTCGATATCAATAATTCGGTCCCTCATGAAATTCTCCCTGAAAACGCCGATTTGAAAGGAGCCCGCGAAGAAGACCTGTTCATGGGTTTCCATTGCGGAAACACGTGCGCGGTTTGCATGAAAGAATGCTCGATGAGTTACCAACTCATCATGAACCGGCTCATTGAAGACGGCGGGACGCCCGATATCACGAGGGGAACTCTCGAAGGCCAACTGAAGCCGGGGCCTGTCACGCTTTTTCGCCTTCAATCTTCTCCCGATTGTGTTTTGAGGAGCTACGTGGCCGAAGGCGAAATCCTGGACATAGACCCTTGCACGTTCGGCGGGTCGGGTGTCATCGCTATTCCCGGTTTTGCCAGATTCTACCGGCACGCGCTCATAGCGAAACGATTCCCCCACCATGTGGCCGTGGGTTTCGAAAAAATTGGTGAGGTCCTGTTCGAAGCGCTGAATCTGCTGGGCGTGGCCGATATCAGCGCGCCGCTTCCCGAGGGGACCCCGTACAGGACCGAAAACCCCTTCTTCGCGCGGCAGTCGCCTTGATATGAAGGATGTCATCCAACTTAAAGACGTTCGTGCCCGAATGGGGTTCGTCGACGAAGAGGCATTTTCGGGAATGTCTCGCTTCGCTGCTGGAGGACACCCCGTTTATGTTGGAGCGCCTCGACAGCCGAGAACAACACTCGCAGGCGCGAGACCATGTTGTAAAGGTTGCAGCCGAACCGGGAATTCAGATATAGCGATATCCGGCCACGCGAACGGCTTCTGCAGGAGAATACCGAACGAGGAGACAACCAGATGAACGCAAGAGAACGGTTTCGCGCCACATGCAGATTCCAACCCATTGACAGGCCGTTCAGGTTCGAGACAATCGGATTCTGGCCCGAGACCATCGAGCGCTGGAAAAATGAGGGACTGCCCGAGGATGTAGACGTGCTGTCGGCGTTCATCCACTTCGGAATGGACCTCCGTATACCCTTCCTCGTCGGAGGAGGCTACAACGCCGGTTTCGTGCCGGCCTTCGAGGAAGAGGTGTTCGAGGAAACCAGCGAATACAGGATACTCAGGACAACCTACGGCAGCGTAATAAAGGAGTTCAAGAGCCGCGAATCGGCGCTTCCACAGTTTCTCGAATTTCCCGTGAAGGACCTGAAGACCTTCGAGGACATCAAGTGGCGGCTGGACCCCGCGACCCCGGAACGTCTCGAAGGCTGGCATGAGAGCGCCGACTTTTACAACGAGGCGGACATGCCTGTCTATCTGTATGTGTGCGGACTCTTCGGGCAGGCGCGACATCTGCTCGGATTCGAGAACCTGATGTTCGCCTATTACGATTCGCCCGAACTGGTTCGCGCGATCGGCGAGCAATGGGTCAAACTGCATACGGGGGTTATCGAGCAGATGACGGCCTCCGCGAAAATCGACGCCATCGATTTCTGGGAAGACATGTCATATCGCAACGGGCCGATGATCGGGCCGAAGCTCTTCAGAGAATTCATGTCGCCCTATTATAAGCAGGTAATCGACTGCGCCCGCTGCTGCGGAGTAGAGGTCTTCGAGGTCGACTCGGACGGAAATGTCGATAAGCTTATCCCGTTGTTTCTCGAAGTGGGCGTCAACAAGTTTCTGCCATTCGAGGTGCAGGCCGGCATGGACATTCGCGAAGTCCGGAAAAAATACGGCAAAAACCTCATTATCGAAGGCGGCATCGACAAGCGGGCGCTTGCGCTCGATTTCGCTGCGATTTGCGAGGAGGTCGAATCCAAGGTGCCCGCGCTGCTCAAGGACGGCGGGTATTTCCCGGCCATCGACCATTATGTGCCGCCGGATGTTCCCCTCGAGAATTTCGAGCACTTTCTGAATTTGGTGCGGGATTTGAGGTAGGAAACGCGGAGAACGATGCGCGGCCCGACGGAAACTTTCAAGTCACGAGGCTGCCGGTAATTGTTTATGCCGGCCATCATTGAGCCGGCCCAAAATCAACCGGGCTCCGGGACACATCAGGAGCGCCGGTTCGGGGAGGAAATAACATGGCGAAGATAAAGATCGACATCGACCGAAAAATCGGAACCATTAACCCAAACATCTATGGCGGATTCATCGAGCACCTGGGCCGATGCATCTATGGGGGAATCTATGACGAAGGCTCTCCCCTTTCCGACGAGCGAGGGTTCCGAAAAGACGTTTTGGAAGCACTACGAGCGTTGCGGCTACCGAACCTGCGCTATCCCGGCGGCAATTTCGTCTCCGGCTATCACTGGCAGGATGGGGTTGGCCCAAAGGACAAGCGCCCCCGGAAAATGGAGTTCGCGTGGCATACTGTTGAATCGAATCGCTTCGGAACCGATGAATTCATCGAGTATTGCAGGGAACTCGGCGCCGAGCCTTTCCTGTGTGTTAATTTGGGGACCGGCACGCCCGAAGAGGCGGCGGCATGGGTCGAATACTGCAATGGGACCGAGGACTCCTTCTACGCCAACATGCGCCGCGAGAACGGTCATCCCGAGCCATACAACGTGAAATATTGGGGGCTCGGGAACGAGATGGGAGGGTTCTGGCAAATCTGTGCAAAGAACGCCGGGGATTACGCGAAAATTGCCATGGAAGCAGCGAAAATGATGCGACGGGTCGACCCCGACATAAAGTTGATTGGCTGTGGGTTTCTCGACGCAGTGGACAGCCCCACATGGAACCTGGAAGTGGTCGATAAGCTCGCCGGCTTTATGGATTACATCAGTCTCCATATCTACACCGGAAACTTCGATTATTATTCCAATGTCGCCGGCCCTGTGCGCGCGCAACAGGTGGTAGACCTCTTCAAAGCCACGATTGCCGTTGCCTTGGAAGGGAAGAAAGTCCCGTGGCCGGAAATTGCCATGGACGAGTGGAATGTGTGGTATCGCGCTTACGGTGGCGGCCTGGAGGAACAATACGACCTGTCCGATGCGCTTGCCGTCGCCGGTTTCCTCAATGTCATGCATCGCAATTGCGCCACCGTCACGCTGTCAAATCTCGCGCAGATGGTGAACGTGATCGCCCCCATCTTCACCGGCCCTCACGGACTCTTTCTGCAAACAATTTATTTTCCATTCAAACTGTATCGGGACCATTGCCAGACCATCGCCCTCGACGCATTCGTTGACTCACCCACGTATCAAACCAGGATCGCACGCTTGAGTTACAGCATGCAAGATCCTCCGATTGAGACCGTTCCCTATCTCGACGTTTCCGCAACGGTGAACGAGCATGCCACCGAAGTGAGCCTGGCGGTCATCAACCGGCACAAGGAAGAGGCTGTGGAAACCGAGATATCTCTGGCCGGTTTCCGACCCGAGCAAACAGCGCCCGTTTTCGAAATAAACGGGCCGAGCGTCGACGCGAAGAACTCGTTCGACGAGCCCGAGAACGTGAAAACAGTTGAGAAGAAATTCGAGTCGGCGACGGTGTTCACCTACAAGTTTCCCGCTCATTCCATAACGCTGTTGAAATTGAAGAAAAATGGGTGCTGAAAAGTGCTGCAAATAGGAAAATTTGCGATGTCCGCTCCGCAAGAACAAAGAAAGCTATAACGCTTTTCATAATGATAGAGGAGCCGAAACAATAGAGAATATCAACACTCGATCGTTTTTTAAGTCCGAAGAACGAAGCGGAAAATGTGAGCAAGAGGAGGCTGATGCGCGCATGTCCGTAACGGAGAGAGAAGAACTGCTCGAACTTTACAAGGACCTGAGAGTTTCCGACGTGCGTGACGGCATGGACTGGAACATGATGCATCATTACGGCTCGATGTCTCCCGAGATCAGGCCGCTGTTCCGGACGAAAGTTGTCGGCATAGCCCGCACGGCGCGCTATGTCCCGTATCAGGGGCCTATCCCGAACATGTCGCCTGCGGAATACACCGACTGGGTCGACTGGTATTATCGCGAAGTGTGCACGTATCCCTGGGATGAGGATATCGAGCAGGGTGACTTCATGGTCATCGACCAGAGCAATGTCGATTGCGGGCTGATGGGTTCGTTCAATTCGCTGGCGTTCTTCATGCTCGGCGTGCGGGGGTACGTCATCGAAGGTGGCGTGCGCGATACGGATGAATTAATTCATCAGAAGGTTCCCGTGTGGTCCAGGTTCATCTCGCAAAGCATGGTGCAAGCACGCCTCCAGTTTGATGCAAAGAACATTCCGGTCTGTGTTGGTGGAGTGCTCGTCCATCCCGGCGATGTGGTTGTGGCCGACGGAGACGGCGTCATCGTGGTTCCGCGAAACATGGCCTTCGACGTGGCCAGGTACGCCCATCGTGAACTCGAGACCGACAAACAGAACCGGAGAACCATTTACAAACAATTGGGATGGGAGCCTGACGAAACCGTGTCGTAGCAATCTTCCGGAAGCGCGAATAGTCCGAAATAGCAGGGAGAAATTTGTTTCACTCCAAAAGCGTTTGCATCGAGAATTGAAGGAACGGTGTGTCCCATGCGTGGCAGCGAAAAATCCAAAATATTTTACGGATACCACATCTTGGGCGTCTGTTTCCTCGCCATGTTCTTCCTGTGGGGAATGGTTCTCAACACGTTTCCCGTCTTCTTCAAACCCATCACCGAAGATATGGGGTGGGGCCGCGGGCAGCTTGGCGGAGCTATTCTCATGGGGTCAATCGGGACGATGGCGCTCTTGCCGGTCGCCGGCAGAATGCTCGACCGGCTCGGAGCGAAGGCCGTCATGATGGCCGGCGGGCTTTTTGTGGGCGTTGGTCTCCTGCTTGGAAGCCTTGTCACAGACTTGTGGCAAATTTACGTGGTTTTCTTTCTGGTCGGCGCCGGCATCGCCTGCGGAACAATCCTGCCCTGTTCGTTCCTTATTTCGAATTGGTTTGTCGCTCGCAGGGGAACGGCCATGGGGGTAGCGTTCGTGGGAATGGCCGCCGGAGGAATGGTCATGGCACCGGTCGCAAACTGGATTATCGTGAACTATAGCTGGCGGACGGCGTTCGCCGTCGCCGGACTCGAGATATTCGTCTTCCTTCTTCCCGCCATCCACTTCGTTGTGCGCTCGCGCCCTTCCGAAATGAATCTCGAGCCGTACGGGAACTCCGCTTCGGAGAAAGAAACCGAGGGAGAGCTATGGGGCCCGCGACTGACGGAGGCGTTTGCGCTGCCGGTGTTTTGGCAGATATCCGGCATTTTCCTCATTTTCGGAATTGTAACGGGAGGCATCAATTATCATTGTGTGGCCTATCTGACCGATATCGGGCACCTCCAGACGAAAGCGACCTACGCGTGGAGCATCGCGATGGGTTTGATGGTGCTTGGTCAAATACTGTCGGGTCCCATCGCCGACCGATGGGGGGCGAAAAATACTATGGTCGGCGTCTGTCTCCTGTTCACAATTGCAATCGGCGCGCTGACAACCGGAAAACCATATTCCATAACGGTTGCGTTCGCCGTGCTCTATGGATTCGCGATGGGCGGCGGTCTCGTTATGGGACCGCTCCTCACCGCCGAGCACCTCGGCCTGCAGCATTTCGGCGCCATTTTCGGCATCCTCAATGTGGTGGGGACCATCGGAGGCGGTGTCGTCGGCCCCGTCGCGCCAGGCGTTTACTTCGACCTGCGAAACACATACTTGCCGGTATTCTATGTCTTCTTCGGACTCGTCATCGTGGCCGTCGCGCTGGCTTTTCTCATAAAGCCCGCCCGACGATTTGGTCGCATTCCGGAATGAGCCGTCCGCATAAGCGTCGCGAAGTCTCGCGCAATCCGCGGGATAGAATCGGGACTGTGAGACTGTCCGAAGGTTGCACATATTACTGAAAACGAAGCGAAGGGGACTGTACCCAATTACGGAATCTCCCCGTCCTTCAGCGTAGGGGACTGTACCGGATTTACGGGCACGAAGTGCCGTAGAATCGGGACTGTCCCCGGAGTGACCCGCTTTCCTTCGCTGAGCGAATCACGCGCGTCGCGTGAGAAACGCGGGATAGAATCGGGGACTGTTCCCGAAGCACAACCCTGATCAATCATCGGACACGCTCACTGCCCCCGAAGCGGGCGCCGATCATATCGCCCCCGCTTGCCTCAATGCGTCAACTTCGTCCTGTTCGAATCCCCAATCGAGGAGCGCGGGCTCCGTGTCTGCCCCCGGCTCGGAGGCGGCCCCTCGTATCTCGGGCCTGGTCCGGCTGAAACGCGGCGCCGGCGCTGGCTGCATTACCCCCTCCACTTCGGTAAACGCCTTCCGCGCGACGCTGTGAGGATGATTTATCGCTTCGCCGAACGGGAGGACCGGCGCGAAACACACATCGGTGCCCTCCATCATATCGCACCACTCGTCGCGCGTCTTGGTCTTGAAAATCGCCGCAACCTTTTCCTTCAATTTCGGCCACTCGGAGGGGTCCATCTGTGTCTGGAATTCGGGGTCATCGATTCCCAGGTGCTTCAGCAAGAGGCTGTAAAACTGCGGCTCGATGGAGCCGATAGATACCCATTTGCCATCTGCAGTCTCATAGGTGTCGTAGAAATGCGAACCGCCGTCCAGCAGATTGGTTCCCCGTTTCTCGGTCCACATTCCCGCCGCCCACGCGCCGTAAAAGAAGCCCATCAGAATCGCGGCCCCGTCAACCATCGCCGCATCGACGACCTGTCCCTTTCCGGATTTCTGCGCTTCGAGAAGCGCGCACACGATGCCGAACGCAAGCAGCAGCCCGCCGCCCCCCAAGTCTCCGAGCAGGTTCAGCGGCGCGACAGGGTTCTGATTCGGCCGGCCGATCGCGTGCAGCGCCCCCGCGAGCGCGATGTAATTGATATCGTGGCCGGCGGCGTGGGCTAACGGACCCTCCTGTCCCCAGCCGGTCATGCGGCCGTACACGAGTTTCGGGTTGCGCGCGAAACACACCTCCGGCCCGAGGCCGAGCTTCTCCATCACGCCGGGGCGGAAGCCTTCTATCAGGGCGTCTGACCGCTCGATGAGTTTGAGGAGCGCCTCGACCGCCTCGGGCAGCTTCAGATTCAAAGCGATGGAGCGTCGCCCCCGATGCCACACGTCATACTTCCCCTCGAGCATGCGCATCGGGTTTCCCCATCGCTCCACGCGCAGTATGTCGGCGCCCATGTCTGCCAGCATCTGCGCGCAAAAAGGTCCCGGCCCGATTCCCCCCATTTCAATCATCCGTATTCCCTGCAGCGGTCCCATTGATTGCTCCTTCCTCTCCTTGGAACGTGATTTTTCACCTTTTAAAAGCAATAGTATATCAGAAGAAAAAGAAGAGTTCAGGCGAAGCGGCCGGAATCCGGCGGAAGGCTTCGCCTGTTGAACCGCAAAAATGCGAAAAACCGAGCAACCACGGATTCAAGCGGATTTTGGGAGAAAGACAATGGAGATTTCGGAACCGCAGATGAACGCCTGTCTGCGTGCAACGCACAGGCAGGCCGATGAACGCCGATTTAAAAAATCTGATTGGAAGACGATCGACCTTCGTTGAGCGCAGCGAAATCCCGCGGACTCGCGGGACCATTCCGAGCCCTTCGAGTTCCTCAGGATAAACTCCGCGAGGAATCTCTCTTTCCACTTCGTGTAATTCGCCCGATTCGCGTGCTTCGTATTGAGCTTGCCCTGAGCCTGTCGAACGGGTGTTCCAAGAAAAACGTCAACATTTCTATCCGCAGATTTCGCTGATTAGCCAGATTCTGAACATCAGTCTAACCACAGATTCACACCTGTCTGCGTGCGACGCACAGGCAGGCGGATTCACCCAGATTGTATTTTCAACGGGAGTAAGAACCAGACCGAATACGTGGCCGAAGTTTCAAATACGGAAAAGACATTTTTGCGAAGGAAATTCGTGTGTTTACTTGACAGGGAAACCTTTAATGGGTAACCACCCTTTGTGTTCCCTGAAACCTGAAAATCAAGAATAAAGATTTGACCCCATGACAAACGCCCTCACGCGGCCGCTGGCAAAAAATTCTTCATTGAAA
>CAYVQZ010000051.1:0-39380 GCA_964453435.1 uncultured bacterium
CTAGATAGGGCACTACCTGGCCGTACCCTCCCACCAGCGCGATGAGCAGCGAAAATGGGACGCCGACGATGAGCAGCCCGATGAAATAAAACGCGGCGAGGATTGTGCATACCACCATCTGGCCCCTGAAAAAACTTCGGAGATTCTGGTCGATTCTACCGAGGATTTTCAGAATGTAGTCACGGCGCGCCGGAGGGATAAGTTCTTCCGCGCCGGCCAGGATCCTGTTGAAATCTTTCAGCAAGTAGACGGCCACGACCGCAAACAACAGAAAGTTGGCGATGAATCCTACGACCCCGAACGTGCCGCTCACGAACCCGATGAGCACGTCGTCAAGGGACTGAAGCGCCTTCGGGAGATAACTCTCCAGTTGGTCGAGCAGGCCTTGCATACCTTCCATGATTCTCTCGGCGAAACGGGAACCGCTGAATCTGAGAAAAAGGTTCTCCCCTTTCTCCTTTATTATCGGAAACTTCTCGTTTACGGACCGGACCAGGGCCTGGGTTTCCTGAACGAGCCTTGGAACAACGACGAGCAGCGTCGCGGCGACCCCCGCCAGGATGGCCAGGAGGATGCCCGCTATGGAGACGGTGCGAGGGATTTTTCGATTTTCGAGGTAATCAACGACCGGATGGAAAATGTAAGCGACAATGAAGGCGAGTGTCAGGGAAACCAGTATTTGTCGCAGTTCGTAACTGGCCCACAAAATGAGGGCAATCAGGCCGGCGATTACGGCGAATCGGAACCAGATGTTTTCCCAGAGTTTTCCCAATATTCGCTCGAATCGTTCAGGATGGGCAGAAGACCATGCCCGCATAGCCGACTGCCATTTGAAATTGCCGGTCGGGCCGGACGTCGAAACTCGTTGTATACTCGAGAGTCACTCCACTCGCGCAGCCCAATTTTCTCGCCGCTGCCACCGTGGCCGCCAACGCGCCCGCCCCGCACGCGTTCTGGTTCCGAACCGCCTCCGGCACGATTTCCTCTGCCTTCAGTCCAGCGGCAAGCTCCAATATACGGGCGTCGTTTCGCTTCATCCACTCGTATGCCGACGGCCCGTACCCGCCGGGCGCGAACGAGTATGCGTCGCCGTAATGGGTGAGGTCGGTTGTTCCGACCACTACAGTGTCCACTTGATTCTTCCTGATAAATTCGCCGATTCGTTCTCCGAGCGCGGGCGCTCTTTGGTCGGGCAGCACGGAAATCGGAACAGCCTTGGCGTTGGGGAAGAAATATTTGATGAACGGCATCTGCACTTCAATCGAGTGCTCATAGTCGTGGGCCGACTCATCTTTCCTCAGAATCTTTCCTGCGTGATGCGCCAGGCGGTCGGCGAGCTCTCGGTCAATTTCCATGTCTCCGAAGGGAGTGCTCCACGAGCCGTTCGGATAGACCGCGTTCTCGGGAATACCCCTGTGAACCGTTCCCAACAGAATGAAGGTGTTCGGCTCCCGATAAGTCTTTATTGTCTGGAACACCTTTGCCGCCACGGCGCCGGAAAATTCCCAGCCCGCATGCGGAACCACCGCCGCGACCGGTGGCGAGGCCAGTTGTGGCGGGTCGAACTTTCGCAAGACATTCCGTATCCACGATTCCGAAGCTCCGCGATAGAAACCGGCGGCATACTGAGGTCTCGCCTGGGGCATAGCCGGTTACCTCCTTTCGTCGGACAGCAGGCTTTCACTGAACACCTGCGCGGAAAAAATGTAAAGCTTTGCGCTCGGGTCCTTCCACGCGTCAGGCTCCAGCCCCGCTTTCCGGCATGTTTCCCGCAGAAATTGTATTCGGTCCCAGCCGCACTCTGTGGCCACCTGTGGCAACAGCAGGCCCGAGAAACCGGCTTTCCTTATCATGAGTCCGTGTTCGCCCACATTGATCTCCCCGCTGTCGTGAATTTCCCGCGGGGGAGTCAGCACGGAAATCTCGAGGTCGAGGTCGAGGAATTCGTCGGGGGTGACGGGGTAAAACCTGGGGTCCCTCGTAGCGCAGGCGACAGCCATCTCGGTGACCGTTTCCAAAAGCGGCTTGACGGGTTCGACGTAGCCGATACAGCCCCGCAGCGCTCCGCCCTTTTCGTGAAGGCTTACAAAGGCGCCCCGCTTTTCGTTCAACTTCGGATTATCGGTGGAAAATGTCGGAATCGTGCCGTCCGCGACGTATTCGAGGACCGTCGTGCGGGCAACATCGAGTATGAATCGCTGCTCTTTTTCATCAAGCAACTGTTCCGGGGCGTCCATGAGATTGAGCCCCCCTTCGTGCTCTTAAAGCCGCATCCGGACACAAAGTCCTCAGAACAACTCCTCCAGTTTTGCTTTCATTGTTCCCTTGCTCTCCACGCCCACAAGACGCGACATTTCTTTTCCGTCTTTGAAGAAAATCATGGTCGGGATCGCGTGAATCTTGAACTGCGTTGGGGTCTGCTTATTTTCGTCGACATTCAGTTTGGCGACGACGGCCTTTCCTTCGACTTCCTGAGCGAGTTCTTCCAGCACCGGCGCCACCATGCGGCAGGGGCCGCACCATTCAGCCCAGAAATCCACCACAATGGGAAGAGAACTGTTCAATACCTTCTCCTCGAAATCGTTGTCCGTAATGTGTACTATCTTGTCACCAGCCATTCCTGCCTCCTTTTACAATTCATGCGCACGTCAATCGATTTCTATCTTTGCGAACCTGCGTTTGCCGGCCTGCAGCACGTCGCCGGTGTTGATGGCGACGTCGCAGCTCTCCATTGACACTTCCTGCTGGTTAATGCGGACTCCCCGTTGCTCTATCATGCGCCGGGCCTCCGCGTTTGATTGGGCGAACCCGCCCTCGACAAGCAGTTTTACAACCCATATCTTGCCGTTGTCAATGTCGGAGCGGTTCACCTTGAGGACCGGCATTTCTTCCGGCAGTTCTCTCTGCGAGAACACCTTTTCGAAGCGCCGCTCAGCCGCGTCCGCCTCCGCTTCTCCATAATACAGTATAACGATTTCGCGGGCGAGTCGCTTCTTCGCGTCGCGCGGATGCAAAGAGCCGGACTTGACCTGCTTCCTTATTTCATCGATTTCTTCTTCGGGAACTTCTGTCGCCAGCGCGAAATACTTCCACATGAGGGAGTCGGCGACAGACATGGTTTTTCCGAATATCTCGTCGGGCGGCTCGTTGATTCCGATGTGGTTGCCCAGGCTCTTGCTCATTTTCTGCACGCCGTCGGTTCCTTCAAGCAACGGCATCGTGAGCACCACCTGAGGCTCCTGCCCGTACTCTCTCTGAATAACCCTGCCCACCAGCAAATTGAATTTCTGGTCGGTGCCGCCGAGCTCGACGTCGGCCTCGAGGGCGACCGAGTCGTAGCCTTGAACGAGAGGATACAATAGTTCCAGCACGCTGATGGGTTGGTTGGCCGCCATACGTTTCGCGAAATCGTCGCGCTCGAGCAATCGGGCGACAGTATAACGCGACGCCAGCCCGATAACGTCTTCAAAGCTCATCGAGCCGCACCACTGGCTGTTGAACACGATGCGCGTTTTCTCCGGGTCGAGAATCTTGTAAATCTGTTTCTGGTATGTCTTTGCGTTTTCCGTCACTTCCTCGCGCGACAATTGCCGCCGGGTCTCCGTCTTGCCCGACGGGTCGCCTATCATGCCGGTGAAGTCGCCTATCAGAAAAATGACTTCGTGGCCGAGGTCCTGAAAGTGTTTCATTTTCCGGATGACCACCGCACTCCCGATATGCAGGTCCGGAGCCGTCGGGTCGAATCCCGCCTTGACCCTGAGCGGTTTCCCCGTTTCCTGAGAACGTCTCAATTTCCGCAGAAGTTCTTCTTCCGTAATTATTTCTGCAACGCCGCGCTTGATGATTTTCAGTTGCTCTTCGGGGCTCAACTCGTTCTCCTCGGCAAGAAACATCGGTTTTGAAATCGAGGGCAACAATTATTGGTCATTATAACACCGCGTCATAAATCATTTCAAATATGTTTCCGACAAGAATGCTTCCAGCTAGTTTTCACGGATTGCACGGATTTTTTCTTTTATTCCGTGAAGGAATCCGAAAAAGATTCGTTGAACCGCCGAGGCGCGAAGAGGGCAAAGGAACTAAAGCCTTGTCTCAACCGCGGATTGACACGACTTTTCTTTTCAACGAGAACCGTTAAGACTGGAACCGCGGATGGACGCGAATAAACGCGCATACTACAAGACCGGAGGAGAAAGAACCAAGACAGAGACAAAAACTATTTATCCGCAGATGGCGCTGATTTTCCCAGATTTGCTTTCAACCAGCAAAACAAAGGGGTTAGATCTACACGGCTTGTTGCCGGAAGGGCTTTTTCTTGCAGAAGACACCCCTATTGTCATTCTGAGGAGCAAAGCGCCGAAGAATGTTCTTTTTTGGCGCCATCAATTGCGAGAGTCTTCGCGGGAGTTTATCCTGAGGGACCCGAAAGGGCTCAGAATGACAAACAAAAGCGCCCGGAAAGGTATTCCGGCAACAGGCCGTACATATTTGACAAGCGGCGGCGAAGGAGTCACCGATTAAAAGACCTCGAGGCAATAGAAACAACGGGCTCAGGTCACGTATTTGACAAGCGCAGGTTTTTGTAATCTTTTCGATGGCCTTCCTCAACCGCGCCTCCTGCGCTATTTTTGTTTCATGCGACGACTGGCTGTCGAGACGCCCGACTCGCCGATACCCAGCCTCGCTCCGATCTGTCTGAGCCGCTGACCAGTATATTGCTGGAGAAGATACAGTTGATGTGATAAAAAGCCCCGGCGTATTCGATTCTCAGTGGACGCGCCATCTTTCTCCACCCCTGGTTGAAGATGACGCTTTTATATCACCAAAGCCTATAGCTCATCAAATGGGTGACCCCCTTTTCCGCTCTATTATAGATAGGGAAAAAGGTTACGCTTAAAGTCGTCGAGTTGATTGAGCAGTTTTAAGTGCTTGGCTTCGTCTTCAAGCAAATATGTGAGGAGATGTCTGATTGCAAAAAGCCGGCTGTCCCGAATCGCTTGTTGCGCTATGTCCACTGACTTCTGCTCGATCTTGTGGTAGCCATCCACCAGATCCCATATTTCCTGCAGTTCGTCCGGGGTCAGGTGAAGCGCCTGCTTCGTAAGGCTATTCTTAATAAGCTCCAGAACTTCAATGTGCGTTTCCGAATCTCTTCTGATTATTTCAGCCACCATCTTTATCAGGGGATTCTCGGTCCTTTTTTGAACTTCGGTGCATGTTCGTGCTGAAGTTGACTCCATCTTCTGCCACTTGTCGAGGTCAGCGAGAAATCGGCCCTTCTTTTCAACGGATTCCAAGGATTTCCTTGGCATGATCAATCACCCTTTCTTGCTACAGCTCCCATCGTTATGGTTTTCGGGCTATGGATCCAAATCGCGCCGGCGCCACTTCCGTGTCCGGCCAAGCAAAAGAAAACTCTCAGAAAAGGCTGAGGCATAATCTCACCTCCCTGGGCCAACAGCCTTCGCTCCGTATCCCCAGCTGATACCCGCAACCTTTTGTATCCCCTGCTTTTTTGACCATGCATAACTCAATTCTACCATGATTCCTTGAATTTTGACAGTTTCGTCGAGGCTTCAAGAAAGAAAATGTCTCATTTTTTGCTCAAAGCCAACTCATTTTGCGTGTACAAAAAAGTCACCCTTCCTCCCATCCAATCGTTCAAATATCGCTCTTGGCGAGCAAAGATTCCGTTTTCCTAAGCCTCACTTCCGCAGATGGTCTTTGATGTTCCGCTCTTTTGAAGGTTTAAGCTCCAAGTCGGCGGTTGATTCGGTGCGCTATTGCTCCAGTTGACTTCAGCCTCCTTGAATAATATCATGGTGAGTGAAGGACGATGGGCTTGTAAACGGTGGTGTCAGATAGAGAGTCGGAGACGTGAGGTAACCTATGCAGAAGCGACGCAAACGAATCAAACCGGGTGAGACGGTTCCCCTGCGCTTGAGCGACCGCGAGCGGCTCCTGATTCTGAACGAGACACTGCTCGACGCTCCGGAAATTCTTGAAAAGGTGCGCCTCGCAATAATTGAGCAAGGCAAGGTAGTCCTTCGGTTTACCCTGGAAGAATTGGAAGAGTTGGCTGAGCACGTCGCGGCTGCGGCAAACCATGCCGAGAACGAAGCGCTCGAGCGGGAGTTGGACCGACTCTACGACCTGATAGAAGGCCTTCTCGATACGGGCACGGACCAAGAGGCGGATGAAGATGTTTTTGATTCGTTTCCGACGGACCCATCAGACCCCTTGTCGGCGCTGAGGGAATTTGTGCGGCAGACGGTCGGTGACAAAGAGTTCGGCAGCCTTGAGGAGGCGCAGGAATACGTTTCGAAGGCGATGGAGGAATACAACCGCCGACCTCAGCAAGAAATGGGAGGCCTGTCTCCGGTGCAGGTGCGCAGGTTGCTTTTGAGCGAATGGCGGGACGAGCGCGGCGCTATCTTTCTGAACACGGCTCTGTCGACGGCTGACCTTGAAAGCGCCATGATATTTGCCCACGCCCGCACTTTCCTTGCCGCCGTTCATCAATCCAATGGCGTCAAGGCAACGTCAAAAGGGAATCTGAACCGGAAGTTTGTGGAGGAAATGGTCAACGCGATGGATTGGCCGGCGGGGTTTGTGGATGACCTTTGGAAATACAATAAGGTTTTGAACGAACTTGACGTTGGGCCCGTTCATGTTCTGCGGCTCGTTCTCACAATGGCCGGTCTCCTTCGACGGACGAAAGGAATTTTCAAAACAACCAATCGCGGCAAGGAACTCCTGAAAGAGGAGAGAGCAGGAGAACTTTATGGGTTGCTTTTCAGCACATATTTCAGGAAACTCAATTTGTCCTATATGAGTTTCGGGCCCGAGGCTCCCGCTGTGCAGCACACGATCGCATTTTCGCTCTACATGCTGTCAAAGCATGCCGATGACTGGATAAAACTGGAGACGCTGGCGCCGTTCCTGTTGTTGCCGGCGGCAAGGGGTCAGTTATATCAACCGGGCAGGAGCGACACCGGAATCTACTTCAACTCGTTAGTGTGTTATCGGGTTATTCAACCGCTTGAGTCCTTCGGCTTGCTGGAACTACGCGAATTCGGGAAACCCGGTATTCCGCAAAACTTCGAGGTCCGCAAAACCGGTTTATTCGACAAATTCATCCGATTCCATCTAACAGAAAACCCGGATTATATATAACCCTGTCGCTGAATGCTCATTATAGCACCGCGTCGCAACTCATTTCACGAAGACTTCTGAACGCGCCTTTCCAATTTTTGAGGAGCTGTGGAGAGAGTTTGGCGGGACTCGAAACCAATCGGTTTAAGGGCGGCATCGGGGTGGCTTTCGGCGTATTTGAAAGCGCGGGACAGGGACAAAACAAGGACAACTTTGGAATTTCCTGCCTCAAAAGAGAACGCCAAGGATAAGCGTAAATCCTTGGCGTCCAATGATTGAAGTTGGTGGAGATGATGGGAATCGAACCCACGACCTTTTGACTGCCAGTCAAACGCTCTCCCAACTGAGCTACATCCCCACGTGCTTCGGTTCAAACCTAATTATACGCAGGGGATACGGGATTGTCAAGGCGACCGGAAACGAAAACCACTTTCGGAAGCGAGGCAAAACCCCTCATTTTTACTGAGTGAAATCTATTGCTGCACGCCTCTCTCATGACGCGGTGCTTCCGCGTCCTGATTCCCATCTCGGATGAACGGATCTATTCCTTCGGCGGGATGACCGATATCTGAAGGTACGAATCGTATTTGCCGCCGGTGTGGATTGTGTTCTTCGCGTGGCGCGCCCGATAAAGCCCGACGGGCGAGCCCTGCATCGTCATGGGGTGGTCGGATGACAGCGCCAGCGCGAGGCGCGAGCCTTTCCGGTATACCATGCTGGTGGGCCATATCTCGACCTGTATCTCGGTGGGCGCTCCCGGCTCGAGAGGCGCCAGGTTTTTGTGCCGGTGATACGGCCGCGAATCCGTGGATAGGTCGGGGTCGAGTTCCCGGTGCTGCGCCGACAGCCAGCCGACGGTCACGACCTCTCGCTCGCCGTACCACTTGTGCAGCAACGGACTGAGCGTTGGCTGGATAATCATTACGGTCGCATGAAGGTTCATGTCGTCGATGCTCGAGGAGACCCACACATTCAGCTTAATCTCGCCGGTGATCTCGGTGTCTTCGGGGAATGGGTCGGAAATGAACATCGCGACATTGTCCTTTTCCTTGTATCCGCCGGGAGCGTCGTAGGTGACCGAGCTTTCCTGCGTGGGAGGTTCGTTCACGAGGTTTCCGACAATGCCCTCGCCGGACGCTTTGAGGTAAATCTTCCGATACTCGGTTCGCGCGAGAGGCCACTCGTTCTCGTAACGCCAGTCGAAATCGAATCGGTCTGTTCCATGCCGAATGGCGAGTTTGACGGGTGGCTCGTCCATGATTCCGTTGACGATGCCTTTGAGCCAGCAGTCATAGAACCGCAACTGGTCGAAGAATCCCTCTTCGGAGTAGTAGGCGTCCTGGTGGCCGCCGGTGTGGACGCGGAGCTTCTTGTGTTTCGAGGCGGCCCGCTTGAAGCCCTCGAGGTTGCCGCGCAGGTGGCCGGCGCCCATCCAGCCGTTCCAGTTGCCCGCGCTGTAAAGCGGAACGGTGACCTTGCTCCAGTCGGGGAGTCGGTCAGCCCAGAACTCGTTGTGCGTGCGGTTGTAGACGAACTCCCAGATGGCGGGCGGGGGGAACTTCTCGTAGTCCTGCGCGTGCGGCCAGCCGCGCACCGAGTAGTCGCGATAGAACTCGCCGACATAGAACATGACCCACGGAAAGCAGAAAATGCCGCCGCGGTAGAAGCTGTCGCGATACTGGTCGGCCAGTCCTTCCCACGGAATAATCGCCTTGAGTGACGGCGGTTGTTTTGCCGCGACGTACCACTGGTTGATTGCGATGTAGGAGACTCCCGAGAGGCCCACGTTGCCATTGCTCCACGGCTGCCGCGCCGCCCACTCGATGGCGTCGTAGTAATCGTTTGCTTCCTGCTCGTTCAGCGCCGACGGCTTGCCGTACGACTGGCCGAAGCCGCGGGTGTCGATGCGAACGAGCGCGTACCCCCATGGGACCCAGCGCTCGGGGCTCGGAAGTTCCCAAACCTGATGCTCTCCGGGTTTGGCTTCGTGTCCTTCGGGAACCGGCCACGGTCTGTCCTTCATGTATGCGGTCATTGACATGATGACGGGGAATTTTCCTTCGGCCTTTGGCCTGAAGACGCTGGCCTTCAACGTGGAGCCGTCCCGCATGGGTATGTCCACATTCATTTCCGCAATGAGACCATAGTCTTGCTGCGGCCCATATGTGGCGCGATATCTCTGGAGCAGTCCGCGCGCCTCATTATTCGCCTTGACCGCCTCCGGAATCGTTGCGTCCGCATGGTGAGTGTCAGGTTTCTTCACCTGCGGTGTCGCGCACGACAGACAACATGCGAAAATAATGAGCGCAACAGGTAGTGGAACGAGGGCATTCGCCTTTCTGGTCATTCTTTTCGTCTCCCGATTTGACCTCCGAGCAGCCGCACGAGAATCTCTTCACCATTCGGCAACCCAGGTCGCATGCTGCGGGAAAAGGATTCGTCTATTCGCTGGTCTCGCCTCTTTTGGGCGCGCGTCCTTCGTCGGATGTCTCTTCCGCCTCCGACAGAGGCTCCTCTTCCATCGGCTCATCGGGCATGCTCTCCTCGCCCACGGTAAAATCGAGCTTCTCCAGCACATTGCCCTCGGCGTCAACGATATCCACGCGCCACGAGCCGGTCCAGCTCGGAAGGATGCGTTTCGAGCTGTAGGTGCGCCACATGGGCGAACCGACGTAAAGTCTGACGGTTGCCTTTTCCTCGCCCCCGTAGTAATACACGTGCTCGATTGACGTTCCCTCGCCGCCCTTTACTTTGGACCAGCACCAGACCTTGCCGACATCGGCAGGGAACGCGTTCGTGGGCCCGACGGGCTCACGGTCCTCAACGGCAAGGCACATGACTGCTTCCTCGACCTCAATCGCCGCGGCGAGGCCGGGCAAGAAGACGAGCGCCAGGATTGCCAACAGAATGGCGTTTCGCGCTTTCACGGTAATGCACCCCTTTCAAGTTGTTTGCCTTTGTTTCAGCAGAAACAATAAATGAATTCTACAGGGCTTTGGTTGAAAAAACAACCCCGGCTGTTTTCACTCTAGCCACCGCTTGGTTACTCTGTTAAAGTTACTTTAAATTTGGTTGTGGCCTCGATGTGAGGGATTGAGACATTTCTGAAAGTGTCAACAAAAAGAGGAGGGTACTGTAATGAAATTCTTGAAGCTGGCTGGTTGCGCGATTGTCGCCCTTATGCTGGTACTGCCCGTCTATGCCGCCTATGCGGAGATGCACGAGGGCAGCGCAGAGAAACACGAAGGAAGCATGATGAAGCACGAAGGCAGCGAGATGATGTGTTCTCCCGAGCAGATTCGCGCGATGCTGCAGGATGAGGGACATCGAAAGCACGTCATGAAGGAGATCATGCAGAACGAATCCGCAAAGAAAACCGCCATGGAAAAAATGCTCGAAAATCCGGACCTCCGCGAAAAGATAATGGATAAGATAGCGAGCGACCCCGAAATGCGCAAGAAGATGATGCACAAGTGCATGATGCACGAGCACCACGGCAGCATGATGAAAGAAGAAGGCAGCATGATGAAAGAAGAAGGCAGCATGATGAAAGAAGAAGGCAGCATGATGAAGGAAAAAGAGGGTACGATGAAGCAGGAAGGGAGCGGCATGAAAGAAGAAGGGAGCATGCCGAAGGAATAGGCGATCATTTTTTCTCGAACGAGTGTCAGATGAAAGAATCCGTCACCCGGAAGGGAGCGGATTTTTTCATGGGGGGGAGAACTCTTTTCCCTGCCAACAGGCAGAAATCCATATTCAGCGTACCATGAATATGCGGACAAATTCGCGTGTGCAGAAGGGGAGTAACGATACCTTCGGAGGAGCTTCGAAGCAGGTTATTGTATGTAGCCGAGAGAACGCAGTTGTTGACGAAGCTCCGGCGGCGCCTCGAAATCTGGTTCCTTTGAGAAGCTCGCTTCGCCGTAGTTCGCGATAAAATTCGAATACAATTTCCGTAGCTCGCTCATCTCCTTGCTTCTGGATAATGCAAGATTGTGCATCTCATGAATATCGGTCACAAGGTCGTAGAATTCTTCTCTGTCATCAGGTTCCCGATAAATATATTTCTTGCCGTCTGTTCTCACGCTTCCGCCATGACCACTGAAAGAATATACGTGAAACAGGTCTGGCGATTCCGTTTCATCGAGAAAAGGCATCAAAGAATTCCCCCTGAATTGCGGATGAGGGTCCAGGCCCAGCACGGCCAATATCGTCGGCGCCAAATCCAAGAGTCTGACCTGTTCATGAACCACTTTTCGCCCTGAATCAATGCGGGACGGAAGCTTCATTATGAGTGGCACCCATATCTGAGACTCGTATGGGATCTGGCCGTGCCCGCCGATGGTAACTCTCCCGTTGTCATGGACCTCTTTGAACGATTCGCCGTGGTCAGACGTCAGGATGATCAATGTATTGTCATACAGTTTTAGTTCCTTGAGCAAAGAAAGGAAAGCAGCCAGTTTTTTGTCGAACACGCGAATTCGAAGGTCATAGAAATCGCGCCCCCTCAAATCCGAAATGGCGCTTCCCGTGAACTCAGGCAGAATTTCCGGAATCGTAGTCAGAAGGTTCTCGATTTCCTCCTCGGAATATTCATAGTTTTTTTTGGGGTCAAGGGAATATCTATGGATGAAATAGCTGTGGATAAAGAGAAAGAAGGTACTGTCGTCGTTCTCTTTCAGCCAATTGCCTGCGACTTTCAGGGACCTGTTTTCAGGGCCAACCCTTTCGTCATACATATGAAAACCCTTGTGATAACCATAAAAGGATGACATCAGCCCGCCATCGGTAAATGCGACACAATAGTACCCACTGTCGTTCAGAATGCTTGAAATCGTTTCAGCAGCGATAGATCGACCGGCGCCTGCAAACCGTGTGAAGTCGGAAAGATTGGGCACATACCGGAGGCTTTCCCGGTCGAATTCAGTAGGATACAGAGATGTCAGCAACGAAAGATGAGATGGAAGCGTCCAGGTGCTTTGGCTGAAAGCTTTTTTGAAAATAACGTTTTCCGCTGCAAAAGAATCGATTGTCGGGCTCGTATTTCTTTGGTATCCGTAACAGCCGAGCGCGTCGGCTCTCAACGTGTCCATTGAAACGAGAATCACATTCGGACGCCCCGAGGCTTCTGCGAGAAATTCAGGGGCGCTACATGCCGCAGATGTTGAATATCTTTTTATCCAGGCAACGTCAAAGGGGTTACGGAGTATAAATTTAAGGAGAAAAATCCGGTCCATCTCCAAGATCGTGGGCCTGATCTTAACGGTAAAAACGGCCGTTTCGCCCTTTCGGATTCCGGAGAGAGGCGCCATCAAGTTTGCCCAGTTTCGGGCCCGAGGGTCGGTTGCGTCAATCAGGCGGTGTTTCCTGGCAAGAAGCTCTCCATCGACATTCATAACTCGCAGTTCTGTGGCCAACGGTATCGGGAACCCACATTTTTCATTTGGGCTTTTACTATTCTGAAGCCGACGATGGCCCTGGAATTTTCATAGGGCGCTTCCCTGCGAAACGTGATCTTTTTTGAATATGGGAAGGTTTCCCGCACAACGCCTTCATGCCATCGGGAGTATGTCTCAGGGTTTTCTACTGAGCCCGCTCCGAAAAAATCCGGAAATGTCACGGAAATTTGATGAAACCAGAAAACAGGGACTGCAAGAAGAAGGGCGACCGCAGATATTGTCAATCCGCTTCGGGAAAAGTTACCGCCGGCCGCATGAGATGTTTTCGGGTTTTTTCGAGCGTCAACGAGGAAAATGCATTTGCACACAACAATTAAAGACACCGCCACGATTATGTCCTGAACTAAAATGGGGCCTTCCCAGAACCTTTTCTGAAGCGGCAAAAGGAAAAGCATGAAGAGGGGTAGAAACGTCAGCGCATCTTTTCTTTCGAAACTTTCTGTGCGGTCTCCGGTAAGAAATTTCATCAGCGCTGCGCTCGAAAACGCAACTGGATAGAACAGAAGCACTCCGAGCAGCAACGCGGTGAGCAGTCGGCAATTCCAAAGGCCGTCGATTCTTTGTTCCACATAAAAAAATTGAAAACCGAATCCGCAAGCTATGCCGCACAATATGATAAGCAACCGGAAAAACAGCGTGTGCTTCATGCAATCAGCCTTCCGGCCTCCGCCACCTTTTCCATATTACTGGAACGCTTTCGGCATTCTAACAAAGGGGAAGAGCAATTGCAAATCACGGTTCCGTGTGGGCGAGGGTCCAGTTCGGATGGCTTGAACAGACGTCGGTCAGGTATGCCCTTATCCAGTCCTTAATGGCGGGGCTGATGTAGAACGTGGGCTCCAGAAGGGGGTCATCCGCCGAGATGACGCCCTCTTTAATGGCGGTCTCGATGAGGTCTGTACCCGGCATAAGCCTGATCCCGATGCAGAAGTCGACTAAGAACGGTGTCCGCTGTTCGAGAAACTCGATTGTTTCTTCCACGGTCTCTTTGTCCTCTCCGGGTCCGCCGATGAGGAGCGACAGGACGTAATTAATTTTCAGTTCCTCGAGCAGTTCGGCAGCGGCGCGCAGTTGCTCCTTCGTGAACCCCTTTCTCAAGACCCCGAGCATCTTCTCCGAGCAGGTGTCGCACCCGAGCGAGACCGCGCTGCAGCCGGAATCCTTCATCAATTCGACCAGCTCGTGGTCTATGTAGGCCGGATGCACCGAGGCGAGCCAATGGACATTCAACTTTCGCTTGATTATCTCGCGGCAGACCTTTTTGGCGTGCTCCAGCGGAAAGTTGAAGATTGCGTCGGTGAAAAAGACCACGCCGACGCCGATTTCCTTTTCCATCGCTTCGAGTTCCTCCGCCACCTTGCCGGGCGACTTGATCCGCCATTTCCGCCCCATCGTGTGCGGGCCGTCGCAATAGAGGCAGTTGAAGGCGCACCCCTGTTTCACTACGAGGTTGGCGAACCCTCCCTCAGCCGCGTATCGCTGGTTGTCGAATAAATCCCTTCTTGGCAAACGCAGAGAATCGAGGTCTTCGATGTGTTGGCGCGGGTTCATCTTGATTTTCTTCGCCTCGCGCCACACGAGCCCGGGCACGTCGGACCACGCGGCATGTCTCTCAAGCCGGTCAACGAGTTCTCGGAACGAAATCTCTCCCTCTCCGGCAATTCCGAAATCGGGATCGAGATATTCGAATGCGGCGACCGGGCTCACCGTGAAGGCGGGACCGCCGATCACGATTCCCGCATCCGAGTAAGCGCGGCACAACTTGATGAGGCTTTTCATCTCTGGCAGGTACCATTCCGTATCCAGGGAAGACTGGTTGTCGATATTTCGTATGGATATCGCGATCAGGTCCGGTTCAAACGAGGATAGCGCATGCTTCACATCGGCCTCGGGAGCGTTCGAGAACATGAGGTCAAGCACGCGAAAGGAGTGTTTCGAGCCGTCGAGTTGCGCGATGATGCTCGCCAGTCCCAAGGGCATCGGCGGCATCACACGCCTGAGCCGGTTTGCCGATATGAACAGCAGTTTCATTTTTCCACCTCTGTCACGCTGTCATCATGTCATTCAGGGTGTTTCCGAAACCGTATGGCAGCTTACACTTCAGGTCACGAATAACAGAAATAGCGGCGTCGTGACCACACTCAAGAGTGTCCCAATCACAATGGTCGAAGCAACCGCCTCGGGATTCGCCTCGTATTTCTGGGCCAGGATAACGTTAAACACCGCCGGCGGCATGATCGAGTCCAGAAGAATCACGTTCCTGCTGACCCCCGAAATGCCGAAAATCAGGACAAACCCCGCCGCTGCGAGAAACCCTCCTCCGATTCTGATTCCGACGCCCGCCAGCGCATGGCGCAAACCCGAAACGGACAGAAAGCGCAACTGGATACCGAGGTTCAGGATCATCAGGGGAATGGCCACGTCGGCAAGCATTTGGACCGGAGTCCCGAGGAACCTGGGGAGTTCCAGAGAAAACAACGAGACCACTATCCCTGCGAACACGGCGTAGATGAGCGGCAGTCTGAAAATCTCCCGAAGTCCGCCCTCGCCTTTTGCGATGTAGATGCCAAGCGAGAAATGAAGAATCACGACCGTGATGAAGAACATGATTGCCTTGTCGAGTCCGGACGGTCCGAAAGCCAGCAGCGCGAACGGCAGCCCCATGTTGCCGGTATTCATGAACATCACCGGCATGTAGAGACCCCGCATCTTCACGCTGCTCGCGCGCTGGTAAATCAACATCATGACACCGGTACCCAGAACGACCACACATGCGCCGCCGCCCATCACGAGCCACTCTGAGGGGACGATTTCTCGTTTCGCGATCGAGATGAAAACAAGACAGGGGCTTGTCACACTGACCACGATCTCGGAGATTGTCGGAATATCGATCGCCTTGTTGCGGGCGAGAAGATAGCCGAGTGCGACGATGGAAAAAACCGGAAAAACGACTTCGATTACCGTCAACTGTTGTCCCCCTGGTTGAAGCAAACGGATATGGGTTGCCGGAGAGAACCGCAGCGTTTCAGGCGTTTATCCGAAACGAAGGGCGCATGCGAAAACTTCGTCATGGTAGCACACGGAAAGGGCGATTTCAAGGCGCCCGTCCGATGGCGAAGTCCCCGAAAATCGCAGCGGTCTCACAGCGTTCGGCCATGAGTCTCTCCTGGCAGCGACGGGCCTGGGACCGTGGTATTTGCGGATTCGCCAACTCGCACCTTTGGCCGAATTCTACGGCAGCGCTGGACGAGCCGGTGTCCCTTGTATTACACTCAATCAAGGAGGATGTTCGCGCGCGCACGTCTCTGCAAAGAGCAAGGAGGAAAACGCTATGAATCCTTACACTGACGTCCTTTTCAAGGTGATCGCCTCGATTGTGTTCGGCGGGTTAATCGGACTTGAGCGGGAAAGACACAACCAGCCGGCAGGTCTGAAAACGCACATTATTCTGTGCGTGGGGGCAACCCTTATAACCATTGTGTCCATACAAATGGCTCAGGATATCGGCGAACCGCACCGAAGCGATCCAACCCGAATCGCGGCGAACATTGTTACCGGCATCGGGTTTCTCGGCGGCGGCGCCATTCTCCGAATAGGAGCAACGATACGCGGTCTCACGACCGCGGCCTGCCTGTGGGCGGTCACCGGGGTCGGCATGGCCATCGGAGCGGGCTATCATTTTGCAGCCGCCCTGACGATACTCGTCATCCTGCTCACGCTCCATTTCATGGGACGCCTGGAGAATGTGTTCCTGGACCGGAAGACATTCAAGGAAATGACGCTCACCGCTCGAAGCTCGCCGGATTTGCTGGGGAGTGTCGAGAAGGTTCTTTCTTCCAATCTCATATCAATAAAGACTATCGAGCTGGAGCGGGAAATTTCCGAGGCCAATGTCGAAATACGCGCGCTCCTGATAATTCCGGAACGGGTTAACCTCAACAAGCTGTCCGACGAAATATTCCGGATTCCCGGGACAATCCGGTTCGAGGTCGAGTAACAAAACATATTTTACCGGCGCCCACGGCGCGCATGTCTTCGGACGAGTTGATTGCCCGCGGGGGCGGCTGTGAAGGGCGTATTGCCCAAACGGCCCTCCTTCTCATATATTTTTTGAACGTTTTACCATGTTTTCATGTTGAGGAACGAAGCGACGAACAATCTCTCAGTTTTGACATTTCTTTGGTTTGGGGTTCTCCTTTGCTCTCAGAGAGGCGATATCGCGAAACGCGGAGTCCCGGTTGGGCGACATGCTCTGAACGCTTGACCTGGCAGCGTTCGCTGTCGTATCATAGAATCCATGAAACGGAAAAATAACATCATTAAGTCACGCAGCGAGTTCCCGTTCCGTCTTCCGGTCTTGTTCCTTCTTGCCATTCTCGTGGGCGCCGCCGCACTTTCGTGCGCTTCTCCGCCGGTTTATCCGGAGCCGCCGCCGCCGCTGACCGCCGTTCTTCCCCTCGGTTTTGAGGATGCGTTTCACACCACTCGCAGGGTCTTAAAGGATGATCCGAGACTGGTTCTTGACACGATCGATAATGCCGGCAGATTCATAGCGGTCGAGAAGACGGGCGGATTCATATTTTTTCGACACAGGACGGTGCTGGATATCCGGTTGGAGCCGGCTGAAACGGACCAGACGAAGCTGACCATGCGGCTGAGCGCTGAAGATTACGAGATGGGGGGCTTAACCCGCCCGGCGGGGTGGTATCCCTCCTCGGAGGTGGATATCTTTCTCGGCGAGGACATCTTGAACATTATCGAGAGCAAGGCCTCGGGATAAGTTCTTGTGCATTCCGGAGCCGAAGATAAAGGCAACGCATTCAGGGGGCGTATATACTGCGCCACCGATACTATAGAGACTGCAGAGCGCAAAAACATTCGGGCCCTCGGCTGTTTGTGAGCATCAAGCGTACCCATATCATGAAACATAACCGAGGGGCCGGCTGAAATTCGGGTGAGGAGATGAACAAAACTCAATGTCCGGCCTGTTACGCCGAGCTTCCGGATGGGCTTTTCGATTTCAAGCTTCCGGCGTTCATGACGCTCGGGAAGTCATTCAGTAAGGCCAAGCCCTGCCCGAACTGCCAGCGAAACATTTTCGGCGTTCTCGATTGGGATTCCGGCGATGTGAAAGCCGTCAGGTGGACACAGCGGGGGTACAACGGATAGCGTCCTCCGTTGTGAGCGGTTCGCGGAGGCAGTTCCAATCTTGTCTCAACTCCCTTTCCTTGCCTGTGATGTCCCGCCGGCGCAGCTCTTCCACGAATTCGACTTTCGAACATTCTGTAAAATTGTCAGCCAGCCGAAGCAAAGGCATTTTTCTGTTAAGTGTTCACTCGACCGAATCTCGCTTGCGAGCATTCTTTCGAAAGCACTGTAATCCCTTGGCCGGTGTCAGCGCGAGGCAGCGATTGCAGGAAACACATTGTGCAGGAGAACGGTCTCCTTCGAGCCATCGTTTCACAAGGTGCGGTTCTCGGATAAACGGCCTGCAAAGCGATACGAGGTCTGCTCTGCCCTCTCTCACAATAGCTTGAGCGGTCTCGATGGAGCGTATTCCCCCCACTGCTATGACCGGCGCGCTGGCCGCGTGTTTGAATTGTTCGGCATAGGGAAGGAAATACGCCTCGGGTCGTTTTCGGGGAACCCCCCGTTGAATCGCCTTGCCCTCCTCGTTTTCCGTGTCCCAGACGCCGCCGCTTACCTCGATGCCGTCGATTCCCATATCTGCGAGCCGTGCGCCGACCCATAACGATTCTTCTAATGTTAGCCCTCCATCGACAAAATCGGCGCAGTTGAGCTTTATGAGTATCGGAAAATTCTTGCCAAGCAATGTCCGGATTTCGGAATATACCTCGAACAGAGCTGTCGCGCGGTCCGCCAATCCGCCGCCATACTTGTCCATTCGCTTGTTGGCGTTTGCGGCGAGAAACTGGTTCAGCAAATAACCGTGCGCGCAGTGAATCTGCACCGCGTCGAAACCCGCCTCTCTCGCCCGGAGGGCGGCCTTTCCGAAATTTTCGATTATCGTCTCTATCTCCCCGATGGAGAGTTCGCGCGGCACGATACCCAGCCTCTTGGTGGGAACGGCGGACGGAGCCACCAAGTCGCCGCCGACGAGAGCCGGAACCGTTTGCCTGCCGCAGTGGACTATCTGGCAAGCTATCTTCGCTCCGTGCTCGTGGACGGCCCGTGTGAGCCGGCTCAAGCCCTCCACGTGGGCATCGGAGCAGATTCCCATCATGCCGGGTCCGCCTTTGCCATCGGGCTGCACGTAAGCGTATCCGGCCACGATGAGCCCGATTCGGCCCTGAGCCAGTTCCGCATAGAGGGAGACCAGGGGCCTGGTAACCGTTCCGTCATCCTCTGCCAGTCCTTCGTATGTTGCAGAGCGCACAAACCTGTTGGCACAACTCATTTTGTTCATCTTTATTGAGTCGAAGACATCCGGCATTTTTTTTTGCGCTCTCGAAAGTCTTTCCCTCTCGAAGGAATAAAGCGGTCCAAACGTCGGTCATTGTAGCAGAAGGTTCGACGCAGTTCAAAGCGTTCGGCAGCCGCAGGCAATGCGCGCCGTTTTGAGTGCTTTCCTATTGACTAGCCCTCGAATTGTCCAGTAGAATGTGTGATCGTTCCGAAAGGCCGTTCTCGGAATGCTTGCGCGCGGTGCCTTCGTTGTTTTCCGGTTTACTCGCGATACAGGGAGGGAAGAGTCGAAGATGGCACGAAAAGTCAAGGAGCTGAGGCCGGACCAACTCCGATGGAGATGCAAACCGGATATCTTTGATTTCGAAACGACAGCCGATATCAAGGGGAAATCCGAGATAATCGGACAGGAGAAGGCCTTGAAGGCCATGGAGACGGGTCTGTCCATAGGCAGCCCGGGCTTCAACGTCTACGTCGCCGGCTTGAGCGGCACCGGAAAAATGACCACCGTCAAATTTATTCTCGAGAAGCTGAAGGTAACAAACAATAAACTGAAAGACAAGTGCTATATCCACAATTTCAAGATTCCCGATATGCCGTGCGTGATCGAACTGGCGGTGGGCAAGGGAAAGCAGTTCAAAAAGGACATGGACAGCCTTATTGCCCAGCTTCGGTCTGACATACCGAAGGTGTTCGAAAGCGAGAGCTATCAAGAGAGCCGCGAAGAAATCGTTTCGAAGGCAAGGTCGAAAGAGGAAGAAATCTTCACGCCGTTTCAGGAAAAGCTGCAACAGGAAGGTCTCACGCTCATCCAGATGAAGACGGGGGCGCTTTCCAAGGCAGGCCTTGCTCCCGTCGTGGACGGCAAGCCTGTTCCCGTTGAGGATTACCTGAATATGGTGAACACGGGCCAGATAAAGGATGTTGACATCGATGAGTTCAAAGACAAGTACATGCAGTACGAAAAAGAGCTGCAGGAGAAAATGAAGGCTGCAGCGCTCGTCGAACGGGAAATCCGAAGCGAACTTGAAAAACTGGACCGCGATTATGCTCTCTTTGTTGTTGACGGTCTCATTGAAGCGCTGAAGAGCAAATACGAAAATGAGAAGGTCTCCGCTCACCTGAGCCAGGTGAAGGAGAGTGTTTTGAACGATGTCGAGCGGTTCCGGCGCGGACCGATCGAGTACACGCCGGTTCCCGGCATGCCCACGATCCGTGTCGAGGACCAGTTTCTCGAATACGAGGTCAATGTCATTGTCGACAACTCGGAAACGAAGGGCGTTCCGATAATAATTGAGAATTCGCCCACATTTCACAATCTCTTCGGCACAATAGAAACATCGCTTTCCCGGACGGGCGAGCCCGAGACCAACCACATGAGAATCAAAGCGGGCTCGATCTTGCGCGCGGACGGCGGATACCTCGTCTTCAACGCAATGGACGCGCTTACCGAACCCTACGTGTGGAAGACGCTCAAGCGGACGCTTATCAGTAAAGTCGTGGAGATTCCGAGCTCAGGGATTTTCCCGTTCATGGCCATGTCCGGCATGAAGCCGGAGCCGGTGGACATAGACCTGAAGGTGGTGATAGTCGGAGACTATTATCTTTACAGGCTCCTGTACGCTCTGGACGAAGATTTTCGAAAAGTTTTCAAAATAAAGTCCGATTTCGTGCCCGATATGGAAAAGTCTTCCAAACACATTCGAGACTATGTCGATTTTACGAACGGACTCTGCAATCGGGAGAATCTTCTCCACCTCGACCCGGCCGGCATAGCCGCGTTGGTGGAATTCGGCGTCGAGGAGTCAGGCCGGCAATCCAAGATGACGACGCGCTTCAGCGAAGTGGCCGACGTGGTCCGCGAGGCCAGCTATCTGGCGCAAAAGAGGAAAGCCAAATGTATTTCCGCCAAGGAAGTGGAACAGGCGATTCGGGACCGGACCGAGCGCGTGAACCAAGTTGAATTGCTTATCAAGGAGTTCATTGACGACGGGCGCATTCACATTGAAACGTGGGGAAGCAGGGTCGGGCAAATCAACGGGCTTGCCATTTACGACACCGGCGACCACGTTTTCGGAAAGCCGGTCCGCATCACCGCCGAGACTTCGATGGGACGCGCCGGAATCGTGAGTATCGAGCGTGAGAGCAAGATGAGCGGAAGCACGCATGACAAGGGAATGCTCATCATGAGCGGCTATATCCGCTCAAAGTACGCGCAGGACAAGCCGCTCACCCTCAGCGCGAGCATCTGTTTCGAGCAGTCGTACACTTCGGTTGACGGCGACAGCGCCTCGACCTCAGAACTGTACGCGCTTATCTCGAGTCTTGCCGGTGTGCCGATTAAGCAGAACCTCGCGGTAACGGGCTCGGTGGACCAGAAAGGCAATGTTCAGCCCATCGGCGGGGTGAACGAGAAGATAGACGGCTTTTACAAGGTATGCAAGACCAAGGGACTCAAAGGAGACGAAGGAGTCCTGATCCCGAAGGCCAACATCGGTGATCTCATGCTCAGCAAGGAAATCGTCGAGGCCGTGCGAAAAGGAAGGTTCCACATATATGCGGTGAGCAGTGTCGATGAGGGACTCGAACTTCTGACAGGTATGAAATGTGGAAAGCGCACGAAGGCGGGCAAATATCCGAAAGGCTCCCTGAACCGCCTGGTTGTCGATAGGCTGGACACGCTTGCCAAGGGCCTCAAAGAGTTCGCGGGCAACAGCGAAACAAAGTCATCCGACAACAACTGATTTGCCTATCCAAAATTTGGCGCCATAGTTCGCATTTGCCAACCGCGGGGACAGATTCATTGTCCCCGGAGCGTGCATGAATGAGTCGCGAGCCGGAATCACAGCTTGTACCATGTTCTTCTGTTATCGAAGCATTGCGCGAGATGTCGTCGCCAGTGAGAGTCCTTGAGCGCTGAGGTGACCCATGCCGACCAAGAAAGTCAATAATGTGGAACTGTACTACGAGGTGATGGGGCAGGGCGAAGCCGTCGTGTTCCTTCACGGCTACACCGGTAGCGTTCGGGACTGGGCGAATCAAATCCCCCTCGTGTCCAACAGTTACAGGACGATTGCCGTCGACCACAGGGGACACGGCAGGTCTGAGGCTCCAACGCGAGAAGAAGACTACTCCATTTCAATATTTGCCTCTGATGTTTATGCGTTGCTTAGAAAGCTGGATATCCGGCGATGCTGCGTGGTGGGCCACTCGATGGGGGGATTCATGGCGCTTCAACTTGTCCTCGACCATCCCGACCTCGTGAAAGGCCTGGTGCTCGTCGATACCTCGAGCGGAGAGTTCGAATTGGCGCCGGGTTATGCCGAGCTTCGGGCAAAACTCGACGAGATAGCAAGACGAGAGGGGATGCGGGCGGCGTTCGAATACGACGCGGCAAACAATCCCATGAGAATCGAGCGGTTTCAAAGACATCCGGAATTGCGCGAGGTGGCTCGGGAAAGAATGATGAACACGTCGGTCGACGGCTACATCTATGTCGCGAGAACTTTCAGGAAATGGAAACCGGTGACCGAGCGGTTGCATGAAATACGGGCGCCGGCGCTCATATTTTGGGGGGAGGAGGATACACCATTTCAAAAAGCGTCACAAACCCTGAACGAGCGTATCCCGGATTCCGAACTTGTTACCGTGCCGGCCGTCGGCCACTCGCCGCATGAAGAAGCGCCCCGATTTTTCAATGAGGTCCTGTTAGGTTTTCTGGCGCGGGTGCAATGGCAATAGAAATCAGGGCCGAGAACCAAACGCTCTCCGCGCTCAAGCGTCGCTCCATCCGATTTTCGATTTAACTCGCTCGATGACACGCGTTGTCACTTCGCCTGCCTTGCCGCGTATCACAACGTCGGCATCATCGTCGAACGGGGTCTTCGCCAGGTTGATGATGATAAGCTTCGCGCCGCTTTGTTTCGCCAGCATCGGCATGTGCGCGGCCGGATAGACAACAAGCGACGAACCGATAACGACAAACACGTCGGAAAGCTCTGAACGGCGTTGCGCCTCCATGGTTTCGCGCTCGGGCATGGCCTGTCCGAACGAGATGGTCGCCGACTTCATGATGCCGCCGCAATCGTCGCAGCAGGGGATTTCGACCCCTGCTTCGAGCCATTGTTGAATTTCCGCCCTCGACCATCGCTTGCCGCACTCCATGCAGAGCACATACATTGCCGTGCCATGCAATTCAATGACAATTTCGGCAGAGCTGCCGGCCCTCTGGTGCAGGTTGTCGATGTTCTGCGTGATCAAACAGTCCAGCTTCCCCATTTTTTCAAGTTCCGTGATGGCGTAGTGAGTGGGATTCGGCTCGACCTCCGCGAACAAATGATAGGTTTCCTTGCCGCGACGCCACGATTCGCGCCGCATCTCCTCGCTGGACATGAAGTCCTGGAACATGATCGGCTGGTACTTCGTCCAGATGCCGCCCGGACTTCGGAAATCAGGAATGCCCGATTCCGTGCTGACTCCCGCTCCGGTGAAAACCACTACCTTCCTGCCGGAGGCGATTATCGCGGCTGCCTCGTCCACCAAGGCTTCAATATTAGAAGACATATCTTCTCTCCAATGTGTTTATTTCGAAGTCGGGAGGGTGAGGGACAAGGCAGGATGCGGTCACTGCCTGTTCCCTTCGAGCATCGACCCTTCGTATCCCGCGACGCAGTTTTTCCCCGTCGCCTTCGCGGCGTACAGCGCCTTGTCCGCGTTGCCGACGAGAGTCATTGTGTCCATGGCGTCGGTGGGATATTCAGCCACCCCGATACTGAGCGTAACCCGGTCCTGTATGCCTTCTTCTTCAAAGCTCAGCGCGCTCACGAGCCCGCGAAGACGCTCGGCCTTCACAAGCGCATCCGTTTTGTCCGTATTCGGCAAATAAGCCGCAAATTCGTCGCCGCCATATACGGCGGCTATTCCGGGCGCCGAGAATTCCTGATTGATTAGGCGGGCAAGTTTTATGATCACATTGGTCCCCACAAGATGGCCGTGCTTGTCATTGATCTGTTTCAGGCCATCCAGGTCCATCATGAAAACCGAGAGATGTTGCTGTGATCTTTCCGACTCGACGAGCGCCTTTTCGAGTCTCTCGTAGAACGGCTTGATCTGAAGCAGATTTGTCTGTTTGTCATACTCTATCAATTTCTTCAGTTCGGCCATGTAATTCTTCTCGAGAGCATCGACCTCCAAAAACTTGCAGACAACGCGTCCCAGATGAACCCTGTCGCCGTCATAGAGTACGCTCCTTTCGACGGGCGAATTGTTGACGCGTGTGCCGTTCGTGCTCTGAAGGTCGTAAAGTACGTACCTTTCGCCGGGCGGCTTGTCGGGTTGGAACACGACCTGCGCATGTCTGCGCGAGATCGACTTGTTCACTATCTGGATGTGAGAATCCTTCTGTCTTCCAATAATGTTGTTGCCCGGCTTTATCTCGAATTCCCGCCCGATATCCTCACCCCGGATGATTTGCAGTAAACCGACCTTTTCCGACGGTGAGTAGTCGATGGAACCCGGGTCGACGCGGACCGTATCCTTGTCATCCATTTCCTGCCTGCTTCCAAAAAAAAGAGATGAGAAGTGAAAACCTTTTATGGGTATTATAGTAGTGTTTCTGTGTGAGGTCAATGCCTGCCTGCCGCTCCTCGTTTCCGACTCCATGCTTCGAGGCCCGCACCATCCCAGGCGATTTTCTGGAAGACAAACCGCCTTATCAATCATTTCCCGAATGTGTGTGTCAAATCATACATCCCGCTGTGGGAAACCCTACTTGCGCTCCCGCTCGCCGCTGTCGAATCGAAACTTATAACTCATCTGAAACCAAGGGCTTAAATGGGAATCACAACAAAGCTCGACATTTGGCCGGAGACTTGCCTGTTGGTATTGGCGGTAGGAGCAACGAAACGAAAAACGAAAGGGAGGTGAGGACAATGAGGACAAAACAGATGTACTTCTGCGTAAGCAAATGCCTCAGATTCATGGCTCCGGCGGGCCTGGCGATAACGCTTTTGGCCGGCGCCGCCGTTTTTTCCGGATGCGCCGGCGCCGGCTCGGGCCCGGTTTCTATGGCGCACCAGGTTCACTCGATGACCCCGTGCGGCATGATGATGAACATGATGAGCGGCGGTCACGGCGACCACCAGCCGGAGCATGCATCTCACGAGACCGGGACGGTCCATGGCGCGCAAACCGGGGCCGAGGAAGCAGGCGTTCCTCATGTTCACTCTGTCTCCCCAGACGACGAATAATGTCGCGGCCCGGACTTGTGAGCTGGAACGCCATTAACTTAAATTGTGCCCGAAAAATTGCCAATAAAGAAACACGCTGACACACTTTCCTGAAAGGTCACAGGTTAGAGCAACAGGAAAGGGAGAGGAAATGTCGCTGACAAAGACATTCGCATTGCAGTCACAGGCAGTGGGTTACGCGATTTTGCTGTTGTTTGCCCTCGCGCCACCCGGCTTCGCACAAGAAGAGGCGAGTGACAAAGAAGCCGGAACAGCTCGCGGGCATTACGGTTCGGAAAGCCAGGACCGTCTGGGTCTGCGCGACACCCCCGAGGATTACATGCAACTCATTTATGAAACTCCGACAAGCGATTCGGAACTGACCCGGCGTACCGATGAAAGCGGTCAGATGACCGCGTATGCACAGTTCTATTACTCCGATGACCAGCTTCTTTCACAGTACATAGACGCCGCAATCTTCGCCAATCCCTCAATCTGGGAGGCCGAACACCGGTGGCGCGCCGCACTCCAGAGGATTCCGCAGGTGAGCGCTTTGCCCGACCCGATGTTCGGCATCACACAATTCATCCATAAGCCGGAAACCCGGGTCGGACCGCAGGAGACTATATTGTCCATCTCGGAAAAGTTCCCCTGGTTCGGCAAGCTTGACGCGAAAGGAGAAATTGCGCTCCGCGAGGCCCTCGCCGCCGCCGAGCGGTACCAGGCCCGCATACGCGAAATCGTGGCCGCGGTGAAACGAGCCTATTATGACCTTGCGTACTTCGACGAAGCAATCCGAGTTACGCAGCAGGACAAAGGCCTTCTGGAACATTTCGAGGAAATCGCTCAGACCCGCTACGAAACGGGAAAGGGAATCCAGCAGGCTGTCATAAAGCTCCAGGCCGAAATCACGAGAGACGAGGATCGTCTTTACCTGTTTCGCCAACAGAGAGAGTCGGTCGCGGCAAACCTGAATTCGCTTATGAACCGGCCTCCCCATGACCCGGTTCCCTCGCTCCTGAAGCCTGACGCTCCGTTCGTTCACTTCAGCCTTGAGCAACTATACGAAACAGGACAGGCCAATCGCCACGAACTCAAGGCCGCCAACTACATGATAGAAAGAGGCGACCAGGCAATCAGACTGGCAAAAAAAGAATATTTTCCCGATTTTACCGTCGGCTTCAACTACATCTTCGTGGATGACCGAAAAGATGCCCTCGGCAAACTGAATCCGCCCGAAGACAACGGCCGCGACGCCTATTCGGTGACCCTCGGCTTCAATATCCCCCTGTGGGAGGGTAAACTCACCTCGGGAGTGAGGGAGGCCGAAGAGACCAAGCGTGCCAGCGAGAGGGGATATGACACTGTCAAAAACAACATGGAGTTCTCGATTCGCGACGCCTTCCTGAGAGCCACAACGACATTCGAGCAGCTCCAACTTTATGACAAGGTGCTGATTCCCCAGGCCGAACAGGCGCTCGAGTCAACCGAAGCCGCCTACGCCGCCGGCCGGCTCAATGCCCTCGACCTGATTGACAGCGAGCGTTTCCTGCTAAACGTCAAGCTTGCAGGCGCGCGGCTTGCCTCGGATTACATGAAAGCCCTTGCAGATATCGAGCGGGCGACAGGCGCGGCGTTCCCGTCCGGGAAAGTGTCGTACGCCAGACGGTAGAAAGGACGGAAATGTCCAAGAAATTCGATTCAGGGAAAGTCGGTCCGAAGGAGTCCGCCATTGCGGAGAAGACCGATTCCCTGCTCCATGACAGGTCCGGCAGAGCGAGCGCCCTGGCCGCGGGTATTCTGCTCTTCTTCATGGGAATCGGACTTGCCTTGTTCGTGGCCATTAATCCTATGAAAGTGGCTCTGTTCGAAAGCATAACACGTCATATCGTTTCTGCCCGCGGCGAAGCGGGGGCCGGCTCCCAAACCGGGGACCGGCGCGAGGTCAAGTATTGGCAATGTCCCATGCACCCGACGTACATTTCCGAGACGGAGGGCACATGCGGCATCTGCGGCATGGACCTTGTTCCGAAATACGAAGACAAAGCGGTCGGAACAACGAGCGGCGAGAGGAAGATAAAATATTGGCGCGCGCCGATGGACCCGACGTATATCTCGGACAAGCCCGGCAAATCGCCCATGGGGATGGACCTGGTGCCGGTGTATGAAGACGAAGCGGAAGAGATGGCAGAGAACGTCATAAAGATCGACCCGGCGACCGTACAAAATATCGGCGTTGTCACGGACATTGTAAAGCGAGGCGACCTGAAGGTGGAGGTGCGCACCGTTGGCGTTTTGGACTACAACGACGAAAAGATGTTCTGGGTGAACACGAAATTCGACGGATGGATCGAGAAGGTCTATGTGAATTATGTGGGACAAGCCGTCCGGAAGGGGGAGCCGTTGTTCGAGGTCTATAGCCCCGAACTGGTGAGCACGCAGGAAGAATATCTCAGCGCTCTCGTATATCGGGAAAAGATGGAAGCCAGTGGATTCGACGACGCCGCCAAAAGGGCCGGGAGATTGCTCGAGGCGAGCCGGAAACGGCTGCGTTACTGGGATATAACGGATGAGCAAATCAGCCGGCTCGAGGAAAAAGGCCGAATCACAAAAACACTGAAAGTCGTCTCTCCCGCCTCAGGACTCGTCGTTCGGAAAATGGATGAAGCGCTGGAAGGAATGTATGCAAAGGCAGGGATGAATCTTTACAAGGTGGCCGATCTCTCGAGCCTGTGGCTTCACGTGGACCTGTACGAATACCAGCTCCCCTGGATACAGACCGGGCAAAAAGCACAAATCGAAATCAGTTATTATCCGGGAGAATCTTTTGAGGGCAGGGTGCTGTTCTTCTATCCATATGTCGACGAGAAGACCCGCACAATAAAGGCATGCCTCGAGATTCCAAACGATGACGGCAGATTGCGCCCCGAGATGTACGCGACCGTCAAGTTCTCGCCCGTCGCGGCAAAGGACACCGTCCTTGTCTCCGACATCGCCGTGCTCCACAGCGGAAAGCGAAACATCGTGGTCCTTGACCGGGGCGGCGGAAGATTTGAGTCGAGAGAAGTGCGACTGGGGCTCCAAGGGGAGGGACAGTATCAGGTTCTCGAAGGCCTCGAGGGAGGCGAAAAGATTGTCACCTCGGCCCAGTTCCTCATCGATTCCGAGAGCAACCTCCGCGAAGCCATCAACAAAATGCTGATGGCAAGAAGAGAAAGCTCGGCCGCGGAAACGGTGGGAGTGGACAGCGGTCCCGTTACAAGAGATGCTCAACGCGGCTCCGACATGAAAAGCATGGACGAAGGCTCTGAAACGAAGTCGATGGAGTCGGGCTCCGCAATGAAACCGGGCTCAGAAACAAAACACTCGGACCACGAAACCCGGCCGGTTGTCGACGAGCCAGGAACAATCGATGCGCTCGAACGGATGCTCGGGGCGTATCTTCCCATATGGAAAGCGCTGGCAGGTGATTCGACCTCCGGTGTGAAGGAGAACGCACAGAAACTGGCCTCCGCCGCCGGAGAAGCAGCGAATCGGACGAATCTTCCCACATTGCGCGCCCGACTCGACGCGCTTCGAAAAGAGGCGGAGGGCATGGAAGCCGCCGGTGATTTGAACGCGGCGCGGGAATCGATGAAAGGGGTGAGCAGGTCGCTGCTCGCGATTTTCGAGTCGCATACCGTCAGATTGCCGAGCGAATACGCGGTCATCGAGTGCCCCATGGTGAAAGAACGATGGATTCAGGATACCGGCCAGGTCAGCAATCCGTTTTTTGGCTCCGCAATGCCGCGTTGCGGGGTGAAGGTGGGAGAAATCGGCGGCGACGCGTGAGACTTCACGACTCCGATGAATGGGATACGGCAGCTCGATGAGTCCAACGGATGACAACCGATGCTCGAACGAATCATAGAATGGTCGCTCAAAAATAAGTTCTTCGTAATCCTCGCCACGGCCTTTGTTATCGCGTGGGGTATCTATTCGGTCACGACGATCCCGCTCGACGCGATTCCGGACCTCAGCGATGTGCAGGTCATCATCTTTACCGAATACCCGGGCCAGGCGCCGAGGGTGGTCGAGGACCAGGTGACGTATCCGATTACCACCCAGATGCTCGCGGTCCCATATGCAAAAGTGGTGCGCGGGTATTCTTTTTTCGGATTCTCATTCGTCTACGTCATCTTTGAAGACGGCACCGACATGTACTGGGCGCGGAGCCGCGTTCTGGAATATCTGAACTATGTCTCCGGCAGACTTCCAAGAGGAGTCACGCCGGCGCTCGGCCCCGACGCCACCGGTGTCGGCTGGGCATTCATGTATGCGCTGACCTCCGACCGGCGCGACTTGAGCGAGTTGCGCTCGCTGCAGGACTGGTACCTGAAATATGAATTGACGAGCGTCGAGGGAGTGTCCGAAGTTGCCAGCGTGGGCGGGTTCGTTCGGCAGTATCAGGTGACTGTCGACCCGGTCAAGCTGCTCGCCTACAATTTGCCTCTGAGCAAGATCAAGAACGCCATCCAGCGCAGCAACAGTGATGTCGGTGGCAGAGTCCTCGAACTGTCGGAAAAGGAGTTCATGGTGCGAGGACTCGGATACATCCAGAGTGTCGAAGACCTCAAAAAGGCCGTTGTCGATGTCGATATGAGCGGCACGCCGGTTCTGCTTCGGGACGTGGCCCATGTCGGCCTGGGACCCGACATCAGGCGCGGCATCGCCGAGCTGAACGGTGAAGGAGAGGTCGTGGGTGGCATCGTCGTCGTCAGATACGGCGCGAACGCTCTCGATGTCATAAGCCGGGTCAAAGCCAAGCTCGAGGAACTCAAAAAAGGTTTGCCGCCCGACGTCGAAGTCGAGGTCATGTATGACCGGTCGAACCTGATTAACCGCGCAATCGATAACCTGCGCGAAAAACTCACGGAGGAAATGATAGTCGTCGCCATAGTGTGTGGCATCTTCCTCTTCCATTTCCGCAGTTCGCTGGTCGCCATCTTCACGCTTCCCGTCGCGGTGCTCATCTCGTTCATCATCATGAAGCAGCAGGGAATCAATTCGAATATCATGTCGCTTGGCGGAATCGCCATCGCCGTTGGGGCGATGGTCGATGCCGCGATAGTCATGATCGAGAACGCGCACAAGCACCTCGAACGCGACGCCGGCAAGAAACCGCATTGGGACATTATCCGGGACGCGGCGGTCGAGGTCGGCCCGACACTTTTCTATTCGCTCCTGGTCATCACCCTCTCGTTTCTCCCCATATTCGCGCTCCAGGCGCAGGAGGGAAGACTGTTCAAGCCGCTCGCGTTCACGAAAACCTACGCGATGGCCGCAGCCTCGCTTCTCGCCATCACGATTGTTCCCGTTCTTATGGGCTATTGGATTCGGGGAAAGATTGTTCCAGAAGAACGCCATCCGGTGAGCAGGTTGCTTATCTGGCTCTATTCGCCCGTTCTGCATTTCGTCCTGAAATACAGGAAATCCGTCATTGTCGCGGCGCTTGCGCTCATGGCGCTGACGCTCGTTCCCTACAAAAGAATCGGGCGCGAGTTCATGCCCCCGCTGTACGAAGGCGATTTGCTCTACATGCCGACGACGCTTCCGAGCATCTCCACGACAAAAGCGCGCGAACTGCTCCAGCAGACCGACAAGATTATTCGGGAATTCCCCGAGGTCCATCACGTGTTCGGCAAAATCGGGCGGGCGGAAACCGCAACCGACCCGGCGCCCATGAGCATGATAGAAACGACCATCATGCTGAAGCCCGAAAACGAATGGCGCGAGGGAATGACGCCGGAGAAGCTCATCGGCGAGCTCGATGCAGCCATTCGGTTCCCGGGTTTGACCAACGCCTGGACCATGCCCATCAAAACGAGAATCGACATGCTCAGCACGGGTATCAAGACTCCCGTCGGCATAAAAATAGGCGGCCCCGATTTGCAGACGCTCGAGGAAATCGGGCGTGAAATCGAGGCGGTCGTCAGAACGCTCCCCGGCGCCTTGAGCGCCTATGCGGAGCGGGTCTTCGGAGGGAACTACCTCAACTTCCGCATCGACCGCGATGAAATAGCGCGTTACGGGCTTACGATTCAGGATGTGCAGGACGTCTTGCAGTCGGCGGTCGGCGGCATGAACATCGGCACGACGGTCGAGGGACTAGAACGCTACCCCATAAATTTGCGCTACAGCCGCGAGCTTCGCGATGACATCGAGGCGCTCAGGCGCGTGCTGGTTCCTACTCCGACCGGACAGCAGATTCCTATCGCGCAGTTGGCCGATATCTACTTCGAGAGGGCGGCGCCATCCATCAAGACCGAAAACTCGCGCCCGAACGCCTGGATTTATATCGATATAAAAGACATCGACGTCGGCACGTATGTCGATATGGCGAAAAGAGCCGTCGAGGAGCAGGTGCAGATTCCCGCCGGCTACACGGTCACGTGGAGCGGACAGTATGAATACATGGAGCGCGCAAAGCAACGCCTCATGTACGTCGTGCCGATGACTATCATGATTATATTCGTGATTCTTTATTTAAACACGAAATCCGTCGTGAAAACCGTCATTGTATTCCTGGCGGTCCCCTTCTCGCTGATTGGCGCGATTTGGCTCATGTACTTCCTCGACTTCAACTTCAGCATAGCCGTATGGGTCGGCATCCTCGCGCTGGCTGGACTGGATGCCGAAACGGGGGTCGTCATGCTCTTGTATCTCGACCTCGCTCACAACCAGTGGAGCCGCGAGAACCGCATGAACACCACCGGCGACCTCAAAGACTCCATCTATCACGGAGCGGTTCGGCGAATTCGCCCGAAGATGATGACGGCGGTCACAACCATCGTGGGACTTCTGCCGATAATGTTCGGAACGGGCGCAGGCTCCGATGTCATGAAACGAATTGCCGCGCCGATGGTGGGGGGCCTGGTCACATCAGTCCTTCTCGAACTCGCCATCTACCCCGTAATCTACTATATCTGGAAATCGCGCGGCCTCCGCCGGGGAGCGCCAACGCCCGAACCCGGCCGCGACATCCCGCAAAACGATTCCGCCGTCTGATGGCGCCGGGCCATCTGCGGCTCGGAGCTATGTTCTTATCCGCAGACTGGGCTGATTATCGCAGATTTTGGAACACGAATGGAACGAACGGAGCGAACAACGCGAAGGAACAGACGAAAGACGAGAACGAAGTTTGGGAACCGCAGATGGACGTTCATTCGCGGTTTCAATCCGGTCTCTTTTCGTGTTCAGCAGGCGGCGGCTCTCGATCGCTTTCTGCAACAACCCACACCGGGCAGGGCGCCTGGCGGGCGAGCCTGATGGCGGGACTCCCGAACAAAAATTCTTCGGCGCGTGTGAGGCGGTGCCTGCCAACTACTATCGTGCTGTGGTTGCCGGCTTGCTGTTCCCGCAAGATCACGTCGGACGGGCGGGAGTTCCGGGCCATCGAATACCGCGTTTCAATCCGGGCTTCCTCGAACCCGCTTTCCATCAGGAGGCTGCGCGCTTTTTCGACGACGTTTCTACTCCTCTTGACCGCGCCCGATTGCTTTTCCTCGAGTTCCTGTTCTGATTCGGAAAGGTCAGGGTTCGGAGCGGCCACCACGCTCAGCAATGTGATTTTGACATCGGGAACGCCTTTAAACGTATGCGCCACATGGCTCACGGCGTGCATGGACGCTCCGGAATCGTCGACATGCACCAGCAATTTCTGCCCGGCGGGAAACGCGGCGCGATAGGGTTCGGAAGCGGACATCGCCTTTTGATACCCTGCTCGTATGTCCGCGTAAACACCCACGAGAAACCCGACGACAAACAGCAGAAGTATCTGTATACCATTGCTCACAGCCATCTCGGGGGTGGGCATCATGACCGTCACCGCATGGTACAGATACACGGCGGCGACGGCGCTCGCCGCCGACAACCCGCCCTTTTTGCCGAACCACCACCCCGACAGCGAAACGGGGACGAAGAAGAGCGCCTGAAGCAAGATATGCAAGTACATCAGGCGGTGCGGCGTCCCGTAATGAAGCAGCATGGCGCCCACGATGAGGCACACAACAAGTAGTATCTTTGATTTTCGTTCGGACATTTTCAAACACATGACCTTCCTCTTTTGCGGTAATGTAACTGGTTTCTCTCAATCCATCGACTCGAGGGCGTCGCCGAGGTCGTCGGCTATCTCGGCTGCCGATTCGTAATGCACTTCCGCGCCCGCCGAAAAATGCATGAGCACCCGGTTCAGTTTCTTCGGGATGTACGGGTAAACTTTCCTCCAGTTCATGAGCCGGGTGCGCTCAACGACGGAGAAATCCTCCGGGCCGAGGCTCTCCAGCGCGCCCGCCAATGATGGGTTTCTGCGAAGGTTGTGGATGGTTCTCTCCCCCTTGCCCACCAATTCGCTGAGGATGTTTCCTATCCCAAGAAGATCGAGGGCGTAGGGAGATTCGGTGAAAATGAAATCGTAATCCAGGTCAATCCACCGGAGACAGCCGGTGTCCTTATCGAGAATCAAGTGGTCGGAACGGACGTCGCCATGGCGTATTCCGGCGCCGTGGAGAAAGTCCAGAGCCATCAGGCAGGGAAGAAACAGCCTGAGCAGCGGGGGGAAATGGCTTGTAAAGTAGCGCTCATGCGAGCAATCGGCATCCTGGATTTTGTCCAGCAACGTGCGACCGGCTATGTAATCTATGACGCGGGTTTGTCTTCCCTCGATGGCCGATACCGTATGCCCGTGCATGAAATACGGGTTCCCTCTTACCGCGTCGAGCGCCCGCGCCTCCTTTGAGGGGCTGCGAAAACACCGAATGATGTAATCGCCATACCTGAGGTCGAACTGCTCGAGATATACCATCTTGATGACCTTCCGTTTTCCCGAAAGCGCTTCGTATGCGTATCTCACCCAATATTTCGGCTCTTCATCGAGCCCGAAGCTCCTCTCACGCGCGATTCCGCTGATGACATAATGCCGACCGTCAAAAACGACAATGTCACCGCGATTGACCGCAAAGAAATCGTCAACAGTTTCGTGTATCGTTACTTTCTGCGGGCGATAATTCAGCCACTTTTCAACTTCCCTTGCCGGATCGATGAGAGTGTCCATAAGTCGTCTTCCTCTCCTTCTTGTTCAAGGTTTCCCGGGCGGCTGGATTTAACACTTCTAAAAAGCAAGTTCGATGCCCGCCACGAACCATTTTAATGATGAGGGCGGGAAAGCCTCGCTCTCCACTTGTAGCTCGCTGACAGGATAGAACTTGTGACTCAAGCGAAGGACCCGCCCCGGTTCCGGCGTTCCGTAGGCGCGCGGTGGGAGTGACTGAAATCATTCTGACGGCTGTTTGATTTTCGACAAACCGAAAATTCCCGGTTGATATCTTCCCGGCCGGTCTCCATGGAAAGGCGTTGTGATGGAGACGCTTACAACACAGGGCAATTGAAGAGCGACCTTTGGCGCCCAAGTTGCCCTAATCACTCTCTGATTCTTTACAAGGATGTGATGCAAATGACGAATCACAAGAATTGTCAGGTTTGCGCAAAGCCCCTCGGAAAAGGCGAAATGTGTTTCGAAAAAGAATACAATGGCCGCCGCTATTTCGCATGTTGTCCGGTATGTTTCTCTGTTCTTCAGAGAAGTCCCCGGAAATACATCTATGGCTATGCGTTTGAGCGCTCTTCAGGCGGGAAAAAGCAGAGATTCTTTCGTGACAGTTGCGATTCGGTGTAGACGGCCCGCATTCACCCCGAGCCCTTCTCATGCCACCGCAAATCCGTCCAACGATAACCCCGAGGCGGGCGCCATCGAGCCGTGGGACGGATTCAATTTCTCTTCTGTGGGGGCGCACGGCGATGAGCCCGGCGCGTTCGGCGCATTAATGTGCAAGACGCCAATTCATTCGCACATTCCGGCTTCGGCGCGGCACAGCCGCGAACAAATGTATTTTCTATCTCACGCAAAGCCGCAAAGCTTCCCTTCGCGCCTCAGGGCTTTGGCGTGAGAAAAGTTTCGTGTAATTCGTGGTCGAAGATTCCGGCAGGATAGATTGGTCGGGTATGGGGAGGAGCGAAGTATGAAGGACGAAGGGCGAAGGACGAAAAAAGAAAGACGAAAAGCCAAAAGCACGGTTGAAGTGCTGAGGACCGGCGGCAAAGCGGGTCTTGTTTCACGAAGGCGGCGGCGATAGAATAGAATATGAGTAAACAGGTGTAACGAACGATGTCCCGGGGCCTGGTTCTCTGGAGCGAGTGGATGGGCGAATATCATGCAATACGGACTGTTTCCCGGCCGGTTGTGCTTTTTGTCGTCCTCGCCGCCATAACCGCGCAACATTATCTCACCGGTGTCAGTCACGACAACATCTCGATTCACAATATCCATTATCTTCTGTATTTTTTGCCGATTCTGATGGCCTCGATCTGGTATGGATTGCTTGGCGGGGCGCTGATGGCGGCGCTGGTGAGCGTCTTGTATGCGCCGGTGGTCTTCGGGCCGATGGGCAAGATGGTGTTCACGTCGGGCACGCAGAAAGTGCTCGAGATCGTCATTTACAATGTAGTCGGGTGGGTGACGGGGTTCCTGTCGCAACGGGAGAAACGCGAGAGGGAACACTACAGGAAAACGGCGGAAGAATTGGGGGACGCCTACCAGAAGTTGCAGCGCCAGACCGATGTGCTTATCGAAAAGGAGGAGCAGTTGCGGCGAGCCGAGAAGCTGAGCACCCTGGGCGAGCTCGCTGCGGGCATCGCGCATGAGATACGGAACCCGTTGGCGTCGATAAAAGGCAGCGCCGAGATTCTCCAGGACCCGTCAACCCCGCAGGCGAAAAAAGAAGAGTTTGCCCGGGTGATGCTTGCCGAAATCGAAAAGCTCAACCGGTTTGTTGTCAATTTCCTCGAACTCGGACAGTTCAAGCGGCTCAATCGCGAAGACGCGAACCTGAATGACATAATTAAGGATATGCTCGGGATTGTTGATTTTCAATTGAAGAAAAAGGGGATTGTCCTGAAAACAAATTTTGCCGAGCTCCCGCATTTGCAGTTGGATGTCGCGCAGATGGAGCATGCGATTCTCAATCTTCTCCTCAATGCCGTCTCTGCCATGCCGAACGGAGGCGCCCTCAGTTTGACGACCGCCAGCGAGGACCATGCCGGAGCCGGAAGGGTGCGAATCGATATCGTGGATACGGGCGAAGGCATTCCGCCGGAGCATCTGCCTCACGTCTACGACCCCTTTTTTACGACCAAAAGCGATGGCACCGGGCTGGGCCTCTCCGTTGTCAGGCGGGTAATCAGCGCTCACGACGGAGCTATCGAGATTCGAAGCGAACTGGGAAAAAGCACGCGCGCGACTTTGATAATTCCGGTCGAATCGGAGAATGCGGAATGAGCAAAGCAAAAATACTTGTCGCTGACGATGACGCCAGCCTGAGAAAGGTTCTCGAATTCAATCTCGAACAGGAGGGGTACGAGGTGGTCTCAGCCTCGGACGGAGAAGAGGCGTTGAAGCTCTTCGATGAACACAACCCCGACCTTGTCGTCACCGACATCAAAATGCCCGGATTGGACGGGATGGGGCTGCTCAGGCAGATAAAACGACGCGATATCGATAAGCTCGTGATTATAATTACGGCTTTCGGGACAATCGATACGGCCATCGAGGCAATGAAGCTGGGCGCATATGATTACATAACGAAGCCGTTCAATCGGGACGAACTGAAACTCGTGGTCCGAAAAGCCCTCGAACTCGAGCGGCTTCGCTCGCGAACGCGGGAACTCGAATCGCAGCTTGTCGAACGGTTCAGCTTCGAGAATATAATCGGCGGAAGCTCCCGCATGTCGGAAGTTTTCGAGATGGTGCGGCGCGTCGCCTCCAGCGATGTCACGGTCTTGATAAAAGGAGAGAGCGGAACAGGGAAAGAACTGATTGCGCGGGCAATACATTACAACAGTCCTCGCGCAAACGGGAATTTCGTCGCAGTCAATTGTTCGGCGATTCCGGAAAACCTCATAGAAAGCGAATTGTTCGGACATAAGAAGGGCGCATTCACGGGCGCCGTCTCCGACAAGCGGGGAAAATTCGAAATCTCGAGCGGCGGAACCATCTTCCTCGACGAAGTGGCCGACCTGCGGTTCAACCTGCAGGCAAAGCTGCTGCGGGTGCTCCAGGAAAGGGAAATCGAGCGAGTAGGGGATGCTCGGCCAATAAAGGTCGACATTCGCGTCGTCGCCGCCACGAACAAGAACCTGGAGGCGATGCTTGGGAATGGAGAGTTTCGGGACGACCTGTATCACCGGCTCAATGTCGTTCCCATCCTGCTGCCACCCCTTCGGGAACGCACCGAGGATATCCCCTTGCTCGTGCATCATTTCAAGAACAAATTCGGAGAGGGCGACTGCCGCATAGAGCCGGATGTTTTCACCGTCCTGAAGAGATACTCCTGGCCGGGCAACGTGAGGGAGCTCGAGAATGTGATGCAGCGGGCGTTCCTCCTGCGCAAAGACAAAGACCGCCTGACGGCAGGTGACCTGCCCGACCATATTCGGAGCGAGTCGAAAGCCCCGGTGGAATCGCTTCTCCATATTCCCGAGGAGGGACTGAACCTCGAGGACGTCGAGAGAGACCTGCTCCTCTATAGCCTGAGAAAACACGACTGGAATCAAACCCGCGCCGCAAAATTTCTCGGCATCACCCGCCAGGCGCTTATCTATAGAATGGATAAGTATGAGATGAGAAAGGACGAAGGACCAGAATGAAGGACGAAGAGCGAAGTACGAAGGCCGAAAGACCAAAAATACTGTCTATTTGAGTTCCCTATTCTTGTGTGCGCTTTTGATGATTGTCGTCAAGATGGCGATCAACTCGTTGCACTCCTCGAGCATGGGTTTGATTTGGTCATCTCTCTCCAGGCCCGTTGCTGCAAGGAGTCGAAGCCAATAGTGTGTTTCGCGCGCTTCTTTCCGGGCGATAGCGTATTTCGACATAAAATCTGCTCGGCTTTGGCCGCCCTGTGCTTCCTCAACGTTGGCGCCGATGGATGTTCCCGACCGGAGCAACTGTTTCTTTAGAGTGCGGCCCGCGTCCGTCTTGCCGTCGTCTCGACGGCACAACTCGACAATCCGGACGGCGAACTGAAATGTTCCGTCGCAGATATCCTTTGGCGCTTTTTCGTCCTTCTGCCTTTGTATTAGGTGTCCCCGTACTGCGCCTCGCGGCGTTCCAGAAACGAGAAGGCGCCCTCTCGGAAGTCGTCTGTAAAGAAATTGACGGTCTGCGTCCTGTTCTCCATGTGAATCTGGTGCTCGAGGCTGGGCGCGCACAACCCGAAATTGAAAACTTCCTTCGTCATGCGCAGCGCGAACGGCGCATTCTGAAGCATTTCGAGCGCAAGCTCCTTTGCCGCGTCCACGACTTCGCCGTCGGGAGTGACCTTCGAGACCAGTCCGATTTCGAGCGCGGTCCGTGCATCGATTAACCGGCCCGTATACATCAATTCGGCGGTCTTCGACGCGCCCACGATACGCGGCAGGAAGTATGACGACCCCATCTCGCCTCCGGAAAGGCCAAGCTTGACAAAGGCGCAATTGAACCGCGCCGACTCCGATGCGTACCTGACATCCGAAGCGAGCGCGAGACAGAAACCGCCGCCGGCCGCCGGGCCGTTTACCGCCGCTATAATGGGTTGGGGTATTTGCCTGAGCCTTGTGATGAGTGAGGCGTAGCCCTGCTGCAGGCGATACTGCGACTGGATCGGGCCGAGCTTGTCATCCCATGCGCCCTCGCCGTCGCCGCCCCTGAGGTCCGCTCCGGCGCAGAACCCGCGCCCCGCGCCTGTTAGTATCAGAACCCGCGTGTCAAGGTCTTCATCGAGCGTGTTGAACAACTCGTGCAGCTCTCTGACCATTGTGTGAGAGAGCGCGTTCAGGCGCGAAGGACGATTCAGGGTGATAAATCCGATGTGAGCGTCTTTTTCGAACGTCAGCGTTTTCATAATCTGGCTTCCTCCTCTCGGACATGCTACTTCGGGAGATTGTAACAGACGGTGGCGCACAACTCAAAGGAGTATGTCTTGCGGTTGGTAATCCGTTGCTTCGGGGGCAGTCCGCCAATCTATCCCGCGGAATGCGCGGG
>CAYVQZ010000052.1:0-38728 GCA_964453435.1 uncultured bacterium
TTAGAAATGATGACTGCAGCATTGTCGTTGCAAAGGGGAGATGAGGCGTGTACCGCGGTTGCTTCGTTCAGGGGATGGTGAATCTATCCGAGGGCGGTAGTGATGCGGGTTCTTGGGGGACACCATGCCGCATGGTGTCCCCCCAATAAGACCTGCGCCGGGCGGTTGTGAAACGGATTCACCGTACCCGAAGCGAAGGCTGGTTGCGGCTTTGTCACGTTCTGCTTGCCGAAAACGGGCGCGTTATCTCAGTTGCAGGTCCTTTAGTTTCTTTGAAAAATTGCCTTCGTCCATTCCCAGTTTCAGAGCGGCCTCCCTGTTGGAGGAACTCTCGTCTAAAGCGCGCTTTATGAGACTCCGCTCAAACTCGCGAAGCGCTTCCTTCAGGGTCATTCCCTCGTAATCCTGTGCCGATGACGGCTCAGACTGCAGGTCTTCATTCTTTTTCAAAAGGTCGCCCGTAATCGCAGCATCGACTCTCAATACCGCCCACTGGAGAACATTTTTCAACTGTCGCACGTTCCCAGGCCACGATTGTGAGCTCAAAAGTTCCAAAGCGTCGTTTTCTATGCAAACGGATTTCTTGTGAAGTTCACGGCATAATTGAGCCAAAAAATGCTCCGTTAAGGGCTTAATGTCCTCTTCGTGCTCTCGCAGGGGTGGGCATGTGATCCGGTATGAAAGCCTGTAACGAAGGTCTTCCCTGAATTTGCCTTCCGCTATCATGTGGTCGATGTCCCGGTTTGTCGCGGTGATGACACGGACATCAACCTTTATTTGTTTTTGGCCGCCAACCCGCGTGATGGTCTTATCTTCGAGCACTCTCAGCAATTTTGCCTGGGCCTCGTAACTGAGGTCTCCTATTTCGTCAAGAAAGAGCGAGCCGCCGTCGGCGAGTTCAAATTTCCCCTTGCGCTGGTCTACTTGCGTAGCCACACGTTTCTCGATACCAAACAATTCTGATTCCAAAAGTGTCGGAGTCAATGCGCTGCAGTTGACCGGAACAAAGGGCGCCTTTCGCCGCGGGCTGTTGCGGTGAATGTTGTGAGCGACAAGCTCCTTTCCGGTGCCGCTCTCTCCGCAGATGAGCACCGTGTAGTCGCTCGGCCCGATGAGCAGGATTTCCTCCCGTAGTTTTTCCATTACCTTGCTGTCGCCGATCATGCGGTATTTTTCATCCATCTGCAGGTTGACAAGTTCGCGTTCGTCACGCCGGGAAAGCAGGTTATGGAGGACAATCGGCAGTCGTGGAGGAACTATCCAATCGCTCGTTCCGTCCTCGCGGGATTTCTTGATGATGTCATACGCGCCGTGACTGACAGCCTGGACAGCCATTTCAAGGGAGGCCGATTCGCTCAGCACGACTATGTCGAGAGTGGGGAATTCCTTCCTCAACGCATTCAGCACTTCGAGGCCGATTTCGTTTTCCAATACCCAGTCCAGAAAGACAATATCGTAATCCGTTTTCTTTAACAGTCGCGTGGCCTCGAGCCGGTCATATGCCACAGTCACCTCGAATTCTTCCTTTTTCAAATAATTCACTATTGTTTGAACGGTGTCAAGCTCGTCATCAATGATCAGGATTTTGCTGCCCTTCGTAGTCAATTGTCGCCTCCCACAGCGCGCGCCGGACCGGTATCCGTCCTGCTCAGGAACTCTGCGTCAGATACCAGTATGCCTCCACGGTACTCATCGCCGAGGACAACTCTTCTTCGGTAAAATTCCTTTTCAAGAACGTATCCAGAGAAATCCCCTCATATTTGCTCAATTCAGATTGTGCTTCCTGTATATTCGACGAGAAAGCGACAATTGGAATTTTTGCCGTTTCCCCGCTCCTTTTCAACCGATATGCAAGCGATATGCCTGAGATGGTGTCCTCCATGTCAAGATCAAGAAGAATCGCGTTCGGGTTGATTTCAATTATCTTGCGGGTGGCCGAGAGCAAGTCGCCGAGGATCTCGGGAGTATAGCCGATCTTTTTGCAGGTCGATTCTAATCGTCCGGTAAATGCTGGGTCAGAGGACAAGACAACGGGTCGCGATTTTGGAAGAGTAAAATAAAAAGTGCTTCCCTTGCCCCGGCCGGCAGAATCCACCCACATCTCTCCTTCGTGAGCCTTGATGAAATCGCGACAGACCGAAAGTCCCAGTCCCGTGCCCCCTTTACGGAAACTGACATGAGGCTCAAAAATAATCTCGACATGTTTGCTCTCGATACCGCAACCGCTGTCGCTCACCGACACCCGCACCATCTCGCCCTGCTCCTCGGCCGACACCGTGATTTCTCCTTGCGGACAATGTTGAACCGCATTGAGAAGCAGATTGGCCAAGACGCGGGAAATTGCGTTTAAATCACAGCAAACGGTGGGCAGCTTGGTCGGCAACCTGGTCATCAACATGATCCCTCCCTCCTTTTCTTGTTCAAGAGAGGAACGGAAATCATTCACGTTGAACTGTATTATCTCGGCCAGATCATAGTGGCTCAGTCTGAGGTCGAGAGACTGCGGCTTGAAGGCGCTGACAATCGACCGTACCATTGTGGCGACAGTGTTATAGCACCGTTCAAGTTTTTCCATGGAGACCTTCAGAAACTCCCTCCGTTCACGCTCCGACTCTTCATTCGTCGAGTCAAGAGCCTGGCGAATGAAGCCCTTCACTTCTCCCAGCATCCCCTTCAGTTCGTGAATCGTTTGTGAAACCTTTTTATCCTCCAGCCTTTTTTCTAGGGTAACATCTCTCATGACAAGAAGTTTACCCAATGTGCGCCCGACTTCGGTTCGAACGTCCATGATGCCTGCCCTGAACATGACCTTCGCAGGATATCCCGGCAGCACTGTTTCAAACTCATTAACATCCGTTGCGTTGTTGTCGAGGACCTGTTCCAGAAAGTTCCGGGTATCCGGATTTTGAACCAGAGACACCAGGGGAGCGTTCCTGAAGTTTTTGTTCTTCGGCTGTCCCAAAAGCGCATGGGCCGGTTCATTTGCGAACACTAAACGGCCATTATTGTCTATCATAAGAATAGGTTCCGTCGTGCTTGCAAGAACAAGCTCCAATTCACCCCGCGCCGCCTCAATCTGTCTTGTTTGCCAAACCATAATGAGAATTCCTATGCCAGTGGCAAGGATTATGCTTGCCACAATGACGGAAAGTCGTCTCTGAGATTCGATTTCGTGGGCAACTTCCGAATCGATTCCGAGGTTCACGGCAATTTGGGGATCATGTGAGACCGTGCGGTAGACTTCATAATTGCCGTCGTTAAAGCGTATGGCTGTGCCCCGGTCCATGAGGTCCGCCCATATATCAGGTTCCGCTCGGCCTGTTATCGTGCGGGCGCCCTCTTCATTAAACGTAAAGATGGACCCCTCTGCAAGGTCCACAAATCGCAGATACGAGATGTTTCGGTTTGTCCGGTTTGCCTGAAAGATCGAGTAAAGAATGCGGTCGAGGTTTTCCGCAGAAATGTGGTCGGATTCCAACGGAGCCAGCAATTGCAGGCTGCCCATGAGTCTTTCCACCAATCGCTCTCGGCTGATCAAGCCCGGAAGAAGCATGAGGATAGCCGTAAGACAGAGAACGAAAAGCGTCGTCCCGAGTCCTACGACCATGAGACGCGATGGTATGACTTTCGTAAACGAGAGTCGCATGTTCGGCAGCTGGAAGGAACGATTATCCGAGCAGGTTATTCGATGTAAGTATTTTATGTAATTATATCGGAACCATTGACTTAAGTCAAATGGCAAGAGAGGCGGGGGAATGCAGTTCACATCGAAATGAGCAAGCAGAACGATTCATCACCAACGGAAACCGTGCTTCGTTTTAACCAGAGATTTTAAAGGAACTGTCAGAGGCCATGAAAGGTGCGAACAGAAAACTTGGCGAACTGCTCATTCGGGAAGAAGTCATAAGCCGTCAACAACTAGAAGAAGCCCTCCGTGAGCAGCAATCGTCAAAACAGTTTCTCGGCGAGATACTCATACAACTGGGATATATCTCGGAGGAAGAGCTGATTGGCTTCCTTGTTCGTCAGTGTCGAATCCCCCATCTCAAACTATCCAACTTGACCGTTGCCTCCGATGTGTCGAGATTGCTTCCAGAGGAAATATGCCGCGACCATAAGCTCCTTCCCATTGACAAGCTGGGAACGCTTTTGACTGTTGCCATGGTGAATCCCCTCGATGTGGAAGCGCTGGAAAAGGTGAAACAGCAGGTAAAGCTTCGGATAAAACCAATTCTCTGCTCATTCGCAGAATTCAAACAACTTTATGTCCGGATTTATGGCCCGGAAGACAGGAGGGTCGAGCAGGTCGAGACGGAGCCCGCCGAAGATCTCTCCGCCGATGTTTCCGAAAAACCGCCCGGGAATATGCCGGAGAAGGTCGAGAGCCAGGCGGCAAAGGGGACCCAGGCCCCTTCCAAGTCGAAAAAAAATACAAAACAGATACGGGAAGATGAAGATGCGGAGGAACGCGACGAAGCAAAAGGCGAAGTCGCCTCGGCAACACGAACGGACGGCCTGATCGAACGATTTACATTCAAGGATTTTGTTGTGGCCGAAGTGAACTCGTTCACGTACGCCCTCGCTGCGTCAATCGCCGAACTGCCGGGCAGCGAATACAATCCGTTCTTCCTCTACGGAAACACGGGGTTGGGGAAAACGCATTTGTCAAACGCAATCGGCAACGAAATGGTGCGCCGTGGCGGCGTTTCTGCGGTTGCCTACGCTCCGGCAAGCCGTTTTGTCGACGAGATGCTTGACGCCGTCGAGCATGAACATCTGAAGGCGTTCAGAGAGCGCTACGCGAATATGGATATGTTGATCGTGGACGATATACAATTCCTGTCACATCGAACCAGGGCGCAGGAGGAATTCTTCAACATTTTCAATGCTATCTATACAAGAAAAAAACAGATTATCGTCGTCAGCGATGTCCCCCCAAAGAAACTGGAAGGATTGGAGGACCGTCTCATATCGAGGTTTGAAGGCGGGGTGGTTGCCTGTCTGGAGCAGCCCGACCTGCAGACTCGACTCACCATTTTGAAACAGCAACTGAAAGCCGCGGGCGCCAACGTTCCGAGTGAGGTGCTCGAATTGCTCGCCGAATCGATTCCGTCCAACATTCGAGAATTGGAGGGCGCCTTGAAAAAGCTTTTGGCCTACTCGTCGCTGGTGGGACATGACATTACTATCGAACTCGCCCAGGAAATTTTGAAGCATCTGTTCAAATCAATCGAAAAATAGAATAAGGATAACAGGAAACATTTTCATGGTTGAAGCATTAAAGAAACGATTGGGTGACATTCTCATCGAGGAGGGGCTGGTGACACAGGAGCAATTGTCCCAGGCGCTTTACGAGCAGCGGCGGACCGGCCAGCCTCTGGTTGCAATACTCATTAATTCGGGCCTCATCAGTGAGGAGGACATAGTCATCACCCTGAGTGAACAATTAGGAATTCCTCACTTACGCGTGGAAAGTTACGATATTCCTCCGGACGTGGTGGCACAGGTGCCGGAAGGGATAGCCAGGCGGTATCATTTGATCCCGGTTGCAAAGACCGGCGCCTCCCTTACGATTGCCATGTCCGACCCCCTCAATATTGTCGCGGTTGACGATGTTCGAATGCTGACGGGTTACGAGATTGAGACCGTCGTCAGCCTGGACTCCGAGATCAAGAAGACAATAGACCGCTGCTATGGCGGCGGAGAAGAGCCGGCGGATGCGTATGAGGACATTTTGCGGGACGCCCAGGCGGATGTGCTGACCGTGATGGCGGATAAGGACGACATCGACATCAGCCACCTCAAGAAGGAGGTTGAGGAGGCGCCGGTCATCCGGCTCGTCAACCTTACCCTGATAAACGCTATCAAACAAAACTCGAGTGACATCCACATCGAACCTTTCGAGAAGGAAGTGCGGGTGCGGTACCGAATAGACGGTGTGTTGAGAGACACGCAGTCGCCGCCCAAGGCGCTCCAAGCCGCGGTGGTCTCTCGCATAAAGGTTCTGTCCGAGATGGATATCGCCGAACGCCGAGTGCCCCAGGACGGACGGTTCCGCATAAAGTTCGAGGGCCGCGAAATCGATTTTCGCGTCTCCACCCTGCCCACGTACTTCGGCGAAAAGGTGGTGCTCCGAATCCTTGATAAAGGGGCCCTCAGCCTCGACCTCGATAAGCTGGGTTTCGAAGAACAACCGCTGGAGGACTTCCGGGAGAGTTTGGACAGGCCGAATGGAATCATTCTTATCACCGGCCCGACCGGCAGCGGAAAAACCACTACATTGTACTCGGCCCTTAATATGCTCAATACGCCCGATGTGAATATCGTGACGGTGGAGGACCCCGTCGAATACGAACTCCATGGCATCAATCAGGTGCAGACAAAACCGGAGGTTGGACTCACCTTTGCTTCCGGACTCCGGTCAATACTCCGCCAGGACCCCGACATCGTCATGGTCGGAGAAATTCGTGATGAGGAAACAGCCGATATTGCCATCAAGGCCGCGCTCACCGGACACCTCGTTCTCAGCACGCTTCACACGAACGACGCGCCCGGCGCCATCACGCGTCTTATCGATATGGGAATGGAGCCGTTCCTGATTGCGTCTTCTCTTCTCATGGCCGCTGCCCAGAGACTCGTCCGCCGGATTTGTCCGGATTGCCGAGAATCATACAAGGTCCCACAAGCGGTTTTGGAGAGAGCGCAATTCCCGCTCAACCTCAACGAAAAGATTCTCCTCTACAAAGGAGAAGGGTGCTCCCGGTGCGGACAAACGGGGTACCGCGGCAGGCTGGCTCTCCTCGAGGTGTTGCGCGTGAGAGAGAATATTCAGGACCTCATCATGGCGTCCGTCTCCTCCGGCGAGATCAAACGCGCCGCGATTGAGAACGGCATGTTAACACTTCGTCAAGTCGCGTTGCGAAAGGTAAAGTCCGGTCTCACCAGTCTGGAGGAAAGCCTCCGGGTTACGGCGCCGGATTAATCGGCATGAAATCCCGGAGATGTCCTTCCACCTGCCCCACCGTCAAGATACGCTTCAGGTTTCTCGGAACCGACGAATCGCGGAGCATGTTACAAAAATTGGCACAGGAATTGCTCATCAGGGGATTTGCAGCGTAAAACCGGCATAAAAAAACATTTTTGAAATTCTGCGGGCACAAAATTTGCCACACCACACGATTATTGTGCGCGCGCGAAACTGGCATGGTAGCTTCAGGACGGAGAAACGGTCATGGCAATGGTTCAACTTGAAGAGCTTTGTCGTCAAATGGTCGAAAACAATGCCTCCGATCTTCACCTTGCTGTCGGAGTGCCGCCTCAGCTCCGTATTGACGGTGAGTTGTATCCAATGGACACGGAGCCCTTGACACCGGAAAAAACCAAGAGCCTCTCATACAGCATACTCACAGAGAGTCAGATAAAGGAATTCGAACAGGAAAAAGAACTCGACATGTCGTTCGGTATTAAAGGCCTGAGCAGATTTCGAGTGAACCTTTTCGTGGACCGGGGTTCCGTAAGCGCCGCCATACGAACCATTCCATATGAAATCATGAGCTTCGAAGAACTGGGGCTTCCAAAGTGCGTGCGTGAGATGGCAGACCGCCCGCTTGGACTTGTGCTCGTGTGCGGGCCCACGGGAAGCGGGAAGAGCACCACGCTGGCGGCCCTAATCAACAAGATCAATATGGAGCGGCGGTGTCACATTCTGACCATCGAGGACCCCATCGAATACCTCCACCAGCACAAGATGGCTATTATCAACCAGCGAGAGGTGTTTGCCGACACGCATTCGTTCTCCTGTGCCCTCAAACACATTCTCCGTCAGGACCCCGACGTGATAATGATTGGCGAGATGCGGGACCTGGAAACCATTGAGACCGCTTTGACCGTTGCTGAAACGGGACACCTTGTGTTCGCGACCTTGCACTCGAACGACGCCACCCAGACGATCAATCGGATGGTTGACGTCTTCCCCTCCCACCAGCAGTTGCAGGTAAGGACGCAGCTCTCGTTTGTGCTGGAAGGGGTAATTGTGCAAAAGCTGCTTCCGCGCGCCGACATGAACGGAAGAGTTCTCGCACTTGAAATTATGACCGCCACGCCGGCAATCCGAAGCCTCATTCGTGATGACAAGCTCCATCAGATCTACTCCGCCATCAGCACCGGTGGAGCGCTCGGCATGCAAACGATGAATATGAGCCTTTACAAACTTCATAAGAGCGGACAAATAACATATGAACAGGCCCTGGAGGCTAGCATGAATCAGGAGGATTTGCTTCGGCTGATGGGGAAGGGGTTTTAAGGATTGGGCCAAGCGGATGATCGATCCTTTCAAAACGAATTCGGAACAGGGTCGCCTGATTCTGAATCGGTTCGCACTCGCGCGCTCGATGATCGTTTTTGTTGTCGCGCTCTCCTGCGCCGCGCTGCAGGTCAAAAGCAAGAGCGCTCTCGACATCAACACGGCTTATTTGTTTGCGATCTTCGCAATCGCCCTGATCGAGTCCTTGATTGTCTTTGTGATCATCCGCGCGGGCTATCGTCCCACCATCCGGTTTTCCTTTTTTCTCTTGTGCGCCGACCTTGTTCTGATTACGGCCATTGTGATTATGACCGGTGGGAGCAAGAGCGCCTTTGCGTTTCTTTACATTGCCGTGATTCTGGCAACATGCATTTTGCTTTCGTTCAAATGGAGCTTGACTATAGCGACAATATCGTCCGCTCTTTTCCTCTTGGTCTCCGTTGTCGAGGTGGAGGGGTACCTCATGCCGGGCTCGGCCTTTCGGTGGAGCGGTCCTCCCATGGCGGCAGGCGACCTCTGGGCATATACGGGAATGAAGGTTTTTGCCTTTTATCTGACGGCGTTTTTGGCCGGAAGCCTTTCCAAACGCGTCGGATTGCTGCAATCGTTCCAACAAAACATTTTGAACAGTATTTCAAGCGGGTTCATCAGCGTGGACCAAACGGGGATTGTGACGTTCCTGAATCCGGCCGGTTCAAGCCTTCTCCAGCGGCGTTTGGCTGAAATCGCCGGACAACACGTTTCCTCCGTTTTTGCGGTGGCCGACGCGAAGGAAAACCCGCTGGAGGAAGCAATAATCAGGCAGCAGGAATATCGGACCGAGGTGAAAATAACGCGCGGCGACGGCAACACGATCCCCGTCGGTATAACCGTTTCGCCCATCAGGGACGGCGCGGGAAGACTCAGGGGAGCCGTGGGCAGTTTTATCGACCTGACCGAATTGAAGCGCATGGAGGAACGGCTGAGACGGGCGGACAGATTGGCTGCGGTCGGCGAGATATCGGCCTCGCTCGCGCACGAAATCAGGAATCCGGTGGCATCCGTGAGAGGCGCCATCGAGGAACTGTCCGGGAGCCGCCCGGTGGAAGGGACAGACGGACAACTCATGAATATCGCGATCAGGGAGTGCGACCAGTTGAGCAGGATTGTGTCGAACTTCCTCGATTTTGTCGGCGCTCCTCAACGGGAGAACGAACGAATCGACATCAGCGGTCTCCTCGACGAGACCGTGCAATCGGTCGAACTCGGACGGCAAAACGGCAACGTGGAAATTCTGAAACGATACCCTCCGAACCTGGGACACATTGCCGGAGATCGAAGCCAGATAAAGGAAGCTTTCGTGAATGTTATTCAGAACAGTATCGAGGCTACCCCGAAAGGAGGAAGCATACGTCTCGATGCGAGATTCGAGCAAGCTTTGCCCGGACAAGTCAGTATATTGGTGACCGATGAAGGTGAAGGCCTCTCGTTACCACAGATGGAGAGGATATTTGATCCCTTTTATACGACCAAACCGCGGGGAGTCGGTCTCGGCCTTTCGATCGTCCACAGGATTGTCACCTCTCACGGAGGCTCAATTGACGTGGAGAGCGCGGAAGGGAACGGAACAACAGTGGTTATTTCGCTCCCCATACAAGACTAGGGGTTGCCCATGGAGAGATCTCGAATTCTTATTGTCGAAGATGAACCGAGCATGAGAGAGTTGCTCACCATCATGCTGGAGAAACAGGGCTATGACGTGGAAGGAGTCGGCGTCTTCGATGAAGCCGCACGAAAGCTGCGTACCGGTCTCTGGGACCTTGTCATTACCGATCTCTGGCTGCAGGACGACAAACTGGGCGGAATCAAGGTTTTAAAGAAAATACAAGAGTCCAACGGGCACGTTTCGTCGATCGTTATCACCGCCCACAGTTCGGTGGATTCGGCCATCGAGGCCATGAAACTGGGCGCATGCGATTACCTGATTAAACCCTTCAAGAACGACGAACTCAAGCTGGTCGTCGAGAAAGCTCTGGAAGGCAAGAAGCTCCGCGTGGAAAACAAGATTCTCCGGTCTCAACTGCAGCAGACGGGGAGACTGGACGACCTGGTTGGAAACAGCGCCGCAATGAACGAAATGAAGAATCTCATTCGGAAGGTGTCGTCACTTTCCAGCACGGTGCTGATATTGGGAGAGAGCGGAACGGGAAAGGAATTGGTCGCGAAGGCAATTCACAACTGCAGTTATCGAAGCGAAAAACCATTCGTTGCGATAAATTGCGGGGGTATGCCCGAAAACCTGCTCGAAAGCGAATTGTTCGGACACGTGAAAGGGGCCTTCACGGGCGCCGTATCGCATAAGGACGGACTGTTCAAAGTGGCAAACGGGGGCAGCTTGTTTCTTGACGAGATAGGTGAAACAAGCATGGCGCTTCAGGTGAAACTGCTCAGGGTCCTGGATGAAATGAAAATACGCCCAGTCGGCAGCGCGACGGATTTTTCGGTCGATGTCCGCCTGATTTCCGCCACAAACAAGGACCTCGACAAAATGGTCGAAGACCGGAGATTCCGCGAAGATTTCTACTACCGGCTCAACGTTATTCCGATCTATGTTCCATCACTGCGAGAGCGTTGTGACGATATCCTGTTGCTTGCCCGGCACTTCCTCGCCGAATTCTGCAAACGCGCCGGAAAACAGGTCGCCATATCGGCTGAAGCGGAAAAGATTCTCGAGGAGTACCGATGGCCGGGAAACGTGCGCGAACTCGAAAACGTCATTGAAAGGACGGCGGCCCTGTGCAATGGAAACAGGATCGAGGTTGCGGATTTACCGAAAAAATTGTTCGATGCGGCGACGGAAGAGCAGTACGACGTCGAATTTTCGCCCGACGGTATTGATTTGAATGACCGTGTCGAGAATTTTGAGCGATCACTCATCAAACAGGCGATGAAAAGAACATCCAATTCTCAAACGCGTGCCGCCAAATTATTGAAGCTTTCACCGCGGTCGCTGAGGTATAAATTGGAAAAGTACAACCTAAGGGGAAAAGACGACCAAGTCGATTAGTCTGCAAGAGGACGGGAGGGTTGCTTTATGGCATCATTCCAGTATACGGCTCGAGACAAGACAGGCAAGAGCCTGTCCGGCGTAATGGAGGCCGAAAACAAGCAGGAACTGCTGCAAAAGCTCCGCAACAAGGGACTTATTCCCACATCTGTCAACGACCCGCGGACCGGCTCCGCCGGCGCAGCCAAGGTCTCGAAAAGCGGCGCCCGGCGAGGAAGGAAGATAAAGGCGGAGGAACTCGTTCTGTTCACCCGGTCGCTTGCCACGATGGTCAACGCCGGTTTGCCACTGCTCCAAGGAATGGATATAATGATGGAGCAGACGGAGAACGCCAACTTTAAGCGTGTCCTCACCCAGGCGGGACAAGACATCGAGGCCGGCTTGACGTTCTCGGATGCGCTGAAAAAGCATCCGAGAGTTTTCTCGGAACTCTACACGAGCATGGTGCGCGCCGGTGAGGCGAGCGGCAACCTCGACGGAATCCTGATTCAGTTGGCCGAATATCTCGAAGCAACCGAGCAATTGAAGCGAGAGATCAAATCGGCAATGACCTATCCGGTCATAGCTTTTGTAATCGTCGTTGCGATCGCAGGCGGTTTGCTGATCTTCATTGTGCCGAAATTTAAGGAAATATTCGACAGCCTGGGGGGCGCATTGCCCGCTCCCACTCTCATGTTGATCTCTCTGAGCAATGCCCTTCGTGAATACATGCCCGTTTTTGCCGGCGTCGGCCTCGTGCTGGTTTTTGTCCTGCGGTACTATATCTCCACGCCGACGGGCCGGATGCAATGGGATACCCTGAAACTCAACTTGCCCGTTTTCGGACCGTTGTTCAGAAAGGTGTCCATTTCGCGGTTCGCTCGGACATTCTCCACTCTGACACGGAGTGGAGTGCCTGTCCTCGGCGCGCTCGAAATAGTCGAACGCACCATCGGCAACGAGGTGATCGCGCGCGCAGTCAAAAATTCTCAATCGAGCATCAAGGCGGGCGCGACTATCTCCGAGCCGCTGGCGCAAACGGGGGTGTTCCCGCTCATGGTCACGCGGATGGTCGATGTCGGCGAGAAGACAGGTTCACTCGATGAGTTGCTCGCGAAAATATCCGATTTCTATGACCAGCAGGTAGAGGCTACCATTGCAAGCTTGACATCGCTTATCGAACCGATGCTCATACTGTTTCTCGGCATCGTCGTCGGCGGAATGGTTCTCGCCCTGTTCATGCCCATATTCCAACTCTCCACTCTCGTGGGGTAAGAAAGGAAAAGTTGGTCTGAAATGGCAGAGGAAATTCGAGGGAAATCGATATTCCTGACCGGAGGAGCCGGGTTCATAGGAACGACGGTCGTGCACCGGCTGCTGGAACACAACAAGATCGTCGTTTACGACAACGGTCACCGAAACGCCCTCAAAGATTCGTACGCGTGGACACACCCGAACCTGTTTTACATCCATGGCGACGTGCTCAATTTCGAAATGCTGAGTTCCGCAATGAAAAGAGCAAAACCCGACATGGTGCTTCATCTCGCGGCTATCGCCGGGGTGGACACGGTTTTGCGCGTTCCGGCCCGTACTATGAAAATCAATTTCATCGGAACGTACAACGCGCTCGAGGCCGCCGTCGCGCACGCGCCCAACCTCGAGAGGTTCGTCGATTTCTCGACGAGCGAGGTATTCGGCACGCATGTTTACCATGCCGAGGAGATAAGCGCCACCACGCTCGGGACGGTAGGTGAGGCGCGCTGGACCTATGCGGTCAGCAAGCTGGCAGCCGAACACCTGGTCCATAACTATGGAAAGGAGACCGGGCTGCCAACCGTATCAATTCGACCGTTCAACGTGTTTGGTCCCATGCAGGTGGGCGCCGGCGCAATCCACACCTTCGTGGTCCGTGCCTTGAAAAACCTGCCGCTTGAAATACATGGTGACGGAAATCAGATACGCGCGTGGTGTTATATCGATGACATGATCGACGGTATCATGCTCACCCTGACCCGCCCTGAGGCGATAGGCCACGTTTTCAATATCGGCAATCCGAGAGGAACCGTAACCATCTACACACTCGCAGAGAAAATCAAAGCGCTCGCCGAATCAGGGTCCGAGATCGTCTTCGTCAAAAAGGATTACGTTGACGTGGAGTTGCGGATACCGAGCATCGACAAAGCTACGAAATTGATGGATTTTCGGCCGAGAGTAGACCTGAATGAAGGATTGATTCGAACCATAAACTGGTACCGCCAACAGATGGAAAATGGTCACGGCTTCGGCGAAGTGCATGAGTGCCGGCCGCACGCTCAGCGGCTGTAGGGTATACAAAAACATGATTGCGTCTAGGTGTCTAATCGTGTTCGGACGGTGAAGATGGCGAAATCTCACGGCAGTGGAGTGCCGGATGTTTCAAAACTGGCCCGCCTCGGCAAAGACGTTGTCATCGAGGCGGGCGTACTCATTTTTCATCCGGAAAATATCGAGATAGGAAACGGTGTCTATGTCGGGCACAACACAATATTGAAGGGATACTACAAGAACAAGATGGTAATCGGAGACGGCACGTGGATTGGGCAGCAATGCTTCTTCCACAGCGCGGGCGGTCTGAGAATCGGGCGGAACGTCGGAATCGGTCCCGCAGTAAAAATAATAACATCGTACCATGAGGCAACGGACCTATCGCTGCCGATTCTCCATACCCCCTTGACATTCGAACAGGTGACAATCGAAGACGATTCCGATATCGGGACCGCAGCGGTGATTCTTCCGGGCGTGTCCATCGGGAAAGGGGCTCAAGTAGGGGCGGGCGCAGTCGTATGTGACCACGTCGAGCCATATACCGTGGTCGTGGGAGTGCCCGCACGGGCGCTCCGGAGGCGCTGACAGATGAGCCCGTACGTGTCGGTCGTAATTCCCGCCTTTAATGAAGAAGCAAATTTGGCTTCCACGGTAAGGACCGTTTCCGCCAAGCTTGAGGAGCTCGAAACGAGTTTCGAAATCCTCATCGTGAATGACGGCAGCACCGACCGCACTCGCGAAATCGCGGAGGAGTTGGTCGCCTCAGATCCCGACCGTATTCGGCTTATCAATCATCCCGGGAATCGCGGGCCGGGCAGCGGCGTTTTCACGGGAATCGAAGCGAGTAAAGGGGAGTTCGTCATCTTCATTCCCGCCGACCTTGCCCTCGATATCAATGAACTGCATAAGTATGCCGACGCATCCCGCGCTTGCGACCTCGTGGTGGGAATACGGTCCGACCGGCGCGACTATTCTTTGTTCCGAAAATTCGTCTCCATCGTAAACATCGGGATGATCAAAATTCTTTTCGGAATGAAGGAGCGACAATTCAATTACATCCACATGTATCGAAGAACCATGCTCGAAAGCATTCACATCGAATCGAGAGGTGTCTTCATAACGGCTGAGATAATGATAAAAGCGCGAGACCTCGGCTACAGGCTTCAGGAGGTCGAAATCACCTATGTTCCTCGGACGAGCGGAAAAGCGACCTGCGGCAGCCGGACGGTCATTCTGAAAACCGTGAAGGATTTGCTTTCGTTGTGGTGGAAAAGGACCTTTCGCAGGGACGCCTATCTTCGGTCGATGAAAAAGGCCGGTGCATAGATGAACGCTTCGACGGTGCACAGGCGAGTGGGTTGGAGTGTGTTCGCCTTCACTCTGCTCGTCTATGTCATCACCCTCTGTCCTACGGTGTACTGGGACGACGCCGGTGAACTGATCACCGCCTGCCACACCCTCGGCATCCCCCATCCTCCCGGTCATCCGCTCTACCCTCTCATCGGCAAGCTGTTCACTCTTATTCCCATTGGCTCGATTGCCTGGCGGGTGAACTTTATGTCAGCCTTCTTCGGAGCGTTGACCTGCATGGTCGTGTGCCGAATAATCTGCGATCGTTTGGACAGAAGTCCCTGGGCGCCTGTGGCGGCGTTCGGCGGCGCCTGTTTCTTCGCCTTTGCGCCAACCATGTGGGAACAATCCACGGTGGCCGAGACATCGACGCTGCATGCCTTCTTCATGACGCTTCTCACACTGCTCGCCTTTCGAATGGCCAACGGAAAAATCCTCTGGGGGACGAAGACGCGCTCGCTCTGTCTCTTCGCCTTTCTGTTTGGGTTCAGTCTTACAAACCACGTTGCCGGTGTGTTCTTTCTTCCTGCATTCGCCTATGTGTTCCTCTCCACCTACGGCAGGGAAATGTTTGCGCCGCGGCTCCTCATGAAAATGGCAGGCTCTTTTGCTCTCGGATTGACGGTATACGCATATCTGCCGCTCAGGTCCCTGGCTGACCCCGTAATAGACTGGGGAAACCCCGAAACCCTCGAGAATTTCATTTGGGTGGTGACAGCGAAACAGTTCGCGCCGAATCTAAGCATGAAACCGAATATATTCATGATATCCTCCAGCCTCGTCCTGAGAGGGAAAGACCTCTTGCATCAATTTACACTCCCTGGCTGTGTGTTTGCCGCCATAGGAATGTGGACCCTGGCAAGGAAAGAGGGGCGTTTTATCGTCTTCAGCCTGCTCGTAATCGCAGTGCTGTTTTACATCGGGCTGAACAGCGCATTCATCTCCGCTTACTTCATTCCCGCGCTTGCTCTTTTGAGCGTCTGGCTCGGCGTGGGAATCCATCAGTGTTGTGTCCTCATGATACGCGTGTTCGAAAAAGCGCGCACCCTGCGCCTTGCTGCCTGGCTTAGAACGACCGCATGCGTTGTTCCCGCCATGAGCTTCATTCTCCCCCTCGGGCTGCATTTTCAAGATATGGATAGAAGTAACGCGTACTATGCGCGCGAATATGGTGAGAAACTTCTCGCAAGCCTCCCCGCCGATTCGGCGTTGTTTACAACGGATGGCTACGCGTTGTTCATACTTTGGTATCTGATTTACTGTGAGGGAAGGCGGCCGGATTTGCTCGTTGTCGAGCCGACGTGGCTCTGGGGGAGCAATGCGCTCACCTCACAAATACGGCAACAACACCCCTCCCTCGTGTTCCCTTCGCGCGAAGTCGTTGCGGAGTATGCCTCTCGGTCTACCGACATCAAGATGCAGCAATATCTGATGATTCAGGCGGTTCTCGACGCGAATTGCCCCCAACGCCCGGTGTTCTGGGGAATGATTCCCCACGATTTGCCCTTTGAGCGGAATCTCGTTCCGGAGGGCATCGTATTTCGTTATTCTACGACCCCCGTCAAGCTTGACAAAATAACGGTATCGCAGAATCAGGATTTCTGGGAAAAGGAAATCGAAATTTTGTTGCGTGAACCAGGCATGCGGGAGGATAAGCTCGCTTTGGAAATCTACCCCGTGGAGTTGAACAACCAGGGCATCATGTTCGACAATTTGGGCTATGGCGAGCTTGCTCGATGGGCGGTTAAGCTGGCCCTGAAGTTTAACCCCGATTTTCCGATAAGCCGCTACAACCTTGCACGGTTCAATTCTGAAGACAAACAGTACGAGGCCGCCATCGAAAATTATCAAAGGGCTCTTCAGGGGAATCCTTACATGGCGATAGCTTATTACGGAATGGGCAACGCATACAGGAGTTGTGCGAAATATGACGACGCATTCCTCGCTTATCGAAGGGCTACACAGTTATTTCCCGGGTATCATGAAGCCCATACGGCCCTCGGACAGCTATATTCTCTGGTCGGACAAACAAACGACGCAATCGAAAGATTTCGAAGGGCGCTCGAAATCGAGCCGTCATACACATTTGCGATGAGGGGGTTGGCGACCGCTTATCTGGATGTCGGAAGGATGGATGAGGCGAAGCGGTTGCTCGACCAATCGCTTCAGTTGGAGCCGGATTCCGCTGCGGGATTGTTTGTCCTTGCAAAGTACTACGCGTATGCCGGAGACAAAGGGACAGCCAAAAATGTTCTGGCACGGTCGATCGCAATCGGAGGGAACGGCTTTCTTGAAGCCGCCCGTTCCGATGACGCTCTGAGGGATTTAGTTGGCTAGCCTTCCCGCAGTGATGGTGTGAAATGAAAGTCTGCCGAAAAAAAGAATGGCTCATCGGGCTGACCGCGCTGTTCGGAGCCGCACTGTTCGTGTACAGCCGAACCCTTTGTCCCACAGTGTACTGGGAGGACTCAGGCGAGCTTATCGCTGTTTCGTATGTGCTCGGTATCCCCCATCCTCCGGGCCACCCGCTCTATGCCATTCTCGGCCGCCTGTTTACGCTTCTGCCGTGGGGCTCGATTGCCCAACGCGTAAACTTCATGTCGGCGTTCTTCGGCGCGCTCGCCGCGTCGTTGGTGTATCCGGCGGTGTTGATGCTTCTCCGCGCTGAACGAGAGCAATCCGTCATCCGCCATTGTGCGGGAGCGACAGCGGCCCTTTTTGCGGCTTTCGGAGTCACCCTGTGGGACCAGGCGGTTGTGGCCGAGACTTCCACCCTTCACGCATTCTTCTTCATCCTGCTTGTGTGCCTCTTCCTCAGACTTCTCTCGGCGCATGACGAGAAAGCGTTCTACCGAAGCCTCTTTTTCTTTTGCTTCGTATACGGCCTGAGCCTCACAAATCATGTTGCGGGGGTATTCGCAATCCCTGCCTTTGTTGTGTGGGCCTGGGTGAGCTTTCGCGGCAAGCAGGGCTTCTTGCGGAAGGCTACCCCATCCGTATTCTTTTTCCTGCTGGGTTTGTCGGTTTATCTTTACCTTCCAATCCGGTCGGCTCAGGACCCGGTTATCGATTGGGGGAACCCCGAGTCATTCAGAAACTTTCTGTGGGTAGTAACGGCTTCGCAATTTAAGAGCGACGTCTTCGGTTTTCCCGCCCGTTCCGAAATCATTGAAATCGCGGCCGGGCGCCTGTCCCTTATTCGTGAAAACTACATGGCCTTAGGACTGTCGCTCATGCTCATCGGTATCTGGCGCGCCTTCCGAAACAACAGAAACTTTCTCCTCTTCTCGGCGACCGTTGTCGCCACGCTGTTTATCGTTACGCTTAACCCGTCTTTCATAACCGCGTACTTCATTCCCGCCCTTCTTCTGTTGGCTGTCTTTATCGGGCTTGGCGCTTATACGGTGGTTGTGAACCTCGTCTTGATGACCGGAGCGCCTTTGATGCGGCGCGTATCCGCCTTCGTCCTGTGCTTTGTCCTGCTTCTCTCTCCCGTGCTTCCGCTCGCTCGGCATTATCCCGTCAACGACAGGAGCGATTACTACAGAGCCAGGGAGTACGGCATGCGCATACTGGCGTTGTTGCCGCCCAACGCCCTGTTTTTCACCATCGACTTGAACGCCATGTTCGTCATCTGGTACTTGATGCACTGCGAAGGCATAAGGGAAGATGTCATGGTCGTTGAACCCTCGTGGCTCGCGAATTCGGCGCAAATGCGCGAGGAAATACTCCGGCGGTATCCGGAATTGCTGATGCCCGCAACAGGGGAGAGGATGGCCGATGCGCCCGCAGTTGGAAGCTCACCATTATTCGATGAAAATGTGATTACGAATATAATGCGCATGAATGCGGAATTGCGGCCCGTATTCTGGGGCGCAGCCCCTGTCGCTCCTCATTCGATGTGCCCGCAGGGCCTGGTCTATGAATTTGTCGGCGCCGAACAGGATTCCTGCTCGGAACAGGATATTGAAAAGACGAGAACATTCTGGGAGGAAATCGCGGAGGAATTCAGGGAAAACCCGGAGTTGGCGTCCGACCGGATGACTTCGCTGCTTTATCCCGAAAACCTGCAACATCAGAGCCGTTACTTTGCTTTGAACGGACGGCACGAACTTGCGGAATGGGCCGCACGCCTTGCTCTCGAACTGAACCCTGCGTATGCTCCCGCATGGCTGCGCCTGGCTGAGGTGTGTGAGGATAGAGAAGACCGCGAAAAGGCGCTCGCCTGTCTGGACCAGGCAGCGAGGCTTGATGTTCGCTTGGGCCCGCGCGCTCACTATAAGAAGAGTCTCGTCTTCTATTCACTGGGCAGGTATGAGGCGGCGGCAAACGAGTTGAGCCAGGTTATCAGGGAAGCGCCCGCCTATCCGAACGCAAACAACATGCTCGGGGCGGTCTTCCTTGTTCAAGGCCGGGTGGACATGGCGGAGATGCATTTTCGCGAAGAACTTCGCCACAATCCTCAAACTACCCCCGCCTATTCAAACCTGGCTCAGATACTCATTCAAAAAAACCGGTTTGACGAAGCGGAAAGTCTATTGAAAAACGGTATCGAAGCAGACCACACCCTGTGGCAAAACTATTATTTCCTTTCCCAGTTGTGCGGTCTGTGCGGAAGAAATCGTGAGGCGGAAGAACACCTTGCCGAAGCTGTGCGCCTTGGAGGCGAGCAGGTCTTGAGGGCAATGGAGCAGAACCCCTATTTCAGAAATCTTCGGCTCGAAACGAACGGTGGCGGCGTTGACCTCTGACCGATTAAAACACTGGTTGTTCCTGACGGCAATATTCATGTTTGCGTTCGGATTGTATATCCGCACCCTCTGCCCCACCGTGTACTGGGATGATGCCGGAGAGTTGATCGCGGCGTGCTACACCCTTGGAATTCCGCATCCGCCCGGTCACCCGTTGTATGCCATTATCGGCAAGTTGTTCACGTTCATTCCAATCGGTTCCCCGGCTTATGGCGTCAACCTGATGTCGGCCTTTTTCGGAGCGCTCACGTGCGCATTGGTCTTTCAAATCGTTCGAGAGCTTGCGGCGCAAAAGAATGAACTGCGACGGTTTGCAAATTTCGGGGGCCTCCTCGCGGCGTGTTTCTCCATGGTTTCGCTGCTGCTGTGGGACCAGTCCACGGTGGCGGAGACCACCACGCTTCATTCGTTTTTCATGATGCTCGTTACGTTGCTGGCCTTTCGTATATATTTCGGCGGGCCGACAGATCCCCGACTGACAAGAAGACTCCTGGTGTTCGGCTTCGTATACGGCTTGAGTTTCACGAATCATGTGGCGGGTACCTTCTTTGCGCCTTCAATTGCGCTCATCCTCGCGGCCGGACTCAAGACCGAGCTTTTCCGGCCGAGGAGACTCGCGGGCGTGATAGTGCTTTTTGCGCTTGCGCTTCTCGTCTATCTGTATCTTCCCGTCAGGTCCCGATTCGACCCCGCGATAGACTGGGGCAATCCCGAAACACTGGAAAATTTCCTGTGGGTGGTGACGGCGAAACAATACAGCAGAAACATTCTCCGTCTCCCAACCTTTGCGGCGTTCATACAGGGTCTTCACAATATGACATCGACATTCGTCTCCAACATGACCGTTCCGGGATGCTTACTTGGGATTGGCGGGGCGGTCGCCCTTTGGAGAGAACGAAAGCCGGTCGTCATCTACGGTTCGCTCGTCATTCTGATTCTCTTTTTAATCAGCCTGAACAGCGCCTTCATCTCCGTTTACCTGCTTCCCGCCGTGCTTTTGTTGGCCATCTGGGCCGGATACGGCGTCGCCGCTCTCTGCGCAAAGGCTGATGCGATGGCATCGGCTGTCGCAGCGGCCAGAAAAGCCCGGCTGACCTATCTCATTCATGCGGCCTCTCTCATTTACGTTTCGGCGCTGTTGGTATCGAACTTTTCCGAAAGAGACAGGAGCCCCCATGTTTACGCGAAAGACTATGGCGAGCGCCTGTTGTCTTCTCTTCCGCATAATGCCGTCCTGATAACGGGAACCGCCGACACCCTTTTCATCAGTTGGTACCTGCAATATTGTGAGAACTACCGAACGGATGTGAAGGTAATCACGCGAAACGGCCTCACCCGTCCCGGGTATCTCCAACAAATCAGAGACCTCTATCCCGAATTGAATATCCCGAGGGAATTTGAATATGTGAGCGATGAAGGGGTTGTTCCCTCTCATATCCACGACCGGGGAACCGGTTTGCCATGGTTCGTCAATTCCTATTTCAAGCGCTTCTATGACCTCAACTCTCCCGACTTCGTGATTTTCTGGGAGGGATTGGAACCCAATCAGCTTCTTGCAAAACATTTCGTGCCTCATGATTTGGTTTTCCGCGTACTCTCCAAGGGAGAAAAAGCGCCGGAAAAACCTCTGCTGATTGAGAGCGCCGACGAAATCATCGAGACAATAAACGCAGACCCCGCTGCCGGCAAAGTGTATGGCAATCACATGTTCAATTACGCCCTGTATAACCAATGGCGTCACAACATTCCCGAGACCGAGCGCTATTACCACCAGGCGCTGAAACTCTTCCCGAACGATTCGAGAACGCTCAATAATCTTGGCGCTCTTCTCGCGCAACAGGGCAGAATGGAGGAGGCGGCGGAGAAATTTCTCCAGGCGTTTCGCCTCAATGTCAATGACCCTGCGGCAAATCACAATGTGGGGCGAATACTTCTGGAGAAAGGCGAATTCGAGAGAGCGATTCCTTATTTTCAACGGTCAATACATTTTGACCCGGATAATTTCGAGGACTACCACAACCTGGGGCTTTGCTACGCCGCCAGGGGGAAAAACAAGCGGGCGTTGCGGATGCTTCAAAAGGCCCTCGAACTGAATCCGGAATCCCCTCATGCGCTGTCTTCGCTGGGTGTCCTCCATCTTCGAATGAAGGAGACGAAAAATGCGGAGGCCTGCCTAAAAGCGGCAGTTCGGCTCGAACCGGATAGCGCTGAAAATTGGTACAACCTTGCCTGCATGCAGGCGCTCGAAGGTGACACCGCCGGCTCCTCAGAAAGCTTAAGAAAAGCCCTAAGTCTCGATTTTAAAAGAACTTGCGATTTAGCATCAAAAGACTCCAAGGTTGCTCCCATTCTCTCTTCCCTCCTAAAAAATCCCTGATGTTTCTTTTCGGTATGCTTCTTGCACGACCCTGAGATTAATTGTTTCTTTGTCAGGAGGTTAAGGCAAAAGGCCGATTATCATGAACACAAACAGAAACGCGGGCTTCACCCTCATCGAATTAATGATAGTCTCTGCAATCATCGTCATTATCGCCGCCATCGCAATACCAAATATCATCAATGCGAAGATGGCCGCAAACGAAAGCTCCGCCATCGGAGCTCTCCGAACGCTGTCCAGCGCGCAAAACACGTTCCAGGGAATGTGCGCGACCGACGCTGACGGTGACGGCGTTGGCGAATATGGAGATTTTAACTTGCTGAGTAATGCGGGTCCCATGTTCATCGACGACAGCCTCGGCAGCGGACAAAAATCCGGCTACTTCCTGATGGTGACAACCACGGGTGTTTCGGATTCGGACGAGTTCATGTGGCAGGCCACCGCATACCCGATAAGTTGGAGTTGGACGGGGCGAAAGACATTTTACATCGATGAAAGCGGCGTGATTCGAGGGAGTGATGTTGGTGGCGTGCCGGCCACGCGAGTCGCTGCCGCCCCGATGTTTGGCGGCAATTATCCCCCCATATCAAACTAGGCCGTCGCAAATTGCTGGTTTTCGACAATTATTGTCACGGAAACGAAAGAGAAAATGGCTGAAATCCTGGGAAAAACAAGAAGGCTTCTGAGCATCCTGCTGCAAAAGATGCCGGATATTCGGCGCAAATCGGGCATTTTGCGGGCAACAGCTCCGGATGTTCCGCCGGACAAAGAAATTGGTATGCAACTTGCTCTTTGCTTGGCTGAGAAAAAAACAAAGCCTTTATATGGGGAGGTGAGGCAATAGCGTCCCAGAGCGATTTCCGAAGGAGCTTCAAAGTCTTAGGTAGGGAAATTATCACACAGGGTTTTCAAAGGAGGAAGTCATGAGAAACAAGAAGGGTTTTACGCTGATTGAGTTGATGATCGTGGTTGCGATCATCGCAATCATAGCGGCAATCGCTATTCCAAACCTGCTGAGAGCTCGGTTGGCTTCAAACGAATCCTCGGCTATCGGCGCCATGCGAACTCTTGCGAGTGCGCAGAGCACTTTCCAGTCAGGGGCGAACACGGACCAAGATACTGATGGAACCGGTGAATATGCCGACCTGGTTATGCTTTACACCGCAACCCCGCCCTATATCGACGAGATATTGGGCACGGGGCAGAAGTCCGGCTACTTCTACCAGGTCACTACCACGGGTGTTGTGGACACCGACGAGATTATGTGGTGGGCCACCGCCTATCCGATAGCGTTTCAACAGACCGGAAACCGCTCGTTCTATGTTGACGAGTCCGGCGTGCTCCGCGGACAGGATATCGGCGGCGGCGCTGTCGCTAACCGTGCGGCTGGCGTGGCATTGCCTCCGGTTGGCAGCTAATAGTCGGATATGCCAGAAGGCTGGCCCGAGCCAGCTCAACCATAGGGAACCGGTCGGCATCCCCAGCGCGGGGATGCCGACCCTTTTTTCGCACCGCCGGTTTACACGTAACCGGTTCCAAACCAGGCGCGTTCGTTCAATCTCACCCCGTCCGAGTAGTTATGCGCCTTGTCTCCGGGCCTCAAGCCATGGTTCAGCTTCGCGATAAATCGTTCGAGCGCTTCGGGAATGACGAGCACGATGTTGTTGGCGGGGGGTACGGCTCCGTGGGCATCAAATTGACCGAGAACATCTCGCTGGAGGTGTTTGCCGAGGGCCGGCAATTTTGCAGTAGACAGCGCAGCCGGATTCGACTACTACCTTCTTGGTACAAACTTGAAGACGCTCTTCTGACGTTGTTCCGGCGCAACGCCCGGTGTGTCCCCCGAAATTTCCGCTGGTAAGTCGCTCCCGAAAGCGACACATCGAAATACCCGCCCTTCCTGAGCCGGTTCTCGTTGTCGCGCTGTTTTCCCATGCTTGAAATCGTCATCTTCATCTCATATACTCAGGTAAGTCATATCGCTTGTGGTGGCCGCCCACGTGGTCTTCCGGAAGCATCGTGGCTACTGACCTCTGTAAGCGCTGTTGTCCTGCAAGGAGAAGACGACATGTCGAAACTGTTCGAACCCGGAAAGATAGGGTCAATGCAATTGAAAAATCGCTTTGTTCGTTCGGCAACGGCTGAATGCTTATGCTCGGACGATTGTCGGATTACTGACCGCTACCTTCGCGCGTATGCGCAACTCGCAAAGGGTGGGGTCGCTCTCATTATTCCGGGTAATTACTATGTCAACGCCATGGGGCGGGCAATCCCGCGTATCATGGTGGTGGACAAAGACGAGATTATTGACGACCTTCGAAAAGTCGTGGAAGTGGTTCACGAACACGGCGCAAAGATAGTCGCGCAGCTTAACCATGGCGGCAGACAATGTGACCCGAAAGTCCTCGGCGCGACGCCCATTGCTCCGTCCGCTGTCCGCGACATGCTCAGCATGGTGAAGCCTCGCGAAATGACCCACGGTGAAATCGAGAAAACTATTCGGGCTTTCGGAGATGGCGCGCGGCGGGCTCGGGAGGCCGGCTTCGACGGCGTGCAGATTCATGCGGCCCATGGCTACCTCATCAACCAGTTCCTCTCGGGGCACACGAATCGGCGAACAGACCAGTGGGGCGGGACTCTCGAAAACCGAATGCGGTTCCTGCTCGAAATATATAAGGCCGTTCGCTCCGCAGTCGGTCTTGATTACCCGATATTGATTAAAATCAACGCAGAAGACTTTATCGCGCGCGGGGTAACGCTCGACGAGTGCGTCATCGTATGCAAGCGGTTGGACGAAATGGGAATCGACGCGATAGAGGTCAGCGGCGGAATCGCGGAAAAAGGACTGGTAACGATCAAGGGAGACCTGCCGAGAGACCTCATGCTGAAGAACCGGAACATCGTCGAGAAATTCCTCATGAAGTTTATCGAGAAATCTCTGCGCGAAGCGGCCCGTTTCGAGGAAGCGTATTTCCTCCCGCATGCGGCTGCGGTGAAAAGAAATGTTAGTGTTCCCGTGCTCGCCGTTGGCGGCATGCGGCGTCGCGCGACAATGGAGCGGGCGCTCGAGAGCGGGCAGGCGGATTTTATCTCATTGTGCCGGCCGTTCATACGGCAGCCGAACCTGGTCAACCTGATGGAAAAGTCTGACGCCGACCCGATTACCTGCACGAGCTGCAATCGCTGCTCGCTCGAGATCGTGGTCCACTATAATCCGATGAAATGCTACAGTTCGGAGGGGCAGAATTGAGGTCGCGGCTGGCCCGAGACCTCAAAAATTATTTTTCACCGCGTTTGTCGGCATGATTTTCCCTCGTACTCCTACTCGGTCGGCACAAGCGTTAAGGTTTCCCTCAGATTCTCCCGGATGCTCTCTTTCGTGAAGAGCATCGGATGCGCCTCCTGTTTGAGCCACAGGTTGACCAATTGGTCTTTATAATGTTCCGACGAGGGGTCTGCGCTTTGGCCGCCGGGAATCACATTGACTGCATGTTCGACGCCGGGCTTGAGCTCAACCGTTGTCCTGAGTGACGGCCCCGAAGCGGTTGCGAAACTGCGCCGGAAAAAGGGGAAACCGGCGTTATCGACCGTGTCGTTGCTTCCATTCCTGGGAAATGGGCCGATATTGTAAGCTTTGTTTCTCTCGCCGAGCCCGTGTTTGAGGGTCAGCGTGTGGTCTTTTCCCCATTCCCATTTCTCAATGTCATATCCATACGTCAGGCTCAGTTCATCCAGCGATTCCTGCAGGCTGCGTGCTATGACCTGCGATTTGCCTTCGTACACAGCCGTTCGCGAATTGTCAAACCACTCAAATTGCAGACCGTCCGGTTGCTGGCTCCTGAGAAGCAGAACAACAATGATGTCCGGATTGCCGGCCCAGTATTCAAAAGATTCGTCGCTCAGGTCGTCTCTCAACGTGTTGAAGGCTATTCTCTCGAGCCACTTGTTGAAGATCAGGCACGCAGCGCTGTCAACACCGGCGTGATTGTTCCATTCGTTCACCATTGCGGCTGCCCTGAGTGTGCGTTCCGGCAGCCTCGACCTCTCCGTGTTGACGGCTTCCAGCAGCATGGGTTTCAGCCTCTCTGCCGCCAGCACGTAGTCGTCGGCCTGAATGGCCCTCACATCTTCAAACGTAAGTTTTTCTTTTGCCGACAACAGGTCCTTGATTCTGCGCACGCGAAAGCCGATATCGAAAAAATAGCCGATGTAGTACGGATAGGAGACATCGACCGGTCGCGCATTCGCGGTTGCGATGAAGTGTTCCGCGGGATTCTTCACCTTCGGCAATTTGTCATATGGAATGTACCCGCTCCACTCGAACTCACCCGAGCTGCCGTCCAAAGGAAGGATGGGAAGCCCCTTCCTGATTGGAACCTTGCCCGTCGGTTGATAAAAGATGTTTCCGTCGATATCCGCATAGATGAAGTTCTGGGCGCCAAGCTGGTAATAGTTCAAAGCCCTTCGAAATTCTTCGAGATTGGCTGCCCTGTTCACAAGATACAAAAAGCGGAACTCGGTTGATGGCTCATGGCCGGTCCAGCGCATGGAAATAACTTCGTCCTTCTGGTGGTCGACCACGGGGCCATGCACCGTGAACAGTATGTCCCGGTCCACCCGTTTCATCGAGTCCCCGCTCTTGTATTTTATCGTTTCGGTAATCTTATTGAATTCAAGTGAACGACCCTTATGCACGTAATGCCCGCTGTTTTCGGGGTCCAGCGTTTCCACATACAGGTCGCAAACATCGTAGCCGACGTTCGTGACTCCCCATGCGATGTGTTCGTTATGGCCGATAATAACCCCGGCGACGCCGGGAAATGTGGAACCGGTTACGTTGATGCCGGGGCCCGTCAGCTGGACCTCATACCAAATTGGTGGATTCAAGAGTGCGAGATGCGGGTCATTCGCAAGGATGGGGGCCCCCGTGGCCGATTTTGCGCCGCCTATCACCCAGTTGTTGCTGCCAACAAATTGCGTGGCCCCTTGCCGAATCGAAAAATCCTTCAATGCGGCCAAAATCGGAAATCCCTTTCGACCGAACCCCTGTGGAATGGCGTCGCTTGTCTGCTCCCACATCATGTGGGTCGCGGGGTCGGCGGGATGGCTCGAGACGAGTTCGAGCGCCTTCTTGGTCCCCAGCTCATCCACAAGCTTGCCCAGCATCAGCTCCTCCTCCAGCGAACCGGAAAGATGCCAGAACATTATCATCGGGATGGCTATCGAATCGACCGGATGCCAGGGCTCCGGAACGTAGCCAAGGTCGTTGAATTCCCGGGGAAGCTTGTTTCTGTGGGTGTTGATATAGTGGTTTACGCCCGCGGCATAGGCCAGAGACAGTTTCTTCATCTCCTCGGTGAGGGAATCGTAGGTGGCGACGGCGGCACGGTACAGGCCGATGCGCCTGATCTCGAAATCTTGCTCCACTTTCGACTTTCCGAGAATCTCTGCAAGTCTGCCCGATGCGGTTCGCCGATTGTATTCCATTTGCCAGAGCCGGTCACGGGCGGTGACGAAACCCTGGGCAAAATACAGGTCGCCGTCGTTGGCAGCCGAGATATGAGGGACGCCAAATGCGTCATAATTCACAATCACCGGCTCGGAGAGTTGGAATTCTGCCGCCCTCGCCGAGATGGGGTCTGAAAGGAACGCCAGAAACGCTGTCAATGCAAGCAGAAAGCTTAATGTCTCCATGCGCTTGTCTCTAAACCTCATGTCATGTCTCCTTTTCTTGGCGGTTGCCGCACCGTTCCAAAAGCCGTTTCTCAGCCGCTTTCCGGAAAGCTTTCCCGTAAATAAGATTGAGCCTTTATCCAGTGTGAATATGGTGAAAATTCATCGGGATTGACCGGGGCGGATTATAACACAGCCAAAATCCGATTTCAAAAGGGACAGCGAACCCTCTCCATAATTTCAAAAAGCATAGGGGGCTGCATGTCCACTGATTTCGGAATTTCGCAATATTTGTGTTACAATATGAATGAGTTACGAGGAGGAGCTATGCTCGATAGAGATTCACATTTGTTCCGAGAGATTTTCGACGAAACCGAAATACTCAAGAAACCGACCACCGGCTTCCTGGCGGGCTACCATATGTTGCCCTATATCCTGCTTGGCCGGTCGGTGAAAAAGGATGACAGTGTTGTTGAAGTTCGCGGAAAAATCGGCGTCTCGCCGAAACTTGTTATTTCCCCCGAATCACTCGGTCCAACCTGCGGAGAAATCTTTGGGTGCGAAGGAATCGATGAGGCGATTGTCGGACGCATCTTTGCGTTTCCCTATGTCAGGAAGCACCACGTGAACATCGAATGCGAAGACCTCACAATCAAGAGTATCGAGAGAAGGCTCGATTCGGCGCTCGCCTCCGTCCTCGACGAGCTAGAACGCAAAGAGATCATAAATACAGGCGTCATAATCACACCGAATATTCGGTTTTATCCGGTGTCGATTGAAAAGTTCATTCTCAATATTCTGGACAGGGAATTCGAGTAAGAACAACGGTTCACCCGCTCCCTTCGAGCGAATGCAGTTTCCCGAATACGCTTCCTAAATTCTCCCACACCTTGTCGGCATCCTCTGAACGGACAAGCATCCAGCCGCCGCCCCCGTAGCTCCACGCTGCAATGTTTCGGACGCCTTCCTCATAGAATATCTCTGCCGCGCGCGTCACCTCGTCCTCGCGACCGTGGGGAATCAGGAAGGCAAGCACCCACATCTGGAGTTCCCGCCCGTATTTTTCGCAAAGCGCTTTCGCCTTTCTCGTCACGTCTCTCACATACGGCTCGAGCGCCAGCCCTCGCAGCGCCCAGTAGGGGTCCGAACCGAAAATATCGATTGACGGGAGCGACGCCAGGGCCTCCCAGTTCGAAACCCCGCGCCGCGCATCCTCTTCGGGCAGCACGCAGAGCGCATTCTTCATCCCACACGCCTTGGCATGTTCTCCCATCTCTGAAAAGAAGCTGACAACTGTTTTTTCCCGAAATTCGATTACCTCGGCGGTGAGCTCGACGGGCAGCGGTTCGCCATATTTTTCAGCATACATCTTTCGACACGTCTCGCAACAACAGGCCCACTGTTCCGCTTTCACCCCTTCCATGTACCAGTCGACCATGTAGAAATGAGGCTCGTCCCAGAAAACAATATCCGATCCGATATCGGCAGCGGTCTCTACCCACAATTTCATGAATGACCGGAATCTTGCGCTGTTCATGCATGCGGCGGGGACGGACACGCCGTTTGCGAGCACTTGGCGGTCCTCGAGGGATTCGCCCACGAAACGCGAGAAAGCCTCGCCACCAAAAACCCCGCCGACTCCCCATGGGTCGATATACACCTCGAGACCGAGGTCTTTCGATATTGCAACAATATCTTTCATCGCGCGCGTGTAAAATGAGAGGTCGGCCTCCGAAAAGGTATGCACCACGAAATTACAGTGGTGAGCCACCATATCCTCGAGGTCCCTCTTCACGTGCCGCGGGTTCCGTACGTCATGATAGGCAACGCCCGTTTTCATGCCGGATTACCTCCTGTTCGTAAGCGGCAACTCCACTTCCGTGTTCCCCTGTGCGGAACGATAGATCGCTTCGACAATCTCATGCGCCTTCAGCGCCGTATCGAAATCGGGGTGCGGTGGCGCGCCCGTTTCCAGCGATTTCAGAAAGTGGTGATCCTCCAGTCCCTGCATGAAGTGCAGAGAACCGTACGCCGGCTCGTCCAAACCGACCGACGAGAGATATCGGGACAACACTTCCTCGCCGGACAGCACGCAAAGGTCTTCGCTGTACATCTGATACGTGACCGACCCCATGAAATCGTATGCGCTTGAAACATAGCCGTTCTCGAAAAATATCTCCATGTATCGGTTCGACTCGCGCCGGAGAATGTTGTGCCACGCGGAAACCAACTGCCCCAGTCCGCCGTTCCTGAACGAAAACTGCGCCACCGCGAGGTCCTCGATGCCCGCATGCCCGGCAAAACATTTCACGACCCCGCGCACGCTTGCTATTTCTCCGAATAGCCACCGCAGGATGTCGGCGTCGTGGATGCTGTGCTCGATCAATGTACCGCCGCCCGCGATTTCAAAGTCGCGTCTCCACGTGCTTCCGTAGATTCCCTGAACCGGAAAATACTGGTCATCTCGAAAAATAATCGACATCGGACGGCCCAGACTCGGGTCGGAAATAAGCTGCTTGATCACGTTGTAGACCGGCGAAAAGCGAAGCACCATTCCAACTTGATTCTTTACCCCGGCCTCCCGAACCGCCGCGTGCATCTCCTCGGCTTCCGAAAGCGAACGTGCCAGCGGCTTTTCGCAAAAAATATTCAATCCCTCAGTCGCCGCCGCCTCAACGAGGCTCTTGTGGAACCGGGTCGGTGTACAAATGAAAACAGTGTTTATCTCGCCCGAGCGAATGAGTGCGTTTGCATCGGTCCACCATGTCTTGGCATTAAAGTTCTGCGCGATTGCAGCGGCGCGGTCGGCGTTCGTGTCACAGACCGCCGTAAATTCCGCCGCCGCCAAACGCTCGCTTACAATAATCTCAATCGCATTCGCGTGCGCGACTCCGATGAAACCTGCGCCTATCAAGCCGATTCGTATATCCGTCATCTGTGATCCCTCCGGTCGTTGCATATTCTATAGGGCATACGCCCCTGGCTTCAAGAAGAAATGGTGGAAACGCTGCAATTGTCAAACGGCTTCATTGGGCCAAATACGCGATAGACACACCGAGGGAGGTGCTATATAATAAGGTTGCCCGGTATCCGAAGAATCGCCGAAAGCGCGACAACGAATGCCCCTCGAGCGACGCTTTCGGCCCGGGTCATTGGGCGACACCGTGCCGCATGGTGTCCCCCAATGACCCGCATCAGCGACGGCGGGACACGTCCACTGCCTCGAAGCACGGAAGACAATTCCGGGGACATGGATTTATGGGCCGAAGGTCACGCCCTGCGTGATTCCGTATCCCGGAATTGAGTTGAATGCCGGGGCGGACTCTGCCCCCGTAACGGGCGCTGTCGAATGAGGAAACACAGTCACGATGCCTTCTCTTTGCGCCGCGCATATGGATTCAAACACCAAGGAGGAGTCTGATGTTTAATAAGTATTTTGATGAGATACAAGTAGGGGATAAAGTCGTCAGCCGCGGTCGAACCGTCACGGAAACGGATGTTGTGATTTTCTCCATGTTGTCGGCTGACTGGTTTTCCCTTCACTCCGATGTCGAGTATGCAAAGACAAGCATGTTTGGCGAACGCATCGCGCACGGCCTCCTCGTGCTCTCCATCGCCTCGGGTCTTGTGCCCCTCCAGCCGCAGTATACGATTGCATTTTATGGGATGGACCGGGTGCGGTTCATCAACCCCACTCGACTCGGCGATACGATTCATGTCGAAGGCGAGGTGATCGAAAAGGAAGAGCGAAACGACCAGAGCGGCATCGTCACCTATCGCCAGACCGTCAGAAACGAAAGAGGAGAAGAAGTGGCGGTAGGCATTATGAAAGTGTTGATGGCGCGCAAGAAAAAAAAGAAGTGACCATCCGCCGCCCGAAGTCAACGGCAGAGAATTAACACCGCCACACAGGCGGGCTGGACTCGATGCCGGGGATATGTATTTATGAGCCGAAGGTCACGCCCTGCATTGCTAAAGTTTAGCCTCTTGAATTTCTGTCGTGTTTTTGACGCCGCGAATTTCATAATAGCAAGAGTGACAATGTGCTACAGAGCGAAAGGGACTGTCCCTGATTTACGGACACGAAGTGTCGTAGAATCGGGACTGTCCTTGAAGCGAAATTTGGTTGCGGCTTCGCCGCCCTGCGTGATTCCGGGTCCCCCCAATCGAGCTTCGACTGTTAGACACTTGCGCTCTCTCCGGCAAGGGAGAACAGATTCCTGAAGGAAAGTTATGGCTGCAAGATATCCTTACTTCACCGAAGAACATGAGATGTTCCGCAAGACGGTTCGCGATTACGTCACAAAGGAACTCGCGCCCCATGCGGACGAGTGGGATAAAGCCGAGGAATTTCCACGCGATGTCTTTGAACGGATGGGAAAGCTCGGTTTCCTGGGCCTGCGTTACCCCGAGGAATACGGAGGCTCGAACCTCGATTACTTTTACTCCGTCGTTTTCGCCGAAGAGTTGGCGCAATGCAGCCTCGCCGGGCTCGTCATGTCCGTCCTCGTTCAATCAGATATGGCGACAGGACCGTTGAACCTCATAGGCAGCGACGAAATAAAGCGTACCTTCCTGGCGCCTGCCATCCGGGGAGAGAAAATTGCCGCTCTCGGAATTACGGAGCCCGACGCCGGCTCCGATGTGGCGGGCATGCGCACGACTGCCAGGCGTGACGGCGACGAATACGTCATCAACGGAACCAAAATATTTATCACCAACGGAACACGCGCGGATTTCGTCACCCTCGCCGCAAAGACCGACACCGGCGCCGGTCATCAGGGCATCAGCATGTTTGTCGCTCCGACGAATCTCGCGGGATTCTCGGTCGGCCGCAAGCTGGATAAAGTAGGAAACCGGGTGTCCGACACGGCGGAATTGATTTTTGAGGATTACAGGATACCCGCATCGTATCTGCTGGGTGAGGAGGGGCAGGGGTTCTACACGGCGATGATCAATTTTCAGGGTGAACGGCTCATCGCCGCTGTCTCGACGGTGGCAGGGGCCCAGCGTATCCTCGACATGACGCTCGAATATGCCCAACAACGCGTTCAGTTCGGGCGACCTATCGCAAAATTTCAGGTCACACGACACAAATTCGCCGAAATAGCCACCGAACTTGAGGCCGCGCGCCAGTTGGCCTACCACGCCGCCTACCTCATTGACCAAGGGCTGGATTGCGTGAAGGAAGTGTCAATGGCAAAGCTTTTCTGCTGCGAAACAGCGTTCAAAGTGACGGACAAATGCTTGCAGATACACGGCGGCTACGGGTACATGAATGAATATCCCGTTTCGCGAGCGTGGCGCGACATACGACTCACAACAATCGGGGGCGGCACGTCGGAAGTGATGAAGGAGGTAATCGGCCGATTGATGAACTGTTGAGACAGGCCGTCTCCCCCCTAAAAAGTCGAGACGGCTCGCGATGCGAGCCGTCTGACTCATTGACCCACGATTTTTCCGCCAATTCTACTTGCGGAAATACTTATTGTAACAATCCCTGCAGCAGTAAAGAACCATTCGTCGGAAGGAGCCATTTGTCACAACGACGCTCTTCAGCTCTTCGAACTTATCCACTCCGGCGCATTGGCAATACTGAATAAACACCGAACATCTCCTTACAAAAGTCACTTTATCATTCGTGGCAACTGAAGGCGCAAGAGAGGCGCCAACAGGAGAGCGATAGATGCAAGTCCATTATTTATAATGCCTTGCAAAGAGAACAATTAGTATGCTATTGCAAGAATGTTGCCGGCGCGGGTGACAAATTTTCCGACGAAGGAGCAATTTTTGTCACGTGCGAGCCGGCGCGAGTGTGAGCGGTCGTTTAAACCTCGTGCTCTACTTGTCCAAAATGTAATCATCCCGAACAGGGTGCCATGCGTCAAGCGCCAGTGCGGGCGTATCGCCGACTTCCACAGAATGCTCGACGTCGGCCGGAACAACCGCTATGTCACCTGATTCCATTTGCCGGCTTTCGCCACCGACAGTCATTTTCATCGATCCCCTCACGAGATAGGATATTTGTTCGTGAGGATGCTTGTGCGGCGGAATTTTGCTGCCTGCCGCGAGATCGAAGAACGTCATCATTGTTTTCTCGAGATAGACGCTTCGGAGTACGATGCCGGGAAGCATCTCCTTCGAGGGCAATTCCGCTCGCCTGTAAAAGTACATCTCCCTTTCTCCTCGGTCGACCGTAAGACGGCGTGAGAAAACAAGGGACGGCTCCATGCCGCCCCCTTGTTCACTTTTGCTGTTCTGATTTCTGCTTGCCCGCCTACCGAGGCATCAGCACTTCGCGGGCGATCACCAGCCGCTGAATCTGGTTTGTTCCTTCATAAATCTGGAGCAATTTCGCGTCGCGCATGAGTTTCTCAACCGGATACTCACGCATGTAGCCGTAGCCGCCGTAAATTTGGACGGCGTCGGTGCTCACCTGCATTGCTATGTCGGAGGCGTAGGCCTTGGCTATCGCGGCCCACAGGGTGTTACGCTGCCCCTCGTCGCACAGCCAGGCCGATTTGTAAACCATCAGTCTCGCCAGCTCCACTTTCATGGCCATTTCGGCAATCATGAACTGAATCGCCTGATTCATGGCGATCGGCTGTCCGAACTGCACGCGCTGTTTCGAGTATTCCGCCGCATATTCAAGGGCCGCTCGAGCCAGTCCCACGGAAGAGGCCGCCACGCCGGGGCGGCTCTTGTCCAGCGTCTGCATGGCAATTTTGAAGCCGTCGCCCTCTTTGCCGAGCAGGTTCTCTTTGGGCACGCGAACATCTTCCAAAATCACTTCCGATGTGTTCGAGGCACGCTGTCCCATCTTGTCCTCTTCTTTTCCCGCCGACACACCGGGCATGTCTTTTGTGACCACAAATGCGCTCAGACCTCGATGACCTTTGCTCTTGTCGGTTGACGCAAAGATCGTGAACATGTCGGCTACGCCGCCATTGGTAATGAAACACTTGGTTCCGTTCAATACGTACTCGTCACCCGTCTTCTTCGCGGTTGTCGCCACGCCGCCCGCATCAGAACCCGCGTTCGGCTCGGTCAAACCAAACGCCGCGAACGACAGCTTTTCGCACAGAGGGGATAGGAAATTCTTTTGTTGCTCTTCCGTCGCGGCTATCAGAATCGGCGTGACAGCCAGCGAGGTTGCGGCGCGTGCCGTGTTGATGCCGACACATCCCCAGGAGATTTCCTCGGCAATGACACAAGAATCGACAATGCTGAGCCCCCCGCCGCCACAGACCTCGGGGATGGTCTCATTCATCAGGCCGACGTCGAACGCCTTCTGAAGGATTTCATACGGAAACTCGCCGGTTCTGTCGTGATGTTCCGCCTTCGGCCGAATTTCCTGTTCCGCGAATTTGCGTGCAGTCTCCTGCAACATCCGTTGCTCGTCGGTCAGGGAAAAGCTGATCATGATTATCCTCTCCTTTTTTACTGTCCTCACGCGTGCTGCTTCTTGAGAAAAGCCATAATAATTTCCTCGGTCGTCTTTTGGGCGCGTCCAAGCTCAAAGGCCTTCTCGTCGAATATCCATTGTATCATCAGACCCTCAATCAGGCCTATCAGGGATGACGCCACGCGGGGCGGATCGCACTCCCTGAAATATCCCCCTTCGATACCTTCGCTGATGATCTTTCGGGTCAGGTGCCGGTATCGCGCATACTGATTCGCGTTTGCAGCCCTCAGAGTCGGATTCTTCGTGGAATGCGCCCAGAAGTCGAGGAGCACTACCTGAAATTTTTTGTTTTCTTTCACTTTTTCAAAAACTGCGCCGATGATCGCGCGAACTTTTTCCGGAGGGGTCTTGGCGCGCTCAACTTTCGAGGCAATGTGGCCGTCCAGGTCCTTCACAAGTTTTTCAAAAACAGACAGAAACAGTTCGTCCTTGTTCCGGAAGTAGTAATGGATAACGCCTTTACTCACTCCGGCGGAATCGGCAATGTCCTGCATTGTAATGTTGCTGTAGCCCTTGAGCGCAATGCAGAAAAAAGTTGCCTCGATGATTTCGGCTCTACGTTTTGAAGCAACGCCTATTTTGGGTGACATCGGAAGGTTGTTTCGGGTTCAAAGGGTGATTTAAATTGGCCAGCCAGTTAAAATTCTACCAAATCTCCAGCACGCTTGTCAAGGATTTTTCCGGCGCCTGCCCCACGCAGCCTCGACGAGTAGTGTCAAGAACTTTCTGTAAAATGCTCAGTAGCGTAATTTGTGTAACGGGCCCCTTGGGTGGTTTGGTTGCGGCTCCGCCGCGCCGTGTTCCCCGGCTAAGACAGCCGCTTCCAAATCCGAGTTTATCCGAGGTTGCAGAAGATAGCCGTTCGCCGGCTCATTCGCGTCATTCGCCCCCGCAAGGCCGTCGCCCCAGCCTCACCCTTTTCCCGGATTCCCGAAGGTGTCCCGAAGTTTGACATACGACAAGGGGCGGGGTATAATTACCCTATCTTTGTGCGGGAGTAACTCAGTGGTAGAGTGCAACCTTGCCAAGGTTGAAGTCGCGGGTTCAAATCCCGTCTCCCGCTCCATTTTCTTGTCTGCTCTAAGTCGGAGCATGCAGCGACAGCGAATCCGTCCCACGGCTGCGCTCGCCCGGGAAATTGGCGAAAGCGGTGATTGCATCTTGAAATTATCGGCGCGGGGGACTGTGAAGCTGTCCGAAGAATTAGTTTTCTGCCGAAACCCAGCGAACGGGACTGGAACCAAATTTACGGAATCGGCCGCTTCCTTGGCGATTCGCCCGGATGGGCGCCCCTAAAGCGTACGCGAATGAATCATCGGACACGCTCAGTGTACCAAAAAATTACGGGCGCGAGGTGTCGAGGATTCGGGTTTCTCCTGTGAGAGCGGATTCCTTCGTCTGTTGGGGTTTCCTAGAATGGAGCGGAGTTTTCCCGTAGCATTCGCTGTCGAATTCTGAGAGAGATTCGCGGTGTACTGTTGCTGTCTGAGGACCTTACGCGCCCGTAGCTCAGCACGGATAGAGCGTCGGACTTCGAATCCGCAGGTCGTGGGTTCAAATCCCACCGGGCGCTCCAGCTTTTTCAATGGGCGCCTGTCAATTCTCTCGCCATTGTTCGATTTCTTCCGCGACAAGCCACGAACGGGCTTGGCCGATTACAATTACAGATTTACATTGCCGCGTCTTGCGTCAAAGGTTCGTCGCGCATTGCGGGAAATTAAATCAAACGGCGGCTGTACCCAGAGCAAACGAAAAGAAAAGCGTTTTTGGAAGAGACTGGCTTTGCTGATCAGTAGCGAGCATAATCGACCTGATCTGCCGGGAAGCATCCAACTGCCCGCATGTGCTTGTTGCTGATGGAGGGATTTGAGGAGATATGGTGAGGCCTATCTGTGAGCGACAATGGTCGAGCATTGCAGCGGTCGCGCTCGTTGTAATTTGCGCAAGCACAGTGGTCACCGCATGCGGGCGAACGGAAAACATCGCGGTCGAAAACCCCATGAACGTTCTGCTCATTACCATTGACACTCTTCGCAGCGACCATCTGGGCTGCTACGGCTATGAGCAAGATATCTCTCCCAACATTGATATGCTCGCGAATCGGGGTATTCTTTTTGAAAGAACTATCAGCCAGAGTTCGGTCACGCCGGTTTCGCACGCATCGATCCTCACCGGGCAGAATCCCTATCGTCACGGGGTGCGGAGCATAACGGGAGGAGCGCCCCATAAGCTGGCTCGCGACCATGCCACCCTTTCCAATCTATTGCAGCATGCGGACTATCGCACGGCTGCTTTCATTAGCGCAATGACGCTTGAAAAGCGGAGATACGGCCTGGATGGTGGTTTCGAGGTTTATGAACAGAGTTTCTACGGGAAGGGCGCCGAGGATTTGGACCAGGGTAAACAGGGGGTCGACACAAGGCGCTCTCAGAATCTCGCCCAAAGGAGAGCCGACACCACCACCAACCTTGCCGTTGATTGGCTTCGCCAGACTGCGGGACAACCGTTCTTTTTGTGGGTCCACTACTTCGACCCGCATGAGACCTTTCTCATTCCTCCTATCCTGCCCGGTGTTCTTACCTACACCATCGACGGACCCTTGGCGGATGTCGACGCACGGATGTATGACATTGAGATAAAGTTCGTTGATCTTATGATCGGATACTTGATAGGAGAACTCTTTAATCACGGCGTCGGACACAATACATTGATTGTGCTGACATCCGACCACGGGCAAGGATTGGGCGACCATAATTATCATGAACACGGCATGCACCTGTACCAGGAGCAAATTCATATTCCGTTGATTCTCGTCGGGGAAACGCTGCCGAAGGGGATTAGACTGAACGTTCTCGCGCGCTCGATAGATATTGTGCCGACTGTTTTGGATATACTCGGTTACCCGCCCCAACATATTCCGGATATGGACGGGACGAGTCTGCAGCCGTATTGGAAAGGAGTCGGAGACGCATCCCCGCAAAGTATGGCCTATAGCGAGAGCTATTATCCAAAGGAAACCTATGACTTGTCACCCGTTATCTCGGTGATCAAGGGTGAGTGGAAACTGATTTATCGCTCTGAGGCCGAAAAAGAAAGCGAATTGTACAACTTGACCGAGGACCCGCTTGAGTTGGACAATGTGTTTCTCTCCGAACCCGAACGCTCCCGCGAGTTCATCGAATTGATCAGCCGGCTTCAAGGAGACAGCAATGTGGTCCGTATGCGAGCGGATGAGGATCTTGATGAAGAAACCCGAAAACTGCTCAAATCACTCGGGTACCTCGATTAATCGGACGGCATTCCCCTGAGCGGAGGCGGGCGCCTCGAATTATCATCGGACACTCTCACCATCCCCCATGCGGGGCCTGAGCCGTCAAGACAGGTCCCCGCAGTAGCGCATCCTGTTACGCGCCTTGTGTGACTCGCGGAATTGCGGCTGTGCCGGGGTTTTGACGGCGCAGCAAGATTTGCGTGTATGAAT
>CAYVQZ010000053.1:0-36476 GCA_964453435.1 uncultured bacterium
ATAGCGATGTGTACCATGTCTGTTCAGACACGTGTCGTAATAAAGTCACGCTAGGTTTTTCCTTTTGCTTGCAAAGGCATGCGTACAGCATCGCGGAGCCGCCAGCACAGTGGAAAGGGTTGCGGGAATTTTAAGCATGCTTCTCGGAATTGGAAAAGGCGGTCCTTTGGTCATACTCGGGTTTGTCATTCCGGGCATTGCTTGGTTGCAGCCTAAAATCGGGTGCGGCCAAGAAGGCTGGCAGCGTCGTCGACGATGGCGTATATGCTGGGAACGAGCAGCAGCGTAAGGAAGGTAGCGAATATCAGGCCCCACACTATCGCCATTGCGACCGGAGTCAAAAACGGGCTTACCCCGAAGAGGCCCGAGGCGAGCGGCAACAGTCCGAATATCGTGGTTACAGAAGTCAGAATCACCGGACGCAGCCGCAACCTGCCGGCTCTGAGCAGGGCGTCCCTCCTCGGGAGACCGCTCTCGCGGCCCGTATTGATGAAGTCGACGAGAATCAGGGAGTCGTTCACGACGATGCCGGCAAGACCGATTGCTCCGATGATGGCCATCAGCCCGAGCGGTTCTCGCATGACATAAAAGCCGAGCACGATGCCAATGAAGGAAAAAGGCACGGCCAGCATCACTACAATCGGTTGCACGAATGATTTGAACAAAGCGCCGAGAATAACGTATATAAGAAGGGTCGCCACTCCGAACGCTTTGAGCAGCGCTTCCATCTGCTCCTGGGTCTCCTCGTATTCACCCGAAAAGTTCATCTCGTAACCCGGATAAGCCCGGGAGAAAGCTCGGGAGCGGTCTTTGAGAAGGCGGTTGACTTCCAGCGACGTTATCACTTCCTCGTCCACATTTGCGCTGACCGTGATAGCCCTTTTGCGATCATAGCGTATGATGTTTGTGTAGCCGGGTTCATACTCGATTCGGGCGAAATTCTTGAAAGGAATCAGCTCTCCCGTGCGATTGCGGAACTTCATTTCTTCGATGTCTTCCATATGGCGGCTGAATGATTCCTGCAGTTTGACGCGAACATCGATTTCCTCGCCCTCGTCGTGAATGACGGATGCGATTCCGCCGTCAATCGCGTACCTGATTGCAAAGCCGACCGTCGCGAGGTCCAATCCCATCAAGTACGCCTTCTCTTCGTCGATCACGATGCGGGCTTCTCCCTTGCCGGGTTCGAAGTCGTCGGAAATGTCTTTTACGCCCTCTAATGTTGGAAGGTATGCTTTGATGTCATCCGCGACCTCGCGGAGGACGTCGAGGTTGTCACCGCGGAGCCGAACCTCGATGGCCGGCTCGATAGGCGGGCCCTCGCGCCATTCCACGAAGTTCAGTTCCGCCGGCCCCGGAATCCCCTTGATCCTTTCGCGAAACTCGTTGACGATTTCCAGGCCGGGACGCTCTCGCTTGAATGGGTCCGTCAGGTCAAGAACCACCTGTCCGATGTGAGAGCCCGATTGGAAATCGTAATTGGCGAGCTGGCCGGTTCCCACTCGACCGATAACCGCAAATATCTCTTCCTTCGGAAATTCGAGCGCGATATTTTCGAACCGTTCGACAACTTTTTCGGTTTCCTCAAGCTTGGTTCCGACGGGCATCTTGATGGTTACCCCGAACTCTTCGACGTCGCGCGCGGGAAAAAGCACGAAGGGCATGAAGAAATAGGCGAAGGCTATGCAGGCGCCGGCAAGAACAACAACGGTGAGGACACCCAAATATCGCCATTTGAGCGTGAACCCGAGCACATGGAGATACGCCTTCGTGAGAGTCTGCTGCCAGCCTCTGCGTTCACCCTCCCCCGACCGCGTCATGCCCGGTTTCGCAAAGTCCGCGATATGCGAGGGCAAAATGAAAAATGCTTCCGCCAGAGAGGCAAGAAGCGCAAAGGTCAAGGTTTCCGGGATTACTCCCATGAACTTGCCGAGGGTTCCGGTCATCAGCATAAGCGGCATGAATGCCGATATGGTTGTTGTGACTGCGGCGACGACGGGCCATGTAACCTCTTTCGTCCCCACGATGGCCGCTTCCGCCGGGCTCTTTCCTTCTTCGATATGACGGCAGGCGTTCTCGCAAATTATGATTGCGTCATCCACGACGATTCCCAACACGAGAATCAGTCCGAAAAGCGAGAGCATGTTTATCGTGATTCCGAAATAGTGCATGAGCAGGATTGCCATGGCGAAGGCGACCGGCAGGCCGATTGCGGTCAGGACCGCGGGGCGTAACCCGACAAAGATGAACAGCACTGTCAGTACCAGGACAAGCCCCACCGCCCCGTTCTGGTATAAGGCGTTCAGATTATTCCACACATCGACAGCGGCGTCGTTGGTGAGCGTCAGCCTGACACCTTCCGGCAACCGCCCTTCTTCATATTCCCGCATCAGGCCTTTCAGTTTGTCAACGATCCTTACCGTGTCGCCCGTCTTGCTCTTCAAAACCATGAGGCTGATGCTACTTTCGCCGTTCAATCTGCCCCTCGTCGTCGCTTTCTCGAACGTGTCGGAGACGGTGGCCACGTCCTTAACATATACGTGTCCGCCCTCCGCAGTTGACCGGAGAATCACACGCTCGACCTGCTTTAACGTCTCTGCCTCGCCCATCGTGCGAACGAGGAGTTCCTGCCTGCCCGGACCGAGGGTGCCCGCAGGAATATCGAGATTCTTGTTTTTTAAGCTGAGGATCACATCGGCAAGAGCGAGGTTGTAGCTTTCCAGACGCCCGGGATCGACCTCCACCCATATCTCACGATCTCGACGTCCCATCGTGTCAACCGCGTCGACGCCTCGGATATCCAGAATGTCGTCCTCGAGGTCCTCGGAAAGCTCCTTCAGCACATGTTCCGAGGCTCCGCTGAGTGACACGATCGCTACGATTGTAGTCCACTGTTCCTCCTCCACCTCGGGCGTCTCCGCGTCCTCGGGCAGGTCCTCGACTCTGTTGACCTTGTTCTGGACCTCCTGCACCTTCCGGGGAAAGTCTTCTATGCCGGCCTCGAAATCAACCTCTATCTGGGAGAAGCCCTCCATGGAAACAGATCGAATGTCATCGATTCCCTGGATGCTCACGATCTCGTCTTCGATGGGGATGGTGATGAGTTTTTCGATATCCTCGGGCGAGACGCCGGGATACTCGGTGTAGACCCACACTTCATCGAGGGAGACGTCGGGAAATTTCTCCTTGGTCATGTACGAGTAGGAGACAACTCCCGCCACGAGCACGAGAATAACGAGAAGATTGACGAGGACCGGTTGTTTTACTGAAAATTCAGAAATATGCATTCTAAGTTTTATCTGACATCGACCTTCATGCCGTCGCGAAGGGATTTTTGCCCGGTGACAACTACCGTGTCGCCGGGCTCTATTCCACGAGTGATGAGCACGTTTCCGCGGTCCTCAAAGCCAAGCTCGACCGCTTTCGCCGCAACTGTTTCGCTTGTCACAATAAATACGGTCGGCCGTCCGTCCCGCTCGACGACCACGTCCTGTGGGAGAACGATTGCGTCCGGAAAAGTTCGGCCTCGTATTCTTACCCGCCCGATGAAGCCCGGCAGCAGCCTTTGAGGTTTATCGTTGACAACCAGTATTTCTACCGGGAAGGTTCGCGTCTGCGGTTCCGCCTGGGCCGCTATGGTGTGAACCTCACCGTGAAAGCCGATTCCCGGGTATCCGTCAACCTTAATCTCTGCGTCCTGAGCTTTTTTTATCTTTGTCACGTCAAGCTCGGACACATGCACGACAACCTTTACGCGGGCGAGGTCAACGATGTCAAAAAGGGGCTCGCCCGGCTGAATGAGTTCACCCACCTCGATGTATTTCCTGGTTATCTCGCCGTCGATGGGACTTACAATGGCGGCGTCGGAAAGATCGCGCTCGGCGGCGGCAAGCTTGGCCGCGGCCATGTCCAACTGGCCTGTATGGACGTTCACCCTCAATTCTGCTTCCTCGACCGCGTCTTCTGAAATTACCCCCTCTCTAAACAGGTCGGCCTGTCTCCTGGCGTCGCCTCTTGAGTCCGCCAGGTTCGCTTTCGCAATCTCGACCTCGGCACGCGCGAGGTCCCGCGCTATCCGAAGTCTCTCCTCGTCGAGGCGCGCGAGCAATGTGCCTTTCTCGACCGTGTCGCCGACGTCAACATATATTCCCGCAACCGTTCCCCCGACCTCGGCCGCGAGATTCACGCTCTTATCCGCCGAAACGGAGCCGATAGCGCGAATCCATTCGACGGCCTCCCGTTCTTTCGCCGGCATCACTTCCACGGGAAAAGCGATTTCGCCCCGGTTAAGAGTGCCCTGTTCGGGGCGACGGCCTCGAGGGCCTGACATGTCGGAACAGTTCGTAAACAAAAGAATCAGGCAGCAGCTAAGGGTGACCCTTACCATGGAATGACTCCCTTTCCGAACGGAAAACAGAGAAGGTTTTCGGGTTTCTCTCATAACGCGAGCGAAATAGTGTCGCCGTCGATGCCGAGAACACTTTTAAACAGGTGCTCGACCGCCAGGCGGACACGTTTGCGACGACCTCCGTCGGACATTAAGCCGGGCTCATGCATCAGGTGAACGAGCGCATGGAAAAGAATGTCCGTCGTCTCTGCCGGAACGGGCGCATGAAAACGTCCCTGCGCAACTCCCGCCTCCACCACTTCCCTCACACGAGGGATCAGCCTGGTGTGCGACATCTCCTCGAGTTTGTGATGGAGCAGCGTATTGCTCTCCAGGTGCGCTCCGTCCAGCAGTTTCTTCTTATCCCTGTTAAAGCGAAACATGCAATTAAGCATTTCGTTGATTTTCGCGCAGGGATCACTTCCCCCTTCGCTTATCAAGGAGAGTTCGCGTTCGAGGGCGGAGAAATTTTTGTTAAGAACGGACTCGAGAATATGTGTCTTGGATTCGAAGTGATAATAGAAGGTTCCCTGGGCGACTCCGACAGCTTTGACAATGTCATTGACAGCGGTTCGTTCGTAACCCCTTTCCAAAAAAAGGCGTTCGGCTGCGTTTATCAGTTCCTGTCTTCTTTCAATAACGTTCTTCGTAATTCGCCCCATCGCACGGCGCTCTTTCCTGACTGACTGTCAGTCATAAGTATACCATCCGCGCCGCTGCAAGTAAAGTCCTTGAAAAGATGACGCGTCCCGAACGAACTACCTCCATAAAGCGGCGCCAAAGAAAAGCAAAAACGTTCGGGAACCTGACATCATATTTTCACGCCGACCAGCAAAAAGGTCCGGTCGCCGAGGAGGGAAATCGCAAGCGTCGCGGCAACGCAGCGTCGATTCCCACAGTCGGTCCCGCCTGATTCAGGGAAGAAGCCTGTCTCGCCGGAGGTCGTCGGAAACACCTTGGACGGAGCGTCGACGCCTTCGGCGTTGACACGGCCTAACCGCTTGCGGTTCTTGCGGAACGGTGTCATATTAAATCAAAAATCAGGGTAGTATTTTCGCAATGACGTGGCTCCAACCAAGCGGGACAGGAGGATATGAAGATGAAAAATATCGAGTTGAAGTTGGGTGCAGTGGCTTATGGCGAGGCGGAAAAAGCCGCAAAGGAAGCCGCCTTGAAACAATCGAGCGAAACTCTTTCGCTCATGGCGTGGTACGACAATATCAAGAAGTCCGGCGCGCCGCAAGAAGCATGTTCGGCAGAGAACTGGAAATGCGTTCGCGACTATGCGGAGCATCATAATGCCGACATCAGGGTCTCGGTGAACGATGATTACGAGTTCTATTTTGCCAGAACTCCGGCGGGGACGGAAACCCTCGACAAGGAGAGCGTTTCCGACGTTCACAAGGGCATCGCGGTTGACAAGGATGAGAACGTGCAGGGTGGATGATTCGATCAATTCGATTGTGCTTTCCCGAATCGAGGCGGAACGAAAGGAAAATTTACGATGGCACAGCAGAAAGCGAAAAAGATGACGGTGCAGGAACACAAGCTCATGAAGTCTCACAGCGGTCACGCCAACCATCTGTGCGAACTGACCAGCAAGCGCCAGATGGATAAGGTCGGCAGATTGGCCAAGAACGCCCAGTACGTGTGTCACATCTGTGGAAGAGCGGCGGCCAAGGCTGCCAATGTCTGTGAACCGGTCGAGCTTTAGAAAAATGAAGCCGAAGCGTTATCGGAATTTCGACGCACGGAGTGTCGATGCGCCCTTCGAAGGGGGTGATTTGTCGTGAAGATTCGGAGGCTTACAAAAAATACAAATCAGACCTGCAAGTGCAAGGCGTCATGTTAGCTATTTAGCCCGAGGATGATGGGGAAGCTTTCGAAAGCTAAAGGGGAAGCTTCCCCTTTTTTTGTCACGGCTAAAGCGTTGGACAGAGTTCCCTCACTCAACGCACCTTCGTTCCTCCGTTCACCTTCCACCGGAAATTATTCCCGGAATTCGTGCGCTTGTTCATCGTTTCTATGGATAACAGCATAAACACCGGATTGCGCTTCACGCTTGTCTCTTGATATCCTTTGCCGAGATGTTGTATTTTCGCATGAGGGCGTGGAAGTTGGGCCTGCGCATTCCGACGTTCTCCGCGGCGCGCGACACATTTCCGTTGCACGCCTTGAGGGCTTTGATGATGAAGGCCTTTTGGATATGCCCGAAGGTGTTTTCCAGCAGATGTTTCTTGAGCGCGTTGAGGTCCTCGACGGTGTCGGGGATGGAATCGGCCTTGAGGGAGCGTTTCATTTGAAAGTGTTCCATCAGGTAAATGAGGTCAAGCGTGTCGGTGTCCGACATGATGACGAGGCGCTCGATGACATTCTTGAGTTGACGCACATTTCCCGGCCAGTCATAGTTTACAAGGGTCTCCAGCGCTTCGTCCGTGAAGCCCTCGATACGCTTTCCCGTTTTTCGGCAGAAATGCCTGAGAAAGTGGTACGCGAGCTTGGGAATATCGTCCCTCCGTTCTCTCAGCGGAGGAAGGTAAACGGGGAACACATTGAGGCGGTAAAAGAGGTCTTCTCTGAATTTCCCATCGTCGACCATGGTCTTCAAGTCTCTGTTGGTGGCCGCAATCACGCGGGCCGTCGTTTTCTTCGAATGGCTTGCCCCCACCGGTTTGTACTCGTGGGTCTCGAGCACACGCAACAGTTTTGCCTGGATATCCATGGTCAGGTTCGCGATATCGTCCAAAAATAGTGTGCCGCCGTTTGCGACCTCGAATATTCCCGCTTTGTCCTGTATTGCACCGGTGAATGCTCCTTTAACATGGCCGAATAATTCGCTTTCGAGAAGACCCGGTGAAAGGGTGCTGCAATCAACGGCCACAAATTGCCGCGATGCCTTTGGGCTGTGAGCATGAATCGCGCCGGCGAAGAGTTCCTTGCCGGTCCCGCTCTCGCCATAGATGAGCACGGTGCTCTCGGTGGGCGCCACCTTTTCGACCTGCCCGAAGATGCGCGCCATCTTTTGGTTATCTCCGATGATGTTGTTGAAGCCGCGGCGGATAAGAAGCTCCTGTCGGAGTGAGAGGTTTTCTTCGACCAGCCTTTTCTTCTCGACTGCCTTCTCGACCGCTATGAGTAATTGGTCGTCGGTGAATGGCTTCGTGAGGTAATCGAAGGCTCCGAGCTTCATGGCTTCCACCGCGTTTTGGACGGTCGAATATCCCGTCATGACAATGACATAGGTCTCGGGTTTCTGTTTGCGGATGGCCTTCAATACATCCATCCCGTCCATGTCCGGCAACTTCATGTCGAGGAGGACGACATCGTAATCACCCTTCAATGCGGTTTCGAGGCCCGCACTGCCGGTATGAGAACTGTCCACTGTTCGCTGTGCGTCAGAGAGGGCCAAACGACATCCGCTGCAGATGACCTGCTCGTCGTCGATTATCAGAATGCGTGCTCGCTCCATGCGCTTACACCGTCAGTTCGCTTGCGCTGGCCACGGGCAAAAGCGGCAACTCGACGGTGAACCGCGTGCCGCGGCCGACCTGGCTTGCGACCTTTATTGCGCCCCCGTGTTTCTGGATTATGCGGAAACTCACGGAAAGTCCAAGCCCCGTGCCGTTTGCTTTGCTGGAGAAAAACGGCTCGAAAATTTTGTGCATGTTTTCCGGGGGAATGCCGCAGCCGGTGTCTTCGATTTCGACTACCTCCGATTTCCGGTCCAATCCCATGTAGCTTCGAATTGTGACAACACTGCGTTCCGGAACGGCCTCCACTGCGTTGAGCAGCAGATTCACAAAAACCTGTTCCAACTGGTTGACATCCAAGAGTATGTCCTCCATATCACCAGACAACTGCTTCCGCAACGTTATGTGATGGAGCCGGAATTCGTTTTCCAGAATCGCGATCGCCTTTTCAACCACGTCGTTGACCTTCACCAGCCCTTTGTCCGGCTCTCCTTCCCGGGAAAACTCCAACAGCTCCTGGATGATATTGCCGCACCGTTGAGTCTCGTGGACGATAATCTCCAAGCCTTCTCTCATGGGGTTGTCTCTCGGAGTCTTCTTCAGAAGATTGGTGCCATAGAGAAGAATGCCTGCCAGCGGGTTGTTGATCTCGTGGGCGATTCCGGCGGCCATTCGGCCCAGGGCGGACAGTTTTTCCGTCTGCAGCGCAAGGTGGTCGTATTGTGACTGCTGCGCCTCCATCATCCAGGCTCGTTCTATCGCGCATGCGCCGCACGTGGCGCAACTCACCAGAAAACTGAGTTCTTCCCTCGACAACTTTCGGATTTCCGGGAGATAGACTCTTATGATGCCCTCTATCTGGCCGTGAAGAGCGAGGGGCACATCTACCATCATCCTGATGCCCTCGTCCCATGCCTCGCGGGGATGATGAACACGAGGGTCGTTCAGGATGTCGGTTATTACCGCCACTTTGTTGAGTTCGTACAGGTCTACTATCGCCTTCTGACTCGACAGAAGTTTGTTGGCAAGATATTCATCGCGCAGGCCGTAGGCGCCGCTCTCACCGAATTCGTCTCTTTCCCGATTGAAGGTCCGCACAAGCGCTCCCTTGGCGTTGAGAACCTCGGTGGCCTTCTTGGCGATAAGGTTCAACACCTCGGATACGCGAGTGCTGGAATGCAACGAACTTAAAATATTTTGAAAAACGTTGATATGAACCGAACGATACATGGCGTCCTCCGCTTTCTGTAAAGCCCAGACCCATCTGCCCGTTGCCGAAAAAGGCCGCACTCGCCGGCCATTCCCGGATTACGAAACGAGCAAGAAACAGACCACATGACCAAAATGAGGCGCTCCCTTATCGCTGTGAACCGGCCCAACGAAGACCCAACCGGTTTGATTTTCGTCAAAAACCGGCTTTGTGAATTGAAATATGGGAAAATCGGCGGCGCGAGAATGGTTGTTCCGACATCAGCGAATCCGCTTGAGAATGGAAATTCAGTGTCTTTTTGAAAAAGCGGCGAATTTTATTTTGTGTGGTGATGCCAAATTCGGGAAAACTGACACAAACGCCTTTAATTTGTATGTTTCGATATACAGCCGATTCCCTCCCCGGCACGTTACCAAATCGTCTACTTTCCCCAATTTCAGTGTACATTAAAATATACATTTTTTCAATCGTAAAGGTAAATGAACGCGCCGCTTTTTACGGATAAAACCAGAAAACAGGGCAAAAATGGGGTTTTCGTTCCCCCGATGCTAACGGCATCCTTTTTGCCATGCTTCAAAACTGAAAAGCGTTACGCATCGAAAAAGGACCCGGTCGCCCGATAAGAAAAGGAGTGATTATTATGGGACCGATTGCAGAGGCCGCATTGAGCCGATTGTTGCAAAAACCTCATATCTTGCTCGTGGAAGATGAGGTGAACGTGGGCAAGGGACTTCAGATGGTCTTGGATGAGGAGGGGTATGAGGTCGAGTTGGCGATGACGGGATTGTCCGCACTCGAGAGGTTCAAGGGGAACGGGTTTAATCTCGTGGTCGCCGACCTTCGCTTGCCGGATATCGACGGCATGGACTTGCTCAAACAAATCAGTGAAGAGCGTCCGGAGACGAAAATGCTTGTCATCACCGGTTATCCGTCGGTCTCCTCCGCAGTGAAAGCCGTGAAAATGGGTGTGATCGATTATCTTCGCAAGCCCTTCACTGAAGATGAGTTCAAATCAGCCGTCGCTTCTGCGCTGAAGTCAAGGCAGGGCGCATCCATGGAGCAGCTTCTGGTCGAGACCGAGGAAGGGCGCCTGATTCAAAAGCGAGAGGTCATGCGAGTTCTTGATCGAGCCACGAAGGACGCCGGGTTCTGGGATGAGCTGATGGAAAAGGGTTCGGAGGCCCTTCTCGGATATCGTCTTACTCGTCAGGCCAAGGCCGCCATACTCTCGGGTGACGTTGAGTGGATTCGCAAACACGTGGGCCAGCTTTCGGGTGAACAACTCAGCCTTATCCATAAGCGTCTCGAGCGCGAGGCCTGGTGAGGCGCACGCGAAATCTCCGCGACTGCAACAAGGCGCGAGTGTGAGAAAGGAGCGAATACATGTCGGTAAGCGCATTGGACGAGGCTGTATGCGGGCTCGAGGGCGAACTCGAGCAGCAACTCTGTGAGGCGCTGAGGGACTTCGACGGCAGGCCGCAGGAGCTGATTCCCATGCTTCAGAAGGTTCAGCGAGCGTTGGGTTACCTGCCCGAAGCCGCCCTGCTGGAGATCTCGAGGTTAACGAGACTGCCTTCTGCGCAGGTCTTCGGCGTGGCCACGTTTTACGCCCAGTTCAGACTTCAACCGGTCGGGAAATACATCATCAAGATTTGCAGGGGCACCGCCTGCCACGTCAGCGGGTCAGACCTGATACTCGAGGATATTCAGAACTTTCTTCACGTAGCGCCCGGCGGCACAACCAAAGACAGGCTTTTCACGCTCGATACGGTTGCATGTTTCGGTTGCTGCGCCCTGGCGCCTGTGGTTGTCGTCAACGACCTCGTCTACGGGTTGATGAACGCGTCCAAGACCAGAGGCCTGTTGGAAGGACTTCGGCGGGACGATACGAAGGTTATCGAGGTTCACGATGTGAAACTCGGGAAGGATGGCTGCAATGGACTATGCAAGCATAAAGGCCAGAGCGGATAAACATTGGCGCGAACTCTCGGATTCAGAGCATCCTCTCATCCACATGGGAATGGGAACGTGCGGGCGAGCGGCTGGCGCGGGCGACGTGCTTTCCGCCGTCGAGCGGACGCTTGAACGAATCAGTCCCCATGCTCGAATTCTCAAGGTGGGCTGCATTGGCATGTGTTACCTCGAGCCGCTTATGGCTGTTCGGAAACCCGGAAAACCTTTCATCTATTACGGAAATCTGACCCCGAAGAAGGCGGAGCAGGTACTATCGAGTTATGTTGGGGACGACGACCCCCAGACCAAATCGGCGGTTTGCACCTTAAGCGAGGGATCCACCAACGGCAACGGCACGGTGGACGGGATTCCTCCCTTTTCGGACCTCCCGATGATTCGCCCTCAAGTGCGAATCGCTCTGCGCAACTGCGGCTTGATAGACCCCGAGAACATAGACGAATACGTTGCCCGGGGAGGGTACGCGGGCCTTCACCGGGCGCTTTCCATGGATCCCGAGGAGGTCATAGAAGAGGTTAAACGGTCCGGTCTTCGGGGACGCGGAGGAGCCGGTTTTCCGACCGGCGTGAAGTGGGGATTCGCCAGGAAATCCCCCGGCAAAGATAAATACATCATCTGCAACGCCGACGAAGGCGACCCCGGCGCGTTCATGGACCGCTCGCTACTCGAAGGCGACCCTCACGCCGTTCTCGAGGGCATGGTCATCGGAGCGTACGCGGTGGGCGCGCGCGAAGGATATGTGTACATACGGGCGGAGTATCCCCTGGCCATAGAACGTCTCAAACGGGCAATCGAGCAAATGGAGCAGTGCGGCCTTCTGGGCAAGAACATTCTTGGGAGCCGTTTCCGTTTTCAAATCCACATCAAAGAGGGCGCCGGGGCGTTTGTGTGTGGCGAGGAGACGGCTCTCATGGCTTCAATCGAAGGAGCGCGCGGCATGCCGCGCTCGCGGCCGCCATTCCCGGCTCAGAAAGGCCTGTGGGGCAAACCGACCAACATCAACAACGTGGAAACCTTCGCAAATGTTTCGGCGATTCTCGAGCGGGGCGCTTCATGGTACGCCGGTTACGGCACGGAGAAAAGCCGCGGGACCAAGACGTTCTCGCTGGCCGGAAAAGTGAATCGAACAGGCCTCATCGAGGTCCCGATGGGGATAAAACTGGAAGAAGTAATCAATGAGATAGGTGGCGGCGTTCCGAAAGGAAGGCGGTTGAAGGCGGTGCAGACCGGCGGCCCGTCCGGCGGATGCATTCCCGCAAGTCTGCTCCACCTGCCCGTCGACTATGAATCGCTGGCGGCGGCAGGCTCGATCATGGGCTCCGGCGGAATGGTCGTAATGGATGAACATACCTGCATCGTCGACATGGCCCGCTATTTCCTCTCTTTCACTCAGGCGGAATCATGCGGCAAATGCATGCCCTGCCGGCTCGGAACCAAACAAATGCTCGATGTGGTGGAAGACATATGCGAGGGCCGCGGCGGACCGGCAGACCTCGAACTGCTCGACGACGTGAGCGACGCCGTCCACAAAGGTTCTCTGTGCGGACTGGGACAAACCGCTCCGAATCCGGTAAGAACGACACTGCAGTATTTCGCGGAAGAATACGAAGCGCACGTGACCCATAAGAAATGTCCGGCGGGCGTGTGCAAACCGCTCTTTCACTACGAGATCGACCCCGAACAATGCACCGGCTGCATGGTCTGCGCCCGCAAGTGCCCTGTCGGAGCCATCAGCGGCGAGAAGAAACAGCCGCACGTGATCGACCAGGAGAAGTGCACCAAGTGTGGGACCTGCTACGACCTCTGCAAGTTCAATGCAGTGACGATTCTGTGATGGCGGAACTCCATCGAGCGCAATCTCGGAGGAAGGCTGAAAGTGACAATGATAAATTCCGATTCCGAGCCGCCTGAAACCCCAGACAGGAGGATAAACCAGTGAAGCAAATCACGCTTACCATAGACGGGCAAGGAGTGAGCGTTCCAAAGGGCGCGACCGTGTTGGACGCAATCCGAAGGGTGGGCCTCTACGTGCCCACCCTCTGCCATGATCCGGAACTGAAACCGTACGGAGCATGCCGCCTCTGTATCGTTCACATCGAGGGCCTGCGAGGGTTGCCTACTTCGTGCACAACCCCTGCCCAAGAGGGAATGGTCGTGCAAACGGAGACGGAAGAGATTCGGAAGGTGCGCAAGACAATCATGGAGTTGGCGATTGCGAATCATCCATCCGATTGTCTCGTCTGCGAGAAAAATCAGGAATGCGAATTTCTGAAAGTGGCGCGATACGTCGGCGTCGACCAGAAGTCAATCGAGCGCATGCGCAGAGGCGCCCTCGACAGAAGCGTCGACAAGTCGAATCCGGCATTCGACTTTGACCCGAACAAATGCATTCTCTGCGGAAAATGCGTCAGGGTATGTCATGAACTCACGGGGATCGGCGCGATCGATTTCGCCTTTCGCGGAAAGGAAACCGTGGTTGCCACGTTCGGGGCGAAACCCTGGTCGATGTCCCAATGTCAGAACTGCGGTGAATGCGTCGAGCATTGTCCCACGGGCGCCCTTTCGCCCAAGCCGTTTCGCCTGCCTCAGCGCGAGGTTCAGACGGTATGCCCATACTGCGGTGTCGGCTGTTCCATTTCTCTCGGCGTGCGCGGACGCGAAATCGTACGCGTTCGAGGGGTAAAGGAAAACAGCGTCAACCAGGAAGGCCTCTGCGTAAAAGGGCGTTTCGGACTGGATTTCGTCAATCATCCCGACCGACTTGCCAAGCCGCTCATCCGAAAGCAGGGCGCCGCCAAAGTGGCCGTCGGGGAGTCGTCCCTTCCCGGAGGAATTCGAGAATCCAGGACGGTTTCACGGCCGGAGCTGTCCGACATCTTCCGCGAGGCGGAATGGGATGAGGCGCTGGACCTGGTGGCCCGGGAACTTGCCCGCATACGCGACAATCACGGACCCGACTCCATCGGCATGGTCAGCTCCGCAAAATGCACGAACGAAGAAAACTATGTCATGCAGAAGTTCGCGCGGGCCGTTATCGGAACGAACAACGTCGACCATTGCGCCCGCCTGTGCCACGCTTCCACGGTGACGGCCGCGCTCGCCGCGTTTGGCTCAGGCGCCATGAGCAACTCGATTTCCGATATCGACCGCGCCGACATGCTGTTCGTTATCGGCTCGAACACCATGGAATGTCATCCGATAATCGGGCGCCGCATCAAGCGGGCAGTCCGGTTTCATGGCGCCAAATTAATTGTCGCCGACCCGCGAATGACCGAACTCGGCGAGATGGCCGACGTGTGTCTCAACCATTTTCCGGGAACCGATGTCGCTTTGCTGAACGGGATGATGCGTCAAATCGTCGATGCGGGCCTGCACAACAAGAAGTTCATCGAAGAACGATGCGAGGATTTTGAGCCGTTCCTGGAATCGTTGGATAAGTATCCACTTCAGTATGTCGAAGATATCACGAACGTGTCCGCCGACAAGATACGCGAGGCCGCCCTCCTGTTCGGAAAAGCCAAGAGAGCGATCGTGTTCTACGGCATGGGAATCACTCAACACACGACGGGGACCGACAACGTGAAAGCGGTTGCCAACCTGCTCATGCTGACGGGAAACATCGGTCGGCCCGGCACGGGGTTCTCTCCACTTCGCGGTCAGAACAACGTGCAGGGAGCGTGCGACCTCGGGGCGCTTCCAAACGTTTATCCCGGCTACCAGCCCGTCACGAACCCGCAGGTGAAGGAAAAATTCGAAAAAGCGTGGGGAAAAGAGCTGAGCGACCGGCCCGGACTCACCCTTACCGAAATGTTCCAATCTGTCCATGAGGGCCGTCTGAAAGCGATGTACATCATGGGGGAGAATCCCACGATGAGCGAGCCCGACGCGAACCATGCCAGGACCGCGCTCGCAAATCTCGACTTCCTCGTCGTGCAGGACCTGTTCCTCACGGGAACCGCCGAATTCGCGGATGTCGTGTTGCCGGCGGCAAGTTTTGCGGAAAAGGATGGGACCTTCACGAACACCGAGCGCCGCGTGCAGCTCGTGCGAAAAGCCATCGACCCGCCGGGCGAAGCCAGGGTCGATTGGGAAATCACCTCCGAAATTTCCAGACGCCTGGGCTATCCGATGGAATACGATTCGAGCGCCGACATAATGGACGAGATTGCCGCTGTTACCCCCATTTACGGCGGTATTCATCACGACCGCCTGAAAAAAGGCGGCCTGCAATGGCCGTGCCTCGACCGCAGACACAAGGGAACGCCCGTTCTTCACAAAGACCGTTTCGCGCGAGGCCGCGGGAAATTCCATGTCGTCCACGACAAGCCGCCGGCGGAATTGCCGTCGCGCGCGTATCCTCTCATCCTCACGACAGGGCGGATTCTGGAACACTGGCACACGGGAAGCATGAGCCACAGGTCGCATATTCTCGAGGCGTTGCAGCCGGAGAGCAGGGTAGAACTCAGTCCCGTCGACGCCGCCCATCTGGGCATCGAAGATGGCGACATTGTTTCGCTCGAGTCGCGCCGAGGCAAGGTTTACACCAAGGTCAGGAAAGCGGCTCGCGTGAACCCCGGACAGGCGTTCATGGCGTTCCACTGGCTGGATGCCCCGGCCAATATGCTCACCAACCCGGCGCTCGACCCGGTCGCGAAAATACCGGAGTACAAGGTGGCGTCGGTCCGAGCCATACTCGAGGTGCTCGAACGCGCCGCAGAGGACAATGCGTTCCTGACCGCGCTGGCAGAGAACCCGGCGGGCGTTCTCGGCAGCTACGACCTCACGCCCGAACACCGCGAGGCCCTGCTGAACATGGACTTCGAAGCGCTCGAGAAATGGATCGGCCCGCTCGACGGCCGGCTGAAGGTCTGGCTGAAACACCGGCTCAGCCAGGAACCGCTGGTCGAGGAAGTAAGAGTCGAATAGATGTTGCCTGAGTTCTTCAGGATGAATTACGCGAACGACCCTCGTTGAGCGCAGCGGAGAATATCTCTTTTCCCCCTTCGTGTCCTTCGTGTAATTCGGGGCACTGGTGTTCCGAGATAATGTCTGTCATTCCTCCTGCCCCTTTTTTTCGTTGGGGCGCGCGGCCGTGCGCCTGACTCATTCCACCCATCAATGTGTAGGCGCCAATCCATTGACACACGGTTTCGCCTCCCCCTTCAGAAAAAAGGGAGATTCTGTGCGGCGTTAAATTTTTTGCCTTCCTTGTGTGTCCTCGGCGTCCCGGGGTGAAATCCGCGGTTGAGAAAATGGAGCACGAATTTGACGAATTGGACGAATGCAAAAGAGAGAGATTCCTTTAATCCGTGCGAATCCGCGGCTCCAAAACTTCCTCTGCTTTTCTTTGCGCTCTTAACACTTTTGCGGTTCAATGAGTCTTTTTCTGGATTCCCGTTTTCACGGGAATGGCAGAGCGAGGCGGGAATGGGTCTGCGGTCCATTAAAACTTTTCCGGGATTCAATCGTTTATTCAAACAGGACGGTCATGGTTCCCCCAACCTCGGAAAGGAGAATGACAATGAGAAAGCTGATGATTGTTCTTGTCGCGGCAATTTGTCTTCCGATTGCCGCCGCGCTGGCGGGTGTGAATGCGGCCGTGCCCGGGACGGGCATCACGCCGCTCAGGCCGCTGTTCCCACCGCCACAGAATCCCGTTCAGTCCGGCGGACCTGTCCGTATGTCGTGCGCGCTGAGCAACACGCACATCCTGCAAGGGGCCGGCGGCGAGGTTTTCCTGCAGATTGTTCTCGGGGCGGACAGTGTCGCGCCGGCGCGCAGATTGCCCATGAACCTGGCGCTCGTCATCGACCGGAGCGGCTCGATGGCCTCGCAGAACAAGCTCGGGTTCGCAAAGAGAGCGGCGGAGTTCCTCGTCAATAATTTGGCGCCGGATGACAGGGTCGCCCTCGTGGTCTACGACGACAACGCGGCCGTTCTTCAGCCTTCGGTGCGAATCGCCGAGAAAGGAGAGCTGCTGGCGGCCATCGAGGCGATACGTCCGGGCGGGTCCACGAATCTTAGCGGGGGCATGCTCGCGGGAATCGCCCAGGTGAGTAAGTTCCTGGCGGAGGAGCAGATTAACCGGGTTCTCCTGCTGTCGGACGGACTCGCAAACCGGGGCGTTGTCGAGCCGGCGAGGCTGAACGAATTTGCCCGCGAGGCGTCGTCACATGGTATCGCGATTACGACGCTCGGCGTCGGGACCGACTACAACGAGGACCTGATGCTGGAACTGGCCGAGTATTCGGGCGGCAATTACTATTACATCGCCAGCGCCGACTCAATGCCGGACATCTTTCGGAACGAGCTCGACGAGCTTCTGCAGGTGGTTGCGCAGAATCCTTCCTTGAGCATCGAGCTCTCGCCCGGCGTGGCGTTGAACGATATCGAGGGATACAAGTACGAGCGCGCCGGGAACACGGTCACGGTGTTGCTCGGCGACATATACTCCGGCGAACAGAGAAAGGTGGTTGCGCGCTTGACCGTGCCGACCTCCGGGACGGAGCGTCTGGATGTCGCGAAGGTGAAGCTGAGCTACCACGATGTCGAACGGTCCGGCAGCGCTAGTGTGGCCGCCGCCGTGAAGGCCACGATAACGCCGGACGAAGACAAGGTTGCAAAGAGCAAAAATCGGGATGTGCTCGAGAAGGTCGAGTCGAACAAGGCGGCGGGCGCGCTCGAAAGGGCCATTCGATTCTTCGAGTCGGGCCGCAAGGCCGAGGCCCAGCACGTTCTTCGGGAACAGATTGAAGCCTCGAGCACGGTGAACGAATCGTATTTCCGGAGCGACGACCTCGATGAGCAGATTCGGGCGATGGGCGACGCGCTCTCGACGCTGAGCGCGCCGGTGGCCGCCGACAGCAGCGAGGGAAAAGATTTTCGGAAGCGGCAGAAGGTGAACGCTTACATGTATATGCAGCGCTGAGGGAAGTTCGGAAGAGGACCCGAACATGGGACTTTACAGAGTCGAAATCGAACCGCAATTCGATAAGGAACTCGCGGCCGCGGCGGCGAGCGGCTCGCTCGCAGCCGCCGCGGGCCTGATTGCGTCGGTCCTGAGTCATGAGATCGCTTTCATATGCGCTCCCCTTATTTTTTCGGTCGCGCTGGCAACGAGACTCGGCCTCGGGGGTCAATCCCGGCTGAGGCTGGCGGCCGGGTTCGCCGCCGGAATCCTCTCGGCGCTTGCGCTCGTGGCGTTTTCTACCCGCTACGCCGTATTCGCCGCGATGCTGTGCGGGTGTTTGGTGAACGCCCCCGCGCTGGTTGACTTCGGCGGCGAGAAGGAGCGAATTCGGGCGCTCGTTTGCTCGACCCTGTCGGGCTATGGCGCGTCGCTCGTCTATGCATGGGTCTGTCGAACCGGAGCTCTGGGCTCCTTGTTCCCGAGCAGTGTTATTCAAATGCTCGGCGGGGCCGCCTTCGGTTTCGTGGCGGCGGCGGGGCTGCTCCCGCTATTTGCGACCGTGCGAAAAGACGGAGTCGAGCAGACATTCAGGCGTATCGAGAAACGGCTGACGCGGAAATGGAGAGAAAACGCAGAGCAAGTGCTCGAGCGGTACCGGCGGATTTCGGCGTTTGTCGATACCCGGCCTCACATGCCGGAGGAACTTGTCGGAGAGTTACGTGACGCAACCGAATCGGCCTCGTTGAAGGCGCTCCGGTTGATTGGGCTTTTGCATCGTGAGAAACGCGGATATGAAACCGACGGGTCGTCTATCCGAAATGAAATTGGAGCGACCACACAAGTAGTGGACGATAGAAAGGAGGATAGATTGGCAAAAGAGATCGCGCGGTGCATAGATTTTCTAGACCGTATTGACCTCGACGTGACCGCGATGGAATTTCCGGAGGCGGGCAACGAGGATTATGTCGAGCGGGTCACGCGTCTTATCGACCTGCTCGGCGCGAAACCTGTTCGGGAGCGGGCCTGGTAAGTTGAAAAAGGGCCACTTATTCTCAGGGAGGACAATACAATGAAAGCTGTCAGAAGATTGAAAAACATCGTAAGAGCGAACACGAACGCGCTGCTCGAAAAAATGGAGAACCCGGAAAAAGCCCTGAAACAATCGATCACGGACATGCATGACAACCTCCGCCAAGCTAAATTGCAAATAGGAAATGCGCTCGCGGCGGAGAAGAGGCTCGAACGAATGCTTCACACTCATGAAGCGGAAGCCGGGCGACTTCGCGGGCAGGCGGCGACGCTGCTAAAAGAGGGTCGGGAGGCCGAGGCGAAGGAACTTCTGCGCCACCGTCTGAATCATCTCGAAAGAGCCGATTCATTGCAGGAACAGTTGAACAGGCAGACAGAAGGAACAACGCTTTTGAAGCAAGCGCTTGAAGCGCTGGAGGCCAAAGTGTTGGAGGCTCGTCGCCAAAGGGAATTCCTGGTTGCCCGGCGAAAACTCGCGGAGGCCAAAAAAGCTATCCACGAGTCCATTTCGGGCGTCACCGAGAAGAACGCCTTCTCCGATATGACCGCATTCGAAGCGTACGACAATGTTGTTGAGCATGTTTTGTCGGCAGAGACCGAGGCGGATGCCGTCGCTGAGGTAAGCATGCTCGGCGCCGGAGACATCGTTGGTGACGCCACAGGCCGGTGGAGCGAAATATCAGTCGAATCGAAGGTCGAGGACGAACTCAGACAATTGAAGCGTGACATAGAAGAATCCGGCGCAAGGTAGAGCTTGGCCCCCCATGCTCCCCCTGCGGTGCGGCGCGTGCCGCCGCTGTGTGGCCCCACGCGCCAGCGCGGAACATTTCTGTTCGGAAAAATCCTTGACCCGACTTGTCGCTTTCTGGTACCATTTGGCAGGCTTCAAGCGCGGAGGCGCTCGCTGCGCTTCCACGGTGAATCGCATGATGTCTTTCTCGATAATGCCATTCGATGCGGACGATACATAGAAGCAGTGATTCGCTGCGCAATCAATGGCATTTCATGCCGCGCGTCTGCGCCGGGGGGCGATTGCCGATGGGATTCTTTGAGTCGAAACGGGTGGTGGTAACGGGGGGAGCGGGCTTTCTTGGGCTGTATGTGGTGGAGAAGCTCCGCGAGGCGAACTGCAAAGAAGTGTTCGCGCCGAGGAGCGAGCAATTCGACCTGACGAGAGAGGCGGACATTATGCGTCTCCTGGACAAGGCGAACCCCGATATCATCATTCATCTGGCGGCAGTTGTGGGCGGCATTGGCGCAAACCGCAAATATCCGGGCACATTCTTCTACAAGAATCTGATCATGGGTGTTCAGTTGATGGAGCAGGCGCGTCTCCGCGGCGTATCGAAATTTGTTTCGGCCGGCACGATTTGCTCGTACCCGAAATTCACTCCCGTTCCATTCAAGGAAGACGATATCTGGAACGGTTATCCCGAGGAGACCAACGCCCCGTATGGCCTTGCTAAAAAGATGCTGCTCGTTCAATCCCAGGCGTATCGCGATGAGTTCGACTTCAACGCCATTAATCCCATGCTGGTCAATTTGTACGGCCCCGGCGACAATTTCGACCCGGAAACGTCGCACGTCATACCCGCCCTCATTCTGAAATGTGTCGAAGCCGTCGAGGCGAAGAAGGACTCCATAGAAGTGTGGGGCACCGGCAAAGCGACGCGCGAGTTTCTCTATGTGGAAGACGCCGCCGAGGCGATCGTGCTGGTGACCGAGAAATGGAACAGTCCCGAACCCGTGAACATAGGAACGGGAAAAGAGATACCGATCAAGAATCTCGTGGAGTTAATCGCGCGACTCTGCGGGTTCAAGGGAAAAATCATCTGGGATACATCGAAGCCCGATGGGCAGCCGCGGCGATGCCTCGACGTCTCGAAAGCCGGGGATAGACTCGGCTTTCACGCTCGGATGGACTTGGAGGCCGGTCTCAGACGCACGATTGACTGGTATCGCGCTCACCGGCTGGGCTCCGCCGTGTAATCCGATTTTTCCGCCTCTGACCACCTGCCTGTCATCCAGGAAACCGTTTCTTTCCGATATCCAAAGGCTGACATGGGATGCGCGGATTTTTCCCCCGTCATTCCCGTGAAGACGGGAAACCAGAGAAAGGCTCTTTCAACCGCAAAGAGAGCAAGGCAAACCCGGGAACCGTGGATGAACGCAAATGGACGCGGATAAAATACAATCGGCCACATAGACGACAAATGCATGATTGAACCGCAAAGGCGCGAAGGTCGCAAAGAAAAGCAAGAGAACTTCTGTAACCACGAATTCACACCGACTTTGACGGATTAAGAGGGCCGGGGCTCGTTTGTGGCAACCAACCACGGAGACACGCCTCGGCGAGTACTTGTTGCAAAGGGCCGTGTTGTTGCGTATCATTATAATATTATATCGTTATGGCATTTAATTCAAATTTCAAGACCTGAACCCACTTCAGGGGTTTGAAACTGACGGGTGGCATGCGTATAATAGCACGAGTTTTGTCGCCGGGGTTGTTCAGGGGAAGGCCAAGTGGATAAAGAAAAGCTTGCCGCGTATTTCGATTCGATGGCCGAGGCGCGCGATGAATGGAAGCAGAAAAACAGGTATTACTATTCCGAACTCGAAAGAATATGCTCTCGGTTTATCCCTCCCCGCAAGAACGTGCTCGAGGTCGGTTGCGGCGCCGGAGACCTGTTGAACAGCGTCAGGCCGTCCCGCGGCCTTGGTATCGACCTGAGCGCAGGAATGGTTTCGGTTGCCGCTCAAAAATATCCCCATTTGGAGTTCCGCCAGGGCGACGTCGAGCAACTCGCTATCGACGAGAAATTTGACTACATCATAATGTCGGACCTCATCGGTTTCCTGACCGACATCTGGCAGGCGCTTACCGAGTTGCACAAAGTCTGTGGGCCTGACACAACTGTTGTAATTACTCAGTACAACTTCCTGTGGGAGCCTGTGCTGAAAGCGGGTGAACGGTTTGGTCTGAAGATGCCGCAGCAACACCAGAATTGGCTTGCGTTTCCCGATTTGAAAAACCTTTTGAACCTGACGGGCTACCATGTGGCGCGGGAGGAGTTTCATCTTCTCCTGCCGAAAAAAGTTCCCGTCCTTTCCACACTTTTCAACGAGTATGTGGCGCATCTGCCCGGGCTCCACCATCTGTGCCTGCTGGAAGTGCTCGAAGTGCGGCCGCTGCCGCATCCGCGCCCGGGGCAGGAGCGCTCCTGTTCCGTCATCATCCCGACACGGAACGAGGCCGGCAACATCGAGGGATGCGTCGAGCGAACTCCGGAGATAGGGACGCATACCGAACTCATATTCGTGGATGGAGAGTCGACGGACGGGACGGTCGAGAAGGTAGAGGAAATGATCGAGCGGTACAGGGGAAGGCGAGAGATTCGCCTGATTCGGCAAACGCCGGTGGCAGGAAAAGGAGACGCCGTGCGGCGGGGATTCGATGCGGCAACGGGGGAAATCCTGATGATTCTTGATTCCGACCTGACCGTGCCACCCGAAGACCTGCCGAAATTCTATACGCCCCTGGTCGAAGGAACAGCCGAATTTGTGAACGGCTCGCGGCTTGTATACCCCATGGAAAGGGAAGCGATGCGGTTCCTCAACATCATCGCGAACAAGCTCTTCAGTTACGTGTTCTCATGGTTGCTCGAACAACGCATAACCGATACGTTGTGCGGCACGAAGGTCCTCTTCATGAAGGACTACAAACGGATAGCGGCAAACCGCGAGTTTTTCGGCGATTTCGACCCATTTGGCGATTTCGACCTGCTGTTCGGGGCCGCTCGTCTGGACCTGAAAATTGCGGAGATGCCGGTTCGCTACCGGGCTCGCACGTATGGCGACATAAAAATAGAGCGGTTCAAGCACGGGTGGCTTCTCCTGAAAATGACCGTTGTCGCGTTCCGAAAACTTAAGTTTGTTCGCTGGCGAGAGTCGGTCCGCCACTTCTTCAGGTTATTCAAAACCGGCTGAGGAGACACGGCGCAATGGCAAAAGTGCGAGTGGGAGTAATCGGCTGCGGCGTAATCGCCGACCTGACGGTCTGGGGTTACCGCGAGGACGAACGCGTCGAAATCGTTGCCACGTGCGATTCCGAGGTCCAAAAGGCCCGGGCGAAGGCCGAACTATGGGGAGCGAAACGGTGGACCGCCGACTATCGCGAGGTTTTGGTTGCGGACGACATTGACGCCGTCGAGATTATTACTCCTCACCACTTGCATTGCCCGATGGCAATCGAGGCGGCGCGGGCCGGAAAGCACATATCCGTCCAAAAACCCATGGCGCGAAATGTTTCCGAAGCGCGCGCGATGATCGAGGCCGCCGAAAAGGCAAACGTTGCGCTCCGCGTGAACGACCCCTTCATCTTCTATCCGCCCATAACGAGAGCAAAGGAATTGATCGACGCGGGCGAGATCGGGACTCCCAGCATGATTCGCGTGCGCACGACCGTGGGCAGCATGGAGTGCGGCTGGTTCGTTGACCCGCAAGCGTGGACGTGGCGATTCGACCACGAGCGAAGCGGCGGCGGTAACATGCTCGACGACATGCATCACAAGTTCGCCGTCGCGCTCTTTCTCGGCGGCGACGTGGAGAAGGTTTCCGCTTTCATCGAGAACCGTGATTTTTTTGTGGACGCCCCGGCTACGGTGATGTGGAAATACAAGTCCGATCAGCGGTACGGCGTCATGGAGTGTGTCCACGCGAGCGACCTCTACATCAAGGCCAAATACTACTCATGCGAGGAACGGTTCGAAGTCACCGGCTCCCGCGGGATTCTGTGGGTCACCCGGTGCACGGCCCAACTGATGGACATTCCGCCCCTCGTCATGTATCGCGACGGCGAGACGCGCTGCTTCAATGACATTCCGGCCGAATGGGAGGAAGGTTTCAAAGGCTCGAACAGGCATTTCATCGACAGCCTGCTCGAGGGGACGACCGCGCGCCTGACCGGCGAGGAGGCCATCAGGGTGATGCAGTTTGCTCTCTCGACGTACGCTTCCGATGATGCGCAGGCTGCGGTGCGGCCGGACGACATCGAATAGGGTCAGTCGGAAGACTTCGGCCGGGGGCGGACCGTAGCGGGGTTGCGCTGCTTCAAACGCCGCTCCGGCTTCTTTGGAGCCGTTTCCCACGGAGCCATTTTCTTTGCCCGCCGACGAGCGTAATCGAACGCCAGCAAAAAGGAAAGCAGTACGAGCGAAGCGAAACTTATCCAGGCGCCTGCTCGAAATCCCTCGGGCACGTACAAGAACGAAATCGAGTGCTTTCCGGTGTCTACCGGAACTGCCATAAAGAGGTAGTCCGCCCGGTAGACCTTCGTTTCCTTGCCGTCCACCACGGCGCGCCATCCCGGCATCCATACGTCATTCAAAAAGATGAAACCTGGCTCGGCCGTGCTTACGGTCAGCTCGATTTTGCCTTCGGCAGGAGTCTTGACAATTATTTCCGTCAGAGCGGTTTTCTCCTGGCTCGCGGCAGAGGCCGGGGATTGCACCTCCGGTTCCTCCTCAAGAACGATGGTTGTCCGGTAGTCGAACTTCGGGTCGGCGAGCCTGGCAAGCGCGCCAGACTTATCTTTGACCACCTCCGCATTTTTCACAAAGAATGCCCGGGGTATGGCCTTGTCGTTCTCGTAAATAGTAAGCTGCCCCGAGAAAACCTCTTTCAGGTCAAACCCCTTCGGCATTTTGTTTTCCGGAATCTTTTCCGGGTACAAGTCTCTCCCTGCGTCGTTGACGATGTATCTCGCGCCCAGCAGATTGAGCAGGCGCGGATGCACGCTGTCGGATGTCCATCGAACGGTTCCCGTGAACGGGTTCGATGCCGAGGGCGGGCCGCCGGTGTCCATGTACGCGCAGAACTCCGCGAACCGTTGGAGTGAAAGCGACTCGTAGCCGCCCGTTTCGCGAATCCGCTCGACCATTCCGACATTCGCGTTCAGCAGGTAGTTCTTCCAGTCGTGCTTCGCGTGAAAGATATGCGCTCGCGAGTCCTTCATGTTGTTCCGCAGAAATTCGAACTCGCTGGTCGAATCCGGAAAAACACGGGTCGTGATCCAGGGGTAGGTCACCGGGTTGAACACATAGAGGGTGAGGTCGAGCGCCAGCAGCACAATCGCCACGCTTCCCACGAGCGGTCCGGAATTTCCTCGTGCGGCGAGGATGCACGCGATGAACAATATGAAGACATATAGTGCTCCGACTTTGGGCAGCAGTAAAATGAATAGGCCGCATAACCCGAGGAAGAGACCGTAGCGGCTGAGCCCCCGTGAGTGAGGGGCGGGCTTTGCGAGAACATCCGCAAGTAAATGGTCGCAACCCAGGCCCGCCATGGTTATTATGGAAAACGCAGTCAGAATCAGCAGACGATTCGGAAGGCGAAACCAACTGCCTGTCGGAAGCAGCCGATACAGGTCGAAAATGGGCGTGTGGGAGCCGAAGGAAATCACCGTGAAGAGCGCCGCCATTCCCAGAAAGAACAGGATGAAACGTCGGCGCTTTGGTTCCAGGAGCGCAAAAACTGCCAGAACCAGCGTCAAGATACCCGGATACAAGGTGTATTGGAACCACTTGAACGAATCGGGGTTCACAAGTGCGGTGAAAAAGGTGGAGGGGAACAGCGAGCCTCCCACCAGTATTGCTTCCCTGCTCAACCCTTCGGCCGATCGCACGCTGAGCCGGGAAAGATGATAGGTCGGCAGCCATTGAAAAGCGGTGAGAACGGCGGGTATAGCCGACATTCCCGCAAGCGAATAGAGGAAGGAGCGGCCCAACGACGCGGGCTCTCCTTTTTTTCGTACGAGCCGAACAAGGGCCAGGAAGAACAAATAAGCGAAGGCGCCGTATAACGTGTAGACAAAACCCTGCATGTAGCCGGCGAGGAACTGGCAGCCCAATGCCGCCCCAAGCAATATCATGTCGGTTTGGCCGGCTCGCAGGAATGTCCGATGCAGGAAAAAGAAGACAATGGGAATCCAGGTGTGGCACAGGATAATGTGCGGCCAGGCAAGGACGTAGCTCACAAACGAGCAGAGCATGTACGCGGTTCCGGCGAACGTTGCGGCCGCCGGCGCCGCATCCAGTTCGCGGAGCCAGAGATACATGAAAGCGCCGGCGAGAAAAATGTGGAGCAGATATATCAGGCTGATGGCGGTCTCGGGACGAAAGAAGAGGTGAGGAAAATTCAGCGGGTAGAACAGAGCGGCCTGGTAGGTGCTCAAGAACGGCATTCCGCAATTGGTATAGGGATTCCAGAGCGGCAACTCACCGTCTTTGAGGGTTCCGAAGCCATATGCCCGAACGGGCAAGTGATACATGTACATGTCGGTATTCGAGCCGACAAGAATCTTCTCCTCCGCCTCCGTGTTTTGGATGCGCGCCCACCAGAAAATCAGGGCAAAGGCGAACATGACGACCAGGCAGACAATGGCCGGGCTTACGGCAAAGCCAAATTCCCTTTTCTTCTTGCGGGGAGTGAACGCCTCTTCGGTGATTTTCATTTTCGTCAACCGGGTGAGATGCCGCCTGATGGAAATTTGACAAAATTATACCATACGCGTCCGGCCGGCGTGAGAGCGGACAGAGAATCTGTCATACGATTGCACATTTGTCCGCGATGCCGGCGGAGAGGGGCCGTACCCCCGAAACTCGGAGACGGAGCCGCCGGCGCGCTCGCAGCTTCCCGTGTCGTTTTTTCGGCAACAAGAGCGACCACTGGACAGATACACAGCGCGGCATAGCCGCAACCGAACTTCGCTTCGGGGGCAGTGTATCTGTCTCATGATTGTACATCTTTCCGAACAACAAACTTTGGGGGCAGTCCGCCAATCTATCCCGCGAGTCCGCGGGATTTCGCTGCGCTCAACGAAGGAATGGGGGGAATTGCGTAATTGGGTACAGCCCCCAAAGCAGGGCATCCAGAATCGTGAGACACACTCACAGTCCCGATTCCAGCCCGCGGAATGCGCGGGACTTCGCTCCGCTCAGCGAAGAAAAGCGGGTCGCTTCGGGGACAGTCCCGATTCTACGGCGCCTTCGTGCCCGTAAATCTGGGACAGTCCCCTTCGCTGAAGGATAGGGGGATTCCGTAATTGGGTACAGCCCCCTGCGCTTCGTTTTCACTGACATTCATAATCGTCGCACGGATTCACAGTCCCTTTCGCCTCGTATCACTTCGCTATCGTTAACACTATGGTAGTCGCGGCATGAAAATCCCGACGGAAATTCACAATTCTGGTAGATGGCAGTACAGGATGCCGACATCTGGCGGGCTTCATCTCTTTCTCATTTTCCCTTTGCGCCAGTCTGGCTCACGGATTTTGGCCTCAAAATGGCGAGAATCTTGCATCCCTGTTTCCGAATGCATGCTCCAGCAACTCAAGAGCAGGTATCGTGTTCTCGTGATGAGGCAGGGAGATGGGAGCGGAAAGAAGGCGGGAGACACAGCCCGCCCGACCCGCAAAGACAAGGGAGGAAAGGGAGATTATGGTGGCTGGCCTGGTGAAAAAATTACGTTTGTTCATCGTTTTTGCGCTGGTTTTTCAGTTGATTGGTTGCGGCACTATTCTGTATCCCGAGCGGCGGGGACAAACAAGCGGACGCATCGACGCGGGAGTTGCGATCCTGGACGCGATCGGCTTACTGTTCTTCATCATCCCGGGCGTGATCGCCTTTGCTGTGGACTTTTCCACCGGCGCGATTTACCTGCCCGGAACGGCGACGGCCTCTCTGGATTGCGAAGATATCAAAAAGGTCGAATTTGACCCCGCGCACGCGAGCATCGCAAGTATTGAAAGGATAATCGAGGACGAAACCGGCTACGATATAGACCTGGAGCGGGGCGACGTCAAAATTTCCAAATTGAAATCGGCTGACGACATGATGACGCATTTTGCACAAATCTTGCCCGGTATGGGGAATAATCGTACCATGTTGAGCATGCAATAAGAACCCTGTGCGGTACAAATTTCGGTCGCTTCAAAAGCTCGTCTTTTCCTTCTTTTGACTGCGAGCGTCCGCCACCGCTATCATGGTCGCCATGAGAGCGGGCGCGGTTATCATAGGTGGCGGCATTGTGGGGACGAGCATTGCGTACCACCTCGCCGCCGCCGGACTCACGGACGCCATCCTGGTCGAGAAAGAGCCTCTTCTTGGTTGCGGCTCGTCCGCCGCAAGCGCCGGAATCATCTATCATCACCTGGCCGAGAAGGTCAACCTGCAATTAAGCCAGAAAAGCCTGCAGAGCCTCGTCCAATTTGAAGACGGGTTCGACGTGGCGGTCGATTTTCGGAGAAGCGGTTGCATTCAAACGGCCGCAACGGTTGATGACTTGTCGGAATTGGAGCGCATAGTTCGAACGCTTTCCGGCATGGGCGTGGATGCTCGCCTGGTCAAACCGCATGAACTGGCGGAACTCATTCCGGGTCTGGTAACCGCCGATTTGCTTGGGGGAATTTACACGCCAAATGACGGCTATTTCGATCCCTATGGCGTCATCCGGGGTTATAGCGCTGCAGCCCGGAGGTTGGGAGTGAAGATACTGACGCGAACACCGGTTGTCGGGATAGAGACTAAAAACGGATTGGTTGCCGGCGTGCGTACGCCGAACGACTTCATCGAGACACGAATCGTCGTTAATGCCGCAGGGCCGAGGGCCAAAGAAATTGCAGGCTTTGCGGGTATCACGGAGTTGCCCGTTATCCCGCATAAGCGCCAAATATTCATTTCATCGCCCACCGACATCGTGCCCTCGTCGGCGCCATTTTACTTTGATAGAGACCCTCCTTTCTATTTCCGGCCCGAGAGCGGCGGACTTCTGACGAGTATCGCCGAGCTGTGGGAATGCCCGAATCATGACCTCAGCGTTGACTGGTCGAGCGTTCCGGTGCTGGCCGAGCGCGCGACACACAGGCTGCCGCGGCTCGAGTCGCTCCGCATTGTGAGGGGATGGGCCGGATTGCGCAGCATGACCCCCGACAACACCGCAATACTCGGGCCGGTCCCGCAGCCGACCGGCTTGTACCTCGCCGTCGGCTTCAGCGGCCACGGCGTGATGCATGCGCCAATGACAGGGAAGATTCTCGCGTCCATGATCATCGACCACAACATCGACTGCTTCGAAGAAATAGACCTTGCTCCGCTCAGGTATGACCGCTTCCTCTCCCGCCATTAAGTTCACTCACAGACCCCGGGACAGACGCGCCGGCTAGCGGATTAGCCAGTTCATGGATAATCTTATACGGGTATTTTTCTTCACACTTGTCGGATGTGTGGCTGTGACATATGTCATGGAAGGATTTCCAGAGGTCTCGCACACTTACGTCGATGGATGTGAAGGCGATTGCAGCGGTTCGATTCCAAGAAGGAGGCAAAACCATGGAAAAATCTACCGAAGTTCTTGCAGGCGAGCACAATTTGATCCGACAGGCTCTCGACAATTTCTCGCTCGCCGTGGAGAAAATGGAAAACGGCGAGAGGCCGCCAAAGGAATTCTTTGAGACGGTTGTCAATTTCTCGCGAACCTTTTCCGACAAATTCCATCACTTCAAAGAAGAGCATCTGATGTTCAACACCCTGGCCCAAAAGAAGGAAGGCGCGATTGACGCTCAAATTGATTCTCTGAAACACCAGCACGAGCGTGGCCGTGACCTCGTCACAGTGGTCGACAAGTCGATTGACGGCTATTCGCGAGGAGAAGAGTCCCAGAGCATGGACCTTTTGGAGAGCCTGGCTTCGTACATATCCCTCCTGCGGCATCATATCCATCGCGAAGACTACGTTTTCTATCCTCTGGTCGACAAGGAATTATCCCAAGAGGAACAAGCGGCTCTTCTGTCCGAATTTAAGAAAGAGGAAGCGAAACTGGGGGGGAATACCTACCAGGAATGCGAGAAGCTCGTTAAGGAGATGGGAACGTTGCTGTAAGACACCGGACCGGAAAACCCCTATCTCCGGAATTGCTGGGCCGCGCAAGGGCGGATTGTTACCTTTCCTCAGTTGACTTTTTGGCCTTGCATCGGTAACATTTGTCTGTACCAGGTGTTTGTCGCGGGGAGAAGTGGGCAGGGGAGGAGGTATGGGCGAAAAACGGAAGCAACGCCTTTTCCTGTCCCTTGCTGCAGTTGTGCTCCTTGCGCTTTTCTCTTGGCCGGCCTTCTCTGATACCTACTATGTTCCCGACACGTTTCCAAGCGTTCAAGCCGCGTTGAACGGTTCGGTCACCGGCGACATCATCATAGTCCGCGACGGCGTGTATTCGGGCGTGGACAACAGAAACCTTGATTTCGACGGGAAAGCTTTGACGCTCCGCTCTGAACACGGTCCCGCCCGGTGCGTGATCGATTGCGAAGGCGGCGGCAGAGCATTCATTTTTAACAGCGGGGAGACCTCCGCCTCAGTTGTGGATGGCTTCCGGATTCGGAACGGATACGTATTCGGCGGTGGCGCCGCGGTTTACTGCTACAACTCGTCCCCGACTATCTCGAATTGTGTTTTCTCCGGCAACTCGGTCTCCGGCTTCGGCGGCGCGGTCGTTTCCACGAATTTATCGGCGCCCACATTCCGGAACTGTACGATAACGGCAAACCGGGTCTCCGGGTTTGGGGGCGCAATCGTGTGCAAAAACGGAGCAACGGCAGCTCTGACCAACTGCATTCTGTGGGGCAATTATGCCTCGAATTACGCTCCCGAAATTGCGGTCATAGGCGACTCATCGCTCTCAATCGATTTCTCGTGTGTCGAAGGCGGAGAGGCTGGCGCCTATGTCGAGGCAGGTAGCGTTCTCCTTTGGGGTGGCGCCAATACCGCTTCCGATCCCGAATTCGTCGATCCTTTGGCCGAGAACTATCACCTTGCATTCGGCAGTTCGTGTGTCAATGCGGGTACCGGCGACGGCGTCGTCGGTGATGGCGCGACGGACATGGGCGCTTTTCCGGCTGTGACCGTTGATGATGACCCCGGACGGGACTACGCAAACATAAACGATGCGCTCAACGCTCCCTTGTTCGATGGAGGATACGGCGGTTCGGTCGTGGTTTATGACGGGGTCTATCCGGAAACTATCACGATGAAGGAACACGTGGACCTCCTCGGCGCAGGAGCGGGAGCTTCAATTCTGGATTCTTCCTCAAGCGTGCTCTTCGACGGGATATCGAATTCGTACCTGCGTGGTTTTACCGTTGTCGGTTTGTCGCACGGCGTCACGACGAGGAACGGCGCGGCTCCGGTCATCTCCAACAACGTCATCACGTCCCTCACGGGCTCAGGAATCAGGTGCGAAGATTCATCCCGGCCGCTGATCCTTCGGAATACGTTTACCAACGTATATGCCGACGCGGTTCTTGTTCGGGATGGTTCATCCCCCGTAATCGTCAACAACATCATCTCGAATGCCGCAAGCGGCATCACCGTCGAATCGGATGGATCCCCTGTTATTGAATACAACAATATTTGGTATACGCCGCAGCCATATAGCGGCTGTTCTCCCGGCGTGCACGACATATCGGTTGACCCGATGTATGAGGATGCCGCAAACGATGACTATCGCCTGCACCCCTGCTCTCCCTGCATCGATGCCGGAGACCCGGTCGAAAAGCTGACCCTGGATTACCTGGCGGCGAGTTCCAAGCTATATGTCAATGAGGTCACCAACATCGAGGTCGGGAGCGCCATCTGGATTACCGACGGCCTTAAGACCGAGCGCGACACCGTGGCGGACGCGAATACGGATATGCTATGGCTCGCCAACGGCTTCGCGAACGACTATCTCGTGGCAAACGGAGCATATGTGTTCTCGGTCTATTCCGAATATGTCGGCGAGCCCGAACCCAACGGCGCCAGGGTGAACATGGGCGCGTATGGAGGTTCTTCCGCTGCCGCGACCAGCGAGTCTATTACCGACGACGATGGTGACACCTATTCCGAATGCCAGGGTGACTGTGATGACGGAAACGATGAGGTAAATCCGGGAGCGCAAGAGGTGTGTAACGGCATTGACGACGACTGCGATGGTTTGCTCGACATCGAAGACCCGGACTGCGCCAACGTTGTCACGTATTACCGCGACGACGATCAGGATGCTTACGGAATAGACGGGGATACAAGAATCCTCTGTTCGCCTGAGGCTCCGTATACGGCGACCCGCGGCGGCGATTGCGACGACGCGGAACCGGCTGTCAACCCCGGCGCCGAGGAGGTGTGCAACGGCATCGACGACGATTGTGACGAGTTGACCGACGCCGACGACCCGGATTGTGTAGGCGCTGAAACGTACTATCGGGACGACGACCAGGATGACTACGGCGTGACCGATGATTCGTTGAGGCTCTGCGCGCCGGAGTCGCCATACACCGCGCTTGCGGGCGGAGACTGCGACGATGCCAACGCGGCCGTGAAGCCGACGGCCCAGGAGGTGTGCAACGGCATCGACGACGATTGCGACGATTTGGCCGACGCCGACGACCCCGACTGCATCGCGCTGGTGACGTATTACAGGGACGAGGACCAGGACGGCTACGGAATCGAGGGGGACGCGCGACACCTCTGTGCGCCTGAGGTTCCATATACCGCTTTGATAACGGGCGACTGCGACGACGGCTCGGATTCGGTCTACCCGGGCGCGCCCGAAATACCGTGTGACGGAATCGACCAGGATTGCGACCAGAACGACCTGTGCACATGTCGGCTCGTGGTCGACGACGTCGCGGCAGCGCCCGGTGATTTCGTTACGATGCCCGTTCGGGTGGAGACCGCATGCGTTCAAATCTCAGCTCTCGGCTTCGACTTCGACTATTCGCAGTGCGAGATGCTCGGTTACATGTCATACAGCGGCGTGCACATACGAGGCTCGCTGACCGCCAACTGGGACTTCTTCGACGCCTACGAGGTTGCGCCGGGCATAATCAGGGTCGGCGGCTTTACCGTTCAAGACCCGGTCTCCGAAGGTGAAAGCGGCATCATAGTCGAACTGGAGTTCGAGATATCCACGTGCTCGCCGGACAATGTGTGCAATGCAATGCTGACGAACCTCGTGAGCGACATATCCAATTGGCCGGCAGCTGCCGGCGGGTTCAGTTGTTACTGCCCGGCCGACGGCGACATCGACGGAGACACACAGGTGACGCCCGGCGACGCGCTCCTCGCGTTCCAGGAATATCTCGGTATCATTCAGCTCGATGACTGCGAGCGAAACCACGCCGATGTCGATGAAGACGGACACGTGACACCCTCGGATGCGCTCTGCATTTTCCAGTGCTACATGGGGATTCCGTGCCCAAACCTGTGTCCCTGAGACGTCGAGGGGTTTCGAACGCCATGAAATGAAGGGTTTAAAACGTGAGTAAGAGGATCACATTCTGGGGTTCGATTCTGTTAGTTATTCTCATGTTTTGTAACGGAGTCTCAGCCCAGCAGTGCGACATATACGTCGACAATCAGCAGTCGGAAGGCAATGGCGTCGTCACCTTCTGCGTCCTGGTAAACCAGGCGCCGAATGCCATCGACGCATTCGGCTTCGATCTAACGTACGAAAGCGAATTGCTGTCGTTTACCGGGAGTTGGTCCGAGGGAGACCTGACGGAAGGGTTCGATTTTTTCGATGTGAACGTGCTCTCTCCCGGCCAGATTCGGGTCGGTGGGTTCACCACGCAAAATATGGTCGGCGTTGGCGCTGCGGGAACGCTGGTGTGTCTCGAGTTTACTGTCGGCGATTGTTTCGAGACCGCTCTCCGAATCGAGAATCCCGTCAACGATATTGCCGAATGGGCCCGATGTGACGGAAATCTGTCATGTCTGCCGGAAGAATTGACACACATCAGGCTCCTGTCTCCCGCGCATCAATCTATCCTGTCCGGTCCCCCCGTGTTTTCCTGGACACCGAATGGTGGGGTCGACAACCGCTTCTCGGTGGATATGGCGATTCCACCACGAACGGCGGTCTATTCGACATGGGAAAACCTCCACTTGGTCATCCGCGACGTTAATTGGGTTCTTCCGCCTGCGGTCTGGGAGCAGATTCCATCCGGAAAACAGGTGTTCTGGCGGGTTCGCGGAGTGGACCTCAACCACACGCCTCTGACAATCGTCCCGAGCGACGAAACCTGGTCGTTCTTCAAGGATTAAGTCTGATTCCGCCCATAAATTTGCATAGCGCGGCATAGCCGCAACCAGAGGTTATTGGGGGACACCATGCTGCATGGTGTCCCCCAATGACAATCTGCGTAATTTGGGGATAAGAAGTCCTTCTTGTGCCTTTGCGGTTTAAAGGAGCCTTTCCTTCACGGGACTCTAATAAGCGGAATCTGCGAACAGACAGTCCTCTCAATTCTTGTCTCAATCGAGTCCGTCCGATAATTCCATGTCCTGCGGTTCGGGGGCAGTCCGGCAATCTACGAATCCCCCAAAAAAGAGGAGATTCCGCAATTGGGTACAGCCCCCTGCGCTTCGTTTTCGCTGACATTCATAAATTGTCGGAAAGATTCAATCATGCCCGGCGCGCGACAGCTTGACACCTTCGAGGCAAATCTCGACGTTGCTGAACGACGGGTCTGCAGCCAGTTCGCTGAGGAGATAGTGCAGTTCGAGTGGACTCAGCCGTGAGGTATGAGAGAAATCGAGGATTATCCGCTCCACATCGTGGGTCGGGGGCATCATGTCGAGGATGTCGTCAAACATCCGGACGCCGTCGAAGTCACCCCGCGAACTCACTCGAACGTCACGCTCTTCGCGCAAAAGGGTAAACGCGTTCCGAATCATTTGGCCAACTCCTTTGGAACCCCGCCCTTATGGGTTCCCATCTTTAGAGACTGAAACGTTGTCAAGTGGAAGACGGTTCGTGTCATAAGGCGCCCGGATTCCGCAGAGTTCCGTGGCTGCTGCTTCACCTCGCTTTCCGCTCCTCCGATAGCACCGATTCGACTGTTTGCAGAATATCAGATGGAGACACCATCCCTTTGACCAGAAACCTGTCGGCGCCGTTCTGGAACGCGGCCACCCGGTATTGCGGGTAGTCGTGGAGCGTGAATACAATAACGGGAATTTCCGGGAAGAACTCCTTAAGCTTTTTTGTGACTTCCAGTCCGTTCTGTTCTCCTGGCAGCCGGATATCCATGAAGATGAGGTCGGGCCGTTCGCGCGACACCGCATCGAGCGCCTCCTCGCCGTTCGCCGCTCCGATGATGCGTCTTGGTGTACCCAACCTGTCGAGCACACCCTTCAGGGTTACCCTGAACACGTCGTCATCCTCAACGAGCAAGACCTTGAGCACCTGTTCTCTTTCTTCTTTCATCATCAAACTCCCTCCGCAGTTTTCTCCCTGGCGCATGGTTCATCTCCCCAAGAAATCGATTCCCGAAAGAACCAGTGTGTCGTGTCCAACCGTACCAGTGTGAGTTCAAGCATTCTTATGAATTCTCATCGTCGAAGTGTCTGTGTCGCAATCTCCGGGTTTTTCATCTCCGCAAACCGCTCGGGTCGGGTTCCTGTCGACCTGTCGAAGGCTGGTGGGGGACCGGTTGCGAATCACGGAGGGGGGATTCGCGATGGTCCCCCTGGCACGCGGGTTCTTTCAGAAGCTCGGTTAAAACGTTACCGCTATCCCAGCGGGGAACTATAGACAAAGCATCGAAGCGCATATATAATTCCTATCACAGCCTGTGGGGAAAGCCCATCGGGAATAGGATGTAGTTCAGGTGCGTGATACGGTGTATTTTTGCGCCACCCAGGCACGCGCGTGAGGCAATCAATGGCACAAAAGAGACACGTCCTTATAGCGGAAGACCAGACGATTCTTCGGCAGGGGCTGCGTTTGCTCCTGTGTTCGAGCGATGAGTTCGACCGTGTGGCCGAGGTCTCCGACGGCCTCGAGGCCGTCCGCTTCGTTCAGGAACGAAAACCCGACCTCGTGTTGCTCGATCTCTCGATGCCGAAGATGAACGGTCTCGAGGCGATCAGGGAGATCAAGCGGAATTCGCCCGAAACGAAGGTTCTCGTGCTGACGATTCACGAGGCCGAGCGCTACGTGCTCGAGGCGTTTCGGTCCGGCGCCGATGGATACTGCCTGAAAGACGCGAATTTGCAGGACTTGCTGGTCGCCGTGAAGAACGTATTAGCAGGGAAGCGCTATGTCAGCCCGGGCATCTCGGACGTGGTGCTGGAGGGATATCTGGATAGCAAGCAAAAACTGAAATCCGATCCGACGGCCGGAGCGCTCACGCAGCGCGAGCGCCAGGTTTGCAAGCTTATCGCCGAAGGGTACAAGTATAAGGAGATCGCCGACATCCTGTGCATCAGCGTGAAGACCGTCGAGCGGCACCGGTCCAACCTCATGAGGAAGCTCAACGTTCACAGCCGCGCCGCACTCACCGCATATGCCCTCCAGCGGGGAATCGTCCAGGAACAGGATCTCCTCCGCCGATAGGCGCCCTGCCCGTTTTCTATCCGCAGATGGCGCTCATTTCCTCAGATTCAGTCAATGTTTTTTTCACCACGG
>CAYVQZ010000054.1:0-34963 GCA_964453435.1 uncultured bacterium
AAGAGCGGTGACCGGTCCCTAAAATAACGCAAAAGACATTTTTGCGAAGGAAATTCGTGTGCTTACTTGACAGGGGGACCTTTAATGGGCGACCCCTTTGTTTTCCTTTGTTTTCTTCGTCGGCGTTGGCGCCATTCGTGTTCCAGGCGGTTGGTTGCGGCTGCGCCGCGTGAATCTGCGGTTGAAAAATCCTTCTTGAATTCTTTCCATCGCTCTTCCACCATTGCGGTGAAGAGAACGTTGACAAGAGAGCGCGTGTCTGATATTATATGTAACAAGTGTTACAGATATCCAACATAGGATGTGTTTGTTTCGCGCGCGCCGAGGGATGTTCCGGCGGAGGAATATCGGATTCAGAAAAGAGGGAACCGTGGCAAGAAGAAGCATAGCGGAGATCAGGAAGGAGGAAATTCTCGAGGCGTTCTACACGGTCGTGGCGGAAAAAGGCTTTACGAAAGCTTCAATTCGTGAAATCGCCAAACACGCCGGATGCAGCTACAGGATGCTGCTGCACTATTTCAAAAGTAAGGAAGAGATCGTCCTGGCCGCCCAGGAACAGCTCATGAGTGTTTACGGGGCCGACCTCCGGCCGGGATTGCTGGACAAATCCAAGAGCGCCACCGACCGTTTGAACTTCATGTTTTCCTATTTCAGCGATCTTGAACGCTTCTCCCTTGATTTCTGTCGTGCCTGGGTTGAGTTTTGGGCGCTTACAAAGGTCCATCCCTCCATTTCCAGGGGCATGCAAAAGGTGTACGAGGATATCAAAACTCTCCTCGAGGATATTATCCGTGACGGAATCAAAACAGGAGAATTCAGAAAGGTGAACCCTGAAATTACGACGAATCTTATTCTCGCGACCTCCGAAGGATTAACGATGCTTTGGTCGGTGAATACCGAGAACACGCCGGTGGAAACAGTGAACGATCACATCTCAGAGTTTTGTCTGAGTTACTTGAAAAAGGGCAATTGAGCGGTTTACTCGGGCGCTGATTGTGGATTCTCGATCTAAGGCTTTGACGTGCGTTATGGCGAACAAATATGGATTGACCGCGAGAGACGTCAAGATGGGGAGAAAGGATATGGAAAACAGAAAAGTCATTATTGTGGGGGCGGGCATCGGAGGCCTTGCTGCGGGCTACTGGCTCTGCCGGAGGGGATATGCGGTTGAGATTCTTGAGGCAACCAACCGGCCCGGCGGTCGCATGGCATTTCTGGAGCGCAAGGGGGACCGCGTTGACGTCGGCGCCCAATTTTATCATTCCAACTACCGGTATGCGTTCGAGCTGGCGAATGCGGCCAACCTGAGCCATTCCTGGCGTCCCATCAAAGGAAAAACCCAGTTCTCTCTCAAAGACGGTTCGACCCAGCTTTTCGGCCATCGAGACCCCTACATGAAGATGCTCGGCGTGCGGGGCAACCTGCAGCTCTACTGGTTTCTCATCAAGTATTTTCTGCTGGGCAAACGCTTCCCGATGTATCGGATCGCCAGAGACATCCCCGAGTATGACAACGTGATGCCGCTCGACCTGTACCCGAAGCCCGAGGACCAGCCGATAAGGGATTACATCGTCACCGTGGTAAGTCAGGGCGAGAATACGGGGATGCCGGAGTGGCTCAACCTGTACCATTACCTCCATCAATTTCGCATGACCATGTTGACGGATTTTGTTAGTCTGACGCGCGGCGTGGGCTCTCTCACCGAGGAACTGGCAAAACAACTGCCGGTGCAGTATGAATCGCCCGTGCGGCAGCTGGTGATGGAAAAAGGCAGGGTGGCAGGAGTCCAGATGGAGGAACGGGGAGAGGTGAAGAAGGCCGGGCACGTGATTGTCGCGGTAGCCCCGCCTTCGGCCGCCCGCCTGATGCCCGAAGAGCTTGAAGAACAGAAGGAGTTTTTCGACTCGATCGTTTACGCGCCGCTCCCGATGCCGGTCTTCTATCTTGACCGCCCGCTCCGCAACGATGTCTGGAACTATTTCAACGACCCGGGCCTGAAGAAAACCTTCTGGTTTGCGATCGATGCGTGGGCCAAGGTTCCCGAGATGGTACCGAGCGGCAGGAGTATCCTGACGGGATGGTCCGGTCATCCGCTGACGCTGGACCTCATTGACCAACCGGACGAAGAAATCCTCAAGAAAGCGCAGGAAGACATCGATGTGATGGTTCCGGGCTTTTCCAAGTGGGTGGAGGAGGCCACGGTATTTCGACATCCCTACGCGACCGCCCGGTATCCCGTCGGCTCTTACGGGCGAGTGTTGGATTTCAAAAAGAAGGCCGGCCAACTAAAGGGGGTTTCGTTCGTGAGCGACCTCTTCGGCGGTTCCGCCATGGAAGGAGCGATGGCGAGCGCAGCGGAGGCGGTCAGCGGCGTGTGTCAATGGGGAGGCACGAAATGATGAAGCCAACAATGGGCAGGTACGGCATAATGAAACCAATCGTCTCTATCGTACGATACAAGGACGTTGCTTCGGTGGCCAACGCAATTCAGCTGTGCGAGGGCTTCAAGGCGCTCAAGCCGAGCCACATGGTGTTGCTTAAGCCCAACATCTGCACGGCGGGCGGAGGCTTCATCCCACCGTACGGAACCGTCACCACGACCGCGGTTGTGGAGGGGACGGTGCGTGCGTTGAAGGACTTTGGCGTCAAAGACATCAGCATCGGCGAGGGAACGGTGACCGACGAACTCGGCACAAACACCATGAAGGGCTACCGGTGGATTCATCTGAATCGGTTGGCCAAGAAGTATGGCGTCAAACTCGTCGATTTCAACGCCGGCCCTCACAAGAAGTTCACCGTTGAGGACGTGCCCATGAACATTGCGGAGGCGGCGCTGGATACGGATTTCTTCATAAACCTGCCCGTTCTCAAAACTCACCAGGATGCAAGGGTCTCGCTTGCAGGAAAGAATCTCAAGGGCTGCATGAGCCTGGCGTCGAAGAGGTTCTTCCACGGGGAGCACGGCACGATTCATTACCGCATCTCTCGCTTGATGGAAGCCGTGCCGCAGCATCTGGTTATCATCGACGGCATCTATGCGATGGAGAAGGGGCCCGACGCCACCATCGGCACGGGACGTCCACGCGGAATCATTGCGGCATCAACCGACTTTTTGGCAGCCGACGCCGTGGGAGTGCGTCTGCTAGGAGCGGCGCCGACCGAGGCTGAACATCTGCGCCTTTATGCCGAACGCCACGGCAGGATGGACATAATTGAGGACCCCGGCGCCGTAGAGGTCCGAGGCGAACGCATCGAGGACCATGCGCAATATCTTGAGTGGCGTTCGATAGCTGCCGAGGACATGCCGGCTTCAGGGCACACCGGTTATAAGGTGCTGGCTTTTACCGACGCCGCATGCTCGCAATGTTTCGCCAACCTGTCCGGGCCGTCCATGCTGATGGCGGCCTTAAGCCGGAGCCAGGATTTCAACGACCTGAGGATAATCTTTGGGAAAAGCTACAAGGAAGAGCGCAACTCGCCGCGCACGCTCCTATTCGGCAACTGCGCCATCAAGTACAATAAGCATCTCGATAAAGCCATAAGACTCGAGGGATGCCCGCCCAAGTTCTGGACGTCGTTCTTTTTCTTGACCGGGCAGATGCAGAGCCTGCCGGGCAGAATCGCCTTCTACGGCCGGACCGCGGTTTATCTTCTCAAGGTTTCCCTTGGCATCGGGCTATTACCACTGCCGCGGTTTCAAATTTACAAGAATAACCCGGACTACCAGATAAAGCACTTCAGGCTCGCATGACAAAAAAGTCACATTGTCAAGACACTCGTTTCACGCCGCAAACAGGAGAAATGACGATGGGAACACCGAGTGGGTTACCGTTTGGGCGTTGACTTTTCATCCGGAGAGATTTCACCCGCCTCGTGCCCGTAAATCTGGTACGTTCCCCTTCGCTTGGCAATCATGCGACAGTCTCAAGGCTTGTTGTTCGGGAAAATGTGCAATCGCGGGACGGATTCACCGGTGGTTCCGCCGCCGGCCTTGATTCCCGGGGGCGGCGATGGTAAGATTAGTCGTCACACCCCGATCATCCCAAGGTGTTTTTTTCGTGTTCACCATTTATATCTGCTGGTCCCCCAGGTTCGACGAAGGAATTGAAATGTATCGACCGCCCCTTTTTCGCGCGTATCCCGAGCTCGGAGAGAAGGTTCCTTTTATCCACATGGGCAAATACCCTACGCGAGTTCACACATTGGAGAGGTTGGGGGAGTGTCTCAACTGCCCGCAGTTGTGGATAAAGCGGGATGACGAATCGAGCGAGATATACGGCGGGAACAAAGTTCGCATGATGGAATTTGTCCTCGCCGATGCGAAGAAGAAAAAACGGAGCGCCCTGATTTGCTGGGGCGCCCTGGGTTCAAATCAGGTGCTGGCCTCATGCATTTACGGGCACCACTTGGGATTTACGGATATCTCAGCCGTATTCAATCAGCAGCCGATTCATGACTATGTTCGTCGCAACTTGCTCATTGACGCCTCGCTCGGAGCGCGCATGGACTACGCTCGGAATTCGGCCGAGCTTATGCTGAAGCTTCTATTTCTCTACCTGAAGAATATGAATCCGTTTACCGGAAAGCGTCCGTATCTTGTGCCGCTGGTCGGCTCATCCGCTCTGAGCTGTTTGGGCTATGTGAACGCCGTTTTCGAGCTCAAGGAACAGATCGAGGCGGGCGTAATTCCCGAGCCGGATTACATATTTGTTACGGTCGGAACGGGGGGCACGATGGCGGGACTGGAACTCGGGGTTCACCTGGCCGATTTGAAGAGCAGGGTGGTAGGGGTGCGGGTGCTGGACCGGATTTTCGCGAATGAGCGCATTATTGCATGGGAGATCAACCGCACGCTGGCTCTCTTGAAGCGGTGTGGCTGCGCGGCGCACTGTCCGAAATGCAGCGCGGCGGACATCATGCTCGAGCACGAGTTTTTTGGAGAAGCCTACGCCGGGCCGACAGAAGAGGGAGGGGAAGCCATCCGCACAGCAATGGAGACGGAGGGCCTTTCGTTGGATGTGACGTACACCGGCAAGACGATGGCAGCCCTGATGGATTTTATCAAGCGGAACCGGAGCAACGACAAGGTTTTCCTCTTCTGGCACACCCTGAACTCGGTTGACCTGAACCCGTTCCTTGAGAATGCGCCAGACCCGAAAGAACTCCCGCGGAAGTTTCATCGCTATTTCGACGAGGCTTCCTGAGGCCGTGAGGCCCGGGACCTGCCACCCGAAGGAAACCGAGCATTAAGCGCGCGGCTCCTTGCGGAACCGTATATACGGCAATGCCTTACGGACGGGCAAAAAGCTCCGCCCCCGCCAAGATGACGCTCTTTTTGTTGCACACGGCTTCCCGTCGAGCAGAAGGTTCGGCCCCGTCTCCGCAGCTATTCCGGAAGGAACCGTTCGATTTTTGCATTTTCCTCGAGGGTGTCGATGTACTCGGTTACTTCCTTCTGCAGTTCCTGCTGCTTGAGAAACTCCATGATTCTGGGCTGAACGTCTTCGTATTTTATGGTCGATTCGGGTTCTTTATCGGTCACTCGTATCAGGTGGTACCCGAATCTGGTTTCAATAATATCGCTTGTCTGTCCCGGCTCGAGAGCGAATGCGGCATCTTCGAAGGGTTTCACCATTTGTCCACGCCTGAAGTAACCGAGGTCGCCGCCGTTCGCGGCGCTCGGGCACTGAGAAAATTCCTTGGCGAGCGCGCCGAAATCTTCACCCTTTTCGAGTTTCTTTTGAATTTTCGCGAGTTCTTCGCGGGCTTTCGCTCTTTCCGATTCATCTGCATCGGGTTGAAACTGAATCAGAATGTGGCTGGCTTTGACCCGCTCCGGTTTCTTGAACGCGTCCGGGTTTGTGTCGTAGTAGGCCTTCGTTTCTTCTTCAGAGACCGCGATGTTCCGGGCGATCTCTTTGTCGATAAGTTCTTCCACCGCCTCGGACCTCTCGTATTCGGAGCGGAGGGTCGCCTCGGAGAGATTCATTTTCGCCAATGCCGCCCTGAATTCAGCCTCGCTCGGGAATTGCTTTTTCACAGTGGTCATCTGCTCGTCGATCTCGGCGCTGTCAATCCGAATCCCCTCTTCCTGGCTTTTCTGATAAAGCAATTCATTGGCGATAAGGCTGTCAAGCACTTCTTTCTTGATCTCGGGCGTTGCGGCGGCGCCGATGGGCTTTCCGGCCATCAGGGATTGGCGTTGAACGCGACTCATTGCATTGTCGAACGTCGCTTTCGTAATGACTGTTCCGTTCACGACCGCCACTTTGGAATCCGCTTCCGAGCTTTCTTCCGCCGTTGCGAACGAAACGAAGCCCACAAGGACAAGGACTGAAACCACCAACCATATTGTGCTTCTACTTCTCGCGTGCATAAATATCTCTCCTTCGCGCTTTTTTTCGTTATGGATTAGGAGAATGGGAGCCCACTGGGGGATATGGCGAAGACCCTTCCTAAAGGGGGTTCTTTGTCGCATTCATTATAGCTAGAGAATCTCGACGAGTTGAATATCGAAAGTCAGGTCTTTTCCGGCCAGAGGATGGTTAGCGTCAAGCGTCACCTCCGATTCCGACACATCCGCGACAACGACCCCGATCACGCGTCCTCCCTCTTGACGCATCTGCAGGTGTTGACCGACCTCGGGATCCAAATTTTCCGGAAAGCGGTCCCGGTCCACATTCACTACCAGTTCCGGTTGATGCGGACCATAGGCTTCGTCAGCGGCAATTGTCGTGGTCTTCGATTCTTCGGGCTCCATGCCGATGATGGCTTGATCAAAGCCCTTGATTACCTGCCCGCTTCCGAGCTCGAATTCCAGCGGGTCACGACCCATGGAAGAGTCGAAAACCGTGCCGTCATCCAACTTTCCGGTATAGTGAACTTTCACGCTATCGCCGATCTTTGCCTGTGCCATTTTTTACTCCTTTCTCATGAGTTCTCAATTGCGGTATTATTGCACCCCGTACCGCTTTTTCTTACGCAACGCCTCCTTTCCGACTGACCGCGGAATCTCCTCATGCTGCTTATCATGGAATTTCGCGGCCAATATTCACGTTCCGGGCGATATGGCCGTCGGCCCCGGATATCATTCCAATCCTTTACCAGGAGCGGCCTCTTCCGCCGCCACCGCCGCCACCGCCGCGCCGGCCGCCGCCACCGCCGCCATGCCTGCCTGCATCGGACCGGCCACCGCCACCGCCGCGCCGGCCGCCGCCACCGCCACCGCCGCCGCCGCCTTCCCTGCGAGGCCGCGCCTCGTTGACCGTTAAAGGTCGCCCTCCCAGGTTCTTCCCGTTCATTTCGGCAATAGCTTTCTGCGCCTCTGCGGCTGTGGGCATCTCGACAAAGCCGAATCCTCTCGATTCACCGCTGAACCGATCCGTGATGATCTTTGCCGAGGTGACCTGTCCGTAGGCCTCGAAGGCCTTCCGCAGGTCGTCTTCAGTCGTTTCGCGCGAAATGTTTCCCACGTAAATATTCATTCTTTCCTCCATCCAAAACCGCCAAATCTTGTGGGCGCTCCGTATACTTAATCATACTGACCAGCCAAGTGATAACATCTTTCGATTCCTGCAACACAGAGCATGTTATCGTTCGATGTGATTTCCCTCCTATCTTTGTCTTTTCCGTTCGGCTCTGACGGCTTTCTTTCTTTTTCGCTGGCTCCGAGGGGTAAAGTGTTTCCGCTCGCGGAGCCTCCTGTGGTCGCCGTCCTCCGACAGTTTTCTCTTGAGAATGCGAAGGGCCTTATCAACGTCATTGTTAACGACCACTTGTGCCCTCAGCGCCATTTCCGACCGTAGCGAAGAGGAATTTCCGCCACCGTAGCGACTATCTTTTCGAGGCTTGGCCTCGTTGGCGGTAATCTTTTGGCCGTCGAGTTCCTTGTCATTTAACTCTTCGACTGCTTTTTTTGCCTCGGCTCCATCAGGCATTTCGACAAAACCGAAGCCCCTTGATATGCCGCTGTCTCGGTCCATTATTATTTTTGCGGAGGTCACCTGTCCGAAGGCTTCAAAATGTTCTCGAAGACGGGCTTCCGTGGTTTCGGGAGACAGATTGCCGACATAAATGTTCATTCCAACCTCCATCCAGTCAGTTCATATTCGAGTTTCATTTCTGCAATAACGTGTTACGGAACCGCTTCCTCAGATGGGTGATATTCGCGCAGATTCATCCACCCGTGAGTAACAATAAGCGAGTCAATCGGTGGCAAAAAGCGGTGGTACGGAACGTTGTGGTCTCGCAACTTACGAGTTCGAAGAAATCATCCCTTCCTTAGCGCTGTGGCGGACGACAGAATACCATTTGCGATGGGCGGTCCCCGTAACCGTATATTATTTTGGCATCATCAAGTTCTTTTGGAAAGACAAAAGCGGCGCAAAAGAACTTGATGAAAATCGAAAAGAAGATCAGACTCTCAGAGTGAACGTCGTCAGGCTCGTCCGCGCACGTGGTGAGACCATTCGAAAGAGTGGGCTTTTGCCTGCCTTGATCGCCCGGAGTGGGGCTGATTCTTCAACTATTCCCCGAATTCTCCAAAAAGCATATACTACAACGAAGTATATACAATGAAATCACCCTTTGTCAAATAATCGGACCAACACTGATCGAACCCACAGAGAATCTGCCTCACGATTGCGTTTTTTGCCGAAAGCTCGGCTTTGCGGGCCGTGAATCCGTCCCACGATTGCCCTCGCCGCCCTGCGACTCGGCCCGATGTGCTATACTTCGAGGCAAATTTCCGGGACTGCCCCGGGGGGAAACCCCGTTGAAAATGCGGAAGACTCGCGGCTTGAACTGCAGTTGACTTGCAGCAACGCGCGGCAGGAGAAAGCGACGCATGCTGAAACCGCTGGCGATCGTATTGAGTTTGATCATAATCGTGGTGAGCGGTATGGGCGTGGTCAATCCCGACGCATTCAGGCGCATGGTCGGTCGGCACATATCCGGAATTGGACCTGCATTCGGCGTTATACTGCTGACTTTAGGACTTGCACATTATTGAGAAGAGAAATAATCGAAACCACATTTGAGAGGGAACCTCCGGTGAAAGGGAGCTTCTGACATGAGCGAAAAAAAGAGTGAAAAGGTCCCCGTGTACAGGGATCGAAAGCGGCCCATAAAAAAGAGGGTGGCCGACCTCCTGGCGCGCATGACGCTCGAGGAGAAAATAGCGCAGCTTGGAGCGGTTGAGCCTTTCGACAATCTTGCATTCTCTGAGGAGAAAACGAAAGCGCGGATGCAGCACGGCATCGGCCAGCTTGCGCTCCCCGCCGGAAGCAGCACATTGAAGCCCGCTCAGATTGCCCAATTGAATAATAAACTGCAGAAATTTCTTGTGGAGGAAACGCGGCTCGGGATACCCGCCATGGTCCACGAGGAATGCTGTATGGGATTTATGGCGCGAGGCGCAACGATTTTTCCGCAAATGATAGGCGCCGCAAGCACATGGGCGCCGGAGCTTCTCGAGGAGATGATGTCCGAGGTGAGACTACAAATGCGGTCGGTCGGCGCGCATCAAGGCCTCTCGCCTGTCCTCGATATCGCGAGGGACCCGCGATGGGGACGGACGGAGGAAACATTTGGCGAGGACCCCTACCTGGCGTCGCGGATGGGAGTAGCATACATACGCGGAGTCCAGGGCTCCGATCTAAAGCAAGGCATCGTTGCCACTTGCAAGCATTTCGTGGGATATGCGATGTCGGAAGGCGGTCTGAACTGGGCGCCGGTCCACCTCGGACAACGCGAGTTGCGCGAGGTGTTCCTTTTGCCGTTCGAGGCGGCGGTGAAAGAGGCGAAGGTCGCGTCGGTGATGAATGCGTACCACGAACTCGATGGGATTCCCTGCGGCGGCTCGAAAGAGTTATTGACGACGATTCTCAGGAAACGATGGGGTTTTGACGGAATAGTCGTCTCCGACTATTTCACGGTTGCGATGCTCGCACAGTATCACCATGTCGCGCGCGACAAGGCGGAGGCTGCCGCGATGGCGCTCGAGGCCGGCATCGACATCGAATTGCCCCACACCGACTGCTACGGCAAACCGCTGCGCAAAGCTCTCGAGGACGGACTCATATCAGAGGATGTGATAGACCGGGCGGTGGCGCGTGTCTTGAAGACAAAGTTCGAGTTGGGACTGTTCGAGAATCCGTATGTTGACGTGAAGAAGGTCGATGAAGTGTTCGACACGCCGAAGCAGAGAGCGCTTGCCCGCGAAATCGCACGGAAGTCGATAGTGCTGCTGAAAAACGCGGAAGGAGCACTTCCTCTGAATAAGGAAATAAAGAGCATTGCCGTCATCGGACCGAACGCAGACGACATCAGGAATATGCTCGGCGATTATTCTCACCCGGGGCACATCGGTTTGCAGACATCGGTGTACCAGGAAGACGCAGAGTCGGATATTCCGGTGGAGACGGAAATCGGACCGGACAATGTTTCGGTGCGCATGATCAGCGTGCTCGAAGCCATCAGGCGAAAAGTTTCTCCGGCGACCGCCGTGCATCACGCAAAAGGCTGCGAGGTCACCGATGATTCGAAGGATGGATTCGCCGAGGCCATCGAGGCGGCGAAGAAATCGGACGTAGCGATTGTCGTGGTTGGGGGCAGATCGGGTTTGACGATGGATTGCACGAGCGGCGAGTTCCGCGACCGGGCGGAGACCGGCTTGCCGGGGGTTCAGGAACAGCTTGTGGAGAAGGTTTGCGAGGCCGGCAGGCCGGTCGCAGTCGTGTTGATAAACGGCAGGCCTCTGTCGATTCCCTGGATTGCGGAGAATGTTCCGGCAATCGTAGAAGCGTGGCTGCCGGGCGAGGAGGGAGCGCAGGCGATTGCGGATGTGCTCTTCGGTGACTGCAACCCGGGCGGCAAACTGCCTATCACTATTCCGCGGGGAGTGGGACAGATCCCGACATTTTACAATAACAAGCCGTCGGGCGGACGCTCGGTAATATACGGCGATTACGTGGACTGTCCGGCACGCCCGCTCTTTCCATTCGGCCACGGGTTGAGCTATACGAAGGTTGAATTCAGCAATCTCCAAATCGAGCCAAAGCGGGTTGGCATCGACGGATCGGTTGAGATACGCGTGGATGTCGTGAACACGGGTGACCGTGAAGGCGATGAGGTCGTGCAGCTTTACGTGCACGATGCGCAGTCCGGCATAACGAGGCCGGTGAAGGAATTGAAGGGATTCAAGAGGATAACGCTAAGGCCGGGCGAGCAAAGGACCGTGGCGTTCACGCTGGCTGTAACCCAACTCGGATTCTACGGCCGGGACATGAAGTTCGTCGTGGAGCCGGGGACCATTGAGGTGATGGTCGGCAGCTCGTCCGACGATATCCGAGCGGAAGGCGAGTTCGAGATCACCGGCGAGCGAACCGATATCAGCAAGATCAAGACATTCTTCAGTGAAGCGGTCGTACGGTAGTTTTCCGCTGGTCTGTTCAAATTCGGGTACAAGTCGGAAAGTGCGCCCCCATGGAGCGAGATAGAATTCTCCTGCGCGGGATTCGCATCCTGTTGGGGTTCTTCATAATCGGTCTGGTGCTGCCGCTGGCCCTTATCTGCGGTCCCATCCGCAATATACCCTTTTTCTGGCAATTGATCGATTGCTCCTTCGGGATAGTCGGATTCATTCTCCTGTGGCTCGCCCGTAAATATACTCTGGAGTTGGTCTCACTCCGGAACGCATAAGTTCAAGAATCTTCCCGTTGTGTGGCGGAGTTTTCGACATGCAGAATCACATGCCCCTTCTCACGCAATGGAAAGCCCTGCCCCTGAACAGATGAAACGCTTCCGGTAAATCAACCGGCGAGGCGCTTTTTTCTGAATGCAGGAAGAATCATGGCGAGTGAGACCGCGATGCACAAATAAGGAAGAACGAAGCCGTAAGTGGAATAGAAGGTCATCTTATCAACGCTTCCGATTATTCCTGTCGCAGCTGCCGACTCGCCGAAACCGATTGATTCGATTATCCTGCCGGTGGGGTCGATTATCTGAGAAATTCCCGATGTAGCCGCCCGCGCGATGAACCGCCCGTTCTCCACCGCCCTCATCGAAGTCATGGCCGAATGCTGCCTGTGCTGCAGCTCGCTCCACCCAATAGCATCATACGTCGGGATGAAAAGAATCTCCGCTCCGTTCCGGACCAGATTCCTGGCGACATAGCTGTAGTCGGCGTCGTAGCAAATCAGGATTCCTATCGGTCCGAATTCTGTTTCGAAAACGGGGAAATCCTCTCCCGCGACCCCGTCCGCAAAGAATTGTATCGGATTCGTCTTGTGGTATTTACCGATAATCTCGCCCTTCGGGGAAAAGAGGTATGCCGTATTATGGAACTTGAACATGTCGTCGATCGCATTCTCGGGATAGCCCGACTCCCTCATCATGCGAACCTTCAGGTCGCTGCTGTAGGTCTCCGCCCTCTCCTTGCTGCCCACGATCAGATACGAACTCTTTTCCCTCGCAAGGTCTTCAATGTGATTGAGGGAATCAGGTCTTTCTTCCAGAAATTCGGGAACGGCGTATTCCGGCCACAGAATAAAACCTGTGTCCCCTGGCAAACGTTCCGTCAGCCCGACGTAGGCCGACAACTCCGAACTCTCGTCCTGCACGAGACCCACCCGGACTGAGGGGCTGTAGCTTTTTCTTGATGAAGCGGCTCCCCAGCCGAGCATTATTCCGAAGCAAAGAAGGGTCGCGGTTGCGGTGACAGCGACAAATTTTTTGTTGTTCCTGTTCAGCAGAACGAAGACAATAACCGAATTTACGAGAACGATAAGGAAGGAGATGCCGTACTGGCCAAATATGCTCGCGAATTGCAGTATCGGCGCAAACCCGTGCTGGGAGTAGCCCAGGTTCATCCACGCAAACTTCGCCCACCACCCCTCCGACTTGACGTATTCAATCGCTACCCACAGGATTGCCGGAGAAAATATATGGACAAGATGATTGCCCCATTTCGAGAACATGAAGCCGAGAAGATACGCATACACGGATGTGTACACCACCAGAATGAAAATCAAAAGGAATCCGAGAAAACCGAATATATTGTAAATCCAATACAGCGTTCCGTAATAGAAGACGATTCCCAGCACGGCTCCCAGGAGCTGGGTTCTGCAGAAGGTCAATCCCCACTTCTTTTCTCTTCTGTCGGTCGCGGTGGCAACAGCATACAAAAACGGAACGAGCGCGACCCATGCCAGGAAGTGCAGGTCAAACGGCGGAAAAGAGAGAACGAGCAAAAACCCGGAAAGAGGTGCAAGAAAGTAAGGATTCGAGGTCAACCTGCCGAACCGCGTATGACCAGAAATCTTCTCCATGCGCTCCTCTCGTTTCCATAGCGATTCCGGACTGGGCAAACGGCAAAACCGCAAAAAGCGCAAAGAAACCTCAGGAGCCTGTCCCGCGATTCATGGCGAAGGTTGTTTGCTTCGGGGACAGTCCCGATTCTGCGGCACTTCGTGCCCGTAAATCTGGGATTGTGAAACTGTCTTACGGCTGCACCTTTTGCCGAACAACAAGCTTTGGGGGCTGTACCCAATTACGGAATCCCCTGTCTTTTGGGGATTCGTAGATTGGCGGACTGCCCCCAAAGCACGGATTACCGACTGTGGGACATATTCACAATCCCCTTCGCTCGGCAATCATGAGACAGTCTCTCAAATCCCTTTTGTCAGGTCGATGATCGGCAGATACATGGCGACGACGATGAACCCGACGATTACGCCGAGGAGGACGACCATGATAGGTTCAAGCAACTGGAGCGCGCCGCCGATGGCGGTATCTACTTCCGCATCGTAGATGTCCGCAATTTTCAGAAGCATCGAGTCGAGATTGCCGGTCTCTTCGCCGACGTCGATCATGTTGACCGCCATATACGGAAACGCGTTCGATTTCTCCAGGGGTCCGGCGATGGTCTCTCCCTCGCGAATATTGTCGTGAACTTCGCCGACCGCTTCGGCTATCACTCGGTTGCCAATGGTCTCCTTCACAATGCTGAGCGACTGAAGAATCGGCACCCCGCTGGTGATAAGCGTGCCCAGCGTTCGCGCGAACCGCGCAACCGCGATCTTGCGTATCAGCTGTCCGACAACGGGGACCCTCAGCGCAACGCGGTCCTTTATCGCGCGAACCAGCCCCAGTCGGAGTATCAGCTTTACACCAATCAACGTCAGGATCAGACAACCGAGAAGCTTCCAGAACGAGTGCCTGAGCGTTTCGCTCAGGTTGAGAAGGAAGACGGTGGGCGCCGGCAGCGAAGCGCCGAATTCGAAAAAGATTTCCTGAAACACGGGAACAACTCTCAGGAGCAGGAACGAGACCACGCACGCGGCAACGACCAGGACCGTGATCGGATAAGCCAGAGCGCCCTTGACCTTCCTGCCGAGCGCTTCGCGCTTCTCCGCAAAATCCGCCAGCCTGTTGAGCACCACTTCCAGCATCCCGCCGATCTCGCCCGCGCGGATCATGTTGACATACAGCTTGTCGAAGGCCTTCGGATGTTTCACGAGGGCCTCGGAAAAGCTCGCGCCGCTCTGAACATCGTCGATGACTTGCTGGAGAATACTTTTCAGTCTGCCGGGTTTCTGCTGGTGATGCAGGATAGAGAGGCTGCGAACCAGCGGGAGACCGGCGTCGATCAGAGTTGACAGGGTTCGGGTTATGAGCGTGACCTGTTTGCGCTTTACGAAACCGCTCCAGTTCATGGAAATAGCATGGTGGCGCTTCGCATGCCGGCGCTGAGCAAACTGCCCCGCGTCTTCCCTCACCTTTATTGGAAACAGGCCCAGACTGCGGACCTGGTTGATTGCGATGGCCAGATTTTCCGCCTCCACGATTCCGCTTACTTCTTCCGCTTTCTTGTTGGTGGCAACGTAAGAGAACACCGGCATGATTATCCCCCTCCCTTCGGTCGGGGACGCTTTCGCGGCACAGTGGGCAGCGCTGTTTTCTCCGTTCTTCTCTAAGGAAGAACAGACATTGTATGCAGCGGCGTTGACGGCTTCGTGACAAGAAAGGAAGAGAATTTAGAAATGATTCCGACTAAGGGTGACGGCAAGGTTGGGATGTTTCTATCCGAAGCAATCATCATTCAAACCGCCGTCCTTCTCTGAAGCATCGCTTCCTGACCAGAATTATTAAAGAGAAAAGTGATTGCATAAAGGTGATGTGCAATGTCCGTGCCACTGTTTTAAAAAAAGAATACCGCTTTACTTTCCAAGCCGTCAGGGCGGTGTAAAAAAACCGGAGCAGGGAACTCGTGGGGTGTCGTATAAGTTTTTGTGCTATAGCAGCTTACTGGAATTCTCCGAAGTGTTTTGAGGAGGTTTCTATTGGCGAGCAAGCTTTCCTTCCCCGGCCTTTTTTTGCCTAACAGAGGGAAGAATAAACGCATGGCCGGGGTCTCAAATGAGGCGAATCCGAGGCCGGATTTCGGGCTTGCGAGGGGGCGCCGAGACATGACGAGGCTGCTGCGATGCTATTCTTTTGCATCCATATGTTCCGCTAACTGGTCAATCGAAAGAGATGCTTGTTTGAGATTCCTCTCGTTTTGCAATTCGGTGAAGCCGTTCCAAGCATCGTCTCAGGCTTTCGGACGATTTTGCGGCGACATCGGGACGCCAACCCCTCCGCGCGTCGTTCACGAACTCGACAAGGCGCGAGTTGTACGCCGGACCGACCGTGCGGCCGCTCCTTTTTCTCGGAACCATATCCGCGCGGATATCTTTTCGGCGCGAGTGGCGGGCGAGCTCGACCATGACGTGTTTGGGATCACGGACCTTGTCGGGATTGGCAGGGACCAGAGAAGGCGGGATGTTAAGGAACGCCGCCAGGCGTTCGCGGTCGCCGAGAAGCCACGCCTCGATTTCTCTGACCACGATGCGCAGAAGCATATTCGGCGCGGGTTCCGGCAACCACGCGTTGACAAACGCAGGCGCGCAATCCGCGTCGTGGTCCATATCGACGAGAACGAGCCATGGTCGCCGGCGGGCCGCCCGGTTGTATGCGTCGAGCTGTTTCCGAATGAACTGCTTTCCGTGCTTCCCATAAATCGAACCCGGTTCGGCTCCTGCAAAACGAATAAGTCGGCGCAGCACGGCCTCGTCGATGAGGCCCTCGACGGCGCCGGAAATGGTTACCGCATTCGGCATGTTTTTTTGGTCAGTCTCCGAACAGCATTAATTGCTCGACCCTGTCGGGGCGAGTGCGGGGCAGAATGGCATCCGCAAGGAGCGAGCCTCCCTCGAGGAGGTCCCTGATTTCCTCGTAGCTGCTCGCCGGGGTGACGGATGTGCCTTCGCCGGGTTGAAAGAGGAGCACCTCATCCAGTCCGATGCCCTCATCGCGCAACAGGTCGCTCGAGTGCGTGCTTATAAGTATCTGGCGCCCGGACCGGCGCTGAATGCGCGCGAACATCTGCGGAAGATACCTGACAACTTCGGGATGCAGCGACATCTCGGGCTCTTCGATGAGCAACGGGCCCGTGTCGTCCAGAGCGGCCCAGAGCAACCCGAGGAGCCGGATCGTTCCGTCGGAGAACTGGTCCTCCGTCTGCCAGGTCTTTTGCGGCCGCCAGTGCTCGCTCTGCCCGCGCAAATGCGGGACGCCGCGTCGGTCTCTCCATAGTTCCAGCTTTTTCAGTTGCGGCACGGCAACCTGCAACGCTTCCACGATGCGGTGGAGACGTTCATCTCGTATTTTGTCCGGCGTTTGGGCGATGCGTTCGAGGAAGTCGCCGCCGAAAGAGTCCTCGCGTCTGCCTCCCGAGAGGTCGGGCTCGCGAACATGTTGCGGAACAATGTTGAGGTAGCGGACGGACGAAAGAAAATTCGCTACCTTGCGGAATGCCCGGTTCGCGTGAACCTGTTCGAGATATGTCTGGGTGAGACGCTCGGGGTCCTCCGCGTCCTTGTCGTCGGGTCGCAGCAACACTTCCACGCCCTCTCTCGTCACCTTCTCGCGGCTCACGACCGGACGCCGCCCTTTGTCCTCGTTGATGCCGAGTTCGTATTCCCATATCGAAGGGTTTTCTTCGGTCCCGATTCGCACACGGATGACGATGTCCGAGCGCCGGCGCGCCGCAAGAAACCGCAGGTTCGAGACTCCTTTTCGCCTGCGCACAGCTTCTTGAAAGCCACCGCCCACTGCTACGAGGTCGTGAAGAAACCTGAACACGTCAATGAAATTAGACTTTCCCAGCGCATTTGCCCCGACCAGGAACACGCGCTGTTGAAGCTCGATTTCGACTCGCGCGAAGTTGCGCCAGTTTTCCAAATCGACGTAAGTGAAGCGAAGAACGTTGCTCTTTGATTTGCTCATAATACGGATACCGGTTTAAGAACGAAAAATTGGGGCATTCTTGTTCTGCTGAAACAGACGCCATGCTTCCCCGATGTTGTGTCTGTCCCGAGGTCGCACGGCAGGGGACTGTGAATCCCTCCGACAATCTTTAAAAGGCCCAAACGCAAGCGTGCGGATAAATCCGCGCCTACAGAAAGGCCGCGTTTGTTCTTGCAGGCGCCAATTCATTCGCACAACATGTTGCTGCTTTCCCGGATTTGCGGGCACGAGGTGTAATAGAATCGGGATTGTCCGCAAAGACGCCAACATGCAATCAATGTAGCGGAAGTTTGCGCAAAGTTCAAGCGGAAGACGCCTTGCTGAGAAAATCCGGCTTTCGCGAGGTCGGATAGCGGTTTTTCGACTTGACACGGAATCTGAAGGCTAGTAAAATACTGAACGCTATTCATGAAAAGGGCTTCCATAGAGACTGTCCCATGATTGCCAAGCGAAGGGGACTATCCCCGAAGCAAACAACCTTCGAGATCAATAAACGGAACAGACTTCCGTGAGCCCTGGAGCTTTCACCACAAGGCTTATCATATGCGCGAGTTATGTGCGCAGTTGCACTATGAACTTTCGACAGGGCAAGCTTTTTTTCGGCCAATAGAGAAATCTTTAAATCGGTACATTCAAGGGGGAGGCGGATATGTCGGATTCCAGGTTCACCAGGCGGCAGTTCTTAAAAATCACGGGCGCGGCCACGCTGGCGCTCTCCATCGATTCGCTCGGTTTCCTCGGAGGAACGGCGCACGCGACCGAGAAAGTGTTCGAAAAGTGGGTTTACAAGAACTGGGAAGACCTGCATCGGGACGAGTGGAAATGGGACACCGTCACGTATGGGACCCACCTCGTCGATTGCTATCCCGGCAACTGTCTATGGAGAGTGTATACAAAAGACGGTGTTGTCTGGCGCGAGGAGCAGGCGGGCAAATATCCCGTGGTTGACGCAACCGGTCCCGATTGGAATCCGCGCGGCTGCCAGAAGGGGTGCTCGTACAGCAACATGATGTACAACCCCGATCGCGTGAAGTATCCGATGAAACGAGTGGGTGAGCGCGGAGAGGGCAAGTGGAAACGTATCTCATGGGACGAAGCACACACCGAAATCGCGGATGCGATTCTCGATGCGATCCAGAACGTCGGCCCCCATTCCCTCATTTATGAGGTCGGCCCCGGCAACGCCGGCTGGCTCAACCTCATCCCGCCATCCCGTATGTTCGGACATCTCGGCGGCGTGTCGCTCGATGTTAATGCGACTATCGGCGACTTCAACAAGGGTGTATACGAGACATTCGGCAAGTTCCAGTTCATGGACTCATGCGACGGATGGTTCTTTGCGAAGTTGTTGCTCATCTGGCATATGAATCCGGTGTACACGCGGATTCCCTCGTACCATTTCATTTCCGAGGCGCGGTATAACGGAGCCGAAGTTGTAACGATAGCGCCCGATTATTCGCCCTCCTCCATTCATGCCGACGAGTGGATTCCGGTCGAGCCGGGCTCCGACGCCGCATTGGGCCTCAGCATCGCGCAGGCGCTCATTTCAGAGGGGACATACGATAAAGAATTCATCAAGGAGCAGACCGATTTTCCGCTGCTCGTTCGGCTTGACAACGGGCGGTTTCTCCGTGAGACCGACCTCTCCGACCGCGGGCGAGAGGACCAGCTCTACATGTGGGATTCGGAGAAGAACGAACTTGCCAAGGCGGACCGCGGTTCTCTGGCTCTGAAGTTCGACCCCGCGCTTGAAGGCGCATATACGGTTACCTTGAAGGATGGCGCAGAGGCGCAGGTGCGTCCGTCGTTTGCGATTTTCCGGGAAATGCTCGACCGGGAATACACCCCGGAGCAGGCATCCGAAGTGTGCGGCGTTCACCCCGACAACATCCGGCGGCTCGCGCAGAAGGCATGGAAAGCCAGGGGGCATGTTTCCATTCTTGTGGGCTGGAACTCATCGAAATATTATCACGGCGACCTTATCGAGCGGGCGATGTGCGCTATCCTCGCTCTCACCGGAAGCATTGGCAAGAAGGGAAGCGGAATCCGGGGCTGGAACGAGTCGCTGTTCGACGGCAGCCAGAGGATTTTCCGCCGCGGCGCCAGTCAGTGGCGGCTTCTGCAGATACTTTTCAACTTCACCATGATGAAGTTCCAGATGAAGCTGGAGGACCCGACCATCACGGACGAACTGGTGGCGATCAACACCGAACGCCGCATCGACAAATTCTTCGGCATGACGCCTCCGATGTTCCTCTACTATTACCACACCGGCTATAAAGACACGTGGGACAAGAAGGAATGGCACTGCCCGACGATGAAACGCTCCTTCAAGGAGTATTTCGACGAAGCGGTCGAGTCCGGTTGGTGGGAGGAGTTCGTCCGGCCCGGCCCCGACACGCCGCCGCAGGTGTATTGCTTCTTCGGCACCAGCCCGGCGCGGAAAAACCGGGGCTGGCTGAAGAATCTCTATCCCTCCCTGTGGAAGAGCTGCAAGATGGTTTTTGTGCCGGAGACCCGGTGGAGCACCTCGGCGCTGATGGCCGATATCGTTCTGCCCGCCGCCGGGTTCTATGAGAAGCTGGACGTGCGGTTCCCGACCCCTCACGTGCCGTGGCTCACACTCACGGAAAAGGCGGTCGAGCCTCCGGGCGAGGCAAAAGCCGAATGGTACATCTTCTGCGACCTCGCGGACAAGATTGGCGAGCGCGCGCGGGCGCGTAATTTCCAGGGGTACATGACGGATATCGGACGAGATGTCGATTTCGCCAAATTCGTGGAAACGCAGCGCCTGGGGTTCAACAACCTGGAAGAAATCCTGGATGAGGCGTTGAAGGAGAGCGTGAAGGCCGGGACATTGCCCAAGGGCTCCAACCTCGAGATGTTCAAGAAGGAAGGAATCATCCGGTTCACGAACATATCGAGTTTCGACCCGATCGGGATGGCGCTGGCGACCGACATCAAGCCGGACGAGCCCATCGTGCCGCTGACATATCATACCGGCCCGAAAAAAATTCCGTATCCGACGTATAACCGGAGAATCCAGTTCTATATTGATCATCCCTGGTTCATCGAGGCGGGAGAGGCGCTGCCGGTCCACAAGGACAACCCGAAAATGGGAGGCTCCTATCCGCTCCGCATGACCAGCGGGCACCAGCGATGGAGCATCCATTCGATATGGATAACCGACGACGTTCTCGCCAGGACCCACCAGGGACGCCCGTTCATGCTGATGAATACCGAGGATGCAAAGAAGCGAGGAATCGAAGACGGCGACCTGGTTCACGTCCACAATGATTTCGACGATTTCAAAGTGCATGTGAAGCTGACGTCCGCCGCTCGCTCCGAGAAGGGACCAAGGCCGGGACAGGTGATTATCTATCATGCATGGGAGCCGTATCAGTTCGATGGATGGAAGAGCTATGACGCGGCGATTCCGGGCATGATCAAATGGCTCGACCTCGCCGCCGGCTACGGTCAGTTGAATTACTATCGTTGGAATTGGTGCTCGCAGCCGATCGACCGCGCCGTTTCCGTGGAGGTCGCAAAGGCGTGAGGTGTTTCCCGGCAAACGCGCCAAATTCGCCGGTCCGAATTTCGAGAGGCTGCCTCCCAAATCATTCTGCCGGGTTTCCGCTGCTATCGATTTTGGGTGGATTTGCCCTCAAGGGCGTGTTGCCGGAATAACTTTCCGGGTGCTTTTGGTTGTCATTCTGAGCCCTTCGAGTCCCTCAGGATAAACTCCCGCGAAGAATCTCGCGATTGATCGCGCCAAAAGAGAGAGATTCTTCGTCGCTTTGCTCCTCAGAATGACAGTATGGTAGTCTTCTGGAAGAAATAGCCTTTTCGGCAACAGGCTGTCTAGGGTTGACCCGTGAGAAGGAGGGTTATGATGTCCGGTTATCGGTTCACCAGGCGCACATTTCTTAAGATAGCGGGCGCGGGCACGCTGGCGCTTTCCTTGGATTCGCTCGGTTTCCTTGGGGGAACGGCGCATGCGACCGAAAAGGTGTTCGAGAAATGGGTGTATAAGAATTGGGAAACCCTGCATCGGGACGAGTGGAAATGGGACACGGTGACATACGGCACCCATCTCGTCGATTGCTATCCCGGCAACTGTCTGTGGCGCGTTTATACGAAAGACGGCATCGTGTGGCGCGAGGAACAAGCAGGCAAGTATCCCGTGATAGATGCGACCGGTCCCGATTGGAATCCGCGCGGCTGCCAGAAGGGCTGCTCGTACAGCAACATGATGTACAACCCCGATCGCGTGAAGTATCCGATGAAACGAGTGGGTGAGCGCGGCGAGGGCAGATGGAAACGTATCTCCTGGGATGAAGCGCTGGACGAAGTCTGCAACAACCTGCTCGACGCTATTCAGAAAGGTGGTCCCGAGTCGGTCATCTCCGAGCCCGGCCCGGGCAACGGCGGCTGGATTCACATGATAACGGGCTGGCGTTTTCTGAACGAATGCCTGGGCGGAATCCAGCTCGATATCGACTCGACCATCGGCGATTTCAACAAGGGTGTTTATGAAACCTTTGGCAAATTTCAGTTCTGCGACTCGTGTGACGGATGGTATTTCGGAAAGCTCATCCTCATCTGGCACATGAACCCGGTGTATACCCGCATTCCCTCCTATCATTTTATTGCCGAGGCGCGATACAACGGCGCGGAGGTTGTCACTATCGCACCCGACTATTCGCCGTCGGCCATTCATGCGGATGAGTGGATTCCGGTAGAGACGGGAACCGATGCGGCCCTGGGTCTGTCCGTCGCCCAGGTGCTGATATCGGAGGGCACGTACGATGCGAAATTCGTGAAAGAACAGACAGACCTTCCGCTTCTCGTCCGGTCCGACACGCAGAAATTCCTGCGCGAGAGCGACCTCAACGGCGCCGGCCTCGAGGACCAGCTTTACTTCTGGGACCCGGCAACGAATGCCGCCGTGAAGGCCCCGCGCGAGACTCTGGCGCTCCCGTGTGACCCCGCTCTCGAAGGGAAATACACGGTCACGTTGAAGGATGGAAGCACGGTGGAAGCGCGTCCTGCTTTCGAGCTCCTGAAAGAGATGGTCAACCTGCATTACACTCCCGAAAAGGCATCGCCGATTTGCGGGATAGACCCCGATGCCATCCGGCGGCTCGCACACCGGGCATGGAAGGCGCGCGGGCACGTGCAGGTGCTTGTCGGCTGGAATTCATCGAAATATTACCATGGCGACCTGATGGAACGGACCATGTGTCTTCTGCTCGCGCTCACGGGCAGCGTCGGAAACAAGGGCAGCGGAATTCGCGGCTGGAACGAATCGCTGTTTGACGGCGCAACGATGCTCGTGTTCCGGCGGGCCAGCACCTTCAGCAGCCTCCTCCAATACGGCGGAGCGACGTTCGACAAGTTCATGATCAAGGCAAAGGACCCCTCGCTGACCGAGGAAATGGTGCAGCGAGAAATAGAAAGGGAGGCGGACAAGACATTCGGTTCGACACCTCCGGCGTTCCTCTACTATTTCCATTCCAATTACCGCGATACCTGGAACAAGAAGGAATGGCACTGTCCCACGATGAAACGCAGCTTCGATGAATACATGAAAGAGGCCATCGATAAAGGATGGTGGGACGGCTTTGTTCGGCCCGGTCCCGACCAGAAACCGCTCGTGTATTGCTTCTACGGCACCAGCCCGGCGCGCAAGAACCGGGGATGGCTGAACAATATCTACCCGCAACTGTGGAAGCAGTACAAGTTCATCTTCACACTCGAGACCCGCTGGAGCACGACAGCTCTCATGGCGGACATGGTTCTGCCCGGCTCCGGCTTCTATGAGAAAGTCGACACGCGCTTCCCGACGCCTCACGTGCCGTGGGTGACCTTGACTGACCGGGCCGTCGAGCCGCTGGCCGAATCGAAACCGGAATGGGAGATTTGGAAACTTCTCGCGCAACGCATCGAGAAATTAGCTCAGGAACGGGGTTTCACAAAATACAAGACAAAGGCCGGCAGAGATATCCAGCTCAAGGGCTTGGTCGAAAAGCAGACCATGGGCTATAAGGACGATGCAGAAACGTTGGACGAATCGTTGAAGCTGAGCGTCAAGCTCGGAACGCTGCCGGAGGGAACCGACCTCAAGACGCTGCGCAGGGAAGGTATCATCCGATTCACGAATATCTCGAAGATGGACGTTATCGGGATGCATCTGGCCACCGACATCAAGCCGGACGAGCCCATCGTGCCGCTCACGTATCACACAGGACCGAAAAAGATTCCCTATCCCACCTACAATCGCAGGATAACCTTCTATATCGACCACGACTGGTTCATCGAGGCCGGCGAGGCGCTGCCGGTCCACAAGGACAACCCGAAAATGGGTGGCGCCTACCCGCTCCGCATGACGAGCGGGCACCAGCGGTGGAGCATTCACTCGATCTGGATCACGGACGACGTGCTCGCGCGGACGCACCAGGGTCGGCCGTTCATGTTCATGAATACGCAAGACGCCGGGAAACGCGGCATCAAGGACGGCGATTTCGTGCGCGTGTACAACGATTTCAATGAATTCAAGGTGCACGTGAAGCTAACGTCGGCCGCCCGGTCGGAGAAAGGGCCGAGGCCGGGACAGGTGATTATCTATCACGCGTGGGAGCCATACCAGTTCGACCAGTGGAAGAGCTATGACGCGGCGATACCCGGCATGATCAAATGGCTCGACCTCGCCGCCGGCTACGGCCATCTGAACTATTACCGCTGGAACTGGTGCACGCAGCCCATCGACCGGGCCGTTTCCGTGGAGGTGAAGAAGGCGTAGGCGAAGCAGCAATCACAGACGAATTGAAACGGGCAGGCCACGCGGCCTGCCCGTATTTTTTGATGATACGTTTTCAGGTTCGGTACACTGGAAGTGTCCAATCATTCTCTATTTAGCCGAAAACCGGAGCGCAGAGGCTGTGAGACTGTGCGACAATCCCGGCGAAGGGGACTGTGAATCCGTCCCACGATTGCTCATGCTGCCGAGAAGCAGGCGTAGGGGCCTGTACCCAATTACGGAATCCCCCACTGAGACTGTCCCATGATTGCCAAGCGCAGGGAACTGTCCCCGAAGCGAACAACATTCATGTGAATGGTGAGACAAACTAACCGGCCCCCTTCACTCCGGCTTCAAGGCAGGCTGTAAATGTTGTCCATCGCCTCGAGCACGAAGTCCTTGACCATCGAGCGGTCGGGGATGCTCGCCATCATACCGTACATCGCGGCCGAGCCCTCGGTGGAGGCGGACGGATTCGCGCGGACATAGTCGACCGATTCTTTCAGCGCGGCTAGGAACGGTTCGACAACACGCTTGTGCGCGAGCGTTATCATCATGTGCAGCGCCGCCGGATTCTGCTGACGGTCGAGATGCCATCCGCGCTGCTCCATCGCGTCGGCCACCGCGAACATGTCCATTTCATCGGACCTGAACGCAAACACGGTCATGTCGGGCTTGCCCAGCACATAGAGGCCGGGGATAGCGTTCACCCCATCGACGAGCGCCTTTGTCGTGGTCATCATCTGTTCGGCGTTGCGTTTGTAACCTTCCTCGCCGATGGCGTTCAAAGTGGCCCATGCGGCGGCTATCGCGCCGGCGGGACGCGTGCCTGCCATGGTCGGGGAGATATATACTCCGCCGCACCAGTCGGCGTACACGAAGAACTGATGCCGCCGGATCGCGGTGTTCCGGTACAGTACCGTGGATGCGCCCTTGGCGGCGAAACCGTACTTGTGAACATCGGCCGAAATCGAGGTCACTCCGGGAACCCTGAAATCGAAATCCGGTATCGGGTAGCCGAGCTTCTTGAGAAACGGCAGCATGAATCCCCCGAGGCACGAATCGACGTGGCAACCGAGGTTTCGTTCCGACGCGATGGCGGCCAGCTCCACAATCGGGTCGACCACGCCGTGCGGATAGGACGGCGCCGAGCCGACGAGAAGAATGGTATTTTCATTGATAGCCTTTTCCATGGCCCGCACATCGGCGCGGAAGTCTTCTCCCACGGGAATACGGACCGACTTGACGTCGAAATAGTGCGCCGCCTTTTCGAAGGCCGGATGCGCGGTATCGGGAAGAACCATTTCGGGTTCCTTTATTTCGGGATGTGTGGAGCGAAACCAGTCGCGGTGTGTTTTCACGGCGAGCAGAATGCTCTCGGTTCCGCAGGAAGTCATCGTGCCCGCGACCTGTTCGTCGCCGCCGAGCATATCGGCGGTCATGGCGACCACCTCCGTCTCGAATTTTTTGATGCTCGGGAACGCCATCGGGCTGAGGCCGTTTTCCGAGAAATACTGCGTGTAGGCGGCTTTCAAAAATTCGGTGTGCTCCTCGCCCGCATAGTACACGAGGCTCCAGGTCCGGCCGTCTCTCCAGTTGGCGTCCTCCGTGTGCAGTTGCTCCATCATGTCCAGTATTTCCTGTCGCGGTAGGCCCTCCTCGGGCAGCTTCACTTTTTCCGTGCTCATTGCTCCAGCTCCTTTTTGTTCGTGAAATTGGCCGCGCCCGTTGTGTCCTGTTCACAACAGGCCTTTTGCCTCGAAGTCTCTTATAACATAATCGAGCTCGAGTTCGCCCAGCTTTCGGCGGGTCGGGCATCCGGTTTTCAAATCCCAGCCGCGTTCATTGTAGTAGTCATCCAGCAATTGGTTAATGTCCTCGCGGGTAAGCCTTTGCGTTTGGAAGTAATCCCGCATCTCGAATTCGCTGCCGGCCGCCTTCAGCGGTTCGAACCATGCATCCGGAGGCTGGTCGTCCTTGCGGTCGAATCCCTCGCGCCAGTTGAGAACCCTGTAGAGATTCCACACCCGTTCTCCGGCCTGCATGAGTCGGCTTCTGTCTGTTTCAATGCCGGTCGCGGTCGAGAGCAATCGGGCGCAGATGTCCGCGCTGTAGAATCGGTTGTTCTGACTGCGGATGCAGATGCCGAGCGAGTCGAAAACGGCAAACCAGTCTTCGGAATACCGCGTGAACCGCCCGACGTTAAAGCCGAGGGGACTGTCCATGATTCTCTTGACGGCGTCGGCCGGAGCGCCCATCCGGTCTGCGTGACGCTCGAACATTTCAACGGGCGCGCCCTGATTATAGGAGGGCGAGCCGCCTGATTGATGGTGTCCTCCACGAGGGTTCACGAGCTGCTCGAACTCCATCGTGCCAAGTCCCTTTTCGCGCGGGTCATACTGCGTGCCGAGCCCCTTTACGTGCGAGGTGAACCGACTGGCGTCCAGCCCGAACTCCTTCACTGTTTCCACCCAGCCTTCGGCGAGAATGTCGCCGATACCCCGGCGGAACGTGATTTTCTCAATCAACTCGCGCATCGTTTCATAATTCCGGCCGACCTTTCCAAACTGGTCCTCGCTGATGGCGCCCTGCTCGCCGGCTTCGATGAGCAGGTCGAACAGACTGTCGAACTCCTGCTGGCCGAGACCGTAGCGATTTTGCATGTTCACAATTCGGGTTGCCTTGTCGGAGTCGGCAATCATTGCCTTCATCGCCGTCTGTGCGACCATGCCGAAGCTGTGGGTATATGTCTTCATTCCTCTGAACTCGCCCTCGGGAGTGACGAGCACCTCTTTGTCGGCGATGAAGCACGACGGACAGGCCACGCGGTCCTTCTTAATTTTATTGTACGAGTTCAAGCCGTACGGGCCTTCCTCGCCGAGCATGAACGATCCGCCCGCGTTCAATATTCCGTAAGCGACCGAGGCCGCATGGTGCTTGAATTTCCTGGCGCGACTGAACAGTGAGTTCACCTCGTGCATGAAGCCCTTCGGGTCGGCGACCCGGATGCCGCCGGTTCCCCGCGCCAGAATTGCCTTGAGGTTCTTCGAGCCCATAATCGCGCCGAATCCCGCCCGGCCGAGCGTCGCCGATTTATCGACGAGCGCGATGGAGAATTTTACCAGGTTCTCGCCCGCCTGCCCGATCGAAATGGACGCGCAGCGGCCGTGGCGCCGCCAGAGCGCGTCGACAGCCTCGTAGATATCGCTGCCCCAAACTTCTGCGGCGTCGAGAATTTGAACATTGCCGTCGTCGACCAGAAGGTAAACCGGTTTCCTGGCCGCGCCGGTTATCACGATGTTGTCGTAGCCGGCGCGCTTCATGTTGAAACCGAAGGTCATGCTGCCGCTTCCGGCGGAGACAGCGTTCGAGAGGGGAAACTTGGAGACTCCGACAATTCGAGCGGCACCCGGCGCCATCGTTCCGATCAATGGTCCGGCTCCGATGATGACCGGGTTCTCCGGCGCCAACGGGTCCGTTCCCGGCGCAATCAGGTCGTATGCAAGCTTGTTGTTGATTCCGAGGCCGCCGATATACAGCTCGGCGTCTTTCTTGTCCAGCTTTTCTTTGCGAACCTGGCCCGTGGTCAAATCTATGAAGAGTATCGTGCCGGCGTAGCCGAAGTATTCCATTACGATTCCTCCTCGGTTCGGATGAGCGCGCCATAGACGCAGTAGTCGGCGCAGATGCCGCATTGCAGGCAATCTTCCGTGAACTTCGTGTTCTTATTGTCATCGATGTCGCGTTCAATCTTTATGTGCGCGAGCTCGGGCTGGAAGATTTCGTTGTACGTGAACGAGCATATCAACTGGCAGTTGAGGCAGCCCGTGCACTTGTCAAGCTCAATCAGAACTCCTGGATTATTCTCGTCTACCTGCGGCATGCGCTTCACCTTTTTTCCAGGGTTTTCCAGCCTGGCCGGCGCAGAATAACGGCGGTCAGTCGTCTGCCTTCCTGTTCATGTAATCGACGGCGTCGGCGATTCCGTGGGGTGTAAGCGGGAACATCTTCATCACACGCAGAATATATTCGCCCGTCGTGTACAGCCATGCCCGCGGCGGCAGCGGATTCAGCCAGACGCAGCGGGGAAATTTGTCGGCTATTTTCTTGATGTGCTCGATGCTCGGGAGATCGCATTCCTCCCGGGGTTCTATCGCGCCATATCTGGCGAGCAGTTCATGGGGAGCCATATCCGCATCGCCCACGAAAAAGACGCGGTGGGCCGGGTCCAGCTTCAGCACGTTGGCCAGCGGGACCGGTTCGCGCCGGGCCTCGTCCGTGTACACGCGGTCATAGACGGCATTATGGAAAAAGTAGATTTTCAGGTCGTGTGTGAACCGTCTCTTCATCTTCAGAAACAGTGTCGATACCGATTTCGCGTATGGACGCATCGAGTAACCGCCGTTGTCGATGAACAGCAGCACCTGGATTCTGTCTTGCGGAATCGGGCGGAGATACGGGATAAAGATTCCGCCCTTCTTCACTCCTTCATCGATGGTCTTCTCGATGTGCAGCTTGAAATCGATGCTCGAATCGGCGATGTTCTTGAGGGCGGTCAGCGCGACGTCCACCGTGTCGTCGGTCAGCACCTTGTCGACCATTACGGGATAGTATTCCGGGTCGCCAAGGATTTTCCTCGCGCTCTTGCCTCGTCCCTGGCCGCCGATGCGGACACCGCCCGCTCCTCTCCCGCCGTGGCCGTACGGGGAAATGCCGTCCGTGCCGATCCAGTGGCTTCCCCCGCTGTGCGGACCTCGTTGCTGCCGAGCGACCATCTCCATTCTGCGCAGAATCTCTTCGATGTCGATGTTGCGGTAATCGGCGAACGCGTCGGCGAACGGCGAGCGGCCGCCGGGGTCGTCCCCGCCGAGGTCTTCCATGTTCGGGTCGTCGTTTGCGAAGATGTCCTCGCCCGCGAATTTCCGGGCGATCTCCTCGACGGAACTGCTTCTGAGCGCGTCGTCCAGAAACTTATCGACCAGTTCGGACTCATCGAAATCCCATTGCGATTTGCCCGTCTGTTCGAGGAACTTTTCGAGCCACGTGTTGAATGAGACGGAGTTGCGGACGGCCTCCTCGAGCGTGCGCGCCCCCTTCGACTCGACCCCAAGGAAGTAATCGAAGAACGCGAGCGTGTACGGGCCCATGTCGCGTCTGCCCTTGACGATGAGGATTCTGCCGATATCGAACAGGTCGCCAAGGCTCGAGACCAGCCCCCGGCTCATGCAATGATACAGCTCGCCGATTGTCCTCGCGTCGGCCTGGAGACCGTAATTCTTTAACACTTCCGGAAAGCTGGAAAACATCGCCTGCTCCCTGAACAAGGAGTTCGTGGTTTAGAAGCGCGCGCCGTATCCCCTGCCCGGCGGCATTTGCGGCCGAAGCCCGTCTATGCCTTTTTCCCTGATTGTCTGGAGGACGGGCAGGTCATCCTTGTGTTTCACGAGAGCCTGGAACCCCTCGAGACGCTTCAAATCCTCCGGTGAGACCTTCCCGTTTATCTTGAGGTATGCGAGCCAGTCCAGAATTTCACTCGTTGACGGTTTTCTCTGCAACCCCAGTTCCCGGAGCTGATAGAAAACCGCGATTGCCGATTCGACCAGCTTTTCGTTCGCGTCGGGATGATGGAGACGAACGATCTCGCGCATCCGCGCCGGATTCGGAAACTCGATGTAGTGGTAGACGCACCTTCGGATGAACGGCGCCGGAAGGTCCTGCTCGTGGTTGCTGGTTATGACTACAGTCGGCATCGTTTCGAGCGTTGTCTCGATTACCTCGCCCGTCTCCGGAATGATTACTTTCCGGTCGTTGATGACATAGAGAAGATTATTCGGGAACTCGCGCGGCGCCTTGTCTATTTCGTCTATCAATAACACCGAGTTCGGCGCCTTGTAGGCTTGGGCCAGCGGGCCGAGTTTGACGTAGTGCCCGAGTTCGTCTATCTTTCTGCCCTTCAAATCCAGCCTCGTTTTCAAGCCCGCGCGCTCCATCTGGGCGTTGGCGATGACCGCCTGCGAATCCATCAGGCGCATGACGTCATCGAAGTTGGATACCAGGTGCGAAACCTTGCTTTCCGAGGTGACCGGAAATTCGAATATGGGCAGACCCGTGTGGCGGGCGTACTCCTGGGCGAGCTTGGTCTTGCCGGTGCCCGGCTCTCCCTCGAGCAAGAGAGGCTTTCCGAGTATTCTCGCAATCAGAAAAGCCTTCGCCAAGTCGTCATCGAGCAAATATTTGTCCGAGCCTCTGAAATCATCGAGTTTTGCCATCGTATCATCCCTCTCAACGGTCTGCGGAACCGGAAAATCTCATGAAGACGGGAATTGCCACCGGACAGAAACTGCATGTTCCGACACTCGGAATATTTTAACCGTTTGAAATGGAGGTGGTTTTTCGAATATTCCTCACGATTCGGAACAATGGAAAATAAACTCCCGAATATGTTTTCCCGACTTTTACTTTACCATGGAACAAGGGGGGTGTTCAACTTTCGGGAGAAAAACCGGATTATCCGTCCGCCGGTCTTTGATGCGAAGATAGAGGGCGCTGCGAACCCGCCCAACGGCCACAATTCGCCGAAATACCGGCGCAGGGACTGTCCCACGATTGCCCAGCGAAGGGGATTGTCCCAGATTTGCGGGCATGAAGTCCCGCGCCTCGCGGGATAGAATCGGGCCTGTCCCCAAAGCGAACAACGAGCTTTGGAGGCTGTACCCAATTACGGAATCGCCCGGTTTGAGCGGGGAATCCAGTCATTTCCTCGAAAAGCGACACAAAGTGAACACGTTGTCAGACACCCCCGCTAGCCGAGCGGCTGCGCTTCCGATAGATTTTATGCGGATTTTCCCGGAGCTCCGGCCCTACTCCCACCTTGTTTTCACCGGCTTCCGGTCGACGGTCTTCAGGAATTTCAGCTTTGGATAACCCATGATCAGGCAGCTATACACCTCGTGGCCCGCCGGCAGCGAAAGCTCTTCAATGAGCGGGTTCCATGTTTTCGAGGCCATCTCGAACAGGCCGATGTACGTTGTTTCCAGACCCATGGTGCGCGCGGCGAAACCCAGCGTCGTCGAAGCAATCACGCAGTTATCCTTCGGCGTGCTCGTGTGGCGATGCGAATGAAAAATGAGGACCGCCGGAGCCTTGTAAAAGATGGGGTCGTAGCCGAGTTCCCTCGCTTGAAGGAGCCGTTCCCGGTACGTAACCGTGCGCTCGAGGAATTCGCGGCGCTCGGGCGTGAGCCTGTCCTCGGACTCGAGTTCTTTGATTTTCTCTTCCGCCTTCATCCCCATATCGTCGAAAAAATCGACTGTGAGGTCCGAGAGCCTCTGTCTTTTCTCGGGATTCCGAACGACTACGACCTCGACAGTCTGGACGTTGCTGCCGGTCGGCGCATAACGGACGGTGTCGACCAGCTTCTCCAGGGTCTCCTTCGCAATTTCTCTCTCTTGGAAAAGCCTGTGACTCCGTCTCTGGCGGACGAACTCAACGAATCTATCAGTGTCAAAGACGACCGGCTCGACGATTGGAACGAAATTGGCCATGTCCATCTTCTCATGAACAATGGCGTCGGCGGGACAAAGAGCGACGCAGTGCCCGCAAAGATTGCAGTTGCCGGCGTCGGCATGAACCTCTATCCGGTCTCCCTCTTGCGCGAAACAGCGGGCGCACCTGAGAAAGCAGATACCGCAGGCGGTGCAATTTTCCGTGTCTATTGAAACCCATCTCATTTTTCACGGTTCTCCTTTTATTCGGGGTGTTCCTCGATGAACTGAAAAATATCGCGAACCACCAGGTCCCTGGCCTCCGACATGAATGCGTGCGCCGTGTTCTCGTAGCGTTTCAGTATCGCGCCGGGAATCTGAGCCGCGAGCAGGTCCGAGTTCTCGGGCGGAATAAGTATGTCTTCCGTGCCCGTCATGATGAGGGTGGGACATGCAATCTGCGGCAGCCGGCTGTACGAGTTGTGCTGCATGGCTGCGGCCATCTGCCGCTTGAACGAAAAGGCGGGCGCGATGTATTGTATCTCTCTCTGCATCTTGCTTTCAATCCACTCCATGTTTTCTTCCATGAAGTTCTTCGTAAACACGAGTGGACGGTTCTTGCGCGAAATCTCCTCGGGCGTAAGCCCGTCGACCTCGGCCAGCTTCTGGAGCGTCTCGGGCTCCGGCATCTTCATCCTGTGGCTGCCCGGCGAGGTGCAGCAGAGAATCAGACCGGCGGTCTTCTCCGGGTGGCGGAGCGCGAACTCCTGCGCGATCATCCCGCCCATCGACGCGCCCAGAATATGGGAGCGCGCTATTCCGAGCGTGTCGAGAAGCGCCGCCGCGTCGTCCGCCAGCATCGCTATCGTGTACTCGATGTCCGGCTTGTCGCTCCGGCCCGCGCCACGGTTGTCGAAGAGCACCAGCCGCAGTTTCTGCGAGAGCGCCTCCAGCAGCTCGAGGTCCCACGCGTCCACATGCGATCCGAGACCGCAAATGAGCGTGAGATGCGGGCCCCGCGAGCCGCGAACCTCATAGTACAGTTCGATTCCGTTCACTGTTGCTTTTGCCATCGGGCTTTCTCCATCGTCCGGTTCCGCCAAACACCAATGGGTTGCGGTTCGCGGTCGTTCCGGCGCCGCCAAAAGATTATATTTCCTCGGCCCTATGGATTCAAGGCGCCATGGATTCGCGCGATAGCGAACAGCCATTTTTTCGGGGAGGGCACTGAGAAATTCTGTTCTTGTTATTTTCTTGAGCGGATGTGAATGCGACAGATGTTACAGATAGGGTGTTTGAGGAAGAGGGTTTTGATGAGTGGAGGGAAATGGCTGTCACTTCAAAGATTAGTCCCACAAATCCCGGCATTGCGCGGTTGTTCTCATGCGTCTATGGCATGCTCTCAAATAGTTGAAATTGATACATTCGTTTGTTTATAATTTCTGCGATGAGTTACAAGAATCCCATGTTTGGCGGAAATGCCGACATCTGGAATTCTGCAAGGCGGGCATAATGAATTTCGAGAAAAGGTGTAATTCAAGCTTCTGGCTCGCCGTTGCATTCATTTTCCTGATGATTGGCATCGGCGTCGGCTGCTCCCGGTCAAAAGACCCGGAAAAACAGCGACCAAACGTTTTGCTTATTGTCATAGATACAGCGCGAGCGGACCATTTTGGTTGCTACGGCTATCACCGCAACACGACTCCGAACATTGACCGAATCGCAGAAACCGGCATTCTTTTCAAAACAGTTTACTGCCAGATGCCAACCACCGGTCCATCATTTGCCTCCATTTTCACCTCACTCTTTCCGAGAAGCCATGGAGTGCTCAAAAATGGCTGGGTCCTGACCGATGAGTATCCCACCCTGGCGGAAACATTAAAGAAAAACGGATATCATACCGCCTGCTTCATCAGTTCCTTTGTCTTGGCTTCCAAGTTCGGCTACTCCAGAGGGTTTGATTATTATGATGAGGAGTTCCCTCCCGGTGGAGGGACCGCTGGACGCGTGGGTATGTGGGGAGGAGAAGTCGTGGAGGGGGAGTTCGACCAACGCGGTAATATCACGACTCAAAAGGTGTTATTGTGGCTGCAGAAAAAGGTGAAACAACCCTTTTTCCTCATGGTGCATTATTACGACCCCCATTCCCCTTACGACCCCCCAGCCCCTTATGCGGATATGTTCTTGGAAAATGACGATGGGGATGAAAAAGTTGCACGGTATGATGGCGAAATCCGATTTGTCGACCATCAGGTTGGGCAACTTCTGGAAGCCTTTAAGGCAAACGGGCTCGCCTCGAACACGCTTGTCATCATTATGACCGATCATGGAGAGGGACTGGGGCAGCATGGATGGCAAGAACATGGGATGTTTCTTTATGACGAACAGACGCGCATTGTTCTAATCATGAGTTGGTTAGGGGTCATTCCCTCCGGCGCGAAGATCGATTCGGTCGTGCAGGCAGTGGATGTTTTTCCCACCATAGTAGACCTGCTGGGCTTGAAACTGGAGAGCGACGTTCAGGGAGCGAGCCTTGCGGCAATGCTCCTGCATCCGGAAAGGCAGGTTGACCGCTTCGCTTTCATCCAGAGAAGACCGTCCACCGAGCGCGACGCGTCGCGAGAATTCAAGGTGACACGGGAACAATATGGCATTCGAATTGGCGACAAAAAGTATATCTGGGCCCCTCGTGAAGGGGACGAAGAATTGTACAACCTTACTGACGACCCACAGGAATTGCGCAATATAGCGGGCAAAAATAAACAGCATGCCGAAGAAATGCGAAATGCCATGATAAAAGTGATGAATGAACGGAAAAGCGAACCCGTGGCCGAAGCGATTCTGGACGAGCAGACACGGAAAAAACTAGAAGCTCTCGGGTACTTACAATAGGAGAAAGGGAAAAGCCCACACATTTCAAGGAGCATCCGCACAACGGTTAAAACACACCTTTGAAAAATAGTTCAAAGGACTTGAGGCTCACCGATTAAAGGGTGACCGAGGGAGGCCTTACTGCCTTATAATCGAGGAGAGTGTGCCCATGCGGATTTCTTTATGGTCGGGAACGGGTAGGGGCGCGCGGCTGTGCGCCCACCTCCATCCTCCCCTTTCTTAATGGGGGCAACGGGGGATTTTCCCGCCGCTGTCATTCCCGTGAAAACGGGAATTCAGGAAAAGATTCATTGAACCGCAAAGGCGTAAAGAACACAAAGAAAACAAAAGAAATTCCGGAACCGCAGATTCACGCCTGTCTGCGTGCGACGCACAGGCAGGCCGATGAACGCTAAGTGCACTGGTTCATAATTCCGCTCACGTATTTCATCACAGTGGA
>CAYVQZ010000055.1:0-34812 GCA_964453435.1 uncultured bacterium
AACCCAATGAAACGCTCAGAAAGTTATGCGCAATTATTTAAGACGCTATGTATAAAATCACTAACACTATTCCAAGTGTAAGGAGTTTTCCGGGAATTTTCCTCAACTGAAGCATCATACATATTCCGGATAATATGATTGCAAGTACCCCAACTTGTGCTAGTAATGGACCAAAAGAAATCATTTCGTCGTTCCTTAAAGAGTCAATAAAAGAAAAAACTCTGGAAGGTGGATTGTCTCTTCCAGCTACTATTGTAGTTGCTCTTCTGATTCGAGTTCGGCAACAATCTCTCGAGCGTCCGCTTCGATTTCCTGAGACGGGTTCAACTGCAGAGCTTTCTTTGCTGAATGCATTGCATCTTCATACAGCCCTTTTCCGAGATAAATTTCAGCTCGCATTTTGTGGAAAACTGCTTCCATTGGTTTTAATGTGACTGCCTCTTTCAAAAGTTCATCCGCGTCATCATACATCTCCAGGTTGATGTAAAGTCGAGCCATCATTCCGATACTTTCAGTGTCTTTAGGATTTGATATCCTTAGCTCTCTAAGCAGTTCCAATGCTTCATTGAATTGTTTATTCTGTCTGTACGATTCGGCCAGACCAATCCGTGCAGAATGATTTTCGCTTTTGAACGTGAGTGCTTTTTGATATGCATCGATTGCCTTTCCCCACTTTTCTATTGCTTTATAGAGACCGCCCAGAGTCAAATAATAGGTAAAACTGAATTCTGCGTCATTTTTACTGACTTGATACTGTTCTATCTTGGCAATAGCTTGCTCATATTCTTCCTGCTCAGCTAGCGAGATGCCGATCCCAAAATTGGTTAGCTTCCAAAAATAAACATCAAAAGCTTTTTTTGGCACCCAACCGTAGATCAACCACGCGAAGGCTAAAAAGAGGTTCCCCCACCAAGGAATCCACTCCCACCGCAAAGCCCTTGCCAATGCAGGAACAAAAATAACTCCTCCTATGCCAAGGCCAATGGGGAGAGTAAGCCAAGCTATGAAGGGAGCAATCTCTTGTGTTGAAACAAGAATAAGTAGGACAAGTGCTAAAATGAAGCACCAGGCAAAGATCAGGGCGCTGTACATTCGAAAATAGCTTCTCTGAAACCATTGAAAAATTGATTCCATTGTTCCCACCTTTCCGCTTCGAGCAAAGGAGTCTCTGATAGCCCTCCAACCAGGTTTTTCGCCGGAAGAACTTCGGTTTTTACCGTGCAAAAACCTTTTTGTATGGCTGAATTTCCGCAGTAGCAGTAATCCGAACAACACAGGAACAATTTTTGCTCCTTCGCCCGTCCCTCCCGCCGCTAATGCCGTCAAATCTTCTTTAGGAGCCGGTACTTTTTCCTCTATCTCACACCAATTGTTCGGACTAAGAACCAGCCCCAGTTGATTTTTCTCTTTGATTTTTTCAGCTAAACCTTTCCTGTTCCTTTACAGACACCACACTTCACTTCGCCTGAGCCGCCACAATTTTTGCACTGGTAGGAAGAAGCCATAAATGATGCGATTCGGCCTTTTCCTTTGCATGTCGGGCAATCAGAAGCTCCGGTACCGCCACAATTTTTACAAGTAGCCATTTCATTTTCTCCTTTCGTTAAAGTACCCAACGTCAGAAAACCAGCTCAAACCTTCACATATCTGCTCCCAAAGCAGCAAATATCTCAATCCACTTTTTGAGTTCACCGCTCCTCATCAAGCTTTTATCGAAAACAAAGGGGTCACCGCATTTGACACACCCATTCTTTCCCTGAGCTTCTCGGCCGTTTTTTCGTAGTCGGGCATCGTGTCTTATTTGCTGTTCCATCCGACGGTTTGCCTGAGACGCTCCCCGACTCGCTTATACCGAACCGATTCCCAATCTCTCTCAACGTTCGGTCCGCACACCTGTGAAACCGGTGGAACTTCGCCTCTTCCCAATTAGTGACGGTCTGATTACGGATGAACGCTCGTAAAGACAGGAGTGCGTTTTTTGCAGGGTTCTTCCTCCCGATATCTTGACCACAAAAATATCATCTAACAGTGAAAATGTCAAGGGGGAAAAGCGGAAAGAGAAAATTTGGGAACACGAATTACGCGAATTGGGCGAATTGTGAGAAGGAAAAACCAAAGACCTGCCTTAACCACGGATTGGCACCTGTCTGCGTGCAACGCACAGGCGGGCGGATTATCGCGGATTATAACCGCTGCGGAAAAGCCGATTTAGCCGCAGATGCACGCTGATGACCGCGGATTTTTCTCATTGAAATTTTTCCTTTGCGGCCTTCGCGCCTTTCCGTGAGACCTTATGTCCTGTTGGGGAAAATCCCCCTTTGTCCCCCTTTGATAAAAGGGAAGAGATAAAGGTCTTCAAGCCCTGGCTCCGGGGAACGGGCGAAAGTGTGGTATGATAGATTGGAATCGAAGCGGAAAGGAGCGGTTTCTAAAAATGATGACGGCGAAAGAATATATCGAGAGTCTTCGAAAACTCGAAACAACGGTATACGCGTTCGGCGAGAAGGTCGAGGACGTGGTCAGCCATCCCGCGACGGCGCCGCACGTGAGCTGCGCTGCGATGACGTACGGTCATGCTAACACGAAAGAAGGCAGGCCCCTGCTGACCGCCACATCGCACCTCACCGGAAAAACCATTAACCGGTTCCTTCATATCCACCAGAGCGCCGAGGACCTTGTGACAAAGGTGAAGATGCTGCGGTTTCTCGCTCAGCGAACCGGCTCCTGCTACCAGAGGTGCGTGGGCTTCGACGGCATCAACGCCGTGTATTCGACCACGTTCGAGATGGACGAAGCGAACGGGACCGACTATCATCAGCGGTTTCGCGCGTATCTCGAACAGATGCAGGAAAAGGACCTCATGATATGCGGCGCGATGACCGACTCGAAGGGAGACCGCTCGCTTGCTCCGCATCAGCAGCCCGACCCCGACGTGTTCGTTCACGTGACGGAACGCCGGAGCGACGGCATCGTCATCCGGGGTTCGAAACAGCACCAGACCGGCGCGGTGAACTCGCACGAGATTTTGCTGATGCCGACAATCGCTTTGCGGGAGGCCGACAGAGATTTCGCCGTCGCCTGCGCGATACCCGCCGACGCGCCCGGCGTCACGATGGTCTTCGGCAGGCAGTCGAACGACTACCGCAAACTGTTCAACGAGAAAACCGACGTCGGCAACCCTGCGTTCGGCTTGGTCGGCGGCGAAGCCATCGTTATCATGGAAGACGTGTTCGTGCCGTGGGAACGCGTGTTCATGTGCGGCGAACACGAGTTTTCCGGGATGCTCGTCGAGCGGTTCGCGGCCTTTCACCGGCAGAACTACGGCGGCTGCAAGGGCGGCGTGAGCGACGTCATCACGGGCGCGACCGCGCTCGTCGCCGAGCTGAACGGCGCCGCCAAGGCGTCCCATGTTCGCGACAAGCTGACCGAGATGATGCATCTGACCGAAACGGTGTATTGCTGTTCCATCGCCTGTTCCGCCGAGGGAACAAAAAGCAAATCCGGAGCGTTCCTGGTGGAGCCGCTTCTCGCAAACGTGTGCAAGCACAATGTGACCCGACACATTTACGAAATCGGGCGATTGTCCCACGACATTGCGGGAGGCCTGATAGCCACGCTGCCGAGCGAGAAGGATTTCCGGAACGAGGAAATCGGCGAGCTTCTCTACAAGCACTTCGCGGGAGTTGCCGGCTCATCCGCCGAGGACCGCATAAAAGTCTCTCGCCTGATCGAGAACATGACCGCGGGCACGGCGCTCGTCGAGTCGATGCACGGCGCCGGCTCGCCGCAGGCGCAGCGAGTGATGATTTACCGGCAGGGGAACCTCGAACAGAAGAAGGCGTTCGCGAAAGCGCTGTGCGGCATCAAGTGACGGCGGGAAAAAGCCGGGACAAGAGTCTGTCCCGCGATTCATGGCGAAGGTTGTTTGCTTCGGGGACAGTGAATCTGTCCCACGGTTGGTAATCCGTGCTTCGGGGGCAGTCTCACAATCGGATTTATCCATTCGCTCGATAGTCGGGCGCGGCGTCCGCGATTGCCGCACACATATCACGAAACTCGGGATAATCGCGCGCGCGATGTGTCTAAATCAGATATCCAACCGGAAAGGGGGATGCGGTTGATTGAATTGACCGACAAACCCATTGACGCTCGTACGGTGTTCGAGCGTCTCTCCCGCGAAGCAGCGGGCTCGGTGGCGCTTCATTACGCAGTGGTGAAACCCACCGCCGAGGGGAAGAAGACGGGAGGAATCCTGTTCGGCGCGGACGGCGATGTCGCCGCCGAGATGCGAGCCATCGAAGCCGATATGCGCGACAGGTTCGATGTGGCCGATGTTCTGCTGGTGCGAAGGCTGGGCGAACTGCGCGTCGGAGATATCATTTCCGTCGCTGCGGTTTCGGCTCCCGGCAGGGAGGCCGCCTTCGGGGCATGCGCGAATGCGGTTGAACGGTTCAAGAAGATGCGCTGCCTGAAAAAGAGGGAACTATTCGAGTGAGATGACGCGCGGTCGGGAACATCTGCGTGTCTTCGCATTTCTCCCTCCAGACGTATCCTGCAAGGCCCGGCCATGAATTTTTGAGGTTCCGCGGCTCGAAATTCCGGTTTTTTGCAGCGCGTTATGCGATAGTGAATATCGCCCTCGGAGGAAGCGCATTCCGGTCGGAGAACTCTCGTATAGTGCGGAGGGACAGCACGGTGACAAATGACAGGAAGCTCTCGGGAAAGGTTGCGCTCGTCACAGGCTCCGGCCGCGGGCTGGGACGCGCCTACGCCCATCGTCTCGCGGCGCTCGGCGCAGATGTCGTCATCAATGATATCCGGCTCGATTCGGCCAAAGAATTCGGCGAACAGTTGACAGCGGAGACCGTGATGGCCGAGGTCGAAGCGTTCGGCGTCCGCTCGCTCGGCATCGAATGCAGCGTCGCCGACAGGGACGCGGTCTTTTCGATGGTCGACCGGATACTGGAGGAATTCGGGCGACTTGACATACTTGTTTGTAACGCGGGCGGGCTTGCGGGCGAGGTGTTTGAAAGCTTTGCATCAAGCGTGTCCGGGAAAGACCTGCGCGCGACGCTGGACCGGAACCTGATGGGGACAATCTTCTGCTGTCAGGCGGCCGCCGCACCGATGAAGGAGCAGCGGTCGGGAAAGATTGTCACCGTGGCGTCCCAGGCGGGCCTTCAGTCGCAGCAGGGCGGTGTGTACGCCTCATACGGCGCCGCCAAGGCGGCCATCATCCGGTACACGAGCTATCTGGCGCAGGAACTCGGCCCGTATAACGTAAATGTGAACTGCATCGCGCCGGCGTATATCGAGACGGCGCGTCTCCGCGAGATCGCCTTCAAGCACGAGGCGATACGGGAAAGTGTTCTCTCGCAAACCCCCCTCGGGAGAATGGGAACCGAGGACGATTGCGCGAAGGTGGTCGAGTTCCTCTGCACCGACCTCTCCGACTACGTTACCGGCCAGACCATCAGCGTCTGCGGCGGCGCAATCAAGTTCTGACATCTTTACGCTGATTCCGGGGACATCACGGAATCGCGCGAAGCGTGACCTTCCGGCCAGAAATCCATGTCCCCGGAATCAGGGCGTGAATCTCCGACGCTCCGCGTCCGTACTTCTTGGGACAGTCCCCTTCGCTGGCAACTATCGGACAGTTTCACTGTTCCCGAAGCGGGGCTTACCGCGTCATTAGACAGATTCTCTGTCTCCCCCTTCTATATCTCGAAACTCCATTTTCTGTGAGGCGGAGCTGCGATTAGTTTCGAGTTCGACGCGATGGCATACGGATACGCGAAGGCTTCGGCGTCGCGGCGGATTTCCTCCGGCGGCTGGTCGCCGCTGTAGGGCGCGAGCATCAGCGAAAAGCTTTCGGAACGCCCGTTATACGAGGGCGCGTACGGGTCGAGCTGGTCGGCCATCTTGAGCGAGATATACCTGCCGAAGCCGGTGTATCGGGTCCCGTAGTGCAGTTGTTTGCCGTGGTAGCTTCCAAAGGGGTTCATGAACACGCGGTCGCCGTCGGCGGTCGCGCGCAGACGCATCGGACAGAATGCGAAAGAGCATACGGTGTCGGCCGTCTGCGCCACGAGCAGCCCTTTCTCTCCGTCCGACAACGCCACCCATGCGTGCGTGACATGGTTGTTGAATGAATCGATTTCGATGTTCTTCGAGAACTCGGCGTAATTCAGGTCGTAGCTGCTGATATGGTCGCAGTAGTTGTGTTTCCACACGCGAAGCGGCCTGCCCTTTTTGCCGAACAGCGCCGGTCTGATTTCGCACGGCATCACCTCGCGCCAGTTGTTGTCATAATCGCGCTCGAGCCGTTGCGCGCGCTTCTTGTTGTAATTGCGGGACCTTGTCGCCGGATAGACCACCCGTGTCGTGAGGTACAGATACGGCAAGCCGGAGGCGAGCAGGAACTCGCGCTCGATGAAGACTCTCCTTTCGCCATTGGCCTCGAACGGAATTTCCGTCGACAATTTCTCGAAAGCGACAAGCCCGTTGCCGAGCATGGCCGATTCGACGACCCTCCACCTCGGGGCCTCCTCGACACGGTCATCGTAATTGACTGCGCTCCGCAACAGAATTCTGTCGGCCAATTCAATTCCCTCGCATGCGAAACCCACCGGGTGCATCAGCCCATCGAACCGGAGCGTGATAAACTCATTTTGCAGCACACCGGCGGCCGCCGATGCGGGTTTTTCTATGTAGAAGTTCTCCGGCGGCGGTTCGGAGAGGTCGATTCGAAGGCTCTTTCTCTGGCCGGCTTCCATATTTTCAATGAAAAGAACTTCGGCTCCGCCGTCGGCATCTTCACACGTGAGACACCGTGTGGCGCGCGGGCGTTCCGTTTCCCCCTCGAGCAAACGGAGACCGGCCACTTGCGAGGCGGGAATCGAAAGTGGAACCCGCACGAGCGCCCGCGACGGCTGGCCGGTATACTGAATGGCTTCCGTGGAGACTCCGCGAACGTAGTCGAGCAGCGCAAAATCGATGACGCTGCCCGCCGTTTCGGCTCCGGAACCGCAGGCGGCGTCGGCGACGATGTCGTATGCGCGCGCAATTCGGCCGACCGAGTCCCGCACGAGGTCGGCTCCTCCCTTCAGGCGGGTCACATTCATCACGGGCGACGCGAGGCCAAAGTGCGTGGTCGAAAAAGTCTTCAGACGCAGTTCATACGAATCCGCAATCAATTCCTCGGCTTCGTTCCGCGCTTGCTTCGATTTCACCAGTTCCATCAGCCGCCGGGTCTGGAGTTCCAGAATTCGCGAGCGTTCGATTCCGGTCCAGATTTGATGGTTCGACCATTTCTCCGCCCAGCTCGACAGGCCGTCGAAGCTGCCGTCGGCGGTATCCTGCCCGATGGTGATGGTTCCTGCGGGCGCGTGCGAACTCACATATTCGCCGGGGGTCGCAAACGTCACGAAATCGAGGCCGCGAATGCTCTCAATCAGTCCCTGGATGCCGCGGGCCGCCGCAAACACCTTGTTGATTACCGGCCAGTTGTATCCGTACCAGTAATCGTCATCGGCGTCGGCGTCTATCAGCAGCAGCAGGTCCCTCGGCTCCGCCATCGCGAGCTGCTTCCGCCTCAATCGGTTCAGCCAGTGCTTGAGCGAAATATTGTCCGCAATGTCGCCGTGATTGTACGCGGGCACAAGCGTCATGGTTTCATCGATTCCGGGGTAGGTCAGCGTCAGCGGATTGTAGCGCTGCTCCAAAGGGAGCGGCTTCACAAAATTGCTGAATGCGTTGAACGGTACGGCGCTATAGAAAAGGCTAACGCTCTCGATCCCATGCGCCGGATACATCTTCAAATGTATGGGGGCATACATCATTTCCTGCGGGCGAACCATCGCGCCGAAGCGTTCGAACAAGTCTTTCAGGCCGGAACCGTTGCTGTTCGTGATTGCGCGACCGACCGCGTCGTCGAATTCCCTGGCGGTATGCGCGCTGATGATTCCGTTGTTATATGACATGACCTGGATTTCGTCTCTTCCGTCGGCGACACGGCGCCGCAGCGATTCGATGATGTCGGGACAGTGCTCGGGCATGATTTTTTCGAGGGAAAAATAATTCTCGATGTCCCACGTGCCGCGGGCCGGCACTCCCTCCGCGTTGAACCGGTCGAGCGCTTCAATGATGCGACGTATGATTCGAATGTCTTTCCCGAACCCGAGTTCGTCCGGCGTATCGCCCCGATAGGAGTGATAGAAGTTCGTATGGAATCTGAACGCAACGTGGATTCTTGCCTGGTCTCCGCGTGCCGACATCGGTGGTTTTCCTCCGGTTGTGAAAGGCAGCGTCCGCAAACCCTTCAGGATTTTCCGAACTCGAATTTCTCGAGCATGGCCTTATGCAGGGAGGCGCTCCCAGTCGCAGTCTATCCGAGCCTGAATCTCCTCGATGTCGAGTTCCGTCACATGAGAGAATCGTCCCTGCAGCGAGAGATACTGGGAGACGGGCCTGCCCTCGGGCTCGATATTTATCACGTAGTCCTCGCCGTCGAACACCTCGTATATCGGAAACACCTTACAATGTGTCGCGAGTCTCGAACGCCGCACGGAAGACGGGCACTTTCAGTGCGGAGCAGGGAAACGGCCCGGCTATCACCGACCAGCAACACCCCGGTATAACGACGATGGCGCGAGGCTCTCCCGGCGACCTCCCGCAGTGAAAGCTTCTTTGCTTCCCTGATTGTCCTGATCTTCGCGCCGAGTCCGAGCTCCTTCACGTCCGGATTCTTCTCAGGCATATACCTTGCCCCCCCTTGCCGTTGTCTGCGGATGCCATTATAGCATCGGCAAATCGCTCCATCAAGAAACGCTCCGGCCAGCGACAGTCACCGATTTCTTGCGTCTGCCCGGCCCTTCGGTTCGGCTGCGCCTTGCGGTTGCGCCTTGCGGCTTGACTCCTGCAAGCGCTTCTGTTACATTGCCTTCGGAAAACGACACGGACTCATGAAAAGGACTCTGACCCCAAAAACTTGGTGAGCGACACACACCCAAAACCGGACCTGCGAGCCCGCGTATTGCTGCTGGGCCTGCTGCTGCTCGCCGTCGCGCTTCGAGTCGCTATCGCGTCGAGCGACATATCGACGCTTACCACCAGGACGCTCTCCGACGATTCGTTCTACTATTTCCAGATTGCAAAGAACGCCGCTGCGGGCAACGGTGTCACGTTCGACGGCGTGGAACCGACCAACGGGTTTCATCCGCTCTGGTTCGCGCTGCTCCTGCCGGTCTACCTCGTCTTCGGCGGCAGCCTGACCGCTCCCATCCATGCCGCCCTCATCCTCGAGGGACTGCTGGATGTCGGCGCGGGCCTGCTGCTTTACTCGCTCGTCCGTTCTCTCACGAAAAGCCGTCTCGGCGCTTTCCTCGCCGCCGGAGTCTATCTTCTGAACCCGAGCGTGATTTTCCATTCCGTCAATGGCCTCGAGACAGGCGTCAACCTGTTCTGTTTCACCCTCTATTTCCGGCACTACCTGCGGATGCTGGATGCGGAGGAATTTTCGGCGAAAAACCTGCTGATTCTGGGGTTGCTGTCGGGACTGCTCATGCTTGCGCGCACCGACAATTTTATCGTCGTGGGCGTGGTGTACGCCCACCTGCTTTTCGTCCGAAAAATGATGAAAAGGCCGGCTCCCGTGGCGGCCTCGGCGGCGCTGTGCGCGGTCGTCATCATGCCATGGGTTCTGTGGAACCTGTTCACGTTCGGCTCCGTTTTGCAGTCCAGCGGCGGCGCCTACAGCATCGTCACCCGTGGCAACTTGCGCGCAGCCGGCGTGACGGACTTTCAAATATTCATGACTTCCTTGTCGAACACGGTCAGGCTTCTCGTGTGGACCATCCCGGTCGACGTGTTCGGCTGGGGCAAGATACTGGGGATTACGGCGGGCCTCGGAGCGGGCATGCTGCTGAGCGACGACGACAGAACCCGCCGCGCATGGGCCGCGGCGCGAATGGCGTGCGTGCCGCTCGTCTCTTTCCTCGCGCTCGCGCTCGCGCATTCGCTCCTCAGGGGCACGGTCAAGTCGTGGTATTTCATGCCCGCCGCCGCTCTCTGCGCCATGTTTCTCGGAATTTTTTGCAGCCCCTATGAGCTGTCCGCGTTCACATCCCGCTGGCGCTCGCGCGTCGTCGGCGCGGTTCTCGTCGTCATAGTTCTGAGCGGTTACGCGCTCAATGGGTGGACCGGCTGGAAGAAGGGCATGTATTCGTGGCAGACCGAACAACTGATGGCGGCTGAATGGCTGAGGAAACACGTTGACGCCGAAACGCCGGTCGGCAGCTTCAATGCGGGCATCGTCGGATACATGAGCGAGCGGAACGTCATCAACCTCGACGGCCTCGTCAACAATTCCGTCGCGCCCTACCTCCGCGAGCGGCGCCTCTGGGAATACATCCGCGCGCGCGGCATCGAATATCTGGTGGATTCCGATTACTCGATACTGAAGGATTACCGCGATTTCTATGGGCCGGACTGGAAACCGGGTGAGAATATACTCCGAGTCGCCACAATCGACGACCCGCGGGTCTCGTGGGCGGGCGCAGACGTCGGCGTGTACCGGGTGCTGCCTTCCGGGCTTCAGTAGATTTCCGTCGTCACCTCTCCGCTGCGAAATCTACCTTCAGTCAGCGTCTTCTGCGTGTCCTTCTCAACGACATACACCGTGCAATGTGTTGTCCCGAACCGTTTCTGAAACGTCGTCGTTATGGCCTTTGTCAACAGCCGCCACTCATCATCGCTGCCGTACGCTCGCCGGTCGTATTTCACGTATATCATCATCAAGCTCCGGTGCTTAATCGTGATGCCTGAGACGAAGTCGGGAAAACGCTGGTTCAGAAAGGTCGTTATCTGCCGCGCGAATTCCCGTTCCTCGCTGGTCTCCGCATTGATGACGCCCGGCGAGAGCGTGACGATTCCCGAGTGCGACAGCGCCTTTATGTCGGGCTGCTCCGAAACGCTCAGATCGAGCATGACCAGGTATGTGGCAATGCCCGCGACGACGGAAACGGAAGCTGCAAGGGACAGCGCGTTCCGAATGACCCTTCGCGTTTCGTACTGTTTCGCTTTCTGTCTCTTCTTCGCGACCCGCGCGCTTTCAATCAGGATGGGACGCAGCCCCGAGTCGCGCAGCCGCCGGTCGGCCTCCGTCTTGTCTCGCGCCTTGAAAACCTTCTTCCGCACTTCACCGGTCGCGGTGACGGCCTCGAAGTAGTAGTACGGCATCGCCTTGTGCCCTCTTCGAATCGCCGAGGTGACGGGTGTCACTATCTCAATTGCCGCCCCGGGTATAAAAGGAAGGCGGCAAAATTGGCAAGCGTCAAAGCGCAGTTCTCGGGAATGAATCGTCGGTGAGCGACCGGCCCGCCTGGCCGGCCACTGTGATGATTGGCGTCGCTTTTCATTGGCGCTCACGCATCAAGCCATGAAAACACACACCACTTATGAAAGGAACAAATTTCAATTGTTATTGTATCACCCGAACAAAAAATAGTCAAAACTGTCAACATGGAATCGCGAATTAACACGGATTGGCTTTTGTTTCCTGGCGACTCGGCGTGAGAAAAAGGATCTTTCGATATTTGACCACGGGCCTTTCGACAAGCTCAGGACAAACTCATGGCGCGAATAGAAAAAGAGATTCTTCGTCGCTTTGCTCCTCAAAATGGCAGAGGGAACGGGTCGGATTGTCTTTTAAAGGCTGGAAGGTTGTCGATTCGTTGTGTCATCCGATGAGACTATGACGGTTTCCTTGGCTTCTTTTCGGCGGCGTGGGCACCTTGACAGTCAAACCGGGAAGTATATACTATAGAATCCTGCGGAGGATATTCAGTAACCCGTTGGCACGGCGAAAGTAATATTGCGGAGGACAACGATTGGAGGTCCGGGCGGAGAAGGCAAGTGTGGCGCAGTCGCGCTGGCTCGGTCTCATCACCACGATGAGGCCGAAGCAATGGGTCAAAAACCTCATCATTTTCGGAGTCCTCATTTTCTCGCTCAACTTGTTCGACTTTGCCCTGCTGTTTCGCACGGTCGTCGCCTTCATCCTGTTCTGCCTGCTCTCCGGCAGCGTCTACATAATCAATGATTACGTCGACTTGGAGAACGACCGCGAGCATCCGGTCAAATCGCAGCGCCCGCTCCCGTCGGGAGTGGTCGAACCCGGCTTCGCCCTCAGGGTCGCAATACTGCTTTCACTCGTGGGGCTGGCCGGCTCGTTCGCCCTCAGCGTTCCTTTCGGCCTGACGGCCGCGGCGTATTTCTCGCTCGTGATTTCCTACTCGCTCTATCTCAAAAATGTTGTTATCCTCGATGTTTTCTCGATTGCGTTCGGCTTCGTGATTCGAGCGCTCGCGGGAGGAATCGTAATCGGCGAAGAGGTCTCGGCCTGGCTGCTGGTGTGCACCCTGTTTTTGGCGCTGTTTCTCGCGCTCGCGAAGCGGCGGCACGAGCTGTTGCTGCTCGAAGACGGCGCCCACCGACACAGAAAGGCGCTGGCCGAATACAGCCCCTATTTTCTCGACCAGATGATAGCCGTGGTGACGACTTCGACCGTGCTCTCGTACGCGATGTTCACGGTATCGAGCGAATCGCTCGAATATCAGCGTTTCCAGACGCATTATCTTATATATACGGTTCCCTTTGTGCTCTACGGAATCTTTCGCTATTTGTATCTCGCATACCACAAGAAACAGGGCGGAAGCCCGACAACGATTCTGCTGACCGATAAGGCTCTCATGTTCGACATCCTGCTCTGGTTTGTCGCGTGCAGCCTTATCCTGTACAGGCAATCAGTCATTGGCTGAAACACGGGAGGTTCAACATGTGTGCGGTTCGCGTTTCTCCCGAGCCGGAAAAGACCGACGGGGCGGCCTCGGAGCGCTCGAAGGTGGCCGTGCTGAAGACCTTGCCCGAGACCGTTCTCGACGATTACGGGCGCTTGCTGCGCATGGCGGATTACCAGAGCCATCTTCCGAAGGACAAGGACACCGCGCTCAAGATAAATATCTCGTGGCATGTTTTCTATCCCGCCTGCTCGACCACGCCGTGGCAACTTGACGGCGTCATCAAGGCCATGCTTGATGATGGGTATAAGAAGGAGCTCATACACGGATGCCACAACCGGACGGTCGTCGTGGACGCGAAAGTGGGCGAAGTGAATAACAAGCACCGCCAGGTCGTCGTGGACAAGTATGGCTTGAGAAACGTGCACCTGTACGAGAACGAGAGATGGGTGCGGTACGAGCCGAAAGGCGAGATTCTCGTTCTCAACGACATCTATCCCGACGGCATCTATATCCCCGAGCGGTTCATCGGCGAGAACATCATCCACCTGCCGACCGTGAAGACCCACGTGTTCACCACCATGACGGGGGCGATGAAGAACGCATTCGGCGGATTGCTGCAGGAAAAGCGCCATTGGACCCACAGCGTGATTCATGAAACCCTCGTCGATTTGCTGACCATCCAGAAAGAGATACACTCCGGCCTCTTTGCGGTCATGGATGGCACGTTCGCAGGCGACGGCCCGGGCCCCCGCTGCATGAGACCCCATGTGAAGGACTACATTCTCGCGAGCGCCGACCAGGTGGCAATTGACGCAGTCGCCGCCAAAATGATGGGATTCGACCCGATGAGCCTCGATTTCATCAGAATCGCCCACGAAAAAGGGCTGGGCTGCGGGGTCATCGAGGAACTGGAAATAGTCGGCGAGGACATATCGGGCATAAACTGGGGTTTCGAGGGGAAGAAGGACACGTTTGCCAGCCGCGGCCAAAAGGCAATCTACCACGGGCCGCTCAAGCCACTGGAAAAGCTGCTTCTCAGGACCCCGCTCGTTCCATGGTCGTACATAGCCTCGCGCCTCTACCACGACGGCCTTTGGTATCCGCTCGTCGGAAAACGCCGGGTGGAAGAGGCATTGAGCACGCGATGGGGAAAACTGTTTCAAGAATATTAGGCGGGGGCAGACCCGTTAGCCCTCTCCTCTCGACCGGGCGTCAAGAGCCGTAGCGGCAAACGAGCGCCGGGCTAAAAATTTACGTTGCAATTGTGGGCAAAAGCTGTTACTATAAATTGGATAGATTTGTTGGTAACGCCTCTGGGCAACACCACCTGAAGCGAATCCCGTTCATGAGCGTCAAAGGACAGGATAAGTGTGTGAATTTTATGTTTTTGCCTGCCAGCATCGTATACCCGAAGACTGGCGCCTTCCGTTCTCGCCCGACGAAATCGACGGACACAAGATTCGCCTGATACAGCTTCCCTGTTCCGCCAAAATCAGCACCGTCCAAATGCTTCGCCCTTTCGAGAAGGGGGTCGACGGCGTTTTGGTGATGGCGTGCAGCGAGGATAGCTGCCGCTCACTGGAGGGAAGCCGTCGCGCGCGGATGCGTGTGCGCGAAGCGAACAACGTGCTGGAGGAAGTCGGCCTGGGAACGGGGCGCGTTATGATTAAGCAAGTCAACGGGAACGCTCTTGAGCCGTACCGTGAAATGATGGAGAAACTGGCGGCGGAAACGAAAAAGCTGGGGCCGAACCCGGTCAAAAGGAACAAAACGAAATGATTATTGCGGAGCGAAAACCAATCGGGCAAATCATCGAGATGATTGGCGATGCCGACACCGTGCTCCTGGCCGGATGCGCAACCTGCGTTGCGGATTGCATGGCCGGAGGCGAGCGCGAAGTCGGAATTCTCGCCTCCGCTTTGCGTATCGCATTGAAACAGCAGGACAAGAATACTGAGATTCTCGAAGTTACCGTTGAGCGGCAGTGCGAGCGGGAATTCATCGAGACCATCCGGCGGCACGTGGAGCAGGCCGATGTCGTGGTGTCGACCGCTTGCGGAATCGGCGTTCAGGCGATGGCGGAGAGGTACCGCGACAAACCCGTCTATCCCGGCGTGAACACAACATTTCTTGGTTTGCGCGAGGAGGAGGGCCTCTGGACGGAGCGCTGCGGAGCGTGCGGCGATTGCACGCTGCATTTGACCGGCGGCATCTGTCCCGTGGCGCGCTGTTCCAAAAGCCTGCTCAATGGCCCCTGCGGAGGCTCGAAAGCGGGGAAATGTGAGATTTCGGAGGAAATCCCCTGCGGCTGGCAATTGATAATCGACCGGCTGGAAACCCTCGGCCAACTTGACCGGTTGCAGGCCAATATTCCTCCAAAAAACTGGGCTGCTTCACGTTCTGGCGGACCTCGCACGGTCACAAAAAGAGAGTGGAAAGATGAAAAGCGGAAGCAATCTTGAGAAAGTTCTGGAAGCGGGACATTTTGCGGTAACTGCCGAACTGGGACCACCCATGGGCTGCAATGCCGAGGCGGTTCGAAAGAAACTCGAACTGCTCCGTGGCGCCGCCGACGCCTTCAACGTAACCGATTGTCAGACGGCCGTCGTGCGCATGAGCAGCATCGCAACATCCGTCTTGGTGGTACAGGCCGGGATGGAGCCCGTGATGCAGATGACCTGCCGCGACCGCAACCGCATCGCTATTCAAGCCGATATCCTCGGCGCCGCCGCTCACGGGATCAAGAACTGCCTGTGCATTGCCGGCGACCACCAATCGTTCGGCGCCGTGGGCAAACTGAAGGGGCATCCCGGTTCCAAAAACGTGTACGACGTCGATTCGATTCAACTCGTGGGAATCCTCAAGGGACTCCGTGACGAGGCCCGACAGCAGGGTGGCGACCCGCTCGACGAGAGCGTGCCTCTCTTCGTCGGGGCGGCCTGGACTCCGCTCGGCGACCCGGTTCAGATTCGCACGGTCAGGCTGGCAAAAAAGATTAACGCGGGCGCCGATTTCATCCAGACCCAGGCGGTGTATGACGTCGACGCATTTGCGGAGGCAATGAAAAAGGCGCGCGACATGGGGTTGCACGAGCGCACGGCAATCCTTGCCGGAATCATCGTTCCGAAAAGCGCGGGCATGTTGAACTATATGAACAAATCGGTTCCCGGCGTGGTGGTTCCGCAGAAGCTGATCGACCGTCTGAAGGCGGCGTCCGACCCGAAAGCCGAGGGCATCGCTATTGCAGTCGACCTTATTCGGCAGATGCGCGAAATCGAAGGTGTCCGCGGCGTCCATGTGCAAGCGATCGAGTGGGAGGCGGCAGTGAAAGACGTAGTCGGTGGCGCAGGACTGCTGCCCCGCCCAACTGCATGAGACGGAAAAGACGAATGCCGAAGAAGTACCACATAACTCCGCAGCTTGCGCCTCCCCGGTTTCTGCCGGTGCCCAGGTATTCAATGATCGAAAAGGAGGGCTGTCTCGGTTGCCTCGAGTGCGCGAAACGAGAATGCGTGTATGAAGCCTACAAGCATCGCCGTTTCGACCCGGAGCAGATGGTCGATTCGCTCGACTATCTCTGCAAGAACTGCCTTCGCTGCATCCAGGGATGCAAGAACCAGCTCATCACGAAAATGAAAAATCCCGATTTCGAGGCGCTCGGCGACGAGCATTGGAAGCCCGAGCAAATCGCCAGCCTGTGGGAACAGGCCACGACGGGAAAAATTCCGGTCTCGGGCGCGGGTTACAGGGGGCCGTTTTCCGGATCGGGATTCGACAGTATGTGGACCGACATGTCCGAGATCGTGCGTCCGACCCGCGATGGTATCCATGGCCGCGAATACATACGGACCTCGGTCGATATCGGGCGCAAATTGTCCCGGCTCGAATTCGACCGCAAGGGAGAACTCGTTTCCGAATTGCCGGCGACCGTCGAAATCCCCGTCCCGTTCATCTTTGACGACCTTCCGTTCGGCGTCATGAATGAGAACGTGCGAATGGGTTTTGTGCGCGCCGCCGAGATGGTGGAAACCCTTGTGGTTGTTCCGGAAAAGGAAATCGATTGGAAACTCATGGGACACATAGAGAGCATCGTGCCGCTCCTCTCCTCGCTTGACCTGTCGGCCGAACGCGTCAAAGAAATCGTCATTCGCTCGAATATGGTTGAATTGGAGGATGGGCCCGATGTGATAGAGCGAATGAATGCCGTGAAGAACCTGCATCCGGCGACGGTCACGTCGATACGGCTCCCGACGAACAACCGCGCCGCTCAGAGGGTCGAACAACTCGCCCGCGCCGGCGCCGAGTCCGTCCATCTTGTGGCCGACTGGCAGGGAAACGAGCCGAACGGGCCGCAGCCGAGGTTCCTGAAAGATGTGCTTCGCGAGATTCATCTGAATCTGATCGAAAACGCCCTGCGCGACGAAGTGACGCTCATCGCGAGCGGCGGCGTCGCCATGGCGGAACACGTCGCCAAATCGATAATCTGCGGTGCCGACCTCGTGGGCGTTGACCTGGCGCTCGAGGTGGCGGTCGAGTGTCGGGTCTGCAAGCGATGCATACGAGGATTGAGCTGTCCGGTCTCGATTGAAAGCGTTGACCCGGAGTGGGCGGCCCTGCGCATCAAGAACCTGATGTGCTCATGGCATTCCCAATTGATCGAGGTTCTCGGCGCAATGGGAATTCGAGAGGTGAGACGCCTCAGGGGTGAGGTGGGCCGCGCCATGTTTTACGAGGATTTGGAGAGGGAGGCCTTCGGCGATGTCAAAGTCGCCTCGCACATTGACGGTTAAAGACGCATACGAACACCTGACCGGCCGCGAGCCGGTCCGAACGCGTTCGCGCTTTCGCAACGAGGTGTCGAAATACAAGGTGGTCCGAAGCCAGGCATGCACTGCGTGCGGCAAGTGCGCCGAGTTATGCCCGTTCGGCGTGCATGTGCTGAGCGGAAGCCGGATGCTGCGGCCGAGAGAGTGGCTCTGCATCGGAACCGCCTGCAAGAACAACGACTTTTACTGTATCGACCAGTGCCCCGAGAACGCGCTTTCGATGGGTGTCAACCCGTTGTTCGAGACGCTCGGAGACGCCCGCTGGCCGGCCGATATGCTGCTCGCGACATGGGTGATGGCCGAGACCGGTGACGTTCCGAAAGGCGGGCTCGAATATCAGTTTGGCCGCTCGGGCGGAGGATTCGACAGGCTGGCGTTCGACTTCCCCGACTCGCCCGAACCCATCGATGAAAAAGAAATAGACCTCAGCATCGAACTGAACCGGCGCGATGATAGGGGGCGTCCGGTCCGCATCGATATCCCCGTGTATGGCGGGGGAATGTCCTTCGGTTCCGTAAGCGAGAACGTGATGCTCGGCCGCGCCATCGCCGCGCGAAATTGGAATACGTTCACTTGCACGGGCGAGGGCGGCTATCCCGATTCGCTCGCGCCCTATGCCTGGCACATCATCACCCAGGTGGCCACCGGCTTGTTCGGTGTCCGTGAGGAAACCATTCAGCGCGCGCGGATTGTCGAGTTCAAGTACGCGCAAGGCGCCAAGCCGGGATTGGGCGGACACCTCCTCGGCGACAAGGTCACCCCTGCGGTCGCGGACATGCGGGAGGCCGTCGCCGGAAGCGCGCTTTTTTCGCCGTTCCCGTTCCATTCGGTGTATTCGGTGGAAGACCACAAAAAACACGTGGATTGGATAAAAGCCGTCAATCCGAAAGCGCTCGTGTCGGTGAAGGTGTCGACGCCGACCGACGTCGATATGGTGGCCGTCGGAAGTTACTACGCCGATGCCCACATCGTGCACATCGACGGGAGCTACGGCGGGACGGGCGCGGCGCCTGACATCGCAAAGAAGAACATCGCCATGCCCGTCGAGTACGCTATCCCGAAGGTGCACAAGTTTCTTCTCGAAGAAGGGGTGAGGGACCGTATTGCGCTTATCGCCTCGGGCGGCATCCGCGGTCCGTGGGACGTGGCGAAAGCCATCGCGCTCGGGGCGGACGGCGTTGTTACCGGAACGTCGGAAATGGTCGCCCTCGAATGCGTTCGTTGTTCCAACTGCGAGAGCGGACGCGGCTGCGCGCGCGGTATCGCAACAACCGACCCGGGGCTCGCGCCTCTCATTTCGGTTGACTACGCGGCGCGTCGTTTGGTCAATCTCTATGGCGCATGGGACAAAGAGTTGAGGCGCATCCTGAAGCGTCTCGGCATGCCGAGTGTCAGAGAATTGGTGGGCCGCACCGACTGCCTCGTCCGGCTGCCCTGACAGATACGATTTATGAATACGAGATCGAACAGAATTATCGAGTCGCGGGCAGACCTCGTCCGCGGTCTCGCCCTCCCATCGCGAAAAGAATCAGAGGAGGGCGGATGCGGCGTTGTCGGTTTTGCCTGCAGCGTGCCGGTCGGAGGCCGCCACATTTACGAGCCTTCCTGCCAGATGCATAACCGCGGCAACGGAAAGGGGGGCGGCATCGCGGCGGTAGGCTTCGTGCCGGCGCAGCTTGGCGTCAGCCGCGAGGTCCTCGATTCGCACTATGTCCTGCAGGTCGGATTGCTCGACCCCGCGGTTCGCAAATCGGTCGAGGACGAATTCATCCGGCCGCATTTCGATATCGCAAAAATGGGAATGATACCGACCGTCGACGACTATCGCGATATCGAGGGGCTGGAGGCGCGTCCGCCCGACGTGTTGCGCGCTTTTGTCAGGGTGAAACCCGACGTGCTGGACCGGTTCATTCGCGACAAGAACCTTCACGCGGTCGACCGGAATGATGTCGAGGACGAATTCATATTCCGGAACAGCTTCAAGCTGAACCAGAAACACTATGCGTCGCTCGGGGAGAAGAAGGCGTTCGTGCTCTCGCATGGCCGCAACATGATGATCCTGAAAATCGTCGGCTATGCGGAGAAGCTCGCGCAGTATTACATGCTCGAAGATTTCAAGGCGCACTGTTGGATCGCTCACCAGCGCTATCCCACAAAAGGTCGCGTATGGCATCCCGGCGGCGCGCATCCGTTCAGCGGAATGCATGAGGCGCTCGTGCATAACGGCGACTTCGCCAATTACTATTCCGTTTGCGAATATCTGAAAATGCGAAACTCGTATCCGTTGTTCCTGACGGATACCGAAGTTTCCGTCCTCCTGTTCGACCTGTGGAAGCGCGGCTACAAGTATCCGCTCGAATATGTCATCGAGGGAATGGCCCCCACAACAGAGCTGGATTTCGACCGTCTCCCGGCGGAGCGGCAACGGATTTACCGGCAGATTCAGGTGTCTCACATGCACGGCTCGCCCGACGGGCCCTGGTTTTTCATAATCGCGCGAAACGATGTCGAAAACGGGGAGTTCCAATTGATCGGCATCACAGACACCTCGATGCTGCGACCGCAAGTGTTCGCGCTCTCAAAGGGCGAGGTCGAGATCGGTCTGTGTTGCTCCGAGAAACAGGCAATCGACGCGACACTCCACTCGCTCGCAAACGAAGACTCTCGCTTCCACCCGATCGCCGACAAGTACTGGAACGCTCGGGGCGGCAGCCATACCGACGGCGGAGCCTTTATCTTCACATTATCCGACACGGGCGAGGGCAGGAAACTGACCTGCATCGATAAGTTCGGCGCCGAGGTAGTCCTCTCGCCGAAAAAGAAACACCGTGACCGCGGAATTGAAATAACCACGCCGAGAAACAAGCGGAAGATGACCGAGATATCCCTTGATTTCCTGGAAAAACAGGACGCCGAGGGGTTGTTTGCGTGGTTAAGCGACGGACTGGTCAGATGGAAGTACAATACCTTCGGTTGGAGCCTCCGGGAAATCGCGCGGTCTGCATCGGGAAATGACGGCTATCGCGCCACCGCCATCAAGGCGATGACCCTGTTGAATGATTTGCGGTATGACACGCGCCGAAAAAAGCGCAGTTCCATTCTGGAACTCGTGCGCCAGGCGCTTCACACAATCTTCCGCGAATGTCCGTCAATCGAAGCTGGCGGCGATTCGCGGTACCGGCTCATTAACTGGCAGACGCGCCATCGGTTGCGACCACCGGATGATACCGGCGACACGCTGGTCCTCGATGCCGCCGGTTTTTCCCCCGAGGGACCCGACTGTCACTCCTGTCTTCTGGTTGAAGCTTTTCATGCAGGATGGAGAAAATGTATCGCGTTCGGCTTCAAGGGAGAGCGTTTTTCCGGCTGCGGCTTCGGCCCGCAGACGCACGGCGTCGTGCTGGACCTCTATGACAGCACCGGAGACTATGTCGCGTCGGGTATCGACGGAATGGAAATATATATCCACGGAAACGGACAGGACCAGTTGGCTCAGATTATCAAGGACGGCAAACTTGTCGTGTATGGAGACGTTGGCCAAACATTCATGTACGGCGCAAAGGGTGGCTCCGTCTATGTCATGGGCAACGCAGCGGGACGTCCCTTGATCAATGCCGTCGGTCGCCCGCGTGTCGTCATCAACGGCACATGCCTCGATTACCTTGCCGAGTCCTTCATGGCGGGAGACGCCCTGCATGGCGGCGGCTTCGTTGTCCTGAACGGAATCGAGTTTGACGAAGACGGTGAAATACGAGACCTGTATCTGCCATATCCCGGCTCCAACCTGTTCTCTCTCGCCTCCGGCGGCGCCATTTACGTGAGAGACCCGCACAACCGCGTGGTCGACGAGCAATTGAACGGTGGCGAGCTGGTCCGAATGAGCAAAGAAGACTGGGAACTCATCCTCCCATACCTGGAAGAGAACGAGCGCCTGTTCGGTATTTCCATTCAACACCATCTGCTCACCGTGAACGGAGAGCAGAGACCCCCTCAAGACGTCTATCGAAAAGTCCGGCCCGTTAAACTCGCTGTTCTCACAAAGGTCGATGACCCGGATTAGACTGGAAACCGACTTCGCACTGCTTTCTGTGAAGGCAATGAAATTTCTATCGTGACTTTCTTGCCGCCTCTTTGATAATCTCAAGGGCGACAATATGCCGCACAGCGGAGGCGACTCTCCCCCGGATTTACGGACACGAAATGTCGTCGAATCGAACCTTTGGTTGCGCTTACGCCAGCCTGTGCTGCCCCGGACTATTTGACACCGAGAGAAGGGCTGGATATTTGTTCCCGGATTTGCTCAGGAAACCGAATCAGCACAAAATCCCCATCGAAAAGAGGAGCTCACAGGTTTCTTCCGCTTGATTTTTCGACTGATTTAAGTTATGATTAAATAAGGAGTTATCGCAACGAATGACCGATAGAATGAAAGCGAAGTTAACGGACATTCTCGAACAAATGGTCCTTTTGAAAGCATCCGACTGTTACCTTAAGGTCGGAGACAGACCACTGATGCGGGTGAACGGCGAAATACGCCCGAGCAAATTCGACAGCCTCTCGGACGATGACCTTTCCGAGTTCATGAATGTCGTGATGACGGAATTCCAGCGCGAACGCTTTTCGAGCGACCCGGACCTGGACTTGGGCTACGACACCGCAACAGGGAAGCGTTTCAGGATTAATGTGTTCCGACAACGCGGCCACGTCGGCATGGTGATTCGGCTGGTTCCTTCCGAAAACCTCAGTTTCGATTTTCTGAATCTGCCGCCCGTTGTCAGAGAGCTCGCCGAACTGCCCCGCGGTCTCATCATCGTCTCCGGGGCCACCGGCAGCGGAAAGACTACAACGCAGGCCGCGATGATCGACCATATCAACAGGAACTTCAGCAAGCACATCGTGACCATTGAGGACCCCATAGAGTTCATCCACTATGGCAAGAAAAGTGTTATCAATCAGCGCGAGGTCGGCTTTGACACAAACTCTTTTGCCGATGCGCTCAAACACGTGGTCAGGCAAAGTCCGGACGTAATTCTCATCGGAGAGATGCGCGACCTCGAAACGATGCTTGTGGCTCTTTCGGCGGCCCAGACGGGACACCTTGTCATTACGACCCTCCATAATGTCGACACTGCTCAGACACTGGACCGGATTATCAACTACTTTCCGGAGTACATGAGGCACCAGGTCCGGCTCGAGTTGTCATTGTGTCTCCGGGGCGTCATCTGTATGCGGCTGATTCCTCGCCGGGACGGCAAAGGGAGGATTCCGGCGCTCGAAATCATGCGCGCTACCCCGATGATACGGAAATTGCTCCTCGAGGGCAACACCAAGGGAATACCCGATTACATAAAAGAAGGGCGTGAATTCGGGATGCAAACGTTTAATCAGGCTCTGCTGGACCTGTTCCGGGCCGACTTAATCATGTATGAGGACGCCTTGTTGAACTCGTCGAATCCCGAAGAGTTCAAGCTGAACGCCCAGGGAATGTTCACCGGCACCGATTCCATTCGGGCTCGTTAAAAAACCGCAGGCCGTACAGGAGAACAACGATGGAAGTTTTTCGTCCCGAACCCACCATTCCGGATTCAATGAGGGGTGGCGAGGCCGTCGATATGAAAGGCTTATTCGAACTCGTCACCGTCCGCAAAGCCTCCGACCTGCTTTTGACAGCCGGGGCTCCTCCGCTCTTGAGAATCAATGGCGAACTGAAGGCCACCGAGTACGCCATCCTCACTCCCGAGGACAACAAGCGCCTCATTTACAGCATTCTCACCGACAAGCAGCGGGAGGAGTTCGAGGACAGGCGCGAACTCGACATGTCCATCGGAGTCAGTGACGGCCACCGGTTCCGCGTCAATGTGTACTTGCAAAAGGGCTGCGTGACCGCGGCAATGCGAGCGATTCCGGAACAGATACCCACCCTCGAGGAACTCGGGCTTCCGAAGATTGTGGCAAAACTGGCGTTCCGACCTCAAGGGCTCATCCTGGTGACCGGTCCGACCGGGCACGGAAAAACCACAACGCAGGCGGCGCTTATAGACCTTATCAATAAACACAAACGCTGTCACATCATTACTGTCGAAGACCCCATCGAATATGTGCATTACCATCACAAATCGGTTGTCGACCAGCGGGAACTCGGCAGCGATACACTCTCGTTTCCCAGTGCCCTTAAATACGTCCTCCGGCAGGACCCCGACGTCATACTCATCGGAGAGATGCGCGACCTCGAGACCATCGCTTCCGCGCTTACCGCCGCCGAAACGGGGCACCTCGTCATCGCCACGCTCCACACGAACGACGCCATCCAGACAGTGGACAGAATTGTGGATGTGTTCCCCTCGCACCAGCAGCAGCAAATCCGAATGCAGCTCGCGCTCAGCATGCTCGCAGTCGTCTCGCAGCGGCTGCTCCCGCGTTCGAACGGCAAGGGGCGCGTCCTCGCATGCGAGGTGCTGAGAAACAATTCTGCGGTCGGAAACCTTATTCGCGAGGCGAAAACGCATCAGGTTTACAGTATCATGGAGACTCACTCGAAGGATGGCATGATCACGCTCGACGCTTCGATCAAACAACTCTATCTGCGCGGCATCATATCGTACGACGTCGCCATTAACCACGTGCGCAACCCTCAAATCATCGCGAAGGCATAACATGGCTGCCACGGGTGGAAACATCACACCATGCTTTTGACCGGCTGCATTCTTGTGGCGCTCGTTGTCCTCTCCTTCTATCTGGCTTATTCCGACCTCCTTGCCACACGGACGTATCTCGGCTGGATTCTTCTCGCGGTCTTTCTCATCTTTTTCATTCGATTCGCCGACCTGTGGGTCACAAAACTGGATAATCCGTTCCACATGTTCTTTGCCGTCCTTTTGCTCGCCCTTATCTTCTTGTCACAGGGACCGCTCCTCTCCGAACTCATATCGCAATCGGTTTTGCCCGACCCCTCGAAAGGCCTCAAGCTGATCAAAGATTATTCAGAGGCGGAAAGAAAGGTTGCGCAGGACGACTACACCGGCGCCATTCTGGAATACGAAAAAGTGATAGCGAAAACACCGGATGACACGGTTGCGCGCTTCCGGCTGGCGGAACTGTGCTATGAGAACGAGGACTACCGCAAGGCCGCCATGGCGTATGAGGCGCTCGTCGCAAGAGCCAGGCAGCTCGATATGCGCCAGCACTGCTCAGCCCTGACGCGCCTCGCCGACATCTACACAAACCACCTCGGTGACAAAGAAAGCGCGAAGAAGCATATCCGGACAATCATCGAGACATATCCGGACACGAAATACTCCGGCTATGCCGCAGATCGACTTGCCAACCTCTGATTTCCCCAAAATTTTTCGTTTTTCCGGACTGTTCTGAGGCAATTCTTGCATGGGGCGAGCGGGAATGTTATAATTACAATTGAGCAATCATTCAAGTAATCGAGGGACTTCCGATGCCGACAAAGAATGCAGCGATTCAAGAGGGGATCCTGTGTGAAACAGAATTCGTGGATAAGGCCCAAGTCGACCTCGTTCACAGCAAGCTGCCGGACTCGCAGTCGGTTGGCGCCCTCTCGGACATTTTCAAGGCGCTCGGAGACCCCACGAGACTCCGGATCGTCTCCGCCCTGGCCGTCAGCGAACTGTGTGTCTGCGACCTCGCGAACGCGCTTGGTTCAAGCATCTCCTCCGTTTCCCATCAATTGCGGGTACTGCGAAATCTAAAGCTCGTCAAATACCGAAAAGAAGGAAAGATGGTCTATTATTCGCTGAATGATGAGTGTGTGGAAAAATTGTTGACCGAAGGGTTCCGGCACACGCGGGAGTAACCCCGAAAATCATGGCAGTCCGCATGTGTGCGTGCTTACAACGTAACGTTCAACTCGCGAGGATGGCAATCGGATTTATAACGGAGCAGAAACATGAGTAATCACCGGCCAATAGCAGAAATCGAGGTCAACGTCTCCGGAATGGATTGCCCTTCCTGTGCCGAGAAAATCGAAAAGGTCATCGCGCGAATGAACGGCGTCGAGAGCGCCGCCGTCAATTTCACCGGCGGCAAGCTGACGCTTCGATACGCGGAGGATATGGTCAGCGCCGATGAGATCGAACGCCAAATTCAACAACTCGGTTACCAGACGGGGAAGCCTTCGCAAGCATCCGACAGATTTTTGGTGGAAGGTCTGGATTGCCCCGATGAATCGTCGGTCATCGAGAAGAAACTCCGTCAATTGAGAGGCGTCAACGATATCAGGTTCAACCTGCTTTCCGGCGAAGTTGCGGTGGCGTATGATACCAGGCTTGTGACTCGCCGGCAGCTTGTCAGCGCCATAGCCGACACCGGCATGACGGCCTCTCTTGTCCGAGAGTCCCCCCCTCAAAGAGCAAGAGGGGGCGCTCTTCTCGCGTCCACAATCGCGTGCGGCGTTCTTCTCGTGATCGGTGTTGCGCTCTCCTCGCTGCATTATCCCCGGGTTTTGGCAACCGCCTTGTATCTCGCTGCGATGCTTGCAGGCGGATTCCATATTTATCGCAAGGCGGTCTACTCAACGAAGAATCTTACCTTGGACATGAATGTTCTCATGACAATCGCCGTGGTTGGCGCCGCATTGATTGGCGAATGGCTCGAAGGAGCGACGGTCGTGTTTCTGTTTTCCGGCGCGCAGCTTTTGGAAATGCACAGCATGGACCGGGCGCGAAACGCGATACGCTCGCTTATGGAACTCGCGCCCCACGAGGCGCTTGTTCGGCGCGGCGACCGGGAGGCGACGGTCCCCGTCGGCGAAGTCGAACTCGATGAGATTTTCATCGTCCGTCCGGGAACGAAGATTCCCCTCGATGGAGAGGTCGTCGCCGGCACAAGCTCGGTCAACCAGGCGCCGATAACCGGAGAGTCTGCGCCCGTCACGAAAAAACGGGGAGACGATGTCTTCGCCGGAACCATTAACGGCGAAGGGTCGCTCGAAGTGCGGGCGACGCATCGAGCGAACGACACGACGCTTGCCCGGATCATCCACATGGTCGAAGAAGCGCAGGCGCAGCGAGCGCCAATGCAGAATTTTGTCGATAAATTCTCACGGTATTATACGCCGACAGTGATAGCGCTCGCGTTGCTCGTCGTATCGGCTCCGCCGCTGCTGTACGGCGAGCCGTTCACCCGGTGGCTCTATCGCGGACTTGTCCTGCTCGTCATTTCCTGCCCATGCGCGCTCGTCATTTCAACTCCCGTTTCCATAGTCTCCGGACTTGCCAGCGCGGCGCGGCACGGAGTGCTCATCAAAGGAGGGGCCTATCTCGAGAAAGCCGGTTCGCTCGACGCCATCGCATTCGATAAGACCGGCACCCTCACGATCGGGCATCCCTGCGTCAAGGAAATCGTGTGTCTGAACAATACGCCGCCGCAGGACGTCTTGGGGATAGCCGCCGCCGTAGAGTCGCGCTCCGAACATCATCTTGGCCGCTCGATCGTCGAGGAAGCGTGCCGGCTCGGCATCCCGCCGAGAAGGGTGGAGATGTTCCGGGCGCTCCCGGGAAAGGGGGCCCATGCCGTCATTGACGGGCAAACCTACTATGTCGGTAGTCACAGGCTTTTTGAGGAGATGAATTTCTGCACTCCCGAGCTGGACCAGCGCATGGAGGAACTGGAACGTCAGACCCAGACGGTCGTCCTCGTCGGAAGCGAGCGCGGACCGCTCGGAATAATCGTCATGGTCGATGCCGTCCGAAAGAATTCGGCCCAAGCACTGAGAGTGTTGCGGGATATCGGTATCCGAAAAATGATTATGTTAACCGGCGACAACGGAGGGACCGCCGCCGCCATAGCCGACCAGCTTGGCATCGAGTATCGCGCCGAACTGCTGCCACAGGACAAAGTCGACACCATGCATGAACTCGTGCGCCGGCATGGGAACGTCGCAATGGTCGGCGACGGTGTCAACGACGCCCCCGCGATGGCGGCGTCAACCATCGGTGTCGCCATGGGGACGGCAGGCACCGATACCGCGCTCGAGACCGCTGACATCGCGCTCATGGCCGACGACCTGCTCAAGCTCCCGTTCGCGATCTGCCTCAGTCGAAAAACCCTTTCGGTAATCCGGCAGAATATCGTTCTTTCGGTGGCAATCAAACTCGTGTTTCTTGCCCTTGCCATTCCCGGTTTGGCGACCCTGTGGATGGCGGTGTTCGCCGACATGGGCGCCTCGCTTCTTGTCATCTTCAACGGGATGCGGCTCTTTGCGGTGAAGGAGACCATGGCGTGTCCCCCCAAGAGCTAGAACAGTGAAACAGTTCGAAGTCCTTGCGCCACATGGCGTAATATATTGGCAACTCAGTGCTTTGCGGATATGGGCGCAGCAACGTTCTTCCTTGAATTTCACCCACCCTTTTGCTAAGATTAAGTGGCGGTTTTTTTCAACTGCGAATCTTTTTCAGGAGTGTGCATACGGATGATAATGCGGTTTCTCAATATAATTTTCGGCACGAAGCATGAAAGGGACATAAAAAAGGTCATCCCGCTTGTTGATGCCATCAAGCAACACGAAGCCGCGATGGCAGCGCTTTCGGACAGGAAACTCAGGGGCAAGACGTCCGAGTTCCGGCGCAGGTTGGCCGAAGGGGAGATCCTCGAGGACATTCTGCCGGAGGCGTTCGCGGTCGTAAAGGAAGCCTGCCGCCGGCTCTATGGAAAATCCTGGTTCGTGCGCGGTCACGAGATCACCTGGGATATGGTGCATTTCGATTGCCAGCTCATCGGCGGAATAGTCCTTCACGAAGGAAAAATCGCGGAGATGGCCACCGGTGAAGGAAAGACGCTGGTTGCCACGCTGCCCATATACCTGAACGCGCTCACCGGCAAAGGGGTGCACCTTATCACCGTGAACGATTATCTCGCCAGCCGCGACCGCGAGTGGATGGGTCCCGTCTACGAGTTTCTCGGGCTTTCCGCCGGATGCATTCAACAGCGGATGGATTCGAGCGAGCGGCAGCGGCATTATCAGGCCGATGTCGTCTATGGCACCAACAGCGAGTTCGGATTCGACTATTTGCGCGACAACATGTGCGTGCGCAAGGAAGACCAGGTGCAGCGGGGTCATCACTATGCGATTGTCGACGAAGTTGACAGCGTGCTCATCGACGAGGCGCGCACACCGTTAATCATTTCAGGTCCCGTCGAGCAATCGAATGAACAGTATGAGGCCCTCGCGCCCGCCATCGACCGGCTGTACCGGCAGCAGGACCGTATCGTAAAGAGACTTCTCGACGAGAGTACACGGTTGATCGAACGGGGAGAGGACTACGAGGCCGGCAAGAAACTGTTGATGGTGAGGAAAGGCGCCCCGAAAGACAAACGATTTCTCGCGCTCATGGAAAACCCGAAATACCCAAAGCTTGTTCGGCGTGTCGAACTCGACATGATGGGTGATAAGCTCAGGGGAGGCACGGAGGAATCGGCGCTCATGAAGCTGGTTTCCGACCTCTACTTCACAATCGACGAGAAATCCAACATCGCCGACCTGACGGAAAAGGGGAGGCGAACGATCTCCTCGGGCAAGCTCGACATGTTCGTGGTGCCGGAAATAGAAGAAGAGGAGGCGGCGATCGACGCCGAACTGCAGGATCTGCTCGCGAACAATTCGATGGACGACCGGAAGAAAATGCTGCGCGAGATGGAGCTCCAGAAAAAACGCTGGGGCCTCTATGACCGCTTTAACACCGTGAATCAGCGAATCCACGCCGTATCCCAGCTTCTCAAGGCCTACTCTCTTTTCGAGCGCGACGTCGATTATATTGTGTCCGACAACAAAGTCGTCATCGTTGACGAGTTCACGGGCCGGTTGATGCCGAGCCGGCGTTTCAGCGACGGGCTCCACCAGGCGCTCGAGGCGAAAGAACGCGTCAAGGTGGGCGAGGCCAATCAGACCCTTGCCACCGTCACTCTTCAGAACTATTACAAGATGTATGACAAGCTGGCGGGCATGACCGGGACCGCCGACACCGAGGCGCAGGAGTTCCATGATATCTACAAACTCGATGTTGTGGTGATCCCTACGAACCGGCCGCTCATCCGCCATAACTATTCCGATGTCATTTACAAAACCGAGCGCGAAAAGTTCAAGGCGGTCATAAACGGAATCAATGAGATGCACAAGCAGGGCAGGCCCGTCCTCGTGGGTACGATCTCGGTCGAGAAATCCGAACTGCTCGGGAAAATGTTGCGAGCGGAACGGATACCCCACCATATCCTCAACGCAAAGTACCACGAGAAAGAGGCCGAGATCGTCGCGCGGGCCGGACAGAGGGGGGCCGTGACAATAGCGACCAACATGGCGGGTCGCGGAACGGACATCAAGCTCGGCGAGACGGTCGCCGAACTCGGCGGCCTCCACATTGTCGGCACCGAACGCCACGAGAGCCGGCGCGTCGATAATCAGCTTCGAGGGCGCGCGGGCCGACAGGGCGACCCGGGCTCGTCACGGTTTTACATTTCGCTCGAAGACGACCTGATGCGGCTGTTCGGGTCGGACCGGATCATGAAGGTGATGGACCGCCTGGGAATCGAGGAGGACCAGCCGATCGAGCATCCGCTGGTTTCGAAATCCATCGAGACGGCGCAGAAGAGGGTCGAAGCGCACAACCTCGAAATCCGCAAACACTTGCTCAAATATGACGATGTGATGAATACGCAGCGCGAGATCATTTACGCGGAAAGGCAGAAAGCGCTCGACGAACCAAGCCTCAAGGAACACATACTCGAGATGCTGAACGATGTCCTCGACGAGGCGATGGACAAGTTTGTTCCGAGGGATTCCCATCCCGACGAGTGGAATCTGCATGGGTTGACCGAATGGACGCGGAGGCACATCGGACTTCATGTTCGCTTCGACGGTCTCGACCTCGAAACCGTGGAGCCCGAGGACATATTCGAAAATCTGCAGCAGGTGGCGCGCTCGGCATATGACGACAGGGAAAAGCGCCTCGGCCATGAAATCATGCGCGAGATCGAACGTGTCGCAATTCTGAGGGCCGTCGATTCGAGATGGAAAGACCACCTGTACGCAATGGACCTTCTCAAAGAGGGAATCGGCCTCCGGGGCTACGGCGGGAAAGACCCGCTCGTCGAGTACAAACACGAGGCCTACAACCTGTTCAGCGAAATGATCGCCGATGTCAAACTCGGTGTGGCCGAGTTTGTGTTCAGGGTGCAAGTGGCCGAGCCCGAGATGCTGGAAGAGCCGGCGGTGATGGCCACAAGCCAGGCGGTTCTTACTTCTCACGACTCGTCGGTTAGCGCTCTCGACGAAACGCCTCAACGGGAACAGAAAACCGGCGCCAAAGTTGCGGATGCGCCGCGACAGACTGCAAAGATGACCCCGGTTCGGGTTGGTGAAAAGATCGGTCGCAACGACCCGTGCCCGTGTGGGAGCGGGAAGAAATACAAGAAATGCTGCGGCGCATGACCCGATTTTGCAATTCGCATTCCACCGTCTATCCCCGGGAGAATCAGAGACCATTGTGAATCTGTCCGCCGGTTACACAGCGCAGGGGATGTGTTGCCAGCCGCCAAATCCCTGAATTCTCGAGGTGAGCTTCGTACTGCGTCTCTTGGTAATGTCAACGTTGACGCCATGGCGACCGGCGAAGTACCGTTCGATGAACAAAAAACCATGAAACAGCAATAAGGACGCTGCGCAAATTGAAAATCAAAAACAAACCTGCAAAACTCATGCTCGTGGCGGCGATTACGCTGTTCTGGCTTGCCATGAATGCCCAGCTTGTTCGCAGGGAGCTTCTCATTCCCGCTCTTCCGTCCGGCTCAACGAGCATCGCCGCGTCGCTCACACCCGACATCTCCTACAAGGAGCAATGGATGGGCATTTATTACGAGGGCGAGAAAGTCGGATATTCGAACACCACGGTCAACCGCATCCAATCGGATGACGAGCCCGGATTCATAATCCTGAATCGCACCTTTATGGTCGTCGAACTGATGGACACCCCCATTAACGTCCAGTTCGAAGGACTCCTGAAGACGAACCGGGAGTTCAAAATGCGCACCTTCAGTTGCTGGTTGAAATCGGCCGGGCGCCAGATTCAAATCGAGGGAACACTCGACGGCGCCACCCTTTCGCTCAGCGTCCTTTCCGGCAACAAGGTGTTTCGCAAGACGGCCACTGTCAGCGAGGATGTCAATCTCTCGAACAGCCTCACTCCGCTGCTCTATCTTCCCGACCTCGAGCCGGGAATAACCTATTCTGTCGATATTCTCGACCCGCTTTCGCTCGCAACAAACAAGGCGAAGGTGAAAGTCGCCGGCATGGAACCATACCAGTACGAGGGTAAGGAGATCGATGTTTACGTCGTCGAGACCGATTACCAGGGAATTTCATTTACCGCCTATGTGACCGAGAGCGGCGAGGTCTTAAAAGAATCGACGCCGCTCGGCTGGACGCTGCTTCGCGAAAAGCGCGAGGTGGCAAGAAATTTCCGGCCCGAGGGCGTCAGTTTCCGACACGACATCGCGAAGCTGGTGGCAGTGCCGTCAAATGTGAGAATCGCGGACCCTGCGCAAACACAGGGAATGGAAGTGAAAATAACGGGTGTCGACCTCCAGCCTTTTGTTCTCGAGGGAGCGGGCCAGCGATTGCTCGACCCGGATGCGGGACTCGTTCGCATCGAGGTGATGAAGCCTGACCCCGCAGAGGCAGTCCACCTGCCGATTCGGAATGCCTCGCTCGAGAAGCGCCTGGAGTCGACGCTCCTGATCCAGTCGGACGACGAAGATATTCGGGAACTGGCCGCTCGCATTGCGGGAGACGAGACAAACAGCCTCCTCGTTGCGGAACGCATTAACCAATGGGTGTTTGCGAATATCAGGAAAAAAGTGACGTTCTCGCTGCCCTCCGCCGTCGAAGTGCTGCAGGAGCGGGAGGGTGATTGCAACGAACACACCACGCTCTTTGTTGCGCTTGCGCGCGCCGCCGGCATACCGAGCAAGATAGCCATCGGACTCGTCTATTACCGCGGTAATTTCTTCTATCACGCGTGGCCGGAGGTCTATGTCGGCCAATGGGTGGCGATGGACCCGACGCTTGGCGAATCGCCCGCCGACGCAACCCACATCAAACTGCTTGAAGGCGAACTGGACCAGCAGGCCAAGCTGGTGCAGGCCATCGGAAAAATCAAACTGGATGTCAAGTCGGTTTCCTATGCTTCGCCTGCCCCGGGAGAACCGGCCACGTGAACACCATCAGGACATACTGGGTCAGCAAGCTTCTTCTGGTGCGAAACCATATTCTTTCGGTCCGAAAGGAATCGAAGCTCAAGGTCTTCGTTGTTGTTCTGTGGTTGTCAATTTTTCTGTCGGTCGGATGCTGGCTGTTCTACAAAGCGTTCGATTTCCTGTACAATTTTCCCGTCGGCGACCTGCTGGCCGTCCGGGTGCTGGCGCTTTTTTTTCTCACGCTTTTCGCCATGCTCACGTTCAGCAACATCCTTGTCGCGTTCTCGACAATGTACAAGTCCACCGAGACCGACTTTCTTTTTTCACTGCCGATGGACGAGCAGGACGTGTTTATCTGCCGCTTCGTCGAAACCCTGGCGTATAGTTCATGGGCGTTCGTCTTCCTCGGCATTCCCTTGATGGCCACATACGGGGTCGTGTTCAAGGTCGACTGGTATTTCTATCCCGCCCTGCCTCTCTTCTTTCTTCCGTTCGTTGTCATAGCCGGCATGCTGGGCGCTCTGATTATGATGGCGTTGGTTCGTGTCTTCCCAAAGATGAACTTCAAGATCATCGTCTCGGCAATTGCGCTCCTGTGTGTCGCGCTCGGGCTGTTCCTCTACCGGTCGTTCTCGGTCTCGAACATCGGGCAACTCGATATTCTCGACCAAATACTGGCCGCGCTCAAAACGACACAGTCTCCGTTCTTTCCGAGCCACTGGGTGAATGAAGGTGTGATGGCCGCCGGCCGCGGCAACCTGGGCGAAGCGGCATTCTACTTGGGACTTCTGGTCAGCAACGCGCTCATGATAACCATGACAGCGGTGTGGTTGGCCGGCTTTTTGTACTATCCCGGCTGGGCCGCGCTCCGAGGCTTCAGCCTCATCAAATATTATCCCATGCAAGGCGGGATACTGAATCGGATGGAGCGGGCGCTAAAATTCCTTCGCGCGCCCACGCGCGCTCTCGTGATGAAGGACCTGCGGATGTTCTGGCGCGATCCCTCGCAGTGGGCGCAGTTCGTCATCTTTTTCGGACTCCTTATAGTTTACGTCAGCAACCTGTATAATTACGAGAAATACATGGGACCCGAATGGCAGACACGGATCGCGTTTCTGAACCTTGGCGCCGCTGCGCTCGTGCTGGCGGTGCTGACGACGCGGTTCGTGTTTCCTCTGTTCAGCCTCGAGGGCAAGCGGTTCTGGATCGTCGGTCTCGCTCCGGTGAAACGAAGCAGGCTCCTCGTTCAGAAGTTTCTGCTGAGCATCGCGACAACACTCATCTTCACCGAGGCGCTGATGGTCGTCTCCAGCCTTGCGCTGAAGCTGAGTACAACCATTACCCTGCTGTGCTGCGCCACGATGTTCGTGATGAATTTCGCGATGGCGGGACTCGCCGTCGGCCTCGGAGCGATGTATCCGAATTTCAAAGACGATAACCCCGCGCGGATTGTCTCCGGCCTCGGCGGCACGCTCAATTTCATCCTGAGCATGCTCTATGTTTCCTTCGTGGTGCTGCTCGAGGGGATTGTCGTGTGGGAATACACCGAACGCGCCGGCGCCGGTTGGCTCGGGGCGCTTCTCAGGATAAATTTCGAATATGCGCTGTTTCTTGTGTTCGTCGCCGTCGCGGTCATCAGCCTCCTCGCCACCATTGCTCCGATGTATCTCGGGATCCGCAACGTCAACCGCCTCGAATTTTGAGACACGAAGGGTTCCTATCAGAAATGAACTTCACGGATTCCGCCTTGTGCCTGATTTCCCATGTCGTTCTCAGGCTCGGCCGTTGAATCTGAGGCTTGCATGTCTGCGGGTTTGGTCCGCCAGTGACGATTTGCCGCTTCTGTCGGGCTTCTTCTTGACTTTCCGAGCGCAATCGCTATAATAACCTTACGAACGTCAGGGCGGTTAGCTCAGCTGGCGAGAGCGCCTGCCTTACAAGCAGGAGGCCACTGGTTCAAGTCCAGTACCGCCCAC
>CAYVQZ010000056.1:0-34339 GCA_964453435.1 uncultured bacterium
GCGCCGCCTGCTCATCCCCTATGTAGCCCACTATCCCACACATCGCGTTCCCTCTTGTATTGAATTATTAATTCTTGCCCAATGTACGCCGCACCTTGAAGCGGGCGTTGCAGCGCTAGCCGCCAAATTCATGGACCCTTCTCATGTTTCTGCTGTCCTTTTCGTAACCAGGTATCTCTTAACAACCTAAGTTGGAGGAACGCCATGCGGCATCGTTTTTCCCCCGAAACCTTTGTTTGCGGCTTTGCCGAACTGTGAATGTGTCTACGGTTTCGGTGCTACGCGCACAGGAGCAGTCCGCCAATCCGAGGTTGCTCGACGTTCGCTTCAGGGACAGTGAATCTGTCTCACGGTTGCTTATGCGGGTTATTGGGGGACACCATGCGGCATGGTGTCCCCCAATAACCCGCGACGAGCGTGACAGGGCGCGGGACTTCGCTTCGCTCAGCGAGAGAATGACTGGATTTCCCGGCCGAGCCGGGGAAATGGCATAGAGGCGGCGATTCCGTAATTGGGCACAACCCCCTTTGCTGGCGTTTCGGCAGAAAACGTAATTATCGACCAGATTCACAGTCCCGTGCGCTGTGCAATCGCCGCACGGATTCGCTGTCCGATGCTTATTCCATTGTAGGCTAACCCACTTATGTTTTCAAATACCGTGGAACAGTCGATGCTCCGCCCGGTCGCATGGCTGCGGAAAAACCGAAGAAAGAACGGGTATGCTCAATCGAGCACAAGGCTGGTGGATGTGCTCGTTATTCCCTCGATCTTTCTGGTTTCCTCCACAATTGTCTTGAGCAAGGCTTCGTAGTTTGGCGCTTCAACCACGGCTATGATGTCCTGGTCGCCGGTAGTCAAGTCGGCGGATTTCACTCGGGCCAACTTCTTGAGGCTGCCGCACACCTCTCGTTCTTTTCCCGCCTCGACTGAGATTTTCAGGTATGCTTTGGCCATCCAATCTCACCTCCTTTCGGGATCGGTGTCCAAGCGCGCGCTAGGTATTATCGAGAATAAGCTCTTCGAGCGAAGCAGGATATTTTGTGAGGAAGACGGGACCTGTTTCACTCACTATCACGGTGTCGGAGTGGCGGAATCCGCCGTAGCCGGGAATATAGATTCCCGGCTCGACGCTGACCGCCATTCGGTTCGAGTACGGTTTCGCTGCCCACGGCTATCCAGGGAGCTTCGTGCGCGCCTATGCCGAATCCGTGACCCGTCCGATGCAGGACATGGTCCTGGTGACCTTTTCTTTTCAGGAAATTCAAAACCTTCGCGTCTATCTCGGAACAAACTGCTCCCGGCCGTATCATGGCGGCCGCCATTTCGCGCGCCTCCATCATGGTTTTGAACAGGTCCCCGGCTTTTTTCTCCGGTTTCCCGACGAAGTACGTTCGCTCGCATTCGGCGGAATAGCCGTCGGCCTGAAGGCTCACCAGGGAAACATTCGGTTGGCCCTTTTTTATCGTGTCGTTTATGGAAGGAGTCGAATGCGGCATTGCGCTCATGGGTCCGATCCATACCGCCGCGATTACGTCGGTGACCTGAAAGTTTGCGTGGGGGATGTCCTGAATGATTTTGTAAGTCATTGCATTGCGGCCGGCGGAGTAGAGGGTCAACTCGGTAACGCCCTCAACCGAATTTTCCAGCAATGTTTGAGTGCCCAGGTCGGCAACCTCGGCGGCATATGCGATGCGACCGAGTTCCCATTCCGACTTGATGAGCCTCGCCTCTTCGATAATATCGGCGAGAATCGTTTCACGTCCTATGGCTTCGCGAATGAATGTCGGGAGGGTTGACTCGATGCCAACTTTCCGGGCTTTACCCAGTTCTTCATTGAGTTTGTCGGCCCAGCCGTATCCCGGGGCCGCGGGATATTCCTGGTAGCTCGAGATATTGTCGATCCACGTATGTTCCCTGGCGTGTTCGATTTCCAGCCTGGGAAGCACGAAGCTCGCACGGCCGTCTTTTACGACGAGGCAAAACGGCCGCTCCTGCACCGCATAAACGAAACCGGATAGATAGTACACGTTTTCCGGCCACACCGAGACATAGGCGTCAAGTTCGAGCGCTCTCGCTTTTTTCCAAATTTTTTCCATGCGCGAGTCGTATTCATGCCGGGTTGGGCGGTTCGTCAGCGGTTCTATCTTCTTCATGGACTTATCCTCTCTTCGTGTTCCCGAAAAGTTCGGTATCTCAATCTATGTTTTTGGTCGACTGCGCTGCTTCTTCCGCGAGGTTACGGATCCTCCGTTTGCCGCGAAAACGGAGGAGACGAATGTAACCTTACAATTACCGCCTTTGAGTGTGTCCCACGATTGATGGTGAAGGTTGTTCGCTTCGGGGACAGTCCCGATTCTATCCCGCGCAATCCGCGGGACTTCGCTCCGCTCAGCGAAGAAAAGGATATTCCGTAAATCTGGGACAGTCCCCTACGCTGATCAATCGTGGGACACACTCCTTTGGCGCCATCGACACACCGCCTTCGCACCTGTCATCGAAGATGGCAGGTGTCGTTGAGCCGAATCACCACGGGATGGGGCCATCGGCCGTTGTACTCTATTATGTTGACCGAAGCCACATCCTGGTGGAGGCGGCGAAAATCGTTCAGTTCGAGTTTCATGGTGCGGCACAGGAGCGCGAGATTGCAAAGGTTATGGCCGACCACGACGACATTGCCTTCAGCGTGTCTTTCGACAATTGCTTCGAGAGCCGCCCACGCTCGGTTCTGCATCTCGCGCAATGATTCCCCGCCCGGCAGTCTGAGGTCTGCGGGGTCGCGGAACCATTGTTCGAGAAAGGTTGAATGTTGCTCAACGAGCTCGGTGAGTCTGAGTCCCTCGAACTCGCCCTGGTTCAACTCGCGAAGGTCATCGACCGCCTGAACATGGGCATCATGGTATCTGGCAATTATGCGGGCCGTTTCCAAAGCTCTTTTGAGAGTGCTGGAGTATATCGCATCGATCTTTTTGTCGCTCAAACATCTCGCGACCAGTGCGGCCTGTCTGCGGCCCGTCGCATTCAGTTCGCTGTCACTGAATCCCTGACACCTGCGTTCGACGTTCCAGTCGGTTTCGCCGTGTCGTATGAGGTGTAGGAACATGAGATTTCTCCCCGAATTTATTTTTATTCCGGCTCGTTGGGCGGCGCGCCACGCTCAGCGCACGGCTCCGATTCGCTTTATTGGGTTGTATATGTGCGTGATCTCGGTTTTGAGCAGGCGTATCGGCACGGGTCCGTACCAGCGGCTGTCGAGACTATTGGGCCGGTTGTCGCCCAGCAGAAAAACGTGTGCGGGCGGAATTTCCACAGGCCCGAAGTTATCGTTTAAGCGGCGGCGCACATACGGCTCATCGAGTTTCTCCCCGTTAATATATACGAACCCGCCGATTATCTGAAGTTTTTCACCCGGCAATCCAACCACTCTTTTAACGTAGTAGTCGTTTTCGGCGCCGGTGGAAAAGACCGCAATGTCGCCGCGCTGAATCTCTGAGGGCTTGAGGCTGAACCCCAGGACATAATCCGACCGTTTCAGTGTTGGCTCCATCGAGTCTGACGGTATCAAGTAGAACTTGAGTCCCTTGAAGTCGAACAGATAAATGGCCCCGATAAAGAAGAGCAGGATCAACCACCAGGAACGGCTGTTTTTATTCATTCGTTTCTACGGGCCGTTGCTTCTCTTTTTCCGTGCGGACCGGATGCTGTCAGTTGGGAACGGTCGACGCCTGCGAATAGCAAGGTCTTTTGGCAAAGAGCTACTTATAGCCAAGTTTTTTCATTTTCTTGTAAAGCGTGTTTCGGTTGATGCCAAGCATTTCAGCCGCCCGCACCTGGTTTCCTCCGCAGCGCCGGAGCACATGTCGTATGAGGGGCTCTTCGAGTTTCTCAAGCAACTGTTCATATATTCCGCTGTTGTCGGTCATCATCCTAAGTTCCTGTTCGACGAGGTCGCTCCACGAGGCATGGGAAGCCGTCCCAGTTTCCACGGCATTAGCGGGCAAGGCGAGCGCCAGGTTCTCGGGGGTGATGGCCTGATCGGCTTGCATAACCATGATTCGTTTGATGAGGTTTTCCAGCTCTCGAACGTTGCCGGGCCAATCGTAGGCCTGGAGTATTTCCAGCGCAGCCGGCGTGAATGTGCGCAGTTCGACACCCATCTCGCCGGCGAACCGCTGAACAAAGTGGAAAGCGAGTTCGGGGATGTCCTCCTTTCGGTCTCGAAGCGAGGGCATCTCGATGGGGACAACATTCAGCCGATAGAAAAGGTCTTCACGGAATCTGCCTTCTCGCAGTTCTCTGGAGACGTCTCGATTCGTGGCGGCAATAACGCGCGCGTTCACTTTTATGACTTTTTCTCCTCCGACAGGCTCTATTTCATGTTCCTGGAGCGCGCGCAGTAATTTCCCCTGCAGGTCGAGTCCGATGTCGGCGACTTCATCGAGGAAGAGGGTGCCGCCGTTTGCCTGTTCGAATTTTCCCATTCGTGTGGCGGTGGCTCCGGTAAAGGCTCCTTTCACGTGTCCGAACATTTCGCTTTCCAGGAGGTTTTCGGGAATAGCCACGCAATTCACCGGAACGAACGGCTTGGACGCCCGCAGGCTGTTGTAGTGGATCGCGCGCGCGACCATCTCTTTTCCGGTTCCGCTTTCGCCCTGGATCAGGACGGTGACGTCTTTATCGGCAACGCGTCCGATAGTCTTGTAAACGCGCTGCATTCGCTCCGAGCTGCCGACCAGGTTGTCGATCTCATATCTTCGCCGGAGGTTGGCCCTGAGCTCGAGGTTCTCGCGTGCGAGCGTTTGGGCCTTCAAGGCCTTTTCAACTATGAGTTCGAGTTCCTCTACATCGAACGGTTTCGTCAGATAGTCATACGCCCCCCATTTCATTGCCTCTATCGCGGTCATCATGGTTCCATAGGCGGTAATAATGATAACGGCGAGGTCCGGCTGGACAAGTTTTGCTTGTGAGAGCGCTTCCAGCCCGCTCATTCCCGGCATTCGGATATCCATGAGAAGCACGTCGTAGTCGGCGTTCTTCAGTTGGGCCAGGGCTTCGTCGGCGTTTCCGACTGCTTCCGATTGATACTTCGGCGGGCCGAATGTCTTACTGAGCACAAACTGCATGCTTTCATCATCGTCGGCAATCAGAATTCTCGGCGCCATCTGCGATCTCCTTCCCATCATATTCGGAGAGCTTGAAAAGAGACGATAAAAGTTGTCCCTTTCCCCTCTTCGCTGATTACGTCGATCGACCCCCCGTGTTCCTCAACGATTCTGTGTGAAAGCGCCAGGCCGAGTCCCGTACCGCTTTCCCGTGTCGTAAAAAAGGGGGTGAAAGCCTGTTCGAGAACATGAGGGGGCATGCCACAACCGGTGTCATTGACTTCGACTGTAACGGACCGATTTTTTCCATTGCCGAAGACAGGGTCTTCGCGAACATGAACGGTGAGGGTTCCCCCTTGTCTCATGGCCTCCACCGAGTTGAGGAAGAGGTTCAGAAACACCTGCGTTAACTGGGATGAGTCGGCGCTGATTTTGCTCGTTTTGGGCGGGCAGTTCCTGACGACCTTGATTTCGGACTCTGCGAATGCCGCCTTCAGCACTTTGAGAGCCTGATCGATCACTTCCTCGATGTTTGCAGGCGCGAAATCCGCTTTGGCGGGCCGCGCGAAGTCGAGCAGTTGTTCAACCGTTCGGTCAAGCCGGTCCACCTCGCGAATGATGACGTCGAGGAATCCCTTGAGATTCTCATCCCGGCTGAGTTCTCTGGCCAACAGCTGGGAAGCGCCGCGGATTCCTCCGAGCGGATTGCGTACTTCGTGGGCGACGCCGGCGGCCATTGTCCCGAGAGCGGCCAACCTGTGGTTGCGCCGGGACTGTCGTTCGAGCCTTTTCAGCTCGGTCAGGTCCTGCATATTGACCACGATAGTCTGGTCGCCGACCGCATCGGCGCCGATTACCGACCATGTCACCGCTACGGGAACCGGAGCGGAATCGGGACCGAAAACAATGGCTTCGAAGCTTGCGGCGGCATTGGGGTCGTCGTAGATTTGGTCTATTATGTTCAGAATGCCCCGATGTTCCGCGAATACGTTGAGGAAATGTTGGCCGCTGACATGCTCGCGGCGGAAATCGAAAATGCGTTCTGCGGCAGGGTTTATGGTCACAATCAGACCGGTGGGGTCGAGAACCAGCACGGCGCCGGGCATTCCAGCCAGAATGCGGTCGGTTCGTTCTTTCATGGCGACGATCTTGCTGATTGCTCCGTGAACCCGCACCGCCTGCGCGATGATGGAAGCGATTATGGTGAGGAAGTGCATATCGCCCTCGAGTGTGTCATCGCCCGAGCGCACCTTGTCGACACTGAGCACTCCCACGACCTCGCTCTCCAGCTTCAGAGGAACGCAAATGAAAGCTATGTTGTCGCGGTCAATATTTCTGCGGGCCCCCGTCCTGTCCAGGAATAACGGTTCTTTCCCGATACTCGGGACGATGACCGGTCCTCCGGTCTCGACGACCTTTCCGGTGATTCCCTCGCCGATCTTATATTTTCCTCGCCGTATCTCGTCCTCGGAGAGGCCGTGGGCCACCCGGATGATCAGTTCTTTGGTCGAGGGGTCGAGCAGGGTAAGCGTGCCGCGTTTCATTCCGAATCTCGACGCGAGGATTTCCATTATCTGCTCGAACGTTTCGGAGAGGTCGCTCGAAGCTCCCAGTTTCCCCGAAATTGCCAGCAGAGCCTCTATTTCAGGCGCGTTCAGCGCGATGGATGAAGGGGGAAAATTGCCGCCGGAAGTTGTCATTTTTCAGAGTCCGGAAGAACCTCGTTCATGCTTCCGGTGCGATACCCCTCAAGGTCGAGGGTAACGTACTTATACCCGATCCGTTTGAATTCAGCGACCACTTCGGCAATGAGGTTCTTGTCGAAAATACGAGGAAATTCGGCAGGGGCGATTTCGATTCGGGCCGTGTGGTCGTAATGCCGCACTCGGATTTGGCGGAATCCCTTATGCCGCAGGAACCGCTCGGCCGCGTCGACTTGGCTCAGCTTCGCGGCGGAGATACCGGCGCCGTAGGGGAACCGAGAGGAAAGACAGGCAAAAGAGGGTTTGTCCCACGTCGGAAGGCCCAGCGTGCGCGAGAGTTCGCGAATGTCGTCTTTCGTCAGACCGGCTTCCATCAGGGGGCTGCCCACGCCCAACTCACGAGCGGCCTGGCTGCCGGGCCGATGGTCGGACTCGTCATCACGGTTGGACCCATCGACAACGGCCGCGAGTCCTTTTTCCCCGGCAATACGCGTGAGTTTCCCGAAAAGTTCGCGCTTGCAGTAATAGCAACGATTCGGGGGATTCGACACAAATTCCGGAATCTGTGTTTCTTCTGATTCGATAATAAGATGTGGAGCTTTCAGTTGGTCGGCCAGTCGGCATGCGTCCTCCAATTCAGACTTGGGATAGGTTAGAGACGTGGCCGTAACGGCCAAAACATTCTGCGGACCGAGGGTATCCAGCGCGACTTTAAGCAGAAGGGCGCTGTCGACGCCTCCGGAGAAAGCCACCAGCACACTTTCGAGGCTTTTCAGTATCTCTTCGAGTTTTTCTTTTTTGGTTTCAAGCATGGGTCTGCCTAATTTTTGAGCAATGATTCCGCCTTTATTAAATATAACAGAGCAAAGGAATTAAGTCAATTTACCGAGAGCCTGTATTTGTGTCTGCGCCACCATTGGCAATCCATTCGTGGGGTCAGTCCGCAATCTATCAACGGGACTTCGCTTTGCTCAGCGCAAAAAAAGGGGGGATTCCGTAATTGGGTACCGTGAGTGTGTCCGATAATTCGATTGGCGCTAATTCCGGGGACACGGAACCAAGAAATTCACGTCCGTAATTCTTGGGACAGCTCCCTGCACAGGGTTTTCGGCAGGATGAGGAATCGTGAGACGGATACATTTGCTTCACCTTTTCCGAGGTTCGGAGGCTGGGGGGACGGTTACATGGGAGAGGGGTTCGGACGAAAGGGAAAGGGGCAAATGACCTCGGCAGAAGGAGTGAATAAGGAACGTGCTTCATTCTGAAAGCTCGGTTCAGTCGGCGGATAATCTGGCAAATATCTCGCCTGCCGCCTGAAACGCGGGAGAAGAGTCCGGAATCCGGATGAGCGGTCTGGCCTCCATATCAAAGTTCGTAATATTGATATCCTCCGGTATACGGCCAAGCAATTCGAGGCCGGTTTCTTCGATGTGTTTTTCGAGATGGCGTTCATCACCGCGAACGCGATTCAACACGAGGCCCATTTTTCTGTAGTTAATAATCTTGTGCGATTCAATGACCTTTCTTATCAGGCCTGCGGTTTGCAGGCCACGGACCGAGATATCCGAGACGATGACAGGCGTATCCACACTCCGTACGACCTGTCGGCTTATTTGCTCGACTCCGGCTTCGCCGTCGATTATGATTGCGTCGAACTGTTTCGCAAGCACCTCGATTCCGTCTCGAAGCAACTGGTTTACCGGACAGTAGCATCCGAGCGAATCGGGTCTTCCCATGACGAGGAATCCGAAATCTTTTGTTTCGATTAACGCCTCGAAAAGCATGAAGTCGAGCGAACGAGCCAAATTGTGCTTCTCCGGATTGCCGGCGGTCCGCGCCTCGCGAATGATGCGGTCCCGAATATCGCTAACCGTTTTTTCGACCGTAATCCCAAGGGCTGCGGGCAAACACATCGTTGGGTCGGCGTCGATAACGAGCAGCTTGGATTTTCCGTTTTTTACGATATATTTTGTGAGAAGAGCCGCCAACGCAGTCTTGCCGCTTCCGCCTTTGCCACAAATAGCGATCTGTCGTTTTGCTTGTTTTACCATTTACGCCCCTTGAAGAAGGTTCTCTTCCCGAATTTGTCACACGGTTGGCGATGCGGGCTTCATTCCTTCTCTTTTCCTCCGAATCTGATTATCCTGTCACCTTTGCGGATGGTTATGACATCGCGGATCGTATCGCACACCGGTTTCTCCGGGCATTCATTGCAATCGAGAGATGTATCGCACTGATACGAGCCGTCGGGATTGCGTTGGAACGTCCGGAGCTTTCTCAGTGTTTCCCGTGCCGGCGCCACAATTTCCTCGATGCTCCTGACATCATCCCGGCTGCTTGTCACAAAAAACAACTCAGCTGTCTCGATGCCGCAATCCGCGGCTTCGAGGGCAACGAGCAACTTACGGCCGAGTCGCTCAATCGTAAAACCCGATTCCGCAGCCTGTTTACTGACCCTGGCCCATATCATATTCGGCACGCTTCTCAGCATGTACCCGTTGCCGGGAGCGCTCGTATGCATGGTTCTGTCCATCTCGCACGCCGTTTCGCCGACATCGCCTTTGCAGCGGGCAACAGCTGCTTGAACAAACGGCAGCATCCCTCCCTGAACTTCGTTGATTTCGGGTCCGACAAGAGTGATTCTGCCGTTGCGAACGAGAGAAGAATCATGTGTGGCAAGGGTAACGGCGCAGGAGCCAACCGACGGGTGGCCGAGTTCGACATGCGTTTCCTCTTTGAGAATTATCGCGGGGTTTTTCTCCGATTCAGAACCACTCGAGAAAAACACGTTTTCTGGTTCAAGGCTCGCGGACACATCGTATTCTCTCGCTTCGCCTTGTTCGCGCTTATGGTGGAACCATGCGACGAGTTCCCGTATTGTCGTATCGAGTATATCCATAACGGCATCATTTGGCAGCGACTCAGGATCGCTTCGGAGACGGGGCTTTTTCTGTCGGCCGAATAAATTCTATCAGAATGTCACTGCCCCGCGCAAGCAGGCTTTCGTTCAGGCTTCCCGCGGAGAAAAACCGCGTTGACAGGTTGATGTCGGGTTCATTGAAATGTTGATTTCATATCGAATATAATTCTCCTGTGCTTTTGCCGATACCTTTGACGTTCGGCAATCAATATCGCTTCATGCGATGGAGGGACCAGATGAAGAAGCTTGCGGTCGCACCGAATCTCTGCATTGGATGCAGGGAGTGTGAACTCATGTGCTCGCTCGTTCACCGCGGCAGGTTCAATCCTGCCGAGGCCCGTATACGAGTGGCGTATGATGAAGAGAATAATTGCTACAGTCCTGTCACCTGCAGACATTGTGACGAGCCGCCGTGTTTGGAGGCGTGTCCGAGCGACGCCGTTACGCGCGACGAAAAAACGGGGGCAATGCTCATAGACGAGGAGAAATGCGTGCTGTGTATGGAATGCGTCCAGGCATGCCCGTACGGAGCGATCCGGGTTGCGCCTGATGGAGCGCTGCTGAAGTGCGATTTGTGCGGAGGCGATCCGGTTTGCGTGCGGTATTGTTCGAAGAGGCCGGAAATGAGCAGCCCCGAGATGTCGAATCCGGAGGGGGCAACTGCGCTCATGTTTGTAGAAGAATAGAAAAGGCTTGAGCATTCTGCTGCGGTTGTCACGCATTGAGTGAGAGCAAGAGGAGTTTCAGCCCATGAATGGTTATGGAGACATCTTGAGAGTTGACCTGACAAGGGTCGAGGTAAAACGGGAGCCGATCCCTCTTCGACAAATTCGCAAGTTCATAGGGGGGATGGGGCTCAATGACCGGCTCCTGTGGAAACATTTTCTGGAGGTCGACCCGCGCATAGACCCCTTGAGCGAGGACAATGTGCTCATTGCCGGACTCGGCCCGCTCGGAGGAACCGGATTCGGGTTCGGCAGTAAGATGAAGTTCACATTCAAATCGCCGGTGACCGGATTCTTCGCTGACAGCACCTGCGGCGGAAATTTTTCCTCGCAGATGAGATGGGCGGGCGTAGACCATATAGTAATAACGGGGAGAGCAACCAAACCCGTTTACCTTTATATCGAAGACGATAAGGTCGAGATTCGCGATGCCTCGCATCTCTGGGGTTTGGGGACCAATGAGACCGTGAAGAAGCTCAGGTCAGGCGAGGTTCCATCGGACGCCGGAATCGCGTGCATCGGCCCCGCGGGCGAGAGCCTCGTTCGCTACGGCTGCATTGTTGTAACCGAGGACCGGGTGGCCGGCCGGAGGGGCGCCGGCTGTGTGGCCGGCAGCAAGAATCTCAAGGCGATAGCGACCGTCGGCACAAAAGGCATTTCGGTCCACGATCCTGACGGCGCGCGAAACGCTGTTGAAGAAATCTTTGCGAGAATAGAGAACGACCCCCTGATGTATCCGTTCAAGAGAGCCGGCACGGTTAACCTTGTCGATTACTATGACGCCATCGGCGGAAACGCCTACCGCAACAATCAGTACTCGAAAGTGCCGGACGAAAAGATAAGCCAAATGAATGCCAACTGGTACTGCGAAAACATGAAAGTCCGCGACCTGGCCTGCTCTCCCGGATGCACCATCGGCTGCATTTCATCGTGCCGGATCAAGGGAGCCGAGACTGAATTGGCAAAGAGGCTGGCCGGCCCTGTTGGAGGCGGGCCCGAGTATTTGACGATAGCGAGTTTCGGGATGGGGTGTGATATCGCGGACCTGCCGGCCATCACGCATCTCCATCGCAGGTGCAATGAGTATGGGATGGACCTCGGCGAGATCGGCGGCACTATTCCTTTCCTCATGGAACTCTGGCAGCGGGGAATCATAACGGAGGAGCATACGCGTGAATGGTTCGGCGAGCCGGTGAAACTGGAGTGGGGCAACTTCGACGCCGTGGAAAAAATCATTCGGGCGGTCGCGTTTCAGGAAAACGAGCTCGGGCGAATCTGCTCTCACAATGTCGAGAAAGCGGCCGAGGCGCTCGAAAAGATCACGGACAGACCAACCACTCCCTACATGCTTTGCGGCAAGGGCGGCTGCACGTTCCACCAGGAGGTGCGGTCGTTTCCCATCTGGGCTGTGAACTATGCGGTCGCTTCGCGAGGGTGCGACCACCTCAAAGGCATAAATTTCATCGATAAGGGGTTCCGGCAGGATATATCGATGGAATGGCTGGGCAAGCCCGACGCAGGCATCGGATATACACCCGATTTGAAGGGCGCCGCCTCGGCGCTGGCGGAGAACTATGTGGCGGCGCTCAACTGTCTCGGCATATGTACGCACCGTCCCGCCTCGGACCCTCTCAACTTTCCGATGAAACTCTTTACCGACGCCTACACCGTGCTCACCGGCATTCCGCTCACGGCGGAGGAAATGGTCCTCGCCGGCGAGCGAGCCTGCAACCTCGAGAAGGCGTTCAACTCGCGGGTGGGTCTGCGACGCAAGGACGACCGGATGTGCGCGAGGTGGATGGACGAGCCGGTGACGTTCGAGTATGGCAAGGGGATGAAGGTCGGCGATTACCTTGACAATCTGCTTGATGAATACTATGAGCGGCACGGATGGCAGAAATCCACATCTCTTCAAACCCGGGAGAAACTCGGGGCGCTCGGACTCGAGGACGTTGTCGAAGTTCTCGAGAAAGAAAAGGCGGTCATGTAACAGTGCCAGCCATTCTTTGTGCGCCAAGCCGAATTTCGGAATCATTCGGTTTCGGCGACGCCGGAGACGATGATGGCGAAGATTAAAGTGCGATATCTCGGCGCTTTCGCCGACAAGGCTCGCAAGAGGCAGGAGACCCTTGAGTTCGATTGCCCTCGACTGGGCGAATTGGTTGAAAGTCTGCTCGGGCGAAACGGCGACACCTTCCGCGCAGTGATGATAGACCCTTCCACCGGCGCCCTCCGCAGCGGCACGGCCCTCTTAGTAAACGGCCACCGGCGCGACCTCGACTACGCGCTTGCCGACGGCGATGAAGTCACGTTGCTGACACCGCTTGCCGGGGGTTGAGGCAATTGAGCTTGCAGGCTAAAGGTCGTCGAAAAGCTGTTGGGGGCTTGGCCGATGCTTTCGCATCAATTCGAGCACATCGTGGAGCTTTGACAGCCGCTGCTCGTCGAGGTTGATGAATTTGAGGCCAAGGGGATATTTGCCCGTGGAAACGGGCGAGCTTGCCGCCCATCGAACCTCGGCGTCAAAGTCGACCGTCGAAATATTCTTTCCCGTTAACTGCAGCTTGACGCGGGTCCCTTTCTTGACCGGCGTCCGCATGAGAATTCCCGCTCCGGCCCGGCTCAGGTTAACGAGGTCGGCTTCGGGCAGGCTCTCGTGGGATTCGGTCGGCACCACAAGGCGGGCCTGGTCGACGAGCTTATCGATTATCATCCGCGGCCAGCCTCGCCGCTGGACAAAGATTTTTTCGATTTCCTCCATGTTCCTCTCGCAAGCGTCGTCGCGCTATCCGAAGAGTGTGGCCCATATCACGGCGAACAGTCCGAACACGATGCCGACGCAAATGCCTCCAATGAATCCCATTATTCCTATACGCACGGCGTTCATCAGGAGGTCGAACACCGTTTCGCCGAGAGCTTGATACACACCCCACGCGGCGCCGGCGAGCACCCCCAGAATGGAAAAAGTCTCGACGAAATAAACGAACGTCGCTTTTCGCGTTCCCCTGTTGATCGCCATCTTGTTCTCCCCTCCGGGAACCGATTCAATTTTACCATAGAGACCGGAATTTATTCAAACGCTTTTTCCGCGCCGGCAGGAAAAGGGCATGGCCGTGGGGAGGGATATGCGCATGAAGGCGCACATCCAAACTTCCGATGTTTCAGCGGTCACGGGACTGAGCGTGCCCCTGAAGCCCCGTCATTCTTTGGCGAGTTTCCGGAGGACTTCGATGCCCCGCTCGATGGTGTCGTTCTCGGCGGCGAAAGAGATACGGAAATGGGAGTTTTGTTCGGAGAACACGTTGCCGGGAATAATCAGCACGTTATTCGCAATCGCCTTCTCCACGAACTTCACGCCATCGCCGCCGGGAGCCTTCGGAAAGATATAGAACGCTCCGCCGGGCTTCTCGACTTCGAAGTAGCCGCTTAAGCCTTCGTATATCAGGTCGCGTTTTTTTCGATAACCGTTTATATGCCGGCTGATGTCATAATTAAGCGCGGCAAGACCCGCCTTCTGGGCGAAAGAAGGCGCGCACACGAAGCTGTACTGCTGAAGCGTTTTCATTGATTCGATTATCTTCTGCGGACCAGCCGCGTATCCGAGGCGCCACCCGGTCATGGCGGACGATTTGGAAAACCCGTTCAGCAGGAGCGTTTTCTCATAGTATCTCGCGAATGTGTCGGGTGGTTGATCATAGATGAAACGGTCGTATATCTCGTCGGATACAACCAGCAGATCATGTTTGCGTGCGAACTCGGCGATTTCACCGTACTCGTCCGCGGAATAAATGCGTCCGGTCGGGTTCGCGGGGCTGTTGATAACAAGAAGCTTCGTTCGGGGAGTTACTTTCTCTTCCAGTTTTGCTCCACTCAACGTGAAGTCGGGATATGTATCGACAAACACCGGTTTCCCGCCGAAGAGATTCGTCAGGTGTTTATACATGACGAAATAGGGGTCGGGAAGAAGAACCTCATCGCCTTCCTCCACGAGCGCAATGAACGCGAGGACAAGTCCGCCCGAGACGCCAGATGTTATAAGAGTATCCTCGAAATCGACGTTGAATCGAGTTTTGTAATTTTCTTTGATGGCTTCCCGGAGTTCGGGGATGCCCTGTGTGACGGTGTATCGATTGAAGCCTGCCCGGATACTCTCGATTCCTACGGCTTTGATCTCGTCGGGCACATCGAAATCTGGCTGGCCGATGCTGAGGTTAATCGGGTCCTTCAGCTTCGCCGCAAGATCAAACACCTTCCGGATTCCGGAAGAATCGATAAGCCCCATCCTTTTCGATAGCATAGAGTTCACCTTGGTCGTTTGTGATGGTTTTCTCCGAAAAATCGCGGCAGATTATACCAAACGCCGCTCGGCTAAGTCAAAAACCGGAACAAAACCGGAATAAAAAGAGGGCGCTTCCATCGAGCCTTAAGAAAACGGAAACACCCAATGCGACATCGGAGACATCGGTTGGCCGGTAACGGAATCCGAAGTCAAGTTGACCTATGATTTTCTGGCCCTTGCTTTTTTCTTGGGAGGAAGATCGCGGACCGTTGACAGGTCGTTGAGACGGTGGTATAATGACAGCATGACGGTATCCTGACACAGCGTCAAATTTAGCGAACGCGGGGCCGTTAGATGGCGAAACGAAAACGAATCGAACAGGAGCGGCAGGCGAGGATGGAACGAATCCTCGACAGCGCCGAACTCCTCTTCGTCGAAAAGGGATATCACGAAACCTCCGTCAATGACATTGCCGAACAGGCCGATTTCAGCAGAACGTCAATCTACCAGTATTTCAGCAGCAAAGAAGAGATTTATGTCCATATCCTCGAGCGATACACGGACCTGCTCATCGAACGCGTTCTCGCCGCAACCCGCGACCCGGAAAAGGTAGTCGATAAGATCAAGGCTTTTCTGGAAGAAATGCGGGCAATGATGAAACTGAAACCGAATTTCTTTGAGTTATATTTCATCCAGAGACACGAACTTGAGCGGCGTCTGTCTCCCGAACTCAGGGCGCAGCTCAATCTCAAACGGCGTATGCTGGAAAACGTGTTTCGCGATTTTTTTGGTCGGGGAGCGGAAAAAGGGGAGGTCAGGAACCTCAGGGTGAAGGATGCGTCCAATCTGTTCTTTGCCCAGGTTGCCGGCATGTTGTTGCTCCATGCGTATTATGGCTCGGAGTTTGACGTCACGCTTGACGAGCACTTGGATAAGTCGCTGCAGATGTATTTGGAATTTATCGAAAAGGTGGATTAGAGGATCTGTTCGAGTTCGATCCAAATGTTGTTCTGCATTGGTCGCGCCGACAGGTATTGTCGAGATGAAGGATGAAGGAATATCGTGAATAAACGGAGGCCCGGTATCGGAAGGCCTTATGCCGAAACCGGGGCCGACTGGCAAGGTTTTCCAGGAAGTGTATCCCGGAAAAGAGGGAGGTAAACGTCATGGCACAGGCTACTGCAACGTGTGTCCCGGTTCTGTCACCCCAGGAAACACGGATAGAGTCGGGACAGAGGCTCGGGCTTGTCAGCGAGGAGGCCCGCGAGAAACGGGCGCGCATTCACAGGATGTTAGCCGGTTTCAGGGACAAGCCAATCCGCATCAATCTTGAAAGGGCCCGCCTGCTCACCGAATCGTTTCGGGAAACCGAAGGCCAGCCGGTTGTCCTGAGATGGGGAAAGGCGATGGCCCATATTCTGAAGAACATATCGATTCACATAGACGATGACGAGTTGATTGTGGGAAGCGCCGGCCCACCGGGGCGTTACGCCGTGTTCTTTCCCGAGCTCGAGGAGAAATTCTTTTCGCAGGAAGTTCGGCCAAGCGAACCGGGCGAGACTCTGGTTCTGACCGAGGATGACGTCAGAGTGATAAACGAGGAGCTGCGGCCGTACTGGGAGGGGAAGCAGTTTCACAACGCGTTCATCAATGCGCTTCCCGAAGACACACGGCGCCTTGTGGAACTTTATTGCGTCGTTACTCCGACTGCGACGGCACGCTCCAGCCTGGCATGGAACCACGACTACGAAAAGGTGTTGAAGCGAGGAATCAAGGGGATAAAGCAGGAAGCAGAGGAGAAGCTGGCCTCGCTCGACCGGGTCAACCCGAGGGACAGGATGGAGAAGGAGCCGTTCCTGAAGGCAGTGGTTTTGGTGTGCGATGCGATTGTCGAGTTTGCGAACAGATATGCCAAACTGGCGCGCCGCATGGCCGAGCAGGAAGCCGACCCTCGGAGAAAGAAGGAATTGTTGGAGATCGCCGATGTGTGCGAGCGAGTTCCGGAAAACCCGGCCAGGACCTTCCGCGAAGCCGTGCAGTCGCAGTGGTTCATCCAGACTGTCTCGCGACTCGAGCAGCGTATCGGGGGAACCGTCGGCAACGGAAGAATCGACCAGTATTTCCACCCCTACTACAAGAAGGACATCGAAGAGGGCCGCATCACGAAGGACGAGGCGCTCGAGCTGCTGGAATGCATGTGGATCGGCATGGGCAGAAATGTCGAAATCTACACTACCCCGGGCACCTTTTCTTTTACCGACGGATACGCTCACTGGGAAGCGACCACCATCGGCGGCGTCGACAAGGATGGAAAGGACGCCACGAACGAGTTTTCCTACCTGATGCTCGAGTCCAAGAAGGAATTTCCACTGAACTATCCCGACCTCGCGGCGCGAATACATGCGGGGACACCGGAACCGTTTCTCCATGCGATCGCCGAAACAATCAAGGAGGGCGCCGGCTTTCCGAAGCTTTTCTTCGATGAGGAGATTATTCCTCTATTTCTCGCGAAAGGCGCGGAAGTCGCGGAGGCCAACGACTACTGCATCTGCGGCTGCACCGAAGCGAAGATGCTGAACCGTGACGCGGTGACTACCGGTTGCGCCTGGACGAATCTGGGCGCGATTGTCGAGATGACGCTGAACGACGGGAAACTCAAGCTGTTCGGTGACCAGCAGACCGGGCCGAACACCGGCGACCCCAGAACCTTTCGGTCATATGACGAGCTCTGGAGCGCGTTTTGCCGGCAGGGCGAGAACGTCATGAGACACACGTTCACCCAGCAGTACGTCGCCGATACGCTGAAATCGAATTTCATCGCGGCCCCAATGTCGTCGATGCTGCACGATCTGTGCATGAAAGAATGTATGGACATGCATTCCGGCCCGATACCGGGCGCTCTGTACCTGGGCTTTATCGACACGCTCGGTTTCGGCACCACCATCGATTCGCTTGCCACCATCAAGAAACTCGTTTTCGACGACAAGAAGCTGACGATGGGGGAACTCCTCGAGGCGCTGGACTGCAACTTCGAGGGCAAGGAAGCTGTCCGTCAGATGTGTCTTAACGCGCCGAAATACGGCAATAACGACCCGTATGCCGATTCCATCGGGCGCGATATCGAGGAGTTCTTCGTGAAACTGACGAGGAAATATAAGTCCGCCTTCGGCGGCGAGCTGGATATCCGGTATGTCACGATCACGGCCCATGTGCCGTTCGGGGCGGTGTTGGGAGCGACGCCCGACGGAAGAAAAGCCGGTGAGCCGATTGCGGAAGGGGTGAGTCCGTCGCAGGGCGCCGACCGGAAGGGTCCGACCGCAAGCCTTGTTTCGATTGCCAAGACCAAAGCGTCCGGTTACAAGGAGCGCGCCGCGCGGTTGCTCAATATGAAACTGACGCCGTCAGCCGTTTCGGACGCCGAGGGAACAAAAAAACTGATGTCGCTGATTCGGGCCGCATGCGACCTGAAGATGTGGCATCTGCAGTTCAATATCATCAACAGGGATACATTGCTTGCGGCCCAGAAGAACCCCGAGAAGTACCGGGACCTGTTGGTTCGCGTCGCGGGCTACAGCGCGTATTTCGTGGACCTCACGCCGCAGCTCCAGGACGAGATCATCAAAAGAACCGAGCACAGTTTCTGAAATGTCATCGGAATAGACATGGCAGAGGCGCGTGATTCCGTGCCCCGCCAAAGTTGTTGTGCAAAAATATGATGAATCAGCGTAAAAACGACGACGGCCGAGGCCTGGTCTTTAATATTCAGAAGTTCTCCTTGCACGATGGTTCAGGCATCAGGACGCTTGTTTTTCTGAAAGGGTGCCCACTGACTTGCGAATGGTGTTCGAACCCCGAAGGGCAGTCGTACTCGAGGCAGCTCGCGTTCAATGAGAACAAATGCATAGGAACCATCGAATGCGGCATATGCATCAAAGCCTGCGATCGGACCGCAATCAAGAAAACCGGTGCGGGAAAAATTGAAATCGACAGACTCCTCTGCGATGACTGCGGCGAGTGCGTGGATGCATGCCCCTCGAAAGCGCTCGAATTGTTCGGCAAACACATGACGGTCGACGAGGTCATCAGTATAGGAGAGGAAGACAGCAGTTTTTACGCGCGTTCCGGCGGAGGACTGACTTTGAGTGGAGGAGAACCGCTCTCGCAGCCGACGTTTGTCGTGGAACTGCTCAAGAGGGCACAGAGCCGCGGCATCGACACCGCTTTGGAGACCTCCGGCCTCTGTGCATGGGAGGACCTGGAAGCCGCCTGTCACCACACAAATGAGGTGTTCTATGACATTAAATCCGTGAACCCTCACAAGCACAGGTCTCACGCCGGCGTTGGCAACGCGGTCATTCTGGAAAATTTTCAGAAGTTGTGCGCCGCGTTCCCCGACCTCCCCATAACCGTTCGCACCCCTGTGATTCCCGGCTTCAACGACTCGCCGGAGGATATCAGGGAAATTGCTCTTTTTCTTAAGAAAGCAAGCGCTTCGGTCACCTATGAACTGCTGGCGTATCACCGCTTCGGAGAGCCCAAATACGGGCAGTTGGGAAAGGCGTATGCGCTCGAGCACATCGAGCCTCCCGGCAAGGAACATATGGAGAGGCTCAGACGCGTCGTAGATGAGCACATTCTCGAGCGATGTTCATAGAGGACCACGGTTTCATTGAAAGTAAGGAGAAAAACCCATTTGAGGTGTTATCAGGACAAATTTGGCCGATCACAAGCTTTCCCGAGGAGAACCAAGCCCTCAGATTGCAGAAAACGACCTTATAACTTATAGATTGTAGAAAAGCAATATGCCATGTCCTTCTACCGAGAACGCTTCCGGCCTCCGGCTTATGTCGGACATATAGTATTGGCGTATGCCGGAGAAATTTTTGAGAGCGTTTTCTTATCTCCCAGCGAAACTCGAAGAGGAACCCGAAAATCAAGAGGCTTGTGTGGTCGGCACTTCGTGGGGGAGGTTTCAGTTGTTCAAAATGAGTTAGATTGATTCATATTTGTACGTATTTATGCGGTCCGCTTCAGCGGAACACGAGGTGACGTTGGGTTGCGCCGGTTGGGTGGCACGCTAGTTGCACCCTTTTCAAGACGGAGGTTTTACCGGGTAAAACCGAAGACGGCATGCGGGAAGCAAACCTGTTGTCATTTTCGCGAACAGTAAAGGAATACTTCGCATGAAGGATTTTGACAAACGGAAGCACCCGCGTATGAAAAGGAATTTTTTTGCAGTGTTCAGGCGGCTCTTCCGTCGAGGAGAGCCGTCGCTTCCCCAGGTCGGATACGTGCGGGATGTTTCAGAGAAGGGACTTTACTTTTACACACAGGACCCGCCCGACCCGCAAGAGCGCATCTTGTTGAGCATGTACCCGAAGGGGAGCCTGTTCGGCGAAAAAGAGGTATACAAAGTCGAAACATTCGCGAAAGTTATACGAGTAGAGCATCCTCAAAGTCCGTTTCCGTCAACCGATTTCTGCGGCGTGGCTGTTCGTTTCGCAAACGAGCCGGTTGTGGTCCTTGACGAACCGGAGCCACATGTTGCGCCGCAGGCTGGTATCTGTTGGCTGTAACCCTGATTGCTGTTGAGCCGACAGAAGCTCCTTTCCCACATACCCGCACGATCATCCCGCAATCCTGAGCCTGTCAGTAACTTTTTCTTTTTCCAGCTTGCGTGGCGCGATATCCTCCAAGAAATATTTTAGCCCAAGAGTGTTGAATTTGCCCCAGGTTTGCCGGTTCGCGCTCCGGGGACAACCAGGCTGACGTTTATCCTCGGCCCGGTGGTTTTCGTTTCCTATTTTTTTTGAGTTCTCGGGGCATTCGAGATACAATACTCGCACAGAAAGGACAGAAAAGCTCAACAACCATTTTTGAACCTCTTTGAGGGAATGCGCCTATGTCCAACGATATAAGAAAGACCTCATCCCCTCCCAAAGACAAGCGCCTGTTCACTCCCGGCCCGTTGACCACGAGCGCGACAGTCAAGCAGGCGATGCTTCGAGACCTCGGCTCGCGGGATTTCGAGTTTATCGAGATAGTGAAGGACATTCGTCGTCGGCTTGTCGAGCTCGGCGGCGAAACAGGAAACGCCTATACGGCGATTCCCCTCCAGGGCAGCGGCACATACGCATTGGAGGCCGTCGTTTCATCGGCTATTCCGGACGACAAGAGACTCATGGTCGCTGTGAACGGCGTGTATGGCAAACGCCTGGTTCACATTGCGAAAATACACGACATCAGCGCCTCATTTATCGAATATCCCGAAGACCAACCCGTGAACCCCGGGGATGTAGCCGCAATACTGGATGACGATCCCGACCTCAGCCTCGTGGCGGTCTGCCACTGCGAGACCACCACCGGGATTATCAACCCGATAAGAGAAATCGGGGCTGTTGTCAAAAAAGCAAAAAGGTTGTTCTTTGTCGATGCTATGAGCAGTTTCGGCGCGATTCCGATACATCTCCGCGAGTTCGGCATAGACTATCTTGTTTCTTCGGCCAACAAATGCATCGAGGGCGTGCCGGGATTCAGCTTCGTGATAGCCCGACGAAGGCCGCTGCTCTCAACCCGGGGATTTGCCCGGAGCGTAAGCCTTGACCTGTTTGAGCAGTACAAGGGTCTGGAGAAGAACGGTCAGTTCCGTTTCACGCCGCCGACGCACGCGCTGCTCGCATTTCATCGCGCGCTGATTGAGCTTGAGGAAGAGGGAGGCGTTGAAGGACGAGCGGCCCGCTACAGAAAGAATCATGAGACCCTCGTCACGGGGATGAGAGAATTGGGATTCAGGGAATATCTCGCTTCCGAGCACCAGGGATACATCATCACATCGTTTTATTATCCCAAGCATCCGCGCTTCGATTTTGACGAATTCTACCGCAGGCTCAACGAGCGCGGCCATGTGATTTATCCCGGCAAGGTCGGCAGAGCCAAATGCTTCAGGATAGGGAGCATCGGCCGAATCTTTCAGAGCGATATTCTCGAGCTGCTCGACGCCATCAGGCGCGTGCTGGCCGAAATGGGTGTAACCGTCGATAAGGAGACTTAAATGAAATTTTCAACTTGCCGCCGATATGAGGGACCTGTCAAAGCCGGCATCGTCGACTGCGCGGGAACGATTGTCGATTACGGAAGCTGCGCGCCGGCCGGCGCGTTCGTCGAGCTTTTCGGCCGACACGGAGTCAGTGTGAGTCTCGAGCAGGCCCGCGGCCCAATGGGAAAGGAGAAGAAGGACCATATCAGGGCGCTCGGCCGGCTTCCCGAGGTGACGGAGCAGTGGCGAAGGCTTCAAGGACGGGAGTTGACCGAAGAGGACATCGACGTTCTCTACGACGAATTCATCCCGCTTCAACTGCAGGCGCTTCCCCGGTACGGCGAACTGATACCCGGGACTCTCGAATTTCTTGCAGCCATGAAAGCTCGCGAAATCAAGGTCGGCGCCACTACCGGGTACAATCGCGAGATGACAGCCCTTGTTTTACAAAAAGTCCGCGAACAGAAATTCGTCTCCGACGCGGCTGTTTGCGCGGCGGACGTGGCGGCCGGACGCCCCGCGCCGTGGATGATCTTCCGATGCATGGAGCTGTTGGACGCGTATCCGCCCGAGTCAATAGTAAAAATCGGCGACACGATTCCGGATATCGAGGCAGGGCTGAATGCAGGCGTGTGGACGATTGGCGTCACGAAAACGGGCAACATGCTTGGCCTGAACCGGGGAGAAGTCAAAGCAATGGACGATGAGACGCTCGAAAGAATGCTCCTGGCAGCCGCCACGTCCATGCAACAAGCCGGCGCGCATTACGCCGTTCCGTCCATCGGGGACTGTATCGCGGTGATTGACGAAATAGGAGGCCGTCTCCGGAACGGGGAGAGACCTTGACGGTGGACTGTGGAGAGTTTTATTCGCATTATGTCTTATGAAGGTCGTTAATCCGGTTCCCGGAATTGAATAACAGGAGCGGACGCGAATGAGCGAAAAGAGATTCATCGTGCAGTTGGGTATGGGGGTTGACCTGCATGGACAGGATTCTACTCAGGCGGCGCGCCGTGCGGTCCGAAACGCAATCTCGAACAATTGCCTGTGCGGGCTCTTCGAGATCGTCGACATGAAGAATCCCCAAGAAGAGATGTTCGTTCATGTGGTGGTCGCCTGCCCGAAACCGGAGCAGGTAGACACCGAAGCCGTACTGGCGGAACTCCCGTTTGGTATCAAGACAATCGAGGTGAAGCAAGGCGGAATGATGTCACCGGGATTGTTCATTCCGCAGTTGGGTGACGAAACTGAGGAAGCCCTCGTTGCGAACGCCTCGGTGACCGTGTCCGTCAGGGCATAATCGCATCCCGTGGTCAGAGGAGCACGGTCGTGATGTTTATCCGGTCGAGGCTCGCGACGCCCAATCCTCTCTCCGCAGCCGATGCAAGCTGGCGCGGGTATCGGCCCGATTCTGCAAGCCTCGGCATTCCGACTTCGGTTCGTCGGTCTTCGATGATTCGTGTACCCACCGTATCAAGCGCGACGGGATCGGTGCTGATAATCATCCCCGAGTAGCGCCATGCGAACGCGGGTTTGTAGCCGGGTCCTCCATTGCAGGCGGCACGCGTTGCGTCACACACGATAAGCCTTGTCTTTCCCGCGATCTCGTCGAGAGAGTTCAGGTCGGCGATGTATGGGTCGCACATGTTGCCATGATGCCGGCCGGGGTTGTGAAATGAGCCGTAATGATTTTTCATCGAGATCGTGACCCCTGCGCCACCGTGGTCTTTGAGAATCGGAACGTTTATCAGCGCGGTGATTTGCTCCGTGAGAATTTTGCTGAGACGGCCATTGAACTTCCCCTTTGCCGTGGCTTTGTCCTCATATCCGACGGCATCGGTCCCATAACATCTCACTTCCGCCTTCTCCGTATTTATCGCGTATCCGGCATTGACCAGTTCGCGGTTGGTCCGGTCCCAGATGATAATGTTCTCCTTCGGGACAGGGACCTTCTGCAACTCGGAGACTATGGCCGCGACCACTTCGGGATGCGTGGACAGGTTGCGGCCCGCTATGCAGTTCACCTTGATGCCCACCACATCATCCGACTTGAAAAGCTTCCGCCAAGCCGCCGTCGTATCCTTCGTCCCGAACAGGTTCTCCATGCCGGAAACCAGCATCTCCCTTACCTGCCGCTGTCCCGGATTCTCTCCCTCAGAAAACAGCCTTCCGCTTTTCACCACCACAACCGCGCTCTCTCCGGCCGCCGAAACAGTCTGGTCCGACGCAGCGCCGAGGATATGCTCTGCCCGCGATATCCCGGAAGCGGTTACAAGCAGACCGGCCCCCGCGCCCGCGGTGTACGCAAGAAACTTTCTGCGCCCGATTCGCGTCTGATTCGCTTGATTGCTGTTGTCGGCAGTTTCTCGTGACTTCATATTTCCGGCTCCTCGAAAGATGGTGTTTGCGAAGCTCCAATCTACGCCTTCCATGTTAAACCAAACAGTAAGGAAATATCCACACAGAGTGTGTCCCACGAATCATGACCTGGGTTGTTCGCTTCGGAGACAGTGAAACTGTCCGATAATTGCCAAGCGCAGGGGGACTGTACCCAATTACGGAATCCCCCCCGTCCTTCAGCGTAGGGGACTGTCCCCGAAGCGACCCCTGTCCTCCGTTGAGCGCAGCGAAATCCCGCGGACTCGCGGGATAGAATCGGGACTGTCCCCTGCGCAGAACACCACCTGGTCGAATTATCGGACACACTTACAGTCCCCTGCGCTTGGTAATCGTGAGACGGTCCACACAGCCCCTCCTCGAAATACGGCGCCATTCACGGAGGCGCCGCGGCCGTGATCAAGGGCAATTGCAGAAACACTCAATTGTTGCTTTGTCCGAAACATTCGTCAAAATGCTTGCGGTCATCGATCAAATTCAGGTCGATGCGGACAAAATCGCGGACGTCCTGGCGGCTTATTTCCGGCGCTTCGGGACGCCGGATAGAGGGTTGACACTGTCCTCTTCGAACGCCGTTGTGTTGTTTCGCTCGCGCACCCAAATTCCCGTTATCTTCCGGCAATCCCAAGTCCACTGGCGTGTTCACGTTTACAACTTTCCCCGTATTGCCCAAGGCGTCCCGTGAAAGTGCATCGGCGTACTGTTGCAGCGCTTCCTTTACATGCTGCCGTTTTGTTCCATCCTCTGCGCTCTCCATTATCTGCTTATCGAGGGTGAGGACGCGCCCGGCAAAATAAACGCAATTTTGTTCACATTCAAAGCAACTGAATGTGGCGATAACGTTCGGGTCCTCGACGGAAAGCGTGTAGACGGACCCGCACGAGGGACACTCCATGTTAATGAACGAAAGCATTTTTATGACACCCCCTGTGAGTCTATCCCACGATTGCCCGGCGATGGGGACTGTCCCAGATTTACGGGCACGAAGTGCCGTAGAATCGGGACTGTCCCCGAGGCACACAACTTGGGTCATGAATCGTGGGACACACTCCTGTGTGGTATGGGCCATATCAAGAATGGACTTTTGGCCGGTTTGTTGCCACCGGATACCCGGCCTCGTTCCATTCGACGATTCCTCCATGGAAATCCATAACATTCGTAAAGCCTTCTCGCAGCAATACGTCCCGGGCAAGGTTGCTGCGCACACCGCTGTGACAATAGAGAATTATCAGGCGCTCTTTCGGTACATGCGCAAGCTTTTTCGCGGAGGCGCCCGTCAGGAAATCCTGTATCGGCATGCGCACCGAGCCGTGAATGCGACCGCTTTCATACTCCCACTCGGTGCGGACATCTAGCACCAAGGGCGCATTTTCGGCTGTTAAAAGCCCACGGACCTCCCCGGCCGATACAACTGCCTGCGGGCTCACTGAAGCTTCTTTTCCGCCCGGTCCGCCAAAGCCAAAGCAGCCGGTTGCGAGCACAAGCAGCACCGGGACCCAAACCCGTCCCGGCGCTGCGCGTTTTTTATCCATCGATTGTGACATTTACATTTCCTCTTCTCGCGCCGCAGTCTCCGCAAATTCCTCTCCTTCTTCCGAGCCTATCAGCGGCAAGACTTTGTCGATCCGGAAGAATACGAGAAATTTGTCCTCATTCTCCCGTCCGGGATAGCTTCGCCTGCGGATGGATTTGAGCAGTTCGCTGTTCTTTTCTTCACGCGCCTTTGTGAGGAACAGCCTTTTGCCTTTGTATCCCTGGCCGTCTTCCATGAAAAGATAGGCGGCATGGGGATTCGATTGCAAGTTATGATGAGTCAATCGGTCCGCCATAATAAAGCCAAGCGTTCCGTCGTCGAAGACGTGCGGCCTCGCGTACACTGCGGCATCGACACTTCCCTCGGAGTCCGCTGTGGCGAGTATTCCCTTCCCCTTTGTCTTTTCAAAGTAGTCCGCATAATTCATCAACAACACCTCCTGCTTCAATGTTCGCCGATTTTTTCCTCGGCGTCAGCCCCCTTGCACGTTGTTGAACTCATCCTGTGCGATAGCCTGGTGAACTTCTGTCACCTGGTCGGCGTCGAGCTCCTCGGCATCGCCGGCAGCCCGTGCGTAGAAAAACTCAAACTGGTCTCCGTTTACCGAAACACGGATGGCGGCGGCGTGATGCTCCGCATAATCGCGAACGCATTTCCAGCTTTCGGTGGCGCAGGCCTCGGCGGGAGCCCCCATCCGCCTTGCTTTGTCATACCATGCGAACAGCGAGATGTTTCCGGCCATATCCCTGGCTGTCGCTCGCGCTGCTCTTTCCGCCTCGTTGTAATCGATTCTTCCGTTTATCTTAAGATGTATGTTTCTCATTTCTGCGTCTCCTTATCAATTTTGGACTATGTCGACCTTGTTTATCAAGTATTGCAATAAGCATGCCAAGCGGTTAATAGCTTCGCTCATTTGGTGGCTTCTAAGCATAAGCTGCTTCAAGAGAGAGTGTTATGAACGCTGCGGGTTGTTTTCTTCGCCGGCCCGTATTGGGCGGTGTCAAATGACGCGCTCCATTATTGGACAAATAAGATGCAATTTGTACTTTCATATTGCGACACCTCGGTGAGCTCGCATCAACCCAAGGCGCCAACGGACGGGGAAACCTGCGCCCAAGTGCCGGCCACGCGAACTGCTTTGAAGTCAGGTGGCGCTTGCCATCCTTTGCAATTCCGCATCGCGATGGGCGCGCCATCTGTTCAAATATGTGCATTTCGACTATTGGCTCGAAGGTTTTCGGAACGAAGCTTCGGCTCTTTAATAAAACAAAAACAACAGGTTATGACTGCTCCGCCCGAGAATCGGCAATTCGGCATGAAAAATGCCAACATTTCATTCAATTTGTAACGGTTGTGGTGTCTTCAGCTTTTTATACGGGGTCGACTCGCAGTAATACAGGACCGCCGAATGACAGATTTTTATCCGTTTATTTGTTTCCTGGTTTCCGGCATCCATCTTTCCATCGGCGCTTCAGTACTTCTAAAAAGTCCCAGAGGGCGGGTGAACCGGGCATTTTTTGTTGCGTCCGCGGTGCTGGCGCTCTGGATTGCGCTCGACAGCGCCAGTGTGCTCTATTGGAATGAACTCGTTGTCAGAGCACATCTGACCAGATTCGCCGCCGCGGCAGGGGGGCTCGCAGCAATATCCGTAGCCTGGTTCTGCTTCACGTTCTCGCGGAGAAACGAAGACTTTGCTCTGCCTGGGACAGTCTGGATAATCTCTTTCCTTGTCGTGCTCGCCGCCCTGTGGCCGGGGGCCGTTTTCAGAGAGTTTACGTTGGAAGGGCCGATGGTTGTCCCCGTCGACGGACCGCTCCGGCTTCCTCTATACGTAGCAGAAGCGCTCGTAATTGTGTGGGGTCTTACAAAGCTGGCCAGTCGTTATCGGAAGTCTCCCTTTCAGGAAGAAAAATTGCAGCTCAGTCTCATGATGGCGGGGATTCTGATACCGACCGGGGTAATCGTTATCGGGCTGCCAGTCCTCAATGCATTCGGAACCGACTCGCCGACCGTCGCTTCGATGGGGCCCTTATCGACGCTCGCATTCATATTGCTCACCGCGTACGGAATGACTCGATACGGGCTCTTCGCCGGACTGCCGCCGGCGCTCGAAAGCCTGTTCGACAATCTCCCGGTTGGTGTGTGCGTGGCTCAGAACGATGGATGCGTAATAGAAAGCAATCAAGAATTCTCTCGAATCGCCGGGCTCGACGGGAAGCTGGCAGGAAGGACGGTTGAAAAGATTATCGCGCACATTGAATCGTTGGCGGGAGAAGCGATTCCATCGCTCCAACACTGGCGCGAGAGTCAGAGCGGGTGCGCCCACATAACCGTGCCGGATCCTCAAAGAATTCTCAGTGTCAGCTACACTTGTTTGACCGGAAACGAATCGAAATCTCTTGGATACGTTTTTCTGTTGAGCGATGTGACGGAGATCGGCAGGGTGGAGCGCGCGCTGAGAGAGTCAGAGAAACGATACCGAACGCTGATCGAACACGCCACCGACATCATCGTCACCATCGACATCGAGACCGGAACGCTCTCCAGCGCCAACATTTTTTTAGAAGATGCGACGGGATACAGGCGGGAAGACATTCTGGAAAAGACGCACTTTTCGAATTTGATTCATCCGGATGACCGGGAAAGGGTGTTGCAACGGCTTCAGGACCGCATCGACGGAGTGAAGCGGCATCCGAATACTCGTTTTCGACTGGTCAGGGCGGACGGCTCATATTTGAGCGTCGAGATCAACGGAGCCGTTTTACACAATGGCGATGGCGACCCGGATTATTATCTTGCCATAATACGCGATGTCACCGAGCGCGAGCGCGCCGAGGAGGCGCTTCGCGAAAGCGAGCGGAAATTCCGCGCACTGGTGGAACTCACCAGCGACCTCATATGGGAAACGGACGCATATGGCACGTACACATATGCGAGCCCAATGGTCAAGAAGATTCTGGGATATGAACCCGAGGAGTTCATCGGGAAGACTTTTCTGGACCTTACTCCCGCGGATGAGGTAGAACGTGTCTTCGAATATTTTACGGACCGGGCGCGCGCCAAGGAGTCCTTTTCGGCCTTCGTCTACACGAATCTTTCCGGGGACGGCAGCCGTGTGACCGTCGAGTCCAGCGCCGTTCCGATTCTTGATGATGATGGAAATCTTGTCGGTTACCGGGGAGTAGACCGCGATGTTACGGAACGAATACGGGCGGAAGAAGCGCTGAAACAGAGCGAGGAAAAAGTGCGGGCGTTGCTGAACGCGAGCACCGATTCCGCCATCCTGACAGACTCTCGCGGAACGATTCTGGCCATAAACGAAACAGCGGCGCAGCGCCTCGGCCGAACCGTGGACGACCTTGTTGGCGCAGACATTTTTTCGCTGTTCGAGCCGGAAGTAGCCAAAAACAGAAAGGCATGGGCCAACCATGTCGTCCGAACCGGTGAACCGGTCCGTTTCGAGGATGAGCGAAACGGAATCGTGTTTGACAACTCGGTTTATCCAATCTTTGATAAGAACGGTCTCGTGATTCAGGTTGCCATTCACGGGAGGGACATAACCGAATACAAGAGGGCCAACGAGTCAATCAAGAAAAGCGAGGACCACTTCCGCCAACTCATCGAGAACGCGCTCGACGCAATCGCGGTTGTTGGCACTGACGGGACCATCCTGTACGAAAGCCCCTCCGCCGAACGGATCATCGGATACAAGGCGGAGGAAATACTTGGAACCAATGTTTTCGATATGGTCCACCCGCAGCACAGGCGCCGGGTTGCCGCCGTATTCAAACAGATAGTCGACAATCCCGATATAACCGGGTATGAAGAGTTCCCGTTTCTTCACAAAGACGGCGCGTGGCGCATCGCCGAGGTGTCGGCAAAGAAATTGCCGGACGAAGACAGAGTCGTTATCAACTATCGCGATGTCACCGAGCGAAAACGAGCCGAGGAGGCCCTCCGGGAAAGCGAAAAAAGATACCGGCTCCTCGCCGAACAGGTCACCGATGTCATTTGGACGGTAGATATCAGGAGCCTGCACTTCACATACATCAGTCCCTCGGTGAAACGACTTCGCGGCTTCAGCGCCGAAGAGGCAATGACCCAGAAACTGGAGGATGTGCTCACACCCGAATCAATGGAAGTGGCCATGACCGTTCTGGCGGAGGAGCTGTCCGCTGAGAATGAGCTCGATGGCGATACGCACAAAGCTCGGACACTCGAACTCGAGCAGACCCATAAGGACGGCTCAACCGTGTGGACCGAGGTCACCGCCACGTTCCTTCGAGACGCCGACGGTTGGCCGGTCGAACTGCTGGGCGTCGCCCGCGATATCACCGACCGGCGGCGCAGGCTGGAGGAACTCCGGGCAATGTCTCTCGTGGACGAGTTGACAGGTCTCTACAACAGAAGGGGATTTGTCGCTTTCGCGCAGCAGCAGCTCAAAGTCGCCCATCGCACGAAAAGAAAGGTGTGCGTGCTTTTTCTTGATTTTGACAACCTGAAAAAGATCAACGACTCCCACGGTCATACCGCCGGCGATGCGGCGCTGGTCGAAACCGCGAATATACTGAATATGTCGTTCCGCGAATCGGACGTAATCGGTCGGATCGGCGGGGACGAGTTCGCGGTCATGGCGATGGAAGTCCCGCCCAATTGCATCGAAGTCCTCAGCAGGCGGTTGAAAGAGAACATAATACTCCGCAATGCAAAAGACAACCAGGACTTCCAAATCTCCATAAGCATGGGTGTTTCCCGGTATGATCCCGAATTCCCGTGCCCGCTGAAGGAATTGCTGGCCCATGCGGACAGGCTTATGTACGAGGAAAAACAGGCCAAGAAGGAACTGCAGGATTCGGATGCGCTCCGATGACACCACGGGTCTCACGGCTTCGATACGCGAAGGCCCATCTCCCACCTCACCCCGAAAAAAAGAACGGAAAGACCTCCTGCCCGCTGCGAGAAATCCCTCGTTTGCGTATGTCAACAGGAATTAAAAGGAACCAACAGCAACTGGCCCCGCCTGATTACGTCCCGATACAAGTGGGCCTCGGCTACTGTATCACTCGCGCCTCTCCGTTTGGTCGTCTCAGCACTCGCACCCTGTCACCCTCGTCAAACCGCACATCGGCCCCTTGAACTACCGCCAGCACTTCCCCGTTGTCGAGCTGTACGGTGATTTCCAATCCGGTCTGCCTCGTAACGCCCTCTTCGATTGCGGAACCTGCGAGCGCTCCGCCGACTCCACCGGCCGCCGTCGCCACGATTCTGCCCGAGCCGCCACCGACAGTGCTTCCCAACGCAGCGCCCATGACCGCGCCGCCAATGGTTCCGAAGCCGGAATCCGTGCCCTCGATCTGGACTTCCCGTACCAGTATCACCGTTCCCTCATGCACCGTATGCGCCTGCCGCGCCTGGTCCCGGCTGTAGACGTTTCCCGAGAGGCTGGACGCGCAACCTGCAATGAAAACGACCCACATACCAATCATAGCAAGAGTAAATTTTCGATTCATCATGACATCACCTTTCGCGGAATAGCCGCCTGATCAAGATTCCTTCATCCGAAATAACTATAATATGCCTTGTTCCGGTTTCGCAATACCTGACAGGAGCAGTGAATATGTGAGGTTTTTTACCTGGGGCTTGCGGCGGGTTCCGTTTTGGGAAAGATTGAATCTTTGCCGGAAGATGTTTCGGAAGCGGCGAACGCAGGTCCGGCTCAGCGAATACGAGCGTCTCACGGCGGCAGACGGCTCGGGTTTTCTCCGTTGTTTTACTTATAAACCTTGCACAGAAACCCTTTCCAGGATTCCGAGCCCCACACGGCGTCCGCTGGCCGATGGTCGACCAGCAAGTTCGCGCTCGATTCTTTCCAGCCATATTCCGGCGGCTCTTTCTCCGGAAACCACCATGCGTGTTGAATGGCGACGATTCGCGGATGGATTCCGGGCGCCAGTTTCGCTCTCTGTCGTATTTTCCCTCGCGGCGATTCGACCCATACCCAATCGCCGTCCTCGATACCGAGTTGTTCCGCCGTCTCCGGATTGATTTCGACGAGCGGGTCGGGATTTCGTTTCCTCTGCGATTCGAGCTGACGGTATTCCGTGTGGAAGAAGGGTTCGATTTTGCAGCCGGTTATGCCGATGAGCGGGTATTCATTCGCGAGTTCGGGCATTGAATAGGGGCTTTCCGGCGGCTCCACGTAGTCGGGCAGAGGGTCGAACCCCTGAGATTCCAGAATGGATGACGCTATCTCGAATTTGCCGGATGGTGTCGCGAACCCCTCGGCCTCATACTTCCTGTACCGCATTTCGCCTTTCAGCATGCCCAGCTTCTTGAATTCCTCGAAGCCTATGCCGGCGCCCTCAAGCACGCTGTCGCAATAATCTCTCACGTTTTTCCACGGGAAATATTCTTCGAGTCCAACTCTCTTCGCGAGTTCAATGAATATTTCTTTGTCGTCCCGGCATTCCTCGATTTCAACCACTTTCTGTCTGGCGGCCACGCACCAGATGAAGTGCAGGTCGGCGATGTCGTCCTGCTCGAGCCACGTGGCGGCCGGAAGTATGATGTCGGCCAGTTGGTTCGTCGGATTCATGAACAGGTCGAGCGCCACCGTAAACGCAAGCTTTTTCAGCGCTTCTTCGGCCTTCAGCGAGTAACTGCACGTCAGCAGCGGATTCGTCCCCACGAGTATGAGCGCCTTCGGCCGGTACGGCTCGCCCGTCAGCACGGCGTCCCAGAAATCCGGCGGGCGAAGCACGAAGTTCATCAGGTATCCCTGCCCGAGTTTTTTCGCCATTGTTTCGGGAGCGACCTTGTGGGGAAGAATAACGCCGGGGTCCATGAAGGGCGAGGTCTGCATCACTCCCTTTGGCGGCGCCCAGAACACATCGCCGCCGGGAACATCGATGTTTCCGGTGACCGCCCGCAATATCAGGAGCGCCCTGGCTGTCTGAAAGCAGTTCGCGTTCTGGTCGAGCCCGTTGCCCCAGAGCAGGCACGCGGGCTTCGTGGTCGCGTACAGGGCGCGCCATCTTTCGGATGACCTGCGCGGGGACCCACGTGGTTTCGGCGACCTTCGACGGCAAGAACGCCTTCACCCGCTCGGCCAACGCTTCGAAGCCGACCGTATATTTCTCCACGAACTCCTTGTCATACAGTTCCTCCTGAATAATCACATGAAGCATCGACATCGCGAGCGCCGCGTCGGTACCGGGTCGAATCTGAGCCCACACATCGGCCTTCGAGGCGGTTTCCGTAAACCGGGGGTTCACGACGATAAACTTCGCGCCACGGCGCCGGGCGAGCGTCACCTGGTATCCGCACATGCCGTCTGCGGCGCCGGTCTCCGAAATATTGCAGCCCCACCCGAGCACGCACTGCGGATATGTGCCTCCGTGACCATAGAAATCGCAGATGGGAAGCTGACCGCACGTTATCACCGAGGCCACCACCCGGGGGAGGTAACACACATGCGCGTAACCGAATGTGTTGGGAGTCCCGAACGCGTTGGCGAACCTGAGCGCGAACATCATGTACGGTCTGCCGGTGCCCGTAGCCATGCCGACCGATTCGGGACCGAATTCGTTCTTGCACTTCAACAGTTTCTCCGCCGTCGTATCCAGCGCCTCGTCCCAGCTTATGCGCTCCCACTTGTTCTCGCCCCTTGCGCCCGCCCGCTTGAGCGGATGCCGCAATCGGTCGGGATGATACAGGTAATCGACCGACGCCAGTCCCTTCGAGCACACGAACCCCCTGCTCATCGGGTGGTCGCGGTCACCCGTTATTTTCACCACCGTGCCGTCCTTCACGTGCACATTCACCCCGCACACCCCGTGACACATGCGGCAAACGGATTTCAGGGCTTCTTCGTTTTTCATGGCTATATCCCGCTTCGGCAACCCGGGAACACAGAAAGCATCGCAACGACGGAGAATCAGTTTTCGCTATTCTATCACAGATCAGAGGAGCCGCAGATGAGCGCTGATTGAAAGAAATGATTGGACCACGAATTACACGAATGAGAGCGAAGACGACGACGACCTTTCCGTGAACTTGAAACCTGGAACCTGAACCCTGAAACTCCGGGCGCGAAGCGCCGGGCAGCGACACGGGGAAAGGCTACTTTATCCGCAGATTGCGCTGATTAGCCAGATTCTGAACATCAGTCTAACCACAGATTCACACGGATTATCACGGATTAAGAACAAAAACTTGGGAAGAGTAGTGTCAAGAACTTTCTGTAAATGCGGGAACCGCAGATGCACGCGGATGAACGCCGATTGTTTCTTGGCGTCTTAGCGTCTTGGCGTGAGAAAAAAAGGAGCTTTCGACCTTTAACCACGGAGACACCGAGGGCCACGGAGAGCTGCAAAGCCTGAGAAGGAAAGCGATAGTGTGTTTTTGCGCCGTGCGCCCTTGCTAAACGTGCAGACGCGCCCCCTCTGTTTTGCGTTTGGGTCTCCGGATGGCTCGAACCCGGGGGTCGAACTGCCCGGACCCGGGGGCGCGGTGACACGGTGACATAGCTCTTACGCTTTAAGGGGACCTAAGGGTGTCAGCGGTCACTTAAAACCCGCCACTTAGGGTCAAATCAAACCCCGCCATTTTGAGATGAAATGGTGTATATCTTCTTTGCAGATTTGC
>CAYVQZ010000057.1:0-33867 GCA_964453435.1 uncultured bacterium
CGGCGCTTCGCGGCCATATCTTCACCCTCTCCGGAGAGAACATGGACCCGGTTTTTGAGACATCCCCCGATATTCCTTGCTCGCATAATAGATGAAGCGGCATACTGTCAGGCACGGAGGTACGTTGATTATATTAACATGATTTTGTGCAAAGGACAATTGCGCTCTAATTCCCGACCGTTTACGGGCAGACCGCCTTCACCCCGTTTCTCCCTCAAATTGACCCGGAACCGGCTCCGACGTATAATGGTTCGTTCAGACACATGAAAAATAAACGGAATTGTGGCAATGTTCGCGAGTTGCGACTCCGGAGAGGGGGATGCGAGAAATGGCGTTGAGGACTGCGGAACAGTATCGCGAGAGCCTGCGTGACGGACGGCGCGTGTACCTGCTGGGTGAAAAAGTGGAGGATGTCACGACGCACCGCTTGCTGAAAGTGGCGACCGAGACCGTTGCTCAGGATTTCGTGCTCACGGAGAGTGAGGACCCGAAGGTCAGGGACCTCTTTGTTGTGCGGGATGAGGAGACGGGCGAGCCGATCACTCGCTTTTTCCAAACCCCAAGGACGGTCGAGGACCTCGAGAAAAGAAGCGAGATGATAGGCGAATCCATCAGACTTACGGGTGGTCTGCCGTTCGGCAAAGATGTAGGCACAGACTGTCTGAATGCGATCATGGTGGTCGCCGAGCGGATGGGAAATGAAGAATACAAGCAACGCGCGAAAGACTATCTTCGCCATCTGAAGAAGAACGATCTGGCCATGTGCGGCGCGGTCACCTGCGCGAAGGGAGACCGCGGCAAACCGCCGTCAAAACAAAAACATTCGGACTACTATGTGCGTGTGGTTGACAAACAGAAAAACGGCATTGTTGTCAAGGGCTGCAAACTGCACATCACAAGCGCGCCGGCGGCCAACGAGATAATCGTCACACCCACGCGACAGATGAGAGAGGATGAGGGCGAGTATGCGCTCAGCTTTGCGGTTCCGGCGAATGCCGAGGGAATCACGATGATTTGTCGCCCCGGCCGGGGCGAAAGAAGCCCGTATGAGTTTCCGTCCGATGTTCCCGTTCGCGCTTTATCCGAAGCGATGGTGGTATTCGACAATGTGTTCGTGCCATGGGAACGTGTCTTCATGTGCGGCGAGTGGCAGTTCTCGATGCTCCTTGCATACACCTTTGCCACATTCCACCGGTTTACCGCCATTAGCTACAAGATTCCCATTGTTGAAGCGATGGCCGGGTGTGGCGTTGCAATGGCGGAGGCGAACGGTCTCGAACGAGTCGGTCACATACGGGGCAAGCTGGCGGATTTGGCCGGCTATGTGGAAACGCTGAAAGCGCTTACGCGAGCTGCGGCGAGGGACCCCGTGATGTACGGCGAAATGGCGGTGCCGAATCCGCTCATCGCAAATATGGCGAAGCTTCATTTCGCAAGCAATTACCATAATTTTGTGAAAGTGATCCAGGACGTCTCGGGGGGCATCATAACGACGGCGCCGACATATCAGGACTGGATTAACCCGGATACGCACGATTACATGGAATACTATCTCGGAGGCTCGGAAACATTCACGACCGAGCAACGGCTGCGGCTGATCGAATTGGCCCACCGGATGGTGGCTTCTGCGGAGGCTGCTCACATGGAGGTAACGACCGTTCATGCGGAAGGCTCGATGGAAGCACAGAAAATGATGATCCTTTTTGAAGCGCCGCTTGCGGAATATGCGAGCATGGCGAAGCGAATGGCCGGTGTGGAAACGTGAGACAGCCAGATGGCTCTCTGGTTTCAACCAGAAAAAGGCGCCGGTTAGTTTCGCGGCGCCGCAGTGAATGGTTTCTTTTCAGGGTTGCGGGAGAGAGGGGGGAGGAGAAAGTTCCTGTTTTCGAGCAAGAAAATCGCCGGTTTACGGCCTTTTTGGGGCTGCGGAAAGCGGCAGCGAAACGGGCGTGGAATTGTTTTTTGACAAATTTTGACATTTTACGGCTTCTGCGGTATAATTCACAAAATCATATCAAATTTTGAGTAACACAATATCTTGTAGTGTATACATTGACGGAGCTTACGTCAATGCCTAAATTTTCTCTTAATCCGCTCAGATGGCTTAAAGATAAACAGCCATCCCAGTCCTCAAAATCGATGTCCAGTCCCGTTCTCAAACCGCGGGCGCAGCCCAGAAAGAGCGGGAACCTTTTCATGCACCTGATAACGCTGCAGAAAAGCGTTCAATCGATGGAGCTGGCGCTGAAGCAGGGCATCGATTCCATTTGGCTCGTTCAGAAGGCGGCGAGTCAGGCTTCTCTCCTCAAAATGGAGGCGGGAACGGTCGGCGAAGAAGAAGTCTCGGAGGCGGCGGGGCAGATGCTCGAGTATTTCGAGACTGTTTCTGAAGGACGCCTGGAACTCGACTCTGAAGGTGTCGGGGCTATTCGGGATTTGCTCATCGCATTCAAGGATGTCATTGGTGATGCGGCGCCGGGTGTTCGAACACTCGATTTCGAGCAGGTGGCGTTGTGGAACAAAAGGTATCAGGCTCTGATGGCTCAAATGAAGCCAATAGAGTCGCTTGAGTTTTTGAAACTGGATGATGCGCTCGAAGAGGAGAAACCGGAAGATGAGGAGCCAGTCCAGGAGGCGGACTCGAAGCTTGAGGCCGAAACCTTGACGCCCGAAGAGGAGGAGTCTGTTGTTTCAAAAGAGGAAGCAGCCGAGGAGACGACTGCCTTCGAGCACGATGAACAGGCTATCAGCGAGGTGGAGGAAAGCGAAGAAATCGGTTTTCCCGGTGTGAGGGAATTTGCCTCTTCCGTTGTTCCGGAAGGCTCGGACGGCGATGAGCAATCGGATGTTGAAGGTCCCGAGCCGGTATCAGAAGAAAATTTGGAAGAGGAACTGGCTGTATACGATCCTGCCGACGAGCTTTCGGTGCGTGATGTGGTCATCTCCGATTCTGAGATAAAGAGCGCTCGCGAGTTTATGGAACTGGGCGAACCTAAGCCGCAGTTGGATTTCGAGGATGAGGGCGAGTCGGAAGAGACGCCAGGGGCAGCGTCGGCTCAACCTTCCAACGCTGAAAACGGGGCATCGGGTGTCAAATCGCCGGTACGTCTCGAAGAAGTGGAGCGACTCAAACGGAAACTGCTGGAGCTTCACGAAAAACAGGAAATGTTATCTTCCCGAATGAGCGGCATCCTGGGTGGCCTCAGAGAGGCGGTTCAACCCGCCAAAAGAACGGAAGGCGCTGTCTCGGTTGAAGAACTCGATGTGGACGAACTCGAGGACATTATATTCATAGGACGGAAAAAAGGGTAGGCGTTAGAATCCGTGACCAGCATGGTTTCACACAACGGTTCCCAACGGGTTTCTCCGGAAATCATCACCGTCGCCGGTTGTAAAGGGGGCGTGGGCAAGAGCGTGGTGGCGTGTGCAATCGCGCTCGAGGCCGGCAGGCTCGGCAGGGATGTGATCCTTGTCGATGCGGACCTCGGCGGAGCGAATTTGCACACATACCTCGGCATGCATTCACCCCGGTGTGTGATCAGCGATTTCCTGTCTCGTCGCGTGAAATCATTGTCCGATATCGTGCTTGATACGGAATATCCCGGTGTTCGGTTCGTCAGCAGCGCAGGCAACGTGCCGAGTCAGGCTAATCCCAGGTTCGCCCAAAAGACGAAAATCATCAAGGGGCTCCAATCTCTGAAAGCCGAACTGGTCATCGTGGATATTGGGGCAGGCAGTTCATACGATGTGATGGATTTCTTTTCGCTCACCAATAACGGTGTTCTCGTGACTGTGCCGGAGCCGACGTCTATCGTAAATAGTTATGGATTCGTTAAGAATGTCCTGTACCGGCGCTTCCAAATCGCGTTCCGGCAGTACTCCCTTGTCGCAGAACTATTGAAGCGGGGCATGAACCCGGATGACAATGGGGGTATCTCAGCGATGCAGGAGCTCTTGGGCGAATTAACCAACGTCAGTCCGGAATGCTGGTTCCGCGCGAAAAACATGCTGTCGCAATTTGCGCCCAACATCATTGTAAACATGACGACCTCGGAAAAAGATGCGCGGGTTGGCGAAAAGCTGAAGACAATAATCGAGAAATATCTTTCTGTGAAGGCGAAATGTCTCGGTGACGTAGTCGAAGACCCCGCCGTGAGAACGGCTTCAAGGAAAATGGTTCCCTTTATGATTCACTCGCCGGGTTGCCCTGCGGCGGCATGTGTTCGCAACCTCGCGCCCCGCTTGATCGAACTCCTTTCCCGTGAGTCCGAGCCTGCTCGTGCGGCCCGATAGGCGGCGCGTCAACCATCTACTCTTCCAAAACACCCGTTCAGAAATGTCATTCTCGAATTCTGCTTTCACATGGGTTTATGAGACGGTGAATCTGTCCGATAATTGCAGGCGAAAGAGACGGTTCCAAGAACTACCGAGCCGAAGGCCCGCGCTTGGCGGGATAGATTCGGGACTGCGGGCCTGACCCACCGTTGGAATAAAAAAAAAGAGCCGGAAAAAACGGCATTCTCAAATGCGCCGCGAGCGACGCTCCCGGCCCGGGTTGCCAACCGCAGGACAGATTCACTTTTCCCCTGGGCAGAAGCCACCCAGTGGAATTATCAAACACACTCACGGTTCGAATCGCGGAAAGCCGGGCTGTCTCTTGAAGTGTCGAATTTCTTTTTCTCAACCGGCGGTCGGCGACGAGTTGTTTGCGGAAGCTTTCGAAAGAGGAGGGAGCGCGGGTTCCGGCGGGAGTGGTTCCTTATGTTTTGCCCCTGAATGGAGTTCGTCTCACGCTGTACACGCCGTCGACTTGCCTGATCGCAAAGATTATCTTGTTTAACTGGCTCTGGTCGGCGACATCAATGATAAAGTCGCAGACTCCCGTTCCGTCTTTGCGCCCATATGCGTTTGCCGATTCGATATTCACGTTAAGCTCGCGTATGGATGTGAGGATATCGGCGAGAAGATTCGGCCTGTCGGTTGATTTCACACGAATGCTCGCGGCGTAGGTTGCCTGGCTCTTTCCATCCCAGTTCACCTCCAACAATCGTGCCGGATCGTCCCTGATGATGTTCTGACAGCCCTCGCGATGGATGGACAGTCCTCGCGAGTGCGTAATGTATCCGACAATGTGGTCGCCGGGCAAAGGATTGCAGCATTTCGCGAAACGAACCACCAGGTTGCCGACGCCTTTTAATCCTACATTGGGGTCATTTTTGGCCGGGATACGCCGCTGGGCTTCGGAAGATTTCTGGGTTCGCGGTCGCTCCTCTTCTTTTTCCTCTGGTCGCTTTTCCTTCTCGGCTTCCTCGTAGGTTCGAAGCCAATACCTGATCTTGCTGCGGGCGCGGGACGTTTGTACGAATTCGAGCCAGTCACGGCGGGGCGTCTGCTTCTTGGAGGTCATGATTTCAACGACGTCTCCCTGTTTTAAGCGATATTTCAGAGAGACCATTTTCCCGTTCACTTTGGCGGCCCTGCATTGGTTGCCGATATCGGTATGGATCGCATATGCGAAATCGATCGGCGTTGCGCCGCCTTGCAGCTCGATGACTTTTCCGCGGGGAGTGAACACATAAACCTCGCTGGAAAAAAGGTCGGTTTTCAGACCTTCCATGAACTCTCGCGGGTCCTTGAGGTCTTGCAGCCATTCCAAGAGCTGTTTCAGCCAGACCAACCTTTCATCAAACTGTTCCACGGTTTCATCGCTTTTATAAAGCCAATGAGCGGCAATCCCGTCTTCCGATATTTGGTGCATCTCGTGAGTGCGGATCTGAATCTCGATCCGTTCTCCCTTTTTACCCAGCACCGTTGTGTGAAGAGACTGATACATGTTTGTCTTCGGTATGGCGATGTAATCCTTGAATCTGCCGGGGACCGGCGGCCAGAGCGTATGTACGATGCCGAGCGCGCCGTAGCAATCGCGAAGGTTGCTGGTGAGGATTCTCAGCGCCCGCAAATCGAATATCTCATCGAAGTCCTTGCGCTGATCAACCATTTTTCGGTAGATGCTGTAGAAATGTTTTGGACGACCGGTCACCTTGGCCTTAATGCCCGCCTTTTTCAATTCCGCCTTCAAGAACTGACAGAGGCCCAGGATTTCTCTTTCGCGTTGCTCCTTCTTCTCCGCCACTTTTTCCGCAAGTTGGTAGTAGACCTCGGGCTGCAGGAAATAGAGCGAAAGGTCTTCAAGTTCAGACCTGATTTTTGCGATTCCCAATCGGTGGGCGAGCGGCGCATAAATCTGTAACGTTTCCGTTGAGATGGCCTGAATTTTCTCCGGCGGAAGGTATTTCAAGGTCTGCATGTTGTGCAAGCGGTCAGCAAGCTTTATGAGTATTACACGGATGTCTTTCGCCATCGCGATAAGCATTTTCCGCATGTTCTCGGCTTGGTGCTCCTCGCGGTTTTGAAACTTGAGCCGCCCCATTTGGGTTACGCCTTCAACCAGATTTGCAACCTCCTCGCTGAATTCTTCGGCAAGTTCCTCTTTCGTGCGCGGTGTGTCCTCCAGCACGTCATGCAAAAGGCCGGCGGCAATCGTTGTCATGTCGAGGTGTAAGTCCATCAGAATGTGGGCAACCCGTATGCAGTGGCTCAGAAAGGGTTCTCCCGAGAGGCGCATTTGCCCTTCGTGAGCTTCTTCCGCATACGCGAAAGCCCGCTCTACAAGCTTGAAGTCACCCTTTCGGTTATAAGCCTTAATTTCTTTATGAAGAGCCGTTAATTCATTCATTTCAATAGCTTACAAAGTTGCACCAAGTCTTTCCATTATCTTTTATCATACACCTTGCAAAGTGCGCTGTCAAAACGATTGCTTTCAGTGCTTCCGGAAACCGTGCATCTGTCCGATAATTGTATGTTTAAGAAAAAAATGGAGCGAGGGAGGCTGTTCCCAATTGCGGAATCCCCCGTATTTTGGGGATTCGTAGATTGGCGGACTGCCCCCGAAGCGAGCGATAACGAATTATCCGACACATTCACTGTCCTATCGCCCCCCGTGCGACAATTTGAAAAATTTCTTCTGCGGCTCCTGCGGGAAAGTCCCCGCCCGGTTTTTCTCTTGGCTGCTTTCAGCAGCTCATTCCAGATGCGGGCGAATATCGCGGAGGGAGAGCTGAATGGTAGTTTTTCCCGCGTATGTATTGTACTGCGGGCTGTAAAGTATGTCTAAGGAGGTGTGTTTCTTAACAAGGTCTTCATAAGCCGCCATCCTGAATCCGATTGCCGGGATGGTGGCGTTGCCCTGCCTGACGGCGAATTTCAAATGGCCACCGCGAAGAAGGCGTATCGCACCAACAGCCGAGACATCGAACGATGCGAAAGCCGGCAAGGGATTCGCGTTGCCATGAGGAGCAAGTCTTGCAAGGTGATTGAGCAGTTGCCTGTTGATCTCGGATAGGTGCAACGTGGTGTCCGCTTTCAAGACGGGCCGCAGGTCGTCCTCCAGCAGTTTCTCCCTGCAGATGCATTCGAATGCGCTGCGGCACTGTTCGAGCTTGTGGGGGTGAATCGTAAGACCGGCCGCGTACCGGTGCCCGCCAAACGCAATGAGGTGTTCCTGGCATTTGCTCAGGGCCTCATAGATGTGGAAATTGTGGATGCTTCGCGCCGACCCTTTGGCCACCGTTTCGCCCACTGCGACCAGGATGGCGGGACGATGATATCGTTCCACGATCTTCGAGGCAACAATTCCGATTACCCCGGGATGCCATCCGCTGTCGGAGAGGACAATCGAGAAATCGCATTTCGGGTCGAATTCGCTTTCAATTTTCGCCAACGCCTCTTCGAGAATCCTGTTTTCGATCAATTGCCGATTCCTGTTTTCCTCGTCCAGCTTCCGGGCAATTCTCCGGGCAAGCGCTTCGGAGGTAGTCAGGAGAAGCTGTACGCCAAGCTGAGCCACGCCCAGTCTGCCGACGGCATTCAGTCGCGGGGCGAGTTGAAAGGAAACATTGCTCGAATCGATGCGGCGATTCTCCAATGCGGAGACCTTGCACAGTTCCAATAGGCCGGGAGACGGGTTCGCGTTTTGGTTAATCATTTCGAGGCCGGCCTTCGCAAGGATACGATTTTCATCCACGAGCGGCACGATATCCGCAATGGTTCCGAGGGCGACGAAATCAAGGTTTGCAGGCAGCTTTCCCAGAAGCGCCGTAAGAAGTTTTAGGGCCACCCCTACACCGGAGAGGTCTCGAAACGGATACTTCGAGCCGGTTCTCTTTGGGTTCAGGACCGCGAGGGCGGGCGGCAGTTTGCCCTCCGGTTCGTGATGATCGCACACGATGGTGTCCATCCCGAGGCTCGCCGCGAGTTCGATTTCCTCATGGCTCGAAACCCCGTTGTCCACCGTTATAATCAGTTTGACGCATTCCTCATGGGCTTTCCGAATTCTTTCTTCATTTAACCCATATCCTTCGACAAGCCGGTTTGGAATGTAGTAGTACACGGGGACGCCAAGGCCGGTTAGTTCCCGCACCAGCAATGCGGTGCCCGAAATGCCATCAACGTCGTAATCGCCGAACACGAGCACTTTTTCTCGTTCGTCAATGGCTTTCTTCAGCCTTTGCACGGCTGCATCCATGTCTTCCAGCAGAAAAGGATCGTGGAGCCTGGCAAGAGACGGGTCCCAAAAAGCCTCTGCTTCTTCCACAGACTCGATGCCCCGATTCAGCAGCAATTGTCCGATAATTTCGGGAGCCTCCAGCGCGGCGGCTATTTGACTGGTCCGCTCACGGTCCGGCGCGGGAACCATCCAGGTCTTTTCATGCTTCCAGTTCAACGCGTTTCCTCCGCTTCTTCCTGTTTTCCGTCACACTGCGCATACACGCCGGCCGGCCCTTATTCCTGCACTGCATCAAGTTTTTGCTTGACCAAGTCCACCTGCGACCGAGGTGTTGAGGCGCCGGCGGTGATTCCGACCCTGCGGGCGCCGCGAACCATATCGGACGTGATCTCATCCGGCGTTTCGATATGGAAAGTCGTTGGTCCCGCCTCCCGACACAGTTCTGCAAGTCGCGCGGTATTCGCGCTATTTTTGCCACCGACCACAAACATGACATCGACGGCTTGCGCCAGTTCAACGGTCGCGGTCTGACGGGAAGCTGTCGCATTACAAATGGTGTTGAAGACCCGGCATTCATATGCGTTGCCCAATAGCGCGCCCACTACCGTCATGAAAGTTTCCAACGTCTGGGTCGTCTGAGCGATAACTCCCAGCTTTTGGGAAAGTTTCTTGTTCTGCAATTGCTCCACACTGTTGGCGACAATCGGGTCTTTGCCCGCATAGCTCAACACACCTTTTACTTCGGGATGCGCCTCCTCGCCTACGATTACCAATTGATAGCCGTTGTGCGAAAGTTGATGAGCCAGGCGGTGTGTGTTCTTGACAAACGGGCACGACGCGTCAATGACCTCCAATCCTTTGGCCTGCGCCGCTTCAAATACTTCTTTTTCCACTCCATGAGAACGGACCACCAGCACGCCCTCGGCAATGTCATCAACGGACTCTATCGGAATCAGTCCTTTCCTGCGGAATTCCTCCACAACGCGAGGATTATGAATTATGGGCCCGAGGGAATAAACCTTTTTCGCTTTCTGGCCCAGATGTTCCGCCGCCATATCGAGCGCGCGCCGAACACCAAAGCAATAGCCGGCGTGGTCGGCTATTTCTATCGAGCGCTTCATCTCTCAAACGTCCCCCCGCAAAGTTGTTCGACATGTCCCGCAATGGTCTTCACCACCTCGTCGATAGTCATATTCGTGGAATCAATGAGGATCGCGTCCGACGCCTTTCGGAGCGGACCGATATCTCGTGTCATATCCCGTCGGTCTCGTTCGATGACTTCGCGCTCAAGGTGGTCCAGATTCACCGCGTACCCGGCTCGCTCAAGGTCCTTCTTTCTTCTGCGGGCGCGTTCTCTGCTCGACGCATCAAGGTAGAATTTCAACGGCGTGTCGGGAAAGACCACCGTTCCGATGTCGCGGCCTTCCATCACTACGTTTTCATTGTGGCCGAGAGCCTTTTGCTGTTCCACCAGGACCTGCCTGACTTCGGGCATCGTCGCTATCCGAGAACTCGCATCGGTCACTTCGGGAGTCCGAATATCGTCAGTTATTTCTTTGCCGTCGACAAAGACTCTCGTCTTTTCATCCCCTGGCTTCAGCTCGATCCTGATCTTCCGCGCCAGTTCGGCGACGGCATGGCCGTTTGAAATGTCCGTTCTCTCTTCCAGCGCTTTTCTTGCTGCCGCGCGATACATGGCGCCGGAATCGATGTAAAGAAGCGAGAATCTGGACGCCAATCTTTTCGCTACGGTGCTTTTCCCGGCGCCGGCCGGTCCATCGATAGCGATTATGATGTGATTCCTCTTTTTCACGGTTACCATAAGAGACGAAGAAAACTGGCGCCCGCACGGAGCGGAGGCAGACGGAGGAATTCAGCAACGGTTGCCGCAACGTCGGCGAAGGTTTCGCGCACTCCGAGGGAGACCCCGTAATCCTTCCATCCCGTCTTGACGAGCAGCGGCACGTATTCCCGCGCGTGGTCCGTGCTCGGTGTCGTTGGGTCGTTCCCGTGATCTGAAGTTATAAGCAGCAACTCGTCATCGGCAAGGAGGTCGATATATTCTGGAACGGCTTCGTCAAACTCCATCAGCGCGGAGGCATATCCCATGACATCATTTCGGTGACCGTATTTCATGTCAAAGTCCACCAGGTTGGCAAACAGCAATCCATCGAAGCGGCGGTTCATGGCCATTGCGATAGCCGCTATCCCCTCCGTATTCGTATCGATATGCCGGCATGCGGTAAAGCCTCTTCCCGCAAACAGGGTGTCGATCTTGCCTACGCCGAAGACATCCAATCCAGCTTCCACGATTGTATCGAGCAGCGTGGGATACGGAGGCTCGACCGAGTAATCCTTGCGCCCCGGTGTCCGAGAGAATGTTCCCGGCTCTCCCGCAAATGGTCTGGCGATAACCCGGTTGACCTCGTCGGGGCCCACCAGCAGTGACCGGGCCGTTTCGCAAATTGAGTACAACTCGCCCACCGGGACAACGTTTACATGCGCCGCCACCTGGAAAACGCTGTCGGCAGACGTGTAAACAATGAGTTCGCCGGTTTCGAGGTGGCGGGGACCAAGCTCCTCGATTATCCGAGTTCCCGATGCCGGCTTGTTCCCGATGACCCTTCGGCCGACCGCCTTTTCGAAACGTTCTATCAGCTTCTTGGCGAAGCCGTTCGGAAAGACCGGAAACGGTTCCGAAAGAATAATTCCCATTAGCTCCCAATGCCCGGTTGTGGAATCCTTACCCGGAGATTGTTCCGCCATTTTTCCGTGAGATGCGAGCGGCTTAGACGAAGGAGGCACTCTCGGAATGCGGACAATATTTCCGAGACCCAGGCCGGCCATGTTTGGCAGGCTGAATTGTTCGACCGACATTGCCGTGTGAGCGAGAGAATCGGAGTCTGCGTCGCCATAAATAGCTGCGTCGGGAAGGGCTCCACAACCGACGCCGTCCAGCACTATGACGATTGCTCTGGCCATGTTGAGAGGGTCCCGCGTTACGTTTGTGGGGAACCCGATTTTCGGGTCTTCCGCTTGCCGCTTTTCCGGCCCATCACTGCGGCGATGTTGCGCCGGTACGGCGGTCGAATAATTCCTTTTTCCGTGATAAGCGCCGAGACAAACCGAGCCGGCGTGACATCGAATGCCGGGTTGTACACGCTTACCTTCTTGGGAGCGGTGCGCATTCCGAATCCCTCGGTCACTTCCGCGGGGTTTCGCTGCTCGATGGGGATTTCGGCTCCCGAGCGAAGCGTCAGGTCGAAGGTGGAACTCGGAGCGGCAACATAGAAGGGAATCCCGTGTGCCCTCGCCAGCACCGCTACTCCATAGGTTCCAATCTTGTTCGCGACATCTCCGTTCGCTGCAATTCGGTCGGCCCCGGTTATCACGAGGTCCACTTTGCCTTCCCGCATAACTTGGGCCGCCATATTGTCACAGATGAGCGTCGCGTCTATTCCGGCCTGCATCAGTTCCCAGGCGGTGAGCCTGGCCCCCTGAAGGAGCGGGCGTGTTTCGTCCGCGATTACCGCCACCTTCTTTCCTCCGTCATGGGCCGCAAACACGGTCGCCAGAGCGGTCCCCATGCCTCCTGTTGCAAGCGCGCCCGCATTACAATGGGTCAGCACGGTCGAACCCGAGCGGATCAGTTTCGCCCCGTGATGCCCGATTTTCCGGCAAAGCTCCCGGTCCTCCTCATGAATGCGGCAAGCTTCTTCTTTCAGGGCCGCGAGAATTTCCCTCGGCCTTCTATCCTTCATGCTGTGGGCGAGAGTTCGCATTCGCTCGAGAGCCCATGTGAGATTCACGGCCGTTGGCCGGGCCGAACCCAGGTAGGCTGCCGCTTTTTCCAAGGATTTTATGAGGTCCTCCGCCGTTTTCGCGGGGCTGTTTCTGAGAGCCACGAGCACGCCGAACGCGGCGGCAACCCCGATCGCAGGCGCTCCTCGAACCTTCAGTTCTTTAATCGAGGTTCGGACATCATCGACGGTGTCGCAGTAAATGTAGGACAGCTTGAGGGGTAATTTTGTCTGGTCGATCAGCCGCAATCGGCCATTCTTCCACGCTATCGTGTCGGGGATTTCGGTGGGCACGTTCTTCCTCTCCTTCTTCCTGATACTCATTCCATGTATGCGCCCAGGTGGGTCGGCGCACAGCGTTCTGTATACAAGCCAAGCAGACCTCTCCGCACGGGAGGTTCGAAGTCGGGTATCCGGTCCAGCCGTTTCTTTAATATCTGTTTGATTTCCGCCGCCGACTTTTCCTTTCCCTCCGTTCCCACAACGTCGAGACGATTTTCTTCTGCGTCTATTAATATCAAATCATTCGGCTCTATGACGGCGATCGGTCCTTTCAGAGCGGCTTCGGGAGAAACATGCCCTACGCATGGCCCTTTCGACCCGCCGGAGAATCTTCCATCCGTTATGAGGGCAACGCCTCGATTCAAGGCCTTGTCGGAAGAAATCGCTTCCGTGATGTAGAATTGTTCCGGCATTCCGTTGCTTCTGGGACCCTGATATCGAATGACGATTGCGTCCCCCGGCCGAATCTTCTTTTCATCGATGGCCTCGAGCGCTTGTCCGGTATCCTCGAACACGCGAGCGCGACCGACAAACTTCAACATTTCCTTCAAGACGGCCGACCGCTTCATAATCGCGCCGTCGGGCGCAATGTTTCCCCGGAGCACGGCCAGCCCTCCGGTTTCATTGAGTGGATCGGATGCCGGCCGAATGATGTCGACTTTGCTCAACGAGTAATTTTCCAGGAAACGCGGCATGACGTCGAAATAGCCCTCTTTTTTCAGCTCTGCAAGGTTTTGGCCGACTGTCTTTCCCGTCACCGTGAGGGCATTTAAGTGCAAGTATTCCTTTAGCTCTTCCATGATCGCCGGCGCCCCTCCGGCCGCCCATATCAGGTTACTGGGATGCATGCCGGAAGGACGCACGTTTAGTATAAACGGCACTCGGTTATTTATTTCCGCAACCTTGTCAAGAGAATACGTGAGACCGAGTTGTTTGGCTATTACGGGAAGGTGCAACATCGCGTTCGTCGATCCCCCAATTGCAGCGTGCACCACGAGTGCGTTTTCCAGCGCCGCTTGGCTGATGATCCTGTCGGTTGTTATCCGTTTGTCGAACAGCCTGAGGGCCGCGATTCCGCTTTGTCTCGCAAGGCGCTTTTGGACCATGTAACCCGCCGGGAGCAGCGCCGCTCCCGGCAGACACATTCCCATTGCCTCAGCAAGTATCTGCATTGTGTTCGCGGTTCCCAAAAACGCGCACGAACCAGCAGTGGGGCAGGCGTGTTCCCGGTAGAATTGATATTCCCGCTTGGACAATTTCCTTCGCTGGAGTTGTAAGTGGCGCATTGCAATTGTGTCGAGTGTGCTTTCCGCCGGCCCGGTTTGCATCACTCCGCCGGGCATAAGAATTGACGAAAAGTTCAGGCGGGCGGCGGCGATCAGATGTGCGGGAACACTCTTGTCACATCCCGAGACGAAAACTATGCAGTCGAAGTGTCCGCCTTGCGCGTGGAATTCGGCGGCCATCGCCACCACGTCGCGCGAGGCAAGAGAATACCGCATTGACTCTGTCCCTTGCGCGATCCCGTCGCACATGTCGGTGCAGAAATATACGGCGGGCGCACCGCCGGCTTCAACAATGCCGTCTCGGACCGAGCTCGCCAAATCCGGAAGATGGACGGAGCACGGGTGCGATTCGCCGCCCGCGCACTCTATCAACACCCATGGTTTTTCAAGGTCAAGCTTGCTCCAGCCCGTTCCCAGCCGGAGCGGATCGGCCTCCGGCGCCTGTCGTCTTCGCTCAATGCTGAGCCTGTCCTTTTTTCGGTGCGGCATAGGGCCTCCTATCGCTCGACTAAAACAGCGCGGCACGGGGCGCCGTCGCAATCTCTGATGCAGAGGGGAAGACAGATGAGTTCATAATGCCCCGGTCTGACCGCAGATAAGTTTATACCCTCCAGCACGACAACTCCGGCGCCGAGTAATGCGCGGTGGGCAAGGGGTTCCGGCGCGCCGAAGCGTTCGACGGAAAAATAGTCGATTCCTACGAGTTTTACCCCGGCTCCGACAAGATACTCGGCCGCCTGCGAAGAGAGGGAGACAAAATCTTTCTGAAATGTTTTCTTGTCCCAAAGCCACGAGTTTCCCGTCTTGAAAAGAATTCGTTGTTTGCCTGTCAACTCTGCCCGCACAACGACCTCCCTGCTGATTTCTTGAGCCTCGGGAACCTCCACTACGGTCGCGGGGCCGATCAGATTGTCGAGAGGGATTTCGTCGACAGCCCTGCCGGACCTGAAGAAATGCAGCGGCGCGTCAATGTGGGTGCCGGTATGGGCGCCCATCACCAGGCGGGAGACATTCGCAAGGTCACCCTTTTCGATTGATGAATAACGTGTGATTTCCACCGGCGGGTCGCCTGCGAAGACCGGCATGTCGGCGGTGATAGGCACGGAGATGTCGTAATATCTCATGATTCCTTCGCAAAGCAAGTTCCACCTTCGGTGGAACGGTTTCCAAATTCCAGAGAATCCGGATTGCAAAGGGCCACCTGTTAACGGAGATCATGTGAGGAAGAGCGAGGAGGGCGAGGTTGGTTCCATCTCTTGAGCGCGCGAACCTCACTGACAAATTTCCGAATATCCTCTTCAAGACCTTCGATCATGTCGTCCAGGACATTCGATCTGGGAGTTCTTACGAAACTGCCCTCGAGAAGCCGTTCAACATCCTTAACCATTCGGTTCAGATATGGACGAACATTCCCAATGGTGTCGTTTATGATCTTGTCGATGCGCCTCATGAGTTCCTCGTCCCGTGCATGGTGAGAGGCCGTCTCGTCCGCATGGTTCAGCTCTTCGCATCCAAGTTCCAACTGGCGCACGTCCGGTTGTTTCATTTTCTTGCCCGAATATTTTGACGAATTGCCCGGAAAAAGAGGATACACTTCAGCCGTCGGCAATTATATATGTTTAAATGTGAAATTTCAAGGCTTTCAGAACGGGATTGGCAGGGATCTCGCAAACCAAATGGTCCTGCAACACAAGGCCAGGGGTTCTCATGTGCTCTCGCAAGGTAATTGCAGCGGGGCGCTTTTAAAGAAGGACAATTTATGGTATACTAAAAAGTCCTGAGTGTCCCCAATATATGTGTCAAGAAGGGTTTGTTTCCAAGGCATAGAACCGTGATTAAATTGAAAAAGATACTGTTCCCAACCGATTTTTCGGATTTTTCGAGCTATGCCGCAACCTTTGCCGTCTCCTTTTCCAGCGACTATGCCGCCACGTTATATGTTCTTCATGTCGTCGAGAGCGCGATTGATGTGACCGATATGCTCTCCCATTCAGCGTCGATTGGAGAACTGACCGGCCAGGTGGAGCAACAGGCGCGCGAGGAACTCGAAAACGCAGCGACACCCGACGTTCTCGCCTCGGTCCGCGTGGAGTTTGTCTGCCGAAAAGGAAAGCCCTTCGTGGAAATTATCGGCTTCGCTCGCGAGAACGATATCGACCTGATAGTCATGGGTACGCACGGTCGGTCGGCCCTTGAGAGCGCGCTGATTGGCAGCACTGCAGAGAAAGTGGTGAGAAAAGCTCCATGTCCCGTTTTTACCGTTCGAAAACCCGGACACAGATTCGTAATGCCCGCCGTTGGATGACCCGGGTAAGAACCGAGACTGTTCCCCGAAATCCCACGTCTCTCTCCAAACGAGTGGCTGGGACCCTGATTTTCGTGTCCACGGTCGCCTTTGTCCTTGATCTGTTCTCCGGCGATGCCCTTGCCTGGGGGCCGGGTGTCCATATCGTAAAGGGGACTTTTATCCTTGACAATTTGCATCTTATCCTTCCCGTAATCGCAAAGCTGCTCAAAGCTTTTCCCCGAGACTTTCTGTATGGGTGCATAAGCGCCGATTTCTTTATCGGCAAGGGTCACCGAAGAAGGGACGACCATTGTCACAATTGGTCGATCGGCCTCAAAATGCTTGCGAATGCCGACAGTCCGGCGACAGAAGCGTTCTGTTACGGGTATCTCGCCCATCTTGCGGCAGATATCGTTGCGCACAATTTTTACATTCCGAACCAGCTCTATCTCACCTCCTCCACAAAACGGTTCGGACATGTGTACTGGGAATTCCGCTCCGATTCCAAGGTCGATTCCGCTTACTGGGAGCTGGCCAGGCAAATTGTGGCGTCTCACAACGGGCAAAACGACGCGTCCCTCAAAAAGGTGGTGCGCCAGAAAATATTTTCTTTCCAGGCAAAAAAACGGGTTTATGTCAGAATGCTCAACTTAACCGACCTCGAACGGTGGCAGCGGGCGTGCAAGTTTGTCGAAAGAAACTCTCGTTGGCGCTTGCCCGAAGAGTATATGCAAAGCCTACAGTCTCTTTCCATTTCCCTTGCGCTGGATTTTCTGCGAGACCCCGAAAACTCGGTCTGCCTGGATTATGACCCGGTGGGAACCCGCAATATTACGCGGGCCAAGGCGTTACGCCGCACCACAAAGAGGACGACCGGCGCGAAACCTGCCAAAGGCATATTCGAAATTCCGGAAGAACTTGCCAGGTTTTGTTCCAGCGACCTCGCGGTTTCTGCCGGAGAGGTTCATTTGCGTAAACTCCGAAGCCTCTCTTCGCACTGAACTACCTATTTTTGTAGCAACCCGACATTTTTTGCCGGGACCTCCCATAAGTTTCCCGCTCGCGCATTGTGCAAACTACAAAAGTGAGATAGCGAATATTTGTAATTTCTACCAAGTCGAAAGAAAAAAACTTCCGAAATTTGTACGATTTTGTTACAGGTTTCCGTGCCGACCGAGCAGTCATTTGGGAAATGAATAATTTGTGCCCGTAAAATGTCAAATTAATGAGAGATAAGCTAAAATTCGACAAATTTTATTGCCGAATAGAATCAAAATGTTACAATTATAGTGGCGGTTTGGTCCGGGGAATGACCAAAGGCGCTTGGGAGAATCAAGCATGAATTGAAAATCTGGCATAACACTTGCTTGATTATTATTACGCGTAGCAATTTACGATTAGGACCAGAGAGGGGGCAAGAGGATGTTTCCAGTAATTGAGGTTCAATGTCCGTTTTGCAGAGCCACCGGGCAGATAATGGCTCCTCCTGCCGGATCCATTATCGTCGGCCCCTGCCCTCGATGTAATGAGATAGTCTTGCTTTTCAACGGCACGGTTTTGCCGCTGGACAAAGACGTAATTTCTGAGGGGAGCATCGAGGAGAAGAAACAGCACCTGCTCGAGGCTATCGTGGATATGGTTGCCACAAAAGTGGACGAGTTGGTCGAGAGCGGAGAACTCGGGACGGAGGCGAAGGAAAACCGTGGGCGTGAAAAACCTTCGGCTTCGCGGAGACGAAAAATCCGTCCTTCAATATCCGACAAGAAAGCGCAACCCATTTCGCGCGACGATGTTCGTGATTTTGTGAACATCGACTTGCACCTGATAGACTCGAAAGACTATTTCGATAAGGTGTTCAAGAGAAAAGCAAAGGATAAATGAGCCAGACCGCGACACCTCGCGCTTTGATTAAAATCACGCGGAAATCATGCCGTTCCGCGTGATTTTTTTCATCTGTCAGCGGTCAATCCGACCGGGATCCTCTATTTCTCCGGATCAAATCTCGAAGATACGCCGCTCGTTCGTATTCCTCCGCGTCGATCGCCAATCTGAGCTGCTCCTGCAAGCTGGGAGACGAGTTTCTCAACGGGGAGAGGTCGTTCTCCCACATTTCACCAATGTCGTCGTACACTTTTTTCAGTTGTTTCAGCCGTTTCTCCAGCCAACTTTCAGGAAAAATGTCGGGATAAATGTGGGCGAACTCTCTGAGCGTGTTCCCCGCACGTTCGATTCGCTGGCGCGCTAACTGATAGTCCTTTTGCTTGATAGCCAGCTTCGCTTCCGTCGTCATTTTGAATATCTCCTGATCCGGCCGGAATTGCAGGAAAAAGGCGCTCAACTCCTTATTCGTCGCATGTGCGGTTATCAGTTCGATTATTTGTATTCCGATATTGACATCACGAATGGAGCGCGCGTAGTCGCCTATTTTGAAAAAATATTCACGCCGGAGTCTATAGAGGAAAGCTTCTTCGCTGAGAAGTTGAACGTCGGAATCGTCAAGCTGAAATGGCTCTTCGCCTTCAGGAATGTGATCCGCCCTTTTCTTTAAGAATTTTGGCAGGAGAGGCGCGGCGCCGTCCGGTCTACCGTCAACTTCAAGGTAGAATGTGCCTCGGGGAGTTACAACCCTGATTTTCTTGCCATGTTCCATCGCAACTGTCTGGGTTCTCTCTTGCCTCGTACTTGAATTATATTCCTTGCCGGCATGCATGTCAAGCGTTGGCGCGTATTTTTGGACCCGTTTGCGGTCTCCGGTTTTTATTCATTATAATGTTTCCGGTGTGCCGAAGAAAGCCCGGGGGACAAAAACGGAAGAAGGATATTTCATGAAAGTGGCATTCGTCGGGCTTGCCCAATCCGGAAAAACCACCCTTTTCAAGAGCCTGGTGGGCGAAGCTGGGAGCGAGAAGCAAGCCGGCGTCCACGGAATAAGGATCGGGAATGTGAAAGTCCCGGACCGGCGTCTTGACCGTCTGGCGGAGATTTTCAGACCGCCAAAAGTCGTCCACGCGAATATCGATGTCGTTGACACGGCAGGGGCGCGAATCGACCGGCCTGGCACGGGCTTGACTGCGGAAATGATTGCGGAGATCAGAACCGCGGACGCGCTCGTCAGCGTTGTGCGGGTTTTCGAAAATCCGTCGGTTGTTCATCCGGCCGGAACAATCGATCCACTCAGGGATATGAAGAACATCGAAGCGGAACTCGGTTTGACTGATATGATACAGATTGAGAAGCGGCTGCAACGGCTGGAAAAGGAGCATTCGGCCGGCTTGGAGAACGACATTCTGGTTCGCGCAAAGAGAATCCTTGACTCGGAGAAGCCGCTCCGCCTCATGGAGCTGAACGAGGTCGAATCGAAGCTGCTTGCGGGTTTTTGTTTTCTCAGTCAAAAACCGATTTTGACGGTCCTCAACGTGGCAGAGGAGGCAATAGGGATGCCGTTGGGAGAGGATTTGACCGGCTTTGCCGAGAGGAGCGGCGGGTCAATCATGGGGTATTGCGCGGAACTAGAGGCCGAACTCAGTGAGCTTGAAGACAGCGAACAAGAAGCGTTTCACGCCGAATTGGGGCTGAAGGGGTCCGGACGCGAGAGGCTGATTCGGAAAATATACGAGCTTCTGAGCGTGATCTCGTTTTTCACTATCGGAGACACCGAAATACGGGCATGGGCCGTTCCGGAAAACACCAGGGCTATTGATGCGGCGGGAAAAGTGCATTCGGACATGCAACGCGGTTTCATTCGGGCGGAGGTCATCGGGTTTGACGAATTTGACACCATTGGCTCATTGCAGACGGCACGGGAGAGCGGGCGCCTGCGACTGGAGGGAAAAGAGTACGAAGTCCGCGACGGAGATTTAATAAAGTTTCGGTTTCATGTCTGAGGCCAACGGAAGACCATCCTCATGCTACTCGTTCCCGCAGAAAGGCCGCCGCCTGTTCCGGGGTAACTTCCACCGCATATTCCTCAAAGCCTCTCTCGGCTCCGGCCCAGTGTTTGTAAGGCAGCACCTCCATATGAAGGCGATAGTCGCTCTGCCCCCTTATCTGGTGGCACACGACACACAAACTGTCGATGTTCAAACCATGAAAAAGAATCTGCAAAAGCTCGACAAGCAAGACCGCCAGCGCCTCGAGTTGCTCGTCACCGGATGATGTCAGAGACGGGCACGAGCTGTTCATTATCAGCCAGACCTCGTAATTCGTTCGGGGAGCGAACGGAGCAATACAGGCGACATGGTCGTTTTCGCTGACGAATCGTTCCCCTCGTTCTCGTTCCGCCGTCAGTATCGCGTCGAAGATGTTTCGATTCCATTTTCGCGCGAACTCGCTGGCGGTTGCAAGTTCATGCGCCAGACGTTTCGGCACGTAGGGAAGCGCTCCATATTGCCAATGGGTATGAGCGGTCGAGGCGCCCCACCCCTGATTCTTAAATATCATCGGGTACAGGTTGGCTTCCTCGAATGCCGTGCAGATTTGCTTCATCATTTTCAGCGCCGCAAATTGTTCTTCCGCTATGAGGTCTTTCAGGCTCACTTTGTGGTGCGGGCTCTCAACAATGTTTCCGTGTCCCGCGAGCCAGGGGAAGAGGTTCGGAAACGCCCGCACTTTCCAGGCGGGTGACCCGACAGAGAGCGTGTCACCTCCCGTGTCCACGTCCCTCGGGGTCGAGCGTTCATTCCCCGGACAGAAGAAACAGAACTGCTCCTCCGTTCTGGTGAGCTGCGGCGCAGTGAAAGGCCTCGATGCGCGTGCCAGATTGAGATGACACCAGGTATCCGTGAGGTAGTCTTTCCTCCGCCAAACGGGCTGCTCAATCCGATCGTCGCGCTGGAACTCCCGCAGCGATGCGGGAACGCCTCCCTCGGGAGGCAAAACCGTTCCCGTCCCCTTCAACTCCCGAAATATATCACGGCGCCACTCTTCCGACATTCTCACACCAAACCAGCCTGCATACTGTTGTTGCGGCTCCCGTTCAAGACCCGTGGCAAACGAACCCGCCTTAATCCCTCAAAGAGAATCGCTGAAGCTGTTGTCCCTCCGCCTCGTCTTTTACGAAGTAACCGACAGACGGAGCAAAAAACAGATTCCCTGTTATGTCCTCGATGCTGATACCCGAACTGGCCGATTGCGTAGTCTGAGCGCCCTGTTGCGAGATGGCGATGCAATCATAACTGTCGCCGCTGTCCAAAGTGATAGTGCGTGGGCCGAGGACTTTGCACGTGTAATTATATGTGTTGACCAGCGAGTCGGTTGTGGTTCCCGATGAAGTGGTGGTGACAACAGATGAAACCTGCCAAACGCTGTTCTTCTTCAGAGGGAAACGGAACTGCTGCACGGGTGGATTCGCAACCATCACTGTCTCGGTATTGAACGGAGTCGGCATCCCGGACAAAGCGCCGCCGATTTCGATCGTGCCTTTCGAATGCAGAGAAGCCTTAACAAATGCAAGGTCGCTTATTCGGCGGTATTCTTTGCCTTCGAATGTGGATTGCTGGACAAGATTGCCCGTGATTGCCTCCCCTTCGATGGGAGTGGTGCTGTACCGTCCGGTTATTTGCTGGTCGCCGGCAACTTGCAGAACATAACAGTCATGTCCATTCGCCGGCTGGGTTCCGGTTACCGTGTACGTTGTCGTGCCGATTATCCGTTCCAGCCTCGTTGTGATCACGAGCACTCCCGCGTTCTGAGTGGCTGTCCTGTCCAGGGCCTTTTCGGTTTTGAATGTCCAGCTTTGGCCGGTCTGCCACTCGGGCGGCGACTCAATCAGAATTTCTTCTCTGTCGGCGAACGCGACGGCGACGGAAATCCAAAAATGAATAGCGCTGAAAGCATGACTCTGGCAAGTGGTTTCATACGCATCATCCTTCGTATGCCGGAAAGGCGTCCGCCAAAGCGGCGCTGCGCATTATAAATTGTGGGAGACGCTCACGGCACATGGGTTTACAACGGGTTTCCTCAACCCGTTCCGCGATTGCTGATACGGGTTATTGGGGGACACCATGCCGCATGGCGTCTCCCCAATAACCCGGGTTTAAGAGCACGAAGCGACGTAGAATCGTGACTGTCCCCAAAGCATGCGTCGCCGAATCGTGAGACGGAATTTTTCCTCGCCATATCGTCATCTCGCGACCACTACGCTTGCGAACGAAATACCGAATTGATTATATCAGACTCGTTTCGGTCAGGCAATCGAGCAGAATCCCGCTACAGCCCGTGGCGCCGGGCGCTGGCGCAGACAAAACAGGTCTTGACCGCAAAGTGGCTTTCATGAAACGAGTCCAAGGCGTCTTTGTCACAGGGGCGCAAGGCCGGGAATGACGCCGGTTAGCGGTTCTCGGTTTTCATCTTTGCGCAGAATATCTTTTTCTTCCGACCGGGACTGGGCCTCTCAATCCAAGCATGGTGGTGGCGCGCTATTTCAAAAGGGGCAATCCGATGTTGTATACTACGTGGACTTGGCGAGGCTTAATCTCGCGCAAGAACGCAGAAACCACGGAGCCGGATTCTTGCGGGAATCCTCATGAAAAGGAAAAGAAAATGGCTACGGAAATCCTGAATGAAATAGCCGGCAGCGTTGTTAAAGGAGACTATGAGAGAACGGTGGAACTCTGCCAGCAAGCGTTACAGGAGGGAGAGACCGCCGCGAAGGTCATCGTGCAGGGGCTTTCCGCCGGCATGAGCAAATGCGGGAAGAAATACGGTAAGAAGGGGATGTTCCTCGACACCATCCTATGGAGCACTGCCGCCTTCCAGATGGGGGTTGCCTCGGTTTCGTCGGCTTCGGACTGGGAGCAACCTGCGAAAGCGGGGAAGGTCGTGTTGGGTGTCATGGACGGCCCATGGACAATCGGGAAGGACATCGTCTCGGCCGTATTGCGCGCGAACAATTTTGAAGTCATCGACGCGGGCTCGGATGTTTCGCCGGAACGGGTCGCCAAAGTGGTCAAGGACAGCGGGGCGGAGGTCGTCGCAATCGGGCTGTATCTTTCGTACAGGGCGGACACCATTCGCCGGCTCGAGGAAGAACTCTTTGAGGCCGGGCTGCGACATAAGACAAAGCTTCTTCTCAGCGGCCCTTCGGCCAACCGCAAGCTTGCCGGAGAATTCGGCGCCGACGCGTACGCCCGTGACGCAGAGGAAGTGGCCAAACTCTCGTTGCAGGCGATTCAGCAGAGAAGGGCCGAAATGACATCGCGCGAGAGGGTGATGACGTCGCTGAGTCACAGGGAGCCCGACCGGGCGCCACTCGTCCCGTTCGCGATGACGTTCTCCGCCAAGTTTGCCGGCATCCCCTTCAAAAAATACGTGTCCGACGCCGCCGCTCTCGCCGAAGCGGAAGTGAAGACGGCGCGCGCGTTTGGTTGGGACGCGGCGATCGTCTCGAGCGACGTGGGCGCGTACGCGAGCGCCTTCGGCGCGGAGGTGCATATGCCCGAGGACGACGTTCCGAGGCTTCTCGGACCCGCGATACGCCTCGAGTGCGCGCGTGAAGATTTCGAAAAGCTCGAGCCTCCGGAAAACTATCTGGACAGGAGCCGTGTCGCCGAGATGATACAGGCTGTGGGACTGATCAAGAAGGAGGTCGGGGATGAACTTGCCGTGATTGGCTGGACAGAAGGGCCGTTCCAGGGCGCGATGCTGCTTTTTGGCGCCGACCCCAGAGCGCTTTTCCTCATGAAGCAGGACCCCGGTGTGCTCAAGGAAATCATCGCCTGGTATGGTGAATTCGAGTTCGCTGTGGCCAAAGCCATGATCGACGCCGGCGCCGACATTATTGGAGCCGGTGAGTCGGTCGGCTACTTCATGTCGCCCGAGACATTCATGGAATACGTGTATCCGTATGAGAAGACGACCTTCAAGAAAATCAGCGACTACGGCGCGCCGGTGCTCATACATTGCTGCGGATATGTGCCACAGTGCATCGGCTTCGCGCCCGAGGTCAATCCCGGAGGCGCAATTCAGTTCGATTACCAGGTGAACCTCGGCAAGGCGAAAAAGCAGATTGGCGAGGCCGTCACCATAATGGGCAACCTCGATTGCAACAGGCTGCTTCATCTGGGGTCCGAAAGGGATGTCGAAAAAGCCTGCAAGAAAGCCATCGAACAGGCCGGACCGGGCGGGGGCTTCTGGCTGAGTGGCGGATGCGAGATTCCGAGAGACATGCCGTTTGAAAATATGCGGGCGATGCTGAAAGCCGTCAAGAAGTACGGCCGCTACCCGATTAAAAGAGATTCTTCAAAGACGTGAACTCGGAAGGGGTTTTGAAACAGGGGAGCAGCTTGTCGGCGGGTTTATCCGTTCTTGAATTGAGAACAGGAGAGCGTAATGACAACGTTGGAGAAAATCGTTGAGCGGTTAAAAGCAATGCCGGAGTCGGTTCAAGCCGAAGTTCTCGACTTTATCGATTACTTGAAATCCAATGCGCCTTCGAGCCTTTCAATGGCCAATGAATTGTATTTATTATCAGTACTGTCCGGCTGAAATTCTGTATGCTTTATGAATGGCAGAATTCAAAGATTATCGACCACCTCTTCGAATCAAATTATGGCTTGGGCATCGATTATCATTATCAAATCAAAAAGTGCCAATTGATGCATAAGATATTGATGCGGTAGAATTTGTACGGACTCTACAACATCGTAGCCGGACAGTACTGATTTATTATATAAAGTTCTGATATAGAGTAGATTCAAAGCGAACATTAATGAGCCGTCCACATAAGAAGATAAGGACGGCTACTCATCGCGCCGCAGCAAGCTGTCAAAATCGGGAATAATCGATTCGCTTTTCTGGCGCGGAGGCGGGGGTGGCGTTATTCGTGACGCTTCCAGCGAGAACGAGGCTCGGCGCCACCGGCTCTCTTTCTTGCCGATTTCCCAACACGCGAGGACGGTGAGCGACTTGATTTTCTGCATTCGGTCGGCCCGCATCTCCTTCGAAAGCTCCACGAAATGGAGGCAGTCATAGAAACAAAATTCCACGCATTTCGGCGAGCCGCCGCACAGGTCGCACTTGACGGCTTTCAGTTTTGGGAAAAACTGAATCGCTCCGAATGGGCAGGCCGCGACGCAACTGTGGCAGCCAATACATTTGTCCGAATCTATTTCGACAACCGGATCGCCTTGCGCGGTTTGTTTTCTTGAGATGGCGTTTTCAGGGCATACCGCCATGCACATGGCGTCGTCGCATTGCAGACAGACCGCGGGCCTCGACCAGCCCTCGAGCCGATTATCGATTACCCGGATACGTGATTTGTCCGGATTGAATTCGCCTTCTTTAAAGCTGGAGCAGGCCAGCTCGCACATGCGGCAGCCTGTGCATTTTTCGGCGTTGATTGTCAATACCCTCGCCATAATTAGCGTCTTCCTCTTCAGCCGCCCGTAACCTGGACGGTTATGACGACCTCATCGCCGTCGCGCAGTCTTGTTTGGAACTGCTCGGGCAGCGAGAGCACATTCCGGCCGTTAACGAGCAGCGACAATCCTTTCCGCGGTCCATTAGCGCCGAACTCTTTCGCGGCGAGCGGGCCGTATCTTTCCACGAGGACATCCAGGAGGCCGCGAACCGTTGTGGCATCGGTTTCGACGAGGGCTTCCCCTCCCGGAATGAGCGTTTCAAGAATGCCGACGACGCAGACTCTGACCTTCACGATTCGACCCTTATATGGTCCGAGAGGTTGGGCTCTTCCTCGAAACGATATTTGGCAATCGTTTCCCGAGCCGGAATTCCGTTCTCATCCCATCCGCGAATTCGATAATACTGCGAGCGCATCTTGAGGAAATTCTCGGCGCCAATGATTTTTCCCTCGGCGGGTCCGTTGGAGAGAGCTTCCTCCAGAATACGTTTCGGGAGGAAATCCTCGGCGGCGCCGAGCCCTTCGCGCACATTGATTCGCCGGATGAGCGTTTCGATGATTTCCGCCCGCTCGACGAGGTCCTCCACGGAATAGTTCAGGCCGGTCACGAGGTTGAGGTACTCGCAATAGCCGGGGATACCGGTCGGAATGACCTTCGCCGGGGCGTCGCACACCAGAAGAGAATGCATGACGCAGGTCTCGTGCATCATCTCCGTGACGAGTTCGGCCTTTTCTTCAATCGTGAAGGGGTCGACTCCGCCGAGCACTTCCCGCAACGGCGGCCAGGCACGGCGGTGGCACCCGCCCCGGGGAGTCACGGAATAGGTGATAGCCGCTCCCCACCCCGCTCGCGGATCGTAGGCGGGCAACTCCAAACCCTTGCAGTGCATGGCGAAATCTTCGGTCCCACGGCCGAGTTCGCGAGACATTTCGCGAACGCCGCGCGCGCAGAAGTCTCCGAACCCCTCCCGGTACGCAATCAACTCGAGCAGTTTGAGAGCGGTGTCATAGTTTCCGAAATGAAATTCGAGCCCGCCCGTGTCCTCCTTCGTCAGGATGCCCCGTTCGAAACATTCCATCACAAAACCGATGACTCCGCCGGCGGAAATGGTGTCGATTCCCAGGTCGTCGCACAGGTAGTTGGCCTTGATGATTGCGGGCAGGTAGTCCACCTCGAGGTTCGACCCGAGCAAAGCAAGCGTCTCGTATTCCGGGCCCTCCAACTTTACTCCCTTGAAGATGCCGTCTTTCACCTGGGTCAGTTTTCCGCACGATGCGAAGCATGCGTAGCAGGAGCGGTCCGCAATCCTCGCCTTCTCCACGCCGTCTTTGTCGATGGCGCCGATACCGCGCTCGAACTGGCCCTTCAGGAAGTTGCGCGTGGGCAGCATCCCGGCGGCGTTGGTGATCGTCATGGTGAGCGGGCTGCCGTACTTCCGGCGCGCCTGTCCGGCGGGGTTGTCCTTGAAGCTCTCATAATGTTTGCGCACGAGGTCGCGCACGCCCTGGATGTCGGCGCATCGTATGCCGCCGCTCCCTTTGACCGCAATTAGTTTCAGGTTCTTCGAGCCCAGAACGGCCCCGGCGCCGCCGCGGCCGGCCTTCCTGAAATATTCGCTCCCGACGCAGGCGAAATTGACGAGGTTCTCGCCGGCCGGGCCAATGGATACGCTGCCGCAATCGGGATGGAAATTTTCCTTTACCCAGGTCTCCGCCTCGAAGGCCCCCCTCCCCCAGAGATGATCCGCATCGCGGAACTCGACCTTCTCATCCTCGATGAGCAGATAGACGGGTCTTTTGGCTCTACCGGTAATCACGATGCCGTCGTAGCCCGCGAACTTCATTTCGGGAGCCATTCGGCCGCTCGAATAGGCGTCGAGCCAGGCGCCGGTCGCGGGAGACTTGGTTATGATGACATGCTTTCCGGCGCCGGGCGCCATCGTTCCGCTCAGCGGACCGGAGAGCGCCATGAAGACATTTTCCGGACCGAGAGGGTCGGTCCCGGGCGGCAGAAGGTCCCAATAAAGTTTCGCCCCCAGCCCGCGCCCACCAATGTATTTTTTCAGAATTTCCTCGGGCAGTTCGATGTTTCCGGCGGCTTCCCTGGAGAGATCAACGTACAGGAGTTTCCCTTTGTATCCGTGAAGCATAGTGCTCACACTCCGCACTGCAGCTATCAAAACACGTGTCTATTTTCCTCTAGTATACACAACAGACTTGCCTGCTGGAAGCTCCCGACAAATCGAAAAACAAGAGAATTAGGGTGCCTTCACACGATGTGCGAAGGTTTTTGGATGAGAATTTCACTGGAAGATGTCCTTTCCTTTCGTTGAAGCAGGAAGGGACATCCGACAAATCGATTGCCGGACATTTTGATTGCAACCGGCCACGATGCGACACCTGACAATTCAGAATGTGCGAATGAATTCGCACCTACAGAGAGAAAGCTCTTTACATAGGTGTCGATTTATCCGCACAATTTATCGGACAGTCTCGCTGTCCCGGATTTACGGGCACGAAGTCCCGCGTCTCGCTGGATAGAATCGGGACTGTCCCTGAGCAGAAGACCGCCCACTGGAATTATCGGGCACGTTCACAATCTCTTGCGCCGCCGGCGGCTCAGCAACTGCGTGGCGCGCTGAGGGCCCCACCGCGCGACGATTTCTCAAAGAGATTCGATATCGCTTAGGATCGTGAACCTATGGTATCCAGAACGGACCTGTTTTCCCAATCTCCTTCAAGGTTGCGAAGAATCCGGCGATATATTCCTGCATGTTGGAAATATAGTCGGGTTCGAGCCGCTTCCGGAAGAAATCGATTGAAAACAACTTCACGAGGTCGGGCAGCGGTATAATACCTTCCTCGGTTTCCGGATTAAAATCGACCCAGTTTCTGAGATGTTCTTCCGACCGGAAGAAGAGCATCGTGCTTCAGGCAAAGCCCGGGTCTTCCATCCATTTCAGAAATGGAACCGACACGTGGCCGATGATGCCCTCCGGCTCCACATTCAGAATTTCGCCGTCCTTCATTTCGACGTGGATGGGTTCTCCGCAATCGAGGCATGGCGAGTCGACTTGAATGGTTTTTCCGGGAAATAGCCAGCAGACCGCCAGCGATTCGAACGCTCACTGGCCGAACCACTTCTGCTGACCGTCGATGGCGATGCGGAACTGGGTGGGAAGGTTGTTGAACGGAGCCATCGAGACGATGAGGTCCGTCCTCGGATACAGCCATCCGGGCACGCCCGAATTGATCAGGTCATGCAGCGCCCTTTTGCCCTCCGGCATGGAGACACCGAGTTCCTTGGCTATCTCCGTGTAATGTGGCGCTTGCCCGGTCTCGACCATGCGCCGCATGATGATGTTGAAAGTTCTGTCCAACAGGCTTGGTTCTCCCACGAGTTTCACCTCCTTTTGTCTGCGGGCGTTTTCGCAAACGCCATATTCGCTCGCCGTTCGAGCGGTTAAGTGTGTCCGATAATTCGATTCGCGCCAATTCCGGGGACACGGAATCACGCGGAGCGTGACCTGCGGCCTATAAATCCATGTGTCCGGGATCAGGTTTCCGCTTTTCGGGGACACCCAAATGGAATTATCGGACAGGCTCAATTACAGAATTTCTTGAAAAAGGATTGGGCCGGTCCCAGGTGTCCTCAATCAGATGGAATGAATTTCGTCGAGGACCACGATTTCGGGAGGGCCGGAAGCGAAGTTCATTGCCTTTCCCATGAATTCCTGAAAATGCGGCGTGCTCCCGTGAACACCCAAAGCCTCCATATCCCTGTAGCGCTCCATAAATACCAGCGTATTCGGGTCGTTTTGGGCAACATTTACCGTGTAGTGAAGGGTTCCTTCCTCTTCGGCCACCTTGGCCATCAGGTTCTTCACTTCATTGATGGCGTCATCCTTCGATTCGGGTTTCACCGGCATTTTGGCTATGACTGCAATCATGGTTGGTCCTCCTCGCATTCACAATACGGGTCTTGCTTCCACTCTTTGTCGTGATATCAAAAAAGGAATTTCGGGTTTCTGTCTGCCCTTTCTCAGAGGTCCTTGCGCCGGCTGAGTATATCAGAAAAGATTACAATAGTGTAGTTCGCAGTCTCGGCGTCACATGGCGGGCGCGCTCTTTGTGGTTCACGCACAAAGACTTGCAAAGAAAGTTCGCCTATGCTACAATACGCGCAACACCATGTATGAAAAGGGCGCGGGGCATGTTCTGTTCCCGGCCAAGAGTGAAAATTATGTCGGTGCAGGCGATAGAAAAGCTGAAGCGTGAAGTCGCGGAGATAGGCGCCCTTCCCACCTTGCCCGAGATTCCGATGCGGATTCTCGAACAGATTGCCGACGAAGACTCGTCGATGGATGATATAGCCAAGACCGTCGAACGTGACCCGTCGCTGGCGGCCAACATCTTGAAAGTTGCAAACTCACCGTACTACGGAGTTCGCGAACGGGTTGCCTCGCTGCAATTGGCCCTGACGATTCTCGGCCTGAACGAAATCATTAACATTGTGACCAGCATATCTATTGTGAGGATGTTTCCGGTTCCCAGGCAGGGAGGCGGATTCAACCGGATAAAATTCTGGCAACATTCGTTTGGAAGCGCGTGCGCGTCGCAGATGCTGGCGTGCGAACTCGGTTTCAACACCGAGGGTGTGGAATTCGTGGCCGGCTTGCTTCACGACATCGGGAAGCTGATAATTGACCAATATTTCCATCCCAGATGGAAAGAAATCTGGAGCATGAGGGAAAAAGCCGATATTTCCCAAATCGAGGCGGAAAAGCGGGTAATGGGTGTGGACCATGCGACCCTGGGGTCGTGGCTGGCCCAAAGCTGGCATTTGCCGGCTGTGTTGGTCGAAGCGATTACATACCATCATCAGCCTCTCGAGGTTCTATCTCTTCCGAAACCGAGCCGGATTCCCGCGCTCACGGCAATCGTTCACCTGGCCGACCTTTTAGCCTGTGAACCGTCGCTCGATTTCACGGAAAGCGAGCAATCGCCGGAATCCTTTTGCGGCAACCTGGCGTGGAAGGTCATTCTTGCCGAAAAGCCTGACCTTGACAAGAAAACACTGGAACAGTTCATCAACAAATATGGCGATTACAAAGGAAAAGTGGAAGCACTCGTGAGGGCGGTCTCCTGAAAATGAAACATATCCTGCTGGTGAGCGAAGACGACGGGCTGAGGAACCAGGTCGAAAGAGCTATCGACGAAGACAAGATGCATTTCGATTGCGCAAAGTCGTTCGCAAATGCGATGTCGCTCTCGGCCGAGCGCCAGTACGATGCGGCCTTGCTCGAGGTTGAGCGATTCGATTCCACGGCCAGAGAGTTCATGGAGGAATTTCTCGAACAGAGTCCGCAGTCCCTTATGATTCCGGTTTCGTTGAACGCCGGCGTCGAGCAGGTGCTCGATGCGATGCGTCGAGGGGCCGCCGATTTCATCCATCAACCTGTCGATGGAGCCGAAATCGTGAGGCGAATTCGAACCTGTCTCGAGAAGCGGAGAATGAAAAACGAGATCGATTTCCTTCGCCATACCCAGCCACTCATTTATCGGTTCGACGACATTGTCGGTGTCTCACAGCCGATGAAACGCGTTTTCTCCCTTCTCGAAAAAGTGTCGCCGACGGATGCGACCGTGCTGATTATGGGCGAGACCGGAACCGGCAAGGAACTGATTGCGGGCGCAATTCACTTCAACAGCCCGCGGGCCAAGAACAGCTTTGTAAAGGTCAACTGCGCCGCCCTTCCCGAGAATCTGCTCGAGAGCGAGCTGTTCGGTCACGAGAAAGGGGCGTTCACCGGAGCGCATCGGCAACGAGTCGGCCGCTTCGAACAGGCGGATTCCGGCACAATCTTTCTTGACGAAATCGGAGACATGGGCGCCAGCACGCAGGCGAAGATTCTGAGGGTGTTGCAGGAACAACAGTTTGAGCGCCTTGGCGGCACCCAGACCATCGACGTCGACGTGAGGGTGATAGCGGCAACGAACAAGGACCTGTTGGACCTTATGAACGAGGGACAATTCAGGGAGGACCTGTTCTACAGGCTCAATGTGGTGACCGTCGACCTGGCGCCGCTGCGAGAGAGAGGTGAGGACATCGAACCGCTGGTCCATTTCTTTCTGAGAAAATACGCCGGCCAGATAAACAACAAGGTCAAGGAGGTGGCTCCGCCCGCCATGAAAATGCTGAAGGAGTACCATTGGCCCGGCAACATACGGCAGCTTCAAAACGTAATCGAACGCGCCGTAATCATGTGCGACGGAACGAAGATAGAGACCGAGCAGATTGCCCTGTTCGATCGGGCGCCGCAGAAGAAGAGAGACCTGTTCGAGATCCCCGAGGGCGGGATGAAGCTGAACGATGTGGAACGAATGCTCATAGTCCAAGCGCTCGAGCGCACGGGCTGGGTGCAAAAGAGCGCCGCGAAACTACTCGGCATCAGCCCCCGCGTAATTAACTACAAAATCCGCAAGCACAAAATCAAACGCAAGGAAATGTGAGCTGCGTCGAGGTGAGCGCTTTGGCAGGCTTTCCCGCAGAACCGCATGAGTCCCCCCTTCACTCCCCGTCCCTTCGGAATTGTCCAAAAAACGGTCGAAAACCGCCGCCGTCTCGGGCACACCCGCAAAGAAAGGAGAGCGAATTTTGGTATGGCTTGCTTGTCCGACAAAACCTTCCGATGGATGTTCATCCTTTTCCTGACAACCTTGCTGGCTTCGGGCTGCGGCAGGGGCAGAAAGAAGTATCTCGAGCAGGTGACGATTATCATCGAGCAAAATGACGCGATTGACGCGCGCGTCGCACAGCTTCCGGAGCTTGACACATTCAAGGACCCCGATTATCTGACGAAGCTCGACGGATACATCGCATCGAAGCAGAAGCTGTTGAATCAATTGGAGACAATCGAGCCTCCGCTGCTCGTATCGACCACTCATTCCAAGCTCATCCAGGCGATGAAAAACGGCATCAGGTATCTGCAGTCGGAGCGCGAGAAATTTTTACTGGCGGCGGAGAAGATGTCGCAAATTCCAGCAGCCCCTCATGAGCGGGACGAATTTGAAATAATTCGGGAATACCAATCACAGACGGCGGCATACCAGGCCGACATTGGAGAGCAGTTGATGAAGCAACAATATTGGAAGCTGTATGACGAGGTGAAAGAAGAGTTGGAACGGGCGAAGAGATTCTGACAGAAACCCGCCCGGCCGCCCCACGATGACACCGAGCGCGCCGCGATTCTACGAGACGGAGAGAGAGGCAATGCGCTTCGAGCACGTTCTGTATGAGAAATCGGATTCGATATCGGTCATAACCCTGAACCGCCCCGCCAAGCTCAATGCCCTGATTCATAAAATGATTCGAGAAGTCCAAGCCGCTCTGGATGACGTGGCGGAAGACGAGTCGGTTCGGGCCGTGATTTTGAAAGGGGCCGGCAGGGCCTTCTGTTCGGGTGACGACATGAAGGACATGGTGGACGTGTTGAGACCGTTGCCTCGGCAGGGGAAAGAGGATTTCAGACCGGAAGGATACCACAGCCTCGTAATCGCGCTGAGAGAACTTCGCAAGCCGGTCATAGCTTGCGTGCACGGATACGCTCTCGGGGCGGGGTTCGAACTGGCGCTCGCGTGCGACTTCGTTCTTGCCGAAGAAAGCGCCAAGTTCGGGATGGTGTTGATAACGCGAGGAATGGTCGGCGGCACATACCTGCTGCCACGACTGGTTGGGCTGCGCCGCGCGACGGAACTGGTCCTGCTGGGGGAGACATTTGACGCCAAACGAGCGGAGACGCTCGGACTGATAAACCGGGTGGTTCCACTCGAAGACCTTGAACAAGAAACCATGAAGCTGGCGCGTTGCCTCGCCGAATCGCCGACAGCGGCGATAGGCCTGGCGAAGGTCGCCATGAATCGCGGCCTCGATATGAGCCTGCGCGAGGGAATGGAATATCAGGGACTCGCTCTTGCGCTGTCCATCATGACGGAAGATTTCACAGAAGGCGTCGCCGCTTTTCTGGAGAAGCGCCCGCCGAAATATTCCGGAAAATGACCCCGAGAGATTCGAACAGGCCTTGCTCGAGGGGGACTGTAAATGCCGTCCCACGATTGCGCAATAAAGGGGACAGTGAAAGTGTCTCACGGTTCGAAATGCCCTGCTTTGGAGGCAGTCCGCCAATCTATCCCGCGAGTCCGCGGGATTTCGCTCCGCTCAACGCAAAAGACAGGGGATTCCGTAATTGGGTACAGCCCCCAAAGCTTGTTGTTCGGCAAGATGTACA
>CAYVQZ010000058.1:0-33061 GCA_964453435.1 uncultured bacterium
GATTGGCCCTTCCCGGCTCTTCCCAGTGTACAATGAACATTGCCTGAAACGCAAGCAAAGCAAAACGCTCACCCATTCAAGGCCCCCATGGCGAAGGACTAACTATGAAGGGCGAAGGACACGAATAAAAGGATTTCTTTGACCACGAATTACACGAATTAGACGAAGTTCCGAAGAAAAACAGAGGAGTCGCGTCCAGGGGCGCACGGCGCAAAAACACTATCCTTTTCTTTTTCAGTCTTTGCAGCTCTCCGTGGCCCTCAGTGTCTCCGTGGTTAAAGGTCGAAAGTCTCACGCCAAGACGCAAAGACGCCAAGGAAAAATCCGTGTTCATCAGCCTGCCTGTGCGTTGCACGCAGACAGGCGTCCATCTGCGGTTAAAAATCATTTTTTTGACCACAGGGGCGCACGGCGCAAAAACACTATCGCTTTCCTTCTCAGTCTTTGCAGCTCTCCGTGACCCTCAGTGTCTCCGTGGTTAAAGATCGAAAGCTCCTTTTTTTTCTCACGCCCAAATTCTTGGATTCCCAACTTTAGACCTTAGACTTTGGACCTTGGACTTTGGACCTTGAACTTTGGACCTTGAACTCGGATCATCCTTCTCCGTGTATCTCCGCGCCCTCCGTGGTTTACGCATCTTTTCCTTTGCGGGATTCGCGTCTTTGTCCCTCGTCCTTCGCCAGTCATAATTGGCTAAAGGTCAGGAAATCGCACGTGAAACATTGTCCGAAATTGACTCTTGGGGAGCAGGGATAGTAAAATTAGCCGATGGAGACTGATGAGCAACTTCTTGGCCGGATACGCGCCCAGGCACAGAAGAATGAAGTGCGCATTACTCAGCACGCTCATCAGGAGATGGTTGAGGAAGAAATCACGCTCCGTCATGTTTACGAAGCCATAGCTGCGGCACAAATCGTGGAAAATTACCCGGAGCATCGTCGGGGCCCATGCTGCCTGATCGGTGGGTTCACCAGCAGTGGCCGACCACTCCACGTCGTTTGCACGACCGCGAGGCCTGTGCTCATCATTATTACAGCGTATGAGCCAAAACCGCCAAAGTGGATGACGCCGTTTCAAAGGAGGGAAAATAGATGAAATGCGGCATGAAAGGATGTCCGGGTGAATACGAACACCGCCTGGTTGCGCATACTGTCCGCCACAAGGGACAGGTAATTGTCATTGACCATGTCCCCGCTGAAGTTTGTTCTGTGTGCGGAGATGTTCTCTTCAAACCCGAGACCGTCCAGCGCATTGAAAAACTGCTTGAAACCGGAGGTCATCCCACGACGACTGTTCCTCTCTACGAGTACGCCTGAGTCCTGTAGCGAAGCGAACCTTGGTCCTTCTGTCGTTTTTCCCGTGATTAAAAAACATCCGCGGTTCCCAATCTTCGTTCTCGTCTTTCGTCTGTTGCTTCGCGCCCTTCGCTTTATTCGTCTCATTTGTGTTCCCGGAATCTGCGGCAATCTGTGTTCATCTGCGGTTCCGGCATTTCTGTTGTTGTTCTCTGCGCCCTCCGAGAGGCGCTGTCGCATATCTTCAGGAAATCTCGGATGCCGTATGATATACTTGCGCCCGTTGGTGTCTGGAGTTGTTGCGGATAAGGATTCGGTCCCTGCTGAACGAGACCGGCAAGCGGCTGCGTGATGGAGACAGGGACCATGTGATTCTCGGTTGGATTCCGGAGGTATGCGGACATGGGTGACAAGCCGGCGGAGGCCGATTTGCATCGGATTACTTTCAAGGATTATCTGCTGGGTCGATTGAAACTGCTGCCGCGATATCGCTCCATCAAGCGGACAATCAAGCACCTGACGGAAATCGAACGGGAGAACCGGGAATCCTGGGGCTCGCTGCTCGAGGAGAATGCCGCGCAATATCCGGACAACATCGCCATCAAGTCGGAGGAAGCGACGCTCACATATCGCGAGTACAACGAAGCGGTCAACCGGTGCGCCAATTTTCTGATTTCCGAAGGGTTGAAAAAGGGCGACACGGTGGCGGTATTCCTCGAGACCCGGCCGGAGTTGGTGACCGTTTACAGCGCAAACGCGAAGGTGGGCGCGGTCAACTGTATGATTAACACGAACCTTCGGGGAGATTCTCTGCTGCACTGTCTGACGCTGAATCCTGCCGCCGCATTCATCGTGGGCGAAGAGGTTCTGGAGGCTTTCGAGGAGATAGAACATCGTTTGGAACCGGATGACCGCCGGAAGCTTTATTTTGTGCGGGACCGGGGTCTGCGCTCCGCGCCCGATGGGTTTATCGACCTGAACGAGATGGTCAAGAGCGCGTCGGCGGAGAATCCGCCCACGACCGCCGATGTCAAGCCGAACGATTCGCTCGCGTATGTTTTCACCTCGGGCACGACGGGCGGCATGCCGAAAGCGGCCGTGAGGAAACACAAGAGCATGGTGAGTTCCTCCTATTTCGTCGGAAAAGCCGTTATGAATGTGCGGCCCGGCGACACAATCTATGTGCCGCTGCCTTTCTTTCATACGAACGCGCTGGCCCTCAGTTGGCCCTGCATGTTCGCGGGCGGGGCGGCGCTGGCGATTCGGCGGAGGTTCAGCGTGACCAGGTTCTGGGACGACGTTCGAAAATACGATGCGACCATCTTCTGCTACGTCGGCGAGTGTTGCCGGTACCTGATGAATCAGCCTGCCGGGCCGGGCGACCGCGACAATCCGCTGACCACCATTATCGGCAACGGGCTTCGGCCGGACATATGGAAAGCGTTCAAGGAACGGTTCGGGATTTCCAGGGTCTATGAGATTTATGGAGCGGCTGAGTCCAACCTCTTTTTCATCAATCTGCTGAATCTCGATTGCACGGTCGGCACCTGTTTCACTCCGTACGCCATTGTGAAATACGACGTCGATGAGGAGCGGCCGCTCAGGGACGAGAACGGATTCATGCGGCGTGTCGAAGTGGGCGAGGCGGGGCTGACGCTCGGTGAAATTACGGACCTCAGCCCTTTCGCCGGGTATACGGACAAGGCCGCAACGGAGGCCAAGATATTCCGCGACGTGTTCGCGAAGGGGGACGCCTGGTTCAACACGGGGGACCTGTTGAGGGACATCGGCTACGGGCACGCGCAGTTCGTCGACAGACTGGGAGACACGTTCAGGTGGAAGGGCGAGAATGTGTCAACGACCGAGGTGGAGAAGGTCGCCAACGCGTTTCCCCACATCTCGATGTCGATGGTATACGGAGTCGTGATGCCGGGCGCCGACGGACGCGGCGGCATGGCGGCCATCATTCCGGATGTTCCCGCGGAAGAATTCGACTTCAGGGCTCTGGCCGAACATTTCCAGCGGGCCCTGCCGCACTATGCCGTCCCGAAGTTCATCCGTTTTCAGAAGGAGTTCGAATATACGCCGACGCATAAGATGAAGAAGGTCGAGGCGAAACGACAGGGCTACGACCCTCGAGAAGTGAGTGACCCTCTCTTTGCGCTCCTGCCGGGCGAATCCGAGTACAAGCCGCTGACGCAAGAACTGTTTGATGAAATTCAGGGAGGCAAATATCAATTCTGACGGAGAATCCGGCGATACCATGAGGCCGCGAGGGTTTCAGGAAGCCGAAAACGGATGGTGAACCCCCTGTTGGGGTGAGGCGGCCTCGGCTGATACTGTTCGAACGGTTCCCGGAGCACTCACCTCAGAAAGCGCCCTGATTCCTGAGTTCGGCGATTGCCTCGCGCATACCGCCCGCGTCGAGCTTGTAGCGATTATAGAGAGCCTCGGGATAGCCGATCTCCGAGTACTCGTCGGGAACGCCGAGTCGCATGAGCTTCACTCCGGCTCCCTCTTCGGCAAGCGCTTCCGCCACCGCGCTTCCGAGTCCCCCGATGATGCTGTGTTCTTCCGCCGTGATAATGAACTTCGTTTCCTTTGCGGCTTTCAGGACTGCGTCTCGGTCGAGCGGCTTGACGGTATGCATATTGACCACGCGCACGCTCAACCCGTCCTTCTCGAGCGTACGGCTGACGTCCACAGCCGCCGACACCGCCACCCCGCAGCAGATGACCGTGATGTCGGAGCCCTCACGCATCAGCACGGACTTTCCGATCTCGTAGTCGTAGCTTTCGTCTTCATATGCCGGAGGCTCGAGCCCGCGTCCGATCCTCATGTACACCGGCCCCGGCCATTCAACGCACGCTGAAACGGCGCGCGCCGTTTCGATGGCGTCGGCAGGCACGATGACCGTCATGCTCGCCATCGAGCGCATGATGGCCACGTCCTCGGTGGCGAAGTGCGTCGGGCCGCCCGTGCCCATGCTCAGGCCCGAATGCGTCGCGACGATTTTCACCGGCAGATCGTTGTACGCGATGTCTGTTCTGACTTGCTCGCACGCTCGCATCGACGCGAACGCCGCAAAGGTGCTGGCGAACGGTATCTTGCCCGCGCGGGCAAGGCCTGCCGCCACCCCGAACAGGTTCTGTTCGGCGACGCCCACGTTGAACGAGCGCTCGGGATACGTGTCAAAAAACTCCCGCGTCTTGTTCGAACGCATCAAGTCGGCGGTCAGGACCACGATATCCTTGTTCGTCTTGCCCATTTCCACAAGGACTTTGCCGTACACCTCCGCCTGGGTAAGCATGTCGATGGTTTCGATGTTGTATGTGAAGCCCTCAGCCATAGGATGTGTCCTCCACTAATTACCCGGAAACCCTACCGATCGGCGACGCTCGCCTCGATCTCTTTTACCGCCTGTTCCTCGAGGTCGCTGTCGATAGCGCCGTAATGCCACTTCGCATCGTTCGCCATGAAGGATACGCCGTAGCCTTTCACCGTGTGCGCGACGATAAGCGTCGGAACTTCACTCGATGGCGGCGGCAGTTCTTCGAACACATTCAAGAGTTCCCCCATGTTATGGCCATCGACTTCCAGCACATTCCATCGGAACGCCTTGAGTTTTTCCGCCAGCGGCTCGAGCGCCATCAACTGCTCGGTGGGACCGTCCAGCGTGAACTTGTTGCGGTCGACAATCGCCACCAGGTTGCCCAGTTTATAGTGGGCCGCGCTCATCACCGCTTCCCACGTGCTGCCCTCCTGGAGCTCGCCGTCGCCCAGCAGGCAATACACGCGCCACCGGGCATTGTCGAGCCGCGCTCCCAACGCCATGCCGACGGCCACTGAAAGGCCATGACCCAGAGAGCCGGTCGAGTGTTCGATGCCGGGGGTTGACTTCGCGTTTGTGTGCATGCCGAACGGGCTGTCCAGCTTATTGAACGTCTCGAGTTTTTCCTCGGGGAAAAAGCCCACCTGTGCGAGCACGGCGTCAAGCGTTATGGCGCCGTGGCCCTTGCTCAGCAGGAAGCGGTCGCGGTCGGGCCATTTCGGATTCGCCGGGTCGATATTGAGCACGTGGTGGTACAAAGCGACCGTCACATCCACCATCGAGAGACCGCCGCCGAGGTGGCCGCCCATCGCGATGCGCGTCAACTCCAACACTTTCTTTCGCGTAACGGCGGCCTTGCCGGCCAGGTATTTCTCCAGTTCGCCGCGGTCGGTGATGTGTTTCGTCGTTGTCTGCGCCAACTTTCCGTTCCTCCCTTTTGGAATACCGGTTGTTCTCTCGGTCACGGGCTGCTCTGGTACGGGTTGCTTCGGGGACAGTGAGTTCGTCCGATAATTCATTTGCGTACGCTTCAGGGACAGTCCGCCACCCTATCCCAGTTCCTCCTTCACGCGCTTGAAAGCGGCGTCGGTGGCGTCGAGCGTCTGCTTGATGTCTTCTTCGGTATGCCCGGCGGAGATGAACCAGTTGTGGAACGGATGGAAGAAGACGCCGCGCTGGTAGCATTCCTGGCAGAACAGCCGCGAGCGCTCCATACCGTCCCCCTCGGCGAAGCTCATGAAGGGAATGCTTTCCGGCCCCGTATAATTCACTTCCTGGCGGTGCGCGTCCGCCTGGTCGAGCATACCGTCCTTGAGCATCTCTCCGAGTTCGTACATCTTCCCGATTGCGCCGGTGGCCTGCATCTCATCGAGCGTCGCGATTGCCGCCGCCATCGGGCCGGCGCTCGAGAAGAACGACCCGGTGAAGAAGACATTCGAGGCGGCTCCCCGCAGGTCTTCTTTGCCGACACATCCGGCGATCGGATGTCCGTTCCCCATCGCTTTCGAGAAGCAGATCAAGTCGGGTTTCACGCCGAAACTCTCGAGCGAACCGCCCATGTGCATCCTGAAGCCGGCGCGGACGTCGTCAACGATGAACGCCGCCCCGGTCTCGTCACAGGACTTGCGTATGGCCTCGAGGAAGCCGGTGGCGGGCATTTCGGAGTCATGGAACGCCTCGTGCCGGAAGGGCGAGATTATGACGCCCGCGAGGTCGTCCTTGTTCTCTTCAACGAGTTTCAGGAAGCCCTCGGTATCGTTGTATTCGAATGTGAGCATGTTGACCCGGTCTTCCTCCGTGGTGCCTGGCGGGAACGGGGTGCACCATGCGCCGATGCCGTGGTATGCGCCCTCGACCATGATGATTTTGTTTCTGCCGGTGTGCGAGCGGGCGACCCGGCATGCGTACGTTGTGACATCCGAGCCGTTTTTGCCGAAGATGGCCCAGTCGGCGATCGGAATCATGCCAACCATTTTCTCCGCCAGTTCGATTGAGCGCACCGTCGGCAGATTGCACAGGTCTACCTTTTCGTTCTGCGCGCGGACCGCCTCTTCCACCTTCGGATGTTTGTAGCCGAGCACCATCGGACCGTATGCGCACATATAGTCGATGTACTCGTTGCCGTCGACATCCCAGAAGCGCGCTCCCTCGGCTCGCTCGATGAAACAGGGCGAGGATCCGAACACCAGGAGCAGCGGGCTCTGGTGGCCGGGTATCCCGCCGGGGATGACTTTCAACGCTCGCTCGTAAAGCTCATTCGATTTGTCAAATTTCTTCATCTGTCTCCTCCTTATCCTTCGGTTGCCTCTGTTTTGGGAATGCAGAAGCAACTGGTGTTTCCGTCATGATTTGCTCCGTCGGGACCACTGGCGCCTTCCTCGCTTGCGAACGACCGGACCGACATCCGTTACGAAGCCGGGCGGAAATGTTCGATCCTGTAATCGGGGTTGTTCTTGTAAATCTCAAAACGGGGGAGGGGCAGCAGGCCGATTTCCATGCTGACTTTCGCGAAATACACGGCCAGCCGGCTGTAAAACGCCAGCCTTCCGGGCATGCCTTGCATCTGGCCCGCCAGGAAAAACAAGGATTTGAAGAATTTTGGCGGACAGCCCTCGAACTTCATTGCCTGGTCAAGATGCGGATTGTTTTGGATTGCACAATTGCCGAAGAGAAGCGTTCGGGGCGAATTGCGCTCTTCCTTGTACGTCTTTCCCGCCACGATCACGAGGTCGTTGAAATCTTTGTCGCGGCTTAAGGCCGCCAGAAGAAGCGACGGTCCCGAGAGACTGGCGAAGCATTGAGAGCACATCGCATCGGTGTAACAACGCACCTCGTAGCCGGTGTGTCCCGAGGCCGCCATGTCTTCGCCCGCTTTGGACGACCATTCGAGCGCCTGTGTGTGGTCCTCGATTCGCTCACCGCGAATCTCGATAGCGTCGTTGCTTTCCACCACATCCATCCTGTCGTGCCGCTCCGCATAAATTCGGAGCGGGTCGGAATCGGCGGGTTCGATACCCAACAGCCGGGCGCCCACCGCATCGGCGGCTAAGAAATCGGTCGACGCAGCAAGGATTCCGCGAGGATAGGCGGTGCCGACCGTTGCGTCCGGCCCCTTCTCCATTGCGTAGATTCCGTCGATTATCACCAAGTGCTGAGGTATTGTCTCCATCAGCCGCGAGATTCGATAGTGAATCACGCCGTGCTCGCCGTGGAAATACCTCTTGGAAGCCAGGTTCATGCAGCCTTTGAGGTTCTTGCTGGCCAGAGACACCTTCGTGTCCTGGTGAGTTTTCAGAACGGGTAAATTAATGAAAAAATCCGTGTCAAGGGCCGCCTCCGCAATATTCATGGGCACGTCTTCCGCTTTAATCTTTTTGTGAGGCCCCGCGTTGAAATCCACAAGCTTGACGCCATAGCGTTTTGCGAGATCATGATAATGAATCCATTTGTAACCTTTGGTCGTGTTTGTGCCGAGCTCGTCGGTTACGGTTCCCTCACCGACAGTGATGTCGGTTACTCCAAAATCCTTCAACGCCCGAATTGTGCCTTCCACGACCGCTGTCGTGGTTACGGTTCCATACGGGGGAATGAATCCTCCTCCGGCCGTGCAAATGTTGGGTTTGAGCAATGCGCGGTCGCTCGGCTTGAGGTTTTTAAATCCCTCGCACTGTTGGATTGCTTCGGACACGGAATCGACGTTTTCGTACCGGACGATTGAGACAATCGGTTTCATCGTGAAGTTCCTCCGTCTTTGAATCGCGGTTGCAGGCGAAGGCAGGCGCCGCTCCGTTCAGGATGGCCCGTCACCCGTTCAGTCTATCATAAAAACCAACAAACTTCTTAATTGTACAAATTGACCGAAGTTCGTCAAAAAATCGCTGCGTCCATGCAACTCGAACCTCTTTCCCCCCCCCGCATATTGCGAATCGACGCCGCTCAAAGCCAAATACAGTATCCGACCAGAAGGAGCAAAACGACTCCGGCCCAATATTTGAATGCCTTGTCTCCCAGGTTCTTATATGATGGAAGGCTGACGACGTAGTCAAAAAAGAACAGGGCCATGCTGAAGACCGCCACCGACTTTGTCCACGCTGCGCCCGTGCGCACCCCGATTATGACTATAACCCAGCCGATTGTCTGAATCAGAGCGAGCAGGCCGAACATCTTGATATGTTCCATTGTCACGCCCATTTTGTTCGCGTCGACTTTTCCGGTCAGATTCTCATACGCCGCATGCCCGAAGCCGAGAATCGCGAGTATGGGAATCACATATTTCACTATCCACATCGCAGCTTCCTCCCCGTTATTTGCCCATGCCCAGCCACAGATCGTATATCTTGAAATACCATTCGTAGGCGTTTGTCGCCAGATATGTTATCGCCGGTGAGGGGACTCCCCATAGACGCTTGTTTATCAAAGGATGACTGGTGAGGGGCGATGTTTCGCCGGCCATCAGTTGAGCAAGCATCTTCCCGGCGAGACATGCGAAGGCGACGCCGTGCCCGTTGTATCCCATGCTGTAGTAAATATTCCGCGACTCGCCCCTGCAGCCCACCGACGGCAGGAAATCCAAGGTGATCCCGACGCGACCACCCCATTGGTGCGTTATTTTCACATCCCTGAGCATGGGAAATTCGGACCTGAGGAAGTTCCTTTGCTCCCTGTAAACCTTTGGCGAATGGCTGTAATCGCGCTCATTGTTGTAGAAGCAGAGCGCATTCGCATCGTTGAACACGATGCGATTTTCCGGGGTGAGGCGAAGAGTCCAGAAAAGATATTTCTGATTCTTGACCGGCTCGCGTTCGGACCAGCCAAACGCATCCAACTGCGAGTCGGTCAACGGCTCGGTCGCCGTGTTGTATACGTATAGAGGAATCACTCTGTTCCGAAACAGGCCAAGCGGATTGGTGTAGGCGTTCGTCGCGAGAACGACGTCCTTGACCCTGAGATGCCCGAGCGATGTATAGAGTGAAATCATCGGCCCGGTTTCGATGCGCGTGCAGCGCGAATTCTCGCAGATATCGACCCCGGCCGACTCGACCACGTTCTTCAGACCCCTGATAAACTTTCCCGGATGAAACGTTCCATCATCCGGACTGTACAGCCCTGTGAGCGCTTTTGTTCCTTCAAACCGACTGCGGACTCTTGCCTTGTCGAGCCATTCGAATTCCGCTCCTATTGCCTCGTATGCCTTCACCTTTTTTTCGAGCAGCCTGATTTCTCTCTCGGTTTGAGCGATATCCAACCGTCCCGTGCTTGCGTACTCGCAGTCAATGTTGTGCTCTCTGACCAGTTCCTCGACGAGCGAGATGGATTCAATCCCGAGTTGGTGATATCTCCGCGTCCCCTCCGGCCCCTGGCTCTTCATTATCGGGAGCACGTTATGCCCCAACAAACTGCTTGCGAGGCCCAGATTGCGACCGGAGGAGCCGTAGCCGATGTAATCGCTTTCCAGAACGACAATCTTTTTCTCGGGAAAACGCTGCTTAATGAAATACGCGGCGGCCAGTCCGGTAAAACCACCGCCCACAACTCCGACGTCCGCCTCGACAAACCCTGCGAGGGGCGGATTCGCCTCATACGGCATGTCCAGCCAAAGGTTATCTCCGCTCGTTCGCATTCTGTGGTTCTCTATCCTTGGGACCTGGCAGCGTTGTTTCTCCGAATGGTGGAGTGAGTGAATTTGCATCGCTCACTCGAAGAACCTTCAAAAGTTCGCGAGATTGTGAAGACATATTCAAGGAAACCTCGCGCTCTTACCTAAACCCCCTACGACGTTCATTGCGTTATCCCTCTGCCTTCTTCAAAAGGCTCTCGATGAGCAGGTCGGTCGCCTTTTCCAGGCACTCTGTCCAGGGGCGTTCGAGCTTTTCCGTGCTGTTGAGAAGCATGAGGCCGATTATTTGGCCAAAAAAGATATCGCCGCAGACCAGGTGGTCATCCTCCCTGAACTCGCCGGTCGCCACTCCTTCGCGAAATATCTCGTGAAATATGCTGTCCATCTCATGCGTTTTCGATTGAAGCCGTTCGGCGAGTTCCGGACTCAAATATGGAAAGACCTCGAAACGAGTTATGAAATACAGGCGAAAGAAATTCTGTCTTTGGCTTACGACGGAAACAATCGCTTCGCGCAGTTTTTGTATTTTTTCACGCGCGTTCGTTCCTTGTCTCACCGATTCTTTTGCGGTCGCAATCAGATAATCCATTCCGCGCTCGACCGTGGCGACGTATATCGCCTCCTTGCTTGGGAAGTAATGGTAGAGGCTTGCCCTGTTGAATTCTGCAGCCTCTCCAATGTCATTCATGGTGGTGGCTGAGAATCCTTTTTTGAGGAAAAGCTCTTCTGCGCTGTCGAGAATCAGTTCGACTCTCTGCTGGCGTTCCCGCTCGCGCCTCGAAAGGTTTCGTTTGTTTGTGGCCAGCATGGGTTTTTCTCAACAGTTGTTTGATTTTTCAACGATACGTCTAATACTACCATGACCGGAAAGCCATGTCAAGCACAAAAATACCGCAGAGCGCCAAATCGGCGCCGCGGAAATTCAATTTTCACTTTACAAAGGTCGATTCCGGTTCTTCAGTAAAAGACCGGGCGAATTTCACTTGTAATCGCGCATCTCCGAGTAGTATCATCGTGCGTACGAAATTGGTCAGGCTCTCGAACACGTGAAAGCGCAAAGGTGGTTTTTTCGAACGAGGAGAGGAGGAGCACAGATGAAGGGAAACGCCAGCTATCGGAAATTCGTGAGCGCACTTGCCGCCGCATATGTGGTTTTGTTTTTCCTGCGGCCCGCAATGGCGGAGACCGAACCCGCCATTCCGCATCCCCAACAGCAGGCAGAGGCGGAAAAGAAGCTCGATGCTTTGGAGAAGAAGTTCGGAAAGAAGCCGAATGTCCTCATCCTGATTGTGGACGATATGGGATGGGGCGACCCGGGCTGCTATGGGGGCGGCGCCATGGCCGGGGCCCCGACACCGAACACCGACCGACTTGCCCGCGAGGGATTGATGTTGACCTCGACGTATGCACAGCCGACGTGTTCGCCGACCCGCGCAACGATGATGACGGGCCGCCTGCCCATACGACATGGAATTTACCGTCCCCCGATGTACAGTGAAAAAGGTGGTCTCGTTGGTGAAGTGACAGCGGCACAGGTCTTGCGCGACGCGGGCTACGTCACCGCGCTGGTTGGAAAATGGCACCTCGGCGAGGCGGAAGACCAGCAGCCGCAGAATGTGGGATACGATGAATTCTACGGCTTCCTCGGTGTCTCCAATATTTATACGGAGTGGAGGGACCCTTATTTCAATCCGGAAATCGTGTACAGCCCGCAGCGTACCGCCATGCTCGAGCAGGCCCCCTTCAGCAAGCACCTGGTTCAAGCGAAACGAGAGGAGAAACTGCAGCCACTGAAGGAAATAACGATTCCCGTGCTTGCCAACCTCGATCAGGATTTTGCGAATTACACGGATGATTTCCTTCGGAGAATGGCGAAAAGCGATAAGCCGTTCTATCTGATTCATGCGTTCTCGAAAGTCCATTTTGACAACTATCCCGCCGAGGGATATCACGGCAAATCGCCCGCCAAACATCCGTATAAGGATGGGGTCATCGAAGTAGACGACATCGTCGGGCGCATAATCGGTACGCTGCATGAGACGGGGCTGGCGGAAAACACCCTGGTGTTTTTCACCTCCGACAACGGGCCGGAGGAAGACACGTGGCCGGACACCGGATACACCCCTTTTCGCGGAGGAAAAGGTTCGACCTGGGAGGGCGGCATGCGCGTTCCCGGCGTTGCGTACTGGCCCGGCACGATCAAGGGGGGCAGGGTATCTGACGGTTTGTTCGACCTGGCCGACCTGTTCAATACTTCGCTTGCCTTTGCAGGGGCCGAAGACAGGATGCCGACCGACCGGTACATCGACGGAGTCGACCAGACATCATTCTTGCTTGCCGATGAAGGCGAATCGAACCGGCGAATTGTTCTCTACTATTTGAATGAGTATCCTGCAGCCATTCGGTGGGGCGAATACAAGGCGCACACCTACATTGTTGAAGTGGGCAACGGCGAATACGAGGCCATGGGGAGCATGCAGAACGCCACGGTCCAGAAGGCGGGGAAGGCCATTATCTACAATCTCTACATGGACCCCAAGGAGAGGAGCGCGGTCACAATCAGGAAGCTCTGGCTTGCTCCGCTCCTCCAGAATGAAATGGTCCGGCACAAGATGAGCCTGATAAAGTATCCGCCCAAGAAGCCGCAGGTGACCATCGAGTAATAGAGGACTCTTGAAAAATCTCTGCCCCCGCCAGCATGTCGGGGCAGGGATTTTCTCGGGTTTGAAAGGTCCAAAAGCCGCGCGCTGTTTCTCGGACACGTCTCAGCTTGACGCGACGGATGCTTCTTTCTCAAGGGACGTCCTCTCGTCTTCGCTCAGATGGCTGAGGTACTGTTCGGCGATGTCGAGTCCGAATTCCTGATTGCAGGCGTCGGGGAGCCGCCGGATGATCGGTCCCGGAACCATCTCCCACGGATGTCGCATGTTGACTCGAGAAATCGGCGCCATGCGGTGGATTTTTTCGGAAAGGAGGCCGTTATTATGAAAAAAAACAACGTGAGGCGCGCGCTCAAGGACGGTCAGACCGTGTTTGGAACCATGGTTGTTGAATTCACGTCTCCCGAGGTTGCCCGAATGCTGAGCGCGGCTGGTTTCGACTATATTTTTATCGACACGGAGCATGGTTCGTTCAATCACGAATCGGTCTTAAACATAGTCAGGGCGGGGCGGTCAATGGACCTCACATGTCTCGTCAGGGCGCCGGACAACGCGTATCACCTCATTGCGAGGACCCTCGACCTTGGCGCGCACGGCATCATGGTACCCCGGACCGAGACGAAGGAACAGGTGGAGAATATCATACGAGCCGCGAAATATCCGCCCTGGGGCTCGAGAGGCTTCGGGGTCAGGCCGATTATCAGCGACTACGAGCCCGGCACTATCGCCGAACAGATCGAGCACCTGAACGAAGACACCATTGTCATAATACAGATTGAGAGCAGGCTGGCCGTCGACAGCATCGAGGACCTCATATCCGTTGATGGCGTCGATGTCGCACTCATCGGACCTAACGACCTGTCCATCTCGCTGGGAGTTCCGGGCGACCATATGCATCCATCAATGATTGCGGCTATCCAGAAGGTGGTGGGGTGTTGCGCGGAGAAGGGCATCGCGTCGGGTATCCACGTTCGCGACATGTCGGTCTTACAATTCTGGATGCAGCGGGGGATGACCTTCATCACCTGTTCCACCGATATCGGTTTGCTTATGACGGCTGCAATTGAAGCGGTGACGACACTCAGGCAATCGGTAAAGGGATAGTCTCCGGATTCTTGTCCGATGCCCATGCCGCAACAATGGAGCGATTGTGACCGAGAATGCAGAGGGAGAAAAGGGATATTTTTCTGAACAATGAGGGAGGAAAGGAAGCCGAACGATCATGGATATGGAAAAACTGAAGCAACTGGGCGAAAAGGACATGTTCGACATAAAGAATAAGCAGCTTGCAGCCTATATGATGCGCGAGTTTCAGGAGAATCCGCAGCTGGCCGCGCCCCCGTACGCCGGTATTCCGACCTTTCTCGGAGCTCACTACAACCCTGACCTGACCGATTGCGACATTGCGCTGCTCGGGCTGCCGTTCGATCTGGGCGTGAGCGATCGAAGCGGCGCCCGCCTGGGCCCTCGCGAGATTCGCAACGCATCGGCGCGGGTCTCGGGTCCGATGAACTATCACACAAAGATAATCCCGTTCGATATCTGTCGAGTTGCGGACGCAGGCGATTTTGTTCCCGCAAACCAATTCAATCTGGATCCTGCAATAGAAGAAATTGAGGCGCATTACCGCGAGGTCAAAGGGAAGGGTGTCGCGCCGCTCACCGCCGGCGGCGACCACTCGATCAGCTACCCGATCCTCAAGGCGCTGGGTTCGGACAAACCTCTCGGTTTGATACATATCGATGCCCATTGCGATACCTTCGGGGAATATGGGGGCAGCAAGGTTCACCACGGCGCTCCTTTCCGCAACGCGGCGCTTGCCGGCGCTATCGACCCGGAGCGCACGCTTCAAATTGGGATCCGCGGGCGGTACGAATTTCTCTGGGAATTTTCCTATGATTCCGGCATGCGAGTCATCCATTCCGAGGAGTTCTACGAAATGGGCGTCGCGGCGGTGGTTGCAGAGGCCCGGCGGATTGTCGGCGATGCGCCCACCTACATCAGTTTTGACATAGATGCCATAGATGCGATCCTGGCGCCGGGCACGGGAGGGCGCGAGGTGGGCGGCCTGACGCCGCTCGACGTACAAACGCTCATACGGGGTCTGCGGGGATTACACCTCGTCGGCGGGGACGTCGTGGAAGTCGCGCCGCAATATGATCCCAGCGGTGTCACGGCTTTCGTCGGCGCGGCAATAATGTTTGAAATACTGTGCGTGCTCGCGGATTCGATTGCGTCCCGACGCCGGTAAGGCGGTGCGTCAGGATATCACAATAAAGGACGTCCGCCCTCGTGAAATCCCGGTCCTTTCTGATGGGTGCGTTGTCGGAATAACTTTCCGGGCGCTTTTGGTTGTCATTCTGAATAAGAGCGAAGAATCTCGCGATCGATTGCAGGAGTCGATAAAATGTCTGATTGTCGCATGAAACTATGATTGGCGAACGAGCCGGGCGAAGTCTCTTAAAAGTCTTGCAAAAGAACTTCCCGCCTAGGCCTGCATGGGAAAAGCTTGTCGAGAGGATTTCTCCGGTCAGGTCCGGCCGAGGTGTCATATCGTTCAATTTGCAATACCATCTTGAGCGCTTTCCAAGCTAACCACCATTTACTCGCCGAGTTCGCATCAAAATTAAGGGATGTGAATCTATCTCATGATTGCCCATTTAACCGAAATGGTAGCGTGATGGAGCTGTGGCTGCTTTCGGACCGCCTGTCTTATTGTGTTCCGAATTTGACGGGATAGAATAGCGGGCTATTTCCGAAGCGAGCTGAGAGGCGGGTTCCGATTGACATAGTCACTCTCGGTCGAGCTTTGCCTCAGGAACTCATATGTTCTTGTAGCCCCTATGATTTGACAAGGGGTCGCATTTTATGGAAAATAGTTGTGTATAGATAATGCCTTTTTTTTCTGTGACGGTAACGCCCGATTCCGGTGTGCCGTCGTGGAGTCGAATAGTTTGCCCTTACCGGAAGGAACTTACGATTAAGGTAAGAATGCTGTCTCGCCTCGGTGAACGCCGAAAGACCAAGTTGCTGGAAGCGGCCAGCAGGGGAGACCTTGAAACAGTGGACAGACTGCTGGCCAAAGGCTTGAGTGTAAATACCCGCGACAAGCACGGCATGACTCCTCTCATGTATGCGGCGGCTGCGGGAAGCTATGGTGTCGTTCGATACTTGCTGAAACGAGGAGCCGACGCAAACGCCAGAAACAGCAACGGTTCCACCGCCTTGATGCTTGCGGCTCTGGATGGTCATACCATAACCATCAGGGTGCTCCTGCCATACGCAGACATTAATATGAGAGACGTGGACGGCCGCACAGCGGTAATGTATGCCGCGTCACACGGAAATTTAACTACGGTGGAGCTTCTCATCGCTCACGGCGCCGAAGTGACGGGAAGCGGCAGTGAAAGGCCCGGGGCTTCCAAGTGAAGGAAGTTCGCACCCTTAATACCGCACACGCTTTTTTTTTGAACTCTTCACAAGACATCTGCTCCCGCGGTAGCCGACACTTGTTTTTTTTGGACCTCTACCTCAGGCACGCGGGCCGATTTTGACCACCTCATACGTTTCAACATCTGCGCAAGCGCTTCAATCAATAAATCCCTCGAATTTATAACCACATTATCAAAGGCCTTTGGCGTTTCCGGATATTCGGTATAGAATACATTTTGAGAAATGTTTGCAAGGATGTTCGTGCGGTCACTTGGTTCACAAGCAGGCGCTTCAGTCTTTTGCGTATTTACCGAAGCCCGCGGCAGCGTTAACACGGAGAAAGAAAAGATGAAGATATTCTGTTTTATGCCGGAGTCGGCGAGAAAGTGGATAGATGCGCGCTTGCCCGACGGTTGGACATGCGTGATTCCTTCGCCCGAACCCCGGGGTCACGAGGGGGAAGCGAGTGGAAATCGTGGACTGAGCGACTCTGACTTCATGTTGGTGGGGATGGAAAAGATCACGAAGGAAATGTTGGAACACTGTCACCAACTCAAGTTAATCCAGCGGTTTGGGGTTGGCTACGACAACGTCGACCTCGAGGCGGCCACCGCGCGCGGAATTCCCGTGGCGAACGTGGCCGGTGTCACAAGCGTTTCCGTCGCGGAATACACCATCTGCGCCATTCTTTCCCTTCTGCGGAACGTGCCTGAATACGACAGCCTGGTCAGACAGGGAAAATGGAAAGGCCATATTTCGAACGACGAGAACTACGAACTCTGCGGGAAAACGGTCGGTATTGTAGGTATGGGAGCGATAGGGCAGGCGTTGGCCCGCCGACTCGGCGGCTTCGGAGTGAGAATGCTTTACAGCGACGTCACGATGCTTTCCCCCGAACTGGAGGCGGAACTCCATGTGAAAAGGGTCTCGCTCGAAGAATTGCTCGAGCAGTCCGACATTGTCACGCTGCACGTTCCTCTCACCGATATGACGCGGCGTATGATAGGCGCGGCGGAGTTGGCAAAAATGAAGGCGACGGCTTACCTCATCCACGCCGCCCGCGGGGGTGTGGTTGACGAAGCGGCGCTCGTGGAAGCGCTGAACAGCGGGAGACTGGCGGGCGCGGCGCTCGATGTTTTTTGCGACGAACCAGTAAAAGCCGAAAATCCGATCGTGAAGGCGAGGAATACCGTTCTTAGTCCTCATGTGGCGGGTCCCACATACGAGATGCACCGGCGGGTATTCGATTTCGCATTCGAGAATTTCAAAAGAGTCGCGTCGGGGCAGCGGCCCCTCTGTGTTGTGAACGATGTTTGATATGGCATCGGCCGGGCTTCCCAGCCGGCGCTTATTGATAAAGATAAGGTTCAAAAACGGAGCGAGAACCGGCAGACGAAACATATCGGCCGCCTTACATTACCACATTTGCTGGAACTCGGCCTTCTTGTCAACAGTCTTACCGATGGAAACAGCGCAAGTATCTCCGGGGTGAGGAATTTCCCCGACATCGTCTTTGGCCTGCAACAGTCCCTTGAACCTGTTCACACATCCCTCGGTCCCGAGGGATAGTGCCCTAACTTGTCCAAAATCTGTCGGCTGCCAATTTCGTTGCTGAGGCCGTTAGTATCGGAAGACCGCTGCGGCAAGCGAATCGTCGGGCATGTTTTTCCGGCCAACAGGAAAGACCGCACCGTCTTTCAGCAGGGTGTGTATGGCAGCGGTATCGAGTAAATCTTCATCCCCCGGTTCGTGCTCCGGGTGGAATTCGGCCGAATTCGACTGCGGATCGAAAACCCCCCATTGCTCCTCTCCGTTCGACACGAACAGCGATTCGATACGGCCGTGATAAGCTGCTATGACGATTTCCTTTAGATCAGATGAGGTCCTGCCCGTTCCTTTCAATTGTCCGTACTTGGCAGCGGCTTCTTCCCTCGCCTCCCCGAAATAGCTCTTCAAGATAAACCAGGCTTTTTCGCGAATTTCTTCGGGCGCCATGTCGTCGGGATTCCCAACGATGGCCTGTTCGACCAGATACGGATACGAGTTGGCTTCCCGATACATGAAGGGCACATATTCGAGCCCTGCAAGCAACAGGGGGGACTGTTCGTTTCGGAGGATTTCACGCAGTCCCTTGTCGACCTGGCGAAAATATTCGAGAATCTTGTCCTTGGTGTCATCTTTTCCGACCCCATGTCCGTGAAAAAGCGCCGGACGTTTCGAACCGGCGGTGGGAGATGCCGCCTGCGGAGCCGAGGCGCCGGTATGAAACTGGAGCTGTTTTTGGGGGTCGTCGAACTTCATCGCCTCGGCAAGAGTTTTCGGGACTTCTTTCGCAAGGTCGACCTCACTTATCTCGTAGCGGGTTGCCTGAAACAGCCGAATCGCCTTCTGGCTAATGGCAAGAACGTAAAATTGACCATCGCCTCCGAGGAGGGGAAGCAGGGGTTTCAAATGGAACCGTTTTCCGATATGGACCTGTTCCTCGAACGCTGTCGGAAGCAGGTATGCCTCGAAAAAATCCGATGCGCGAAACAGGGCGAGTCCTTCACTTTGATTCTCCCAGAATGGGGTCTCATTCAAAAGTCTGAACTCCGGCTCCAGCAGTAATTTGATTTCATGGGGACGATAACCCTCCTTGGCCAAAGACTCTTCGGCTTGCTGGAGCAGATTCTTAAACCTGATACGGTCCTGCCTGATTTCCGATGTAACCCTGTGTGTCGGCATAAACAGGGAGAGGCAGGAGCCTTGAACGTCAAACAATTTTCTCAATTCATTTCGTGTGAAAAGCGGCATATTTTGACCTCTCTGCTTGAAAAGGCGTTCCCGATAAATGAGCACAACCGAAGATCCTTACCCCTGCCCGTCGGGCCACAACTCGTTCAGGTCGTCGGGCAGGATTTGTTTGATATCTTCCATCTCCCCTTTCGAAATTCGATTCGCGAGAACCGCGAAGACGGACCGGACAACCCGCTCCGCGTCGACATCTTCGTTCGGAAACTGGTCGTTGACGCATGCAAGGAACTGGTCTTTATCCCTCAAGTCAGATGACGGTTTGCCCGAGGGTGACCACCCCTCGTAGTAGAAGCCCCGAATAAGCATCGGTAATTGAGCTCCGAGCTGCACGGCTTCTTCCATAGTAAGACGGTCTCTGAGGGTCTGGAGCGTGGCGCGAAGAGCCAGATACGCCTTGCGCCTGTCGTCCCACCCCATGTCAGACATAATCTCTTTCAACCAGAGGTTTGTCTTTTGAGTCGTCCTTTCAAAAACATCAAGGTTCGAAGCAGTCATACCGGATTCCTCCCTTCTTTCCTATTTTAAGGATTATTGAAGCTATCCGCTACTTTGTGAGAATTCCGGAGACATGGAAGAGCGCTCGGCGGGACCTTTCTCGGAAAAATCATTGTCCCCGGAATCGAAGCCGCGCCCTGCGCATGGGAGCAACCTGTCAGCTTTTCCGAATGAAACCTTCTCGCCCGCAGGAGCAGGCCGGACCTCCTTGCAGGTGAGAATTCATCGCCGCACTTCGCCGGACGGATTCGCGGTCTTCCGGAACCACAACCAAATGGTCGTAGGGGCGCCACCACCAGCATTGCGGCCCAATACCGGCTGGCGCAAGATAACTTGCGTTAAAACAGCATAAAAGCCGCCTGAATTCATGAATTGAGAAATCACTGGCGCATCTTCTTCGCAATGACGGTATCGGCCTCCGTCTCGGTTCGATACCGAGAGCACCCCGCGCAAGACCCCTATGTCATCGGAAATCCGCGTTGGCGATTTCACCTCTCTAGGCTGGAACACCTTCGCGTACGATTCGAACACCCTCCTTGACCATCTGGTTGGCGTAACCCCATTCGTTATCGTACCAGCTCATGATTTTGACAAGGTCGCCGTCGACGACCTGAGTCATGCTCACGTCGACAATGGAGGCGCGAGGGTCCTTGATCACATCGGATGAGACAATCGGGTCTTTTGTGACTCCCAAAATCCCATTGTACCGCTCGCTTTTTGCCTCTTCTGTGAAGATTTCGTTTATTTCTTCCACTGACGTTGTTCTTTCGGTGAGGAAAGCTATGTCGGCGATGGAGCCCACGGGAACCGGACACCGAACTGCAACCCCATCAAATTTTCCCCGATATTGTGGTAGCGCTTTCGAGGTTGCTTTTGCCGCACCTGTGGAGGTTGGAACCAGGTTGTCGGCTCCAGCTCGTCCTCTCCTCCATTTCTTGCTGGGGCCGTCGACGATTGCCTGCGTCGAGGTGTAAGCGTGTATCGTGGTCATGATGGCCTTTTTTACGCCGACTCTCCTCCCCATAATCTCGACAACCGGCGTGATGCAATTCGTGGTGCAACTCGCACAGGATACAATCCGGGTTTGTCCCTCGGTCGTGTTGACGCCATGGACCACTGTAACGATGTCGTTCCCCTTCGCCGGAGCGGAGAGTACGACGTGTTTCGCGCCTGCCCGGATATGCTTTTCCAGGTCCTCTTTTCTGGTGAATACGCCTGTGCACTCGAATACGATGTCGATATCGAGGTCCGCCCACGGAAGCTGAGCCGGGTCTTTCTGGCCGAATACTTTAAATGTCTCGCCATCGACCATGAGCGCATTGTCTTCGCTTTTAATGTCGCGCTCATATCTCCCGTAAACAGAATCGTATTTCAGCAGGTAAGCGAGGTTATCCGGCGGCACAAGATCGTTAACAGCCACCAGCTCAAAGTCTGACGTCTCCAACAATATTTTAAAAGCGGCCCGTCCAATTCTACCCATCCCGTTAATTGCGGCTTTTGCCATTGTGTTTACCCTCCTTCGCGGTCTCTTTGTTTCCTTTCGGATACCCCAATCTTCCCGCCATGACGTTCCCTGGCCAAACGCCCTCCAATCCCGGCGCCGGTGAGAAGTTTTCGTTTCTTCTCACTCTATCTTGAACTCCATTTCGGGGCAATGGAACAAATCATGTATTTTGGCACGGGAACAAGGGTAAAACATCGTCGCCGCATCTGTCTCACGATTGTCCATTTTGCCGACAAGCCGGCGCAGGGGCCTTACCCAATTAGGAATCCACTGCTTTTCGGGAATTCGCAGGTTGGCGGACTGCCTCAGGAATGGGGCCATCGAACCGTGAAACACTTTCTGGCTCCCGGCAGCGGGTAGATTGGTGCGAATGCTTGAGGAATGCCGACCGCCAAATGCCATTTTGTCAATAGCGGAATCGCGCAGTGCGCGCCCGTGGGACAGAAAGTGCGTGACAGCGTGAAGACGGAGAAGCGCGGGAGAACGATAGAAATGTTCAAAGGACTATAGATTTTTTCTTCGTTGTTGCGAAAGCATGAAATCCGCTCCCCAATCATTTTCTCTTCAGGAGAACCGGGAGGGTCCAGCCCGCAGCGAAGCCGATGACAAGTGACACGAAAATTATGATGGCTATACTCGTTCGCAGCGACCAGAACAGAAACTGGATTTCTATGACTTCGTAATTCTGTACGGCAAAAATAACCACAAGCAAAAGCAGGATCACGACGACAACAAGCTTAAGGTTCATTCTTGTCCTCCTGTCGGCCAATATCGAGGCTGGGAAAAGGAAATGGTCGGGCCTGCACGTCTGACACGCGCAAGACGCTTCGATATTGTGGGTTTGTTTTTATGGCCTGGCGAAAGCCTCCTGCGGCGCTTTCCCTGAAAATACGAGCATTTTGTAAGAACGAACGTGTCAACCGCGCAGCCACCTATGTTTGCGCCGCTCTTTCCCGCATTCGCGAGAGAACCTGTTCGAGAGTTGGTATTCCTTCGGTACCCTCCCGCTCACAGACGAACGAGGCGGCGCAGCATGCAAACCTCGCCGCTTCAACAGGGTCACGACATTCGCGGTATTTGACCAGGAAGGCCGCCCCGAAAACATCGCCGGCGCCGGTCTCATCTGCTGCCCGCACTTCGTAGGCGGGAATATGAAGTCTCCGTCCTTCGACGAAAAGTTCGGCGCCCCTGCTGGCCTGTGTGACAATGACAATCGGGGTCAACCGGGAGATATCTTCCGCAAACTTGTATGGTTCATCGAGATCGAGCTCGCTGTAAACGACCATGTTCACGTTGGACACAACGCTTGCGGCGTCTTCCCATCTCTTCTTTCTCACCCTGCCGGACTCGTCCCACACTCGCAGCCAGCCCTGCGCTCCTATGCCGATCAGAGAATCGGAAAACCGCTTTGCGACGTCAGGCATCACCTCTCCCGCAATCGGACAGAGATACACAGTCGGCGCAAATGCCCATTGCCCGGGAATATGGCGGGCATGGATCGGGTCGGCCACCGCGCTGACGTACTGTTCGCGAACGCCGTTGCGGTAAATATTGCGGAACATGGTTGTTGAAGCGGAGCCGATATTCTCAATGGAGATTCCCTCAAACGTATCGCGAAACGGAAAATCATCTGCATATGCCGTCACGACACCGACGCTGCAACCGAGTGCACGTGCGGTAAGAGACGAATACGAAGCGGGCGCCCCGAGAATCTTTCGACTATTTACAAGGTCACAGCAAATGTGGCCGACCGCCACGAAGTCGGGTGCGCTGACATGGTTTCCGGTCGCCATCTCTTATTCCCATGCCCCTGCGGGCGCTGCATGACGGCAAGGTAGTTTGTCCGTTTGAGTATAATGCATAGGGCAGATGGAAGCAAGGCGAGTATTCTCATGGAATAATCCGCTTGATTAGCGGACAAAAAGCAGGCGGACGGCCGGAAAGACCGCCAGGACAAACGTCAATTCCTATTGATGTCCCGACGAGTTCATCACGCCGAACACATGGTCACTAAAATATTTCCACAGTGTCCGATATGCGGCCTTCAGCGACGCCTTTCGCGCATGACTCAAAAGGAGAGTGATTGCCTGTGTTCGCTCATATGGTTATACTGTGGATTAGTTCGGTCGCCGCAATGGAAGCGCAGCGGAAATGCGGGACGCTGTTTGTGTGGGCAATGTGGAACCCGAAACCGCAGGAGGGCTACAATGGCTGGTCTGGGAGAGCGAATGATTCGAGCTGCGAAGTTGGATGTTCACGTGTTTGAAGAGGTGGAGGCCGACACCGGCGCGATGGGGCAGGCGATGACGGTTGTCATTCTGTCCAGTGTCGCGGCGGGGATTGGCGCCATTTCCCGCGCAGGTTTCACAGGGATTATAACGGGAACGATTGCCGCTCTCATCGGTTGGTTTGTCTGGGCGTTTTTGACATACCTCATCGGAACAAAATTGCTTCCCATTCCGGAAACGAAGGCCGATATGGGGCAGTTGCTGCGGGCGATCGGATTCTCAGCCTCGCCGGGATTAATCCGGGTACTCGGCATTATACCCGGACTGATGGGAATAGTTTTTCTGGTGGCATCCATCTGGATGCTCGTGGCGATGGTCATCGCCGTCAGGCAGGCGCTGGACTATACGAGCACGCTCCGGGCGGTCGGAGTGGTTCTTATAGGCTGGATTATTCAAGCCATCATCCTCGGAGTAATCATCGGGCTGTTCGCCGCGTCGGGCGGGGGAGGCGGGACGGCCTAAAGTGAAGCATGCAATTCTGTAAGGCGGGTCCTTGAATCTTTTTGATAATGAGCGACGCCCTGTTTATCGGGCCCTCTAAATATCCCGCAATGCGGCCTTTATGACTTTTCCTCCCGGATTGCGTGGAAGCATGCCGTCGACAAAGACGATATGTTTCGGTTTTTTATAGCTTGCAATGAGCGTTTTGCAATGCTCTCTGATTTCGTCGTCGGTGGCGGTCATACCGGGCTTCAGCACGATGGCCGCTTTAACGGCTTCCTGCATGATGGGGTCGGGCACGCCGACAACTGCGACATCGAGCACGGCCGGATGCTGCATGATGGCGTTCTCGACTTCCAGGCAATAGATGTTCTCGCCGCCCGAGACAATCATGTCCTTCAATCGGTCAATGATATATACGTACCCGTCTTCATCTTTATATCCCAAATCTCCGGTATGGACCCATCCATTCACAAATGTCTGCTTCGTGGCCTCGGGATTATTCCAGTATTGCCGGGTCGCGCTGGGTCCCTTGAGGCATAACTCGCCGACTTCGCCGGTTGGAACCTCGATGCCATCGGGGTTTACCACCTTCACTTCCATCACCGGCACGGGCGGGCCCACCGATTCGGGGACTCGCAATACGTCGACATGCGGATTGTAAGTCACGATAGAGGTGGATTCGGTCAGCCCCCACACGTTTCCGAACCGCACGTGCGGGAGGGCATCGACCATCTGATGAAACAGCTCCACAGGGACCGGCGAGCCACCGAACACAAAGTATTTCAGCGAACTCAGGTCGTAATCGTTCCAGGTGGGCAGGTTCAGCAAAAAGTAAAACATCGCCGCCACCCCCGCGCCGAACGTGATTTTTTCGTCCTGGATTTTGCCGAGCGTATCATCCGGCAGGAAGAACGGGCGGATGACGGAACATCCTCCCACGGAAAGAAACGCCGTCAATTGCGAATTGATTCCGGTGGCATGAAACAAGGGAGCAATGATAAGCGTGCGGTCGGTCTCATCGCCTTCGGCGATCCTGCCGGCGATTATCGCGTTCGAAACACAGTTCCGATGCGTTTGTAGCGCGCCCTTTGGTCGTCCCGTCGTTCCCGAGGTGTAAAGAATCGCCGCTCCGTCGGACTCGGTGACGGGGGGAGCGGAAACGATTTTTCTCCCGGGGCCTGTCTTCAACAGTTCGTCGAAGCCGCCGACATCCCTCGCAGGCGCGCCGCCGGCAACGTAGATTCTCTTGAGGGGCGCCACCCTGTCCCTGATGGACGAGATTGTCGCCCAGTATTCGGAGTTCATCAACAGGCAGGCGGCGCCGGAATCGTTCAGCATATATTCCAGCTCGGGACCGGCGCAGCGCCAGTTCAGCAGAACCGCAATCGCTCCGATGCGGATGACGCCGTAATAGGAAACGGCGTATTCCCATGAGTTCGGCATCAGGATCGCGACGCGGTCGCCTTTCTTGACTCCCGAGTTTCTCAGCGCATGGGCGAGGTTGTTGCAGAGCCGGTCGAATTTTTCGTATGTCAGCCTCGCGTTGTCATCGACAACGGCCTCGCGGCGTGGAAACCGCTTCACCGACCGTTCCAACAATTCGATCAGGTTGTGGGGGCGCTCTCGGTAGTGGAACATCTCGACCCCGTCATACGTTTCTCGAACAATCCCCTCATACGCTTTTGCGGGCAGGTTCCTGCGTTCCGGCATGACGGCCCCTCCGGCTCTCGATATGAATCAGCAATTCAAAGCACTCACTGTGAGTCCGTCCGATAATTCCATGTCCCGCGCTTCGGGGGCAGTCCGCCAATCTATCCCGCGAGTCCGCGGGATTTCGCTGCGCTCAACGAAGGAATGGGGGGATTCCGTAATTGGGTACAGCCCCCTGCGCTTCGTTTTCGCTGACATTCATAATTGTCAGACAGATTCACTTCCCATTGTGAACAGGCGACGCATTCATGCGTCCGAGGAAGAAACCACCCTAAAACTCGGCGACGATCTTCACTTCATCATTCGGCTTCATCAGACGCTCAAACGCTTCCGGCACCTGGTCAATCGAGATGATTTCACTGATGAGCTTGTCGACCACAATATTTTTTGTGCGTATCAATTCGAGACCTTTTTCCATTTGAGCTTTTGTGAAGCCGAGGCTGGTGACCAACGCAATTTCTTTCAGCATCCACATCACTGGCGTAATGCTTAGCGGTTCCATGCAGACACCGACCCACACCACCTTGCCCGCCGGACGCACGAGCGCTGGCGCCGCCAGCACCGTTTCCGGTGTTCCCACACAATCGAACACGAAGTCGGGTCCCAGGCCATCCGTCAGTCGCTTACATTCCGCATCAACGTCGTGTTTCTTCGGGTCGAGAACGACGTCGGCGCCCAGTTCCTCTCCCAGTCTCGCGCGCTTTTCGACCGGTTCGGAAAGGACCACCTGCTCGATTCCTTTTGCTTTCAGATGCTGCGTCAGGCAGAGTCCGATCGGACCCGCTCCCATCACGAGGGCCGTGTCGCCGGGGCTGATTCCCGAGAGCAGGACCGCCCGGTATGTCGTTGCAACCGGGTCTGCAAGCGAGGCGTCCCGCATGTCTGTGCCGGCCGGAATCGGTATCAACATTTCCGGTGGAACCTTGAAGTACTCGGCGAAACCGCCCGGTATGATTCCATTGCCGACGATGGCGCCATCCCAGCACAGGTGCGTGTTGCCCAGCCTGCACGCAGCGCACCTTCCGCAGGGGGCGCCGAAATAGAGGAGCATCCGGTCGCCCTCTTTCCAGCCGACTACTTCTTTGCCGACGCTCGCCACGGTTCCGGTGACCTCGTGTCCCATGATTGTGTCGGGCGGCACCAGCCCGAATGAGCAGAAATGCAGGTCGGACCCGCAAATGCCCACGTCTTTTACTTTCACGACGACTTCATTCGGGTTTGCAACCGGCTCCGGAACATTTTCGACGGCCAGCTTGTTGGCTTCTTTGAATACGACTGCCTTCATTTTTACCTCCCCGCTGTATTACGAAAGGGGATCACACGAACCGCAAAACACTTGCTGAATGAAACAATCTCTTTCAGCCTTTTCTTTTGCGCGTGTGGCCCCGTGTTCGAGTTCTTTGTTCCCTGGAGCGGTGGCTTCCGTGCAAATCCGCAATCGGAGACTGTCACCGGAGCGAACAACCTTCACCATGAATCATGGGACACTCTCATTGCGACAATTCGTATGTCTTCCTTTATTCTCTCATCGCCTTCATCGCTATCGAAGCATGCGCCATAGACGCGCCGGCATTGAGAGCGGCCGCCACCATTATGGCTTCCGCTATTTCTTCTTCGGTCGCTCCCGCCTCCTTTGCCTTTCGCACGTGACCGTCGATGCAGTACGGACAAAGGGTGATATGCGCGCAACCGATTGCGATTAATTCCTTCATTTTGACCGACAGCGCGCCCTCCTCGAATACCTGCTGATTGAATCCGGCAAACGCGCCGAGCAAATCTCCTTTCACTTCCGCAAACGTTCCCATCGCCATCAGAGCGTCCTTCGAGTAAAAATGCTCAGTCATGGTTCTCCTCCGGAAATATCTTCGCCAAAACGAGAGAGCCTCGTCCGCCGATTTTGCGGATTAAGGCAGATTGTACACCAGCAAAACTCGAAAAAGGAAGGGAGCATCTCATGTATAGAGCGCGGTTGTCGGAACCAACTGACAAGGACGGAGCAAGCTCCGTCAGCGAATTACGGTAAACAAGAAACACCGAAAAGGATTCGCGCCGTATCTCGGCGCTTTGGCAGTGAGAAAGCAGCCGAATTTCCCATGCGTGACTCGTCGAAAGCAACCGATTCTGAATCGTCACGAAATGACCGGTTTTGCGAATTCGTAAATCGGCGGATGCGTAACGGGTTTTTTCAGACCGCCCTGTCCGCCCGCTTCCGCAGCGTAATGCTCCAGCAACACCGCCGCGTTCTCCTTCGCTCTCTGAACCATGAAGCTGACCTCGTTTTCCGGATTCTCGCCCGCCCTCACGGCGGTTGAGAGCAGGTCGGCCAATTCCGCCGTCGCATGCGACAGGAACTCCGACGGCTCGAGGTTCGGGCGCCGCAGCTTGTGCGCGAGCGAATTCAGAAGCGAGAAGGCGCCGTTGTGCAACTCCTGCTTTGCGCCATGCAGCTTCGCATCCGGCTCGTCCAGCACCTGCGCCACCGCGTGGGCGACACCGAGGAGCGAGTGCTCGGCCGTCTGGATTTTCATGTCGCGGTCGTAGATGGGGTCTTCGTTCAGATATTCCTTGTGGTACGGCAAACTGCCGTCGTCTTTGATGTCCTTCCCGAAGTATTGGTATCGCTTTGCCGGCGGGATTCGGATATGCCGGTTCACCGGGGCGACGATTTCTTTCAAGGTGGCCCATGTCGCCTTGAGTTCGGTGTATTTCGACTGCACCTTCATGAGGCTCGACGGCTCGCCGAAATGCTGCTTCCAGCGCTGCTCGAGTTCTTTCACCATTTTTCTGACGCGGCCGTTCGGGGCGAACCGGTCGAGTGCGGCGAGCATCGCGTAGCCCTCGTATAACCGCTGTTGCTGGCGTCTTGCGATTTGCTGAAAATGTTTGTCATCATAATTTTTGTAGCGTTCGTAGGCGTCGAAGACCATTGTCATCCCGCGCACGTATGTGGGCCCCCACGTCTGCAGCAGCCGTTCATCGCCCTGCCGGATGAATTCCATGATTTCGTGTTCATACAGGTGTTTGTGAATCATGCCGCCGCCGTAAAAGCTGACGTCCTCCCACTTGAACGGCTTTATCCGGTTCTCCTCGAGCAGGCGCTTATACATCGGCGTGCCGGGGTATGGTGTGACCCGGGTCAATTGCGCGGTCGTCGGCCGGCATGCGAGGAGGTACTGGAAATCTTCCTCGAGTGTCTCCCTCGTATGAAAATCGAATCCCGCCATCCACCCGACCATTGTGCCGACGCCGCGCTTGTGGAGTTCATGCAGAATCTCTTTTGCGTCGCCGGTCCGTTTGCCGTAGCCCTGGTCGGGAGCGAACTTCGATTCCAGTCCTATGAACGCGCTGGCGACATTGTTGTGCACCAGCTCGTCGAGGTCATCGAACATCGACAGCGTGTTTATGCTCACCAGTATCGTGATGAAAAATTGCGAGAAATCGATTTCGGGGTCTTCGCGCATCAGGCGGCCGACCTCGTTGATGAAATTCTTGTCCTGGTCCTCCTCGTAGATGATGAAGTGCGTGCCCGGCATGTATTGCTGCCACATCTTTATCTCGGTCTTTACCTGTTCGGGCGTCACGAGCACGTGTCGTTTGCCGCCGAAATGGGTTGTCGTGGTGCAGAAATCGCAGCCGCGGTCGCAGCCGACGGCGGCAATCAGCGCGCTCGTGTCGCCGGGCGGCCAGCGGTCGAGCCAGGGCGCCATCCCCATTGAGCATCGCGGCTGGAAATGCTGCCTGACGGGCGCGTTCACATCATCGCCCAACAATTGCCGGAACCACCGCACGCCGTCGCCCATCACAACGTGGTCGGCGAGTTTTCTCCATTCCTCCTCCGGGAAATAGGCGGCCACGCTCTGGGCGACGAAGCTTCCGAGAATGATTTCGCTCTTCGGCGAGTGCTTGCGTACCAGCCGGCACATCTCGAGCACGCTCTCCATGCTCGGGGTCAACCCGGAGATGCCGACGTAGTCGTATCCCTTTTTGATCTCGTCTACCCAATTCTCAACGGCGGGATGGTCCAACACGGTGGTGGGCGCCGAGATGTTCTGCGCGATGAGGAACGGACCGATCAGGTGCATGTGCGCCTCGACGGTAAAAATGCCCTGCCCCTTGAAGAATCGCTGGCGCATGATATCGGTCGGTGTGTCGTGCCATGGCTGGAGCGGATATGGCGTAGTGGGCGTGGAAAGTAGCACGCGTGTCATCGATTATCCCCCTTGTTCCCGCCAACACACGCGGAAAATTCATCGACCTCCAACATGAACGCAACTATAATTCGTTTCCGACGGCGTTGTCAAATGATTTTGAGGTCGAACCCTTTTCTGTTCGGTTCCGCGAGAAATTCTGGGACAAGTGTTGCCGACCTTGCGGTGTTGGGTACAGTGAATCTGTTTCGCGGTTCGGTATTCCGAACTCAGGGTACAGTGAGTGTGTTCGATAATTATGAATGCCAGCGAAGACGAAGCGCAGGGGGCTGTACCCAATTACGGAATCGCCCCGTTCTTCAGCGTAGGGGACTGTCCCGGATTTACGGGCGCGAAGCGCCGTAGAATCGGGACTGTCCCCGGAGCAACCCACTTTCCTTCGCTGAGCGGAGCGAAGTCCCGCGCATTCGCGGGATAGATTGGCGGATTGCCCCCGAAGCGCAGGACATGGAATTATCGGTCGGATACACAGCACCCTGACCTGGTTTTTCGGCAACAGAAGCAATCTTGAGTCAGAGTCACACCCCCCCTTTGCCGGTCTGTCGGGCAAAGAGGCGATTGTCGAACGGATTCAAGCGGAAATTGCCAGGAGAACGACAGCGGAAGACCTTTGCCGGGTTGTTCGACAAAAGAGGCTTTTCTTTACTTCAGATAGCCGAGCGCCTCGAGGCTTTGCTTCATTTCGGCGGAGAGTTCCTTTTGGAGTTGGGCGAACCCGCTGGAGAGAACGTTGACCGTATCTTTCCTGTCGACAAAGAGCGAGAGGTTTCCGTCTTTGGTGAGCAGGATTCGCTGGTTCGGGAATGTTACGGCGAGCGATTTCGGCTCGGGCGGAAGGGTTGAATTGTATTGGACGTATTCGGAAAGAATGAAATCGTTGTTTGGAATGAGGGTGGCTTCTTCCAGGTCTGAAAGCGCGCGTATGATGTCCGGGATATCCTTGACGCCGACGAGCTCATCGTATCGCCCCTTTGGAATTCCGTACACGACCAACGGGACATGTATCTGGTCTGAATACGGCGCGTGCGCATGCGCAAAGCTGTAATACTCGCCGTGGCGGTCGCCAAGTCCCTCGCCGTGGTCCGAGGTAATGATGATGGCAAGGTTAGGCGCCAGCGGCGAGCGCAATAGAGCTTGAATGAAATCGAACAGCCGCGAATCGGTCTCTCGCACGGCATTCGCATAACATTGCCGCTTCACTTCGGCGGATTCTTGCAGAGTGAACCGGGTATTCAACTCGGTCCTGTCCGCCTCCGGATAAGCATCCTTGTCATCCTTGAAGAGCAGGTATTCGTGAACGAGATAGGTATGCGCGAAGAGAAAGACAGGCTTGCTGCTCTTCTCGGAGGTCACGAGTCGCTGCGCTTCAGAGAACGGCAGCCAGCACTTGTCGCGCAGTTCGCCAAATGTCTCTTTCTTCTTCCGGGGGTCGAACGGCAACCAATACTCATTGAAGAGGTCGAATCCTCTTCCGAACCCCAGTTCCTTTGAGAGGTAGCACCCGCCGGTAAAAGCCAGCGCTTCATATCCGGCCTCCCTCAAGTCCTCCTGAATCATCGGGACTTCGGGCGCAAGCACACTTGCGCAATATTCCATCTTGTGCTGGCTCTGCAAAAGCCCCGAGAGCATAGTGGCATGGCTCGGGCTCGTCCATGTGCTGCTCGCATAGGCGTTGGTGAATATGGCGCAGTTTTCTTTTGCCCAGGCCCAGGTTTGCGGCATATGTTCCGCACTGAAATAGTCGCCTCGCAAAGTGTCTATCGAAATAAGCACGATATTGGGAGGCGTGGGAGGCGGCTGTGTAACCTCAAAAAAAGCGGCAGTGAAAATGATGAGGACTACTCCCGCGGTAAGGATGATGACCGGCCTTTTATGGCTCTTCATTTGTCTTTTGCGTTCTCCTTCGAAGATCTCAAGGATACGGAAATTCTTGGCGCTCGCTGCAGTGTGAGCAACTTTTGTGCCACTCTACCTTAAGCTTTTGTCCAAACGTGTCGGGCCGACTGTTTCTCACTGCACTCCACTGTTCGCTTCCGAGGACACGCGCCCTCCCCAGTCGCCGGGCAGATTCTCAGGCCCGGTTCCAATTCGATTTTTCGATTCTTTCCCTTGCAGTCCGGTCTTCCCATGCGAACTATCACCGGAAAACCCACAGTATTGAGCCGGTCACGTTCAATTTTTGCCGCAAGACAACTTTGCTTTTGTCTCACCTCCTGGCAATTTGCGCTCGCGCGAAACATTCAAGTTATGAGGCGCTTCGAGGGAATTCAATAATGTTGAAAAACAAAAAAGATAGCCGTTTCAATATGAAACGTTTTTTGACGATGGGACAGAATGGTCTTCTGCTGGCGCTTGTCTTACATTGTAACCGATTGATTATAAGGCAGTTACAGAGTTCAACGATGGCGACAAAATTGGCATGGGAGTTGCTCCTCTTTTTAGCGGAATTGGCGAGCGGACGCGGAATCGGAGGCCGGGCAAATCCGCCGCAGGAGAAACCCCGCGGTAAGCCGGTTCCGGCGTCAGCGATTACGACGCTAATTCCTGACGGAAGGAGGGATAGAGATGGCAATCACAAAATGGAGGAAGAGAAACGAAGTCGACCCGTTCCGCGGAATCCAGAGCGAGATAAACCGCTTGTTTGATTCCTGGACAAGGGGTTGGCCGTTTGAAAGTCCGGGCCTTTTTGAAGGTGAATGGGTTCCGGCAATCGACGTAAGCGAGGATGAGAACCATGTGGTCGTGAAGGCCGAGTTGCCCGGTATGAACGAGAAAGACATCGATGTGAACCTGCAGAACAGTGTCCTGACAATAAGGGGGGAGAAGAAAAAGGAAGAGGAAAAGAAGGGAGAACAATACTACAGGCTCGAAAGCTCGTATGGGGCGTTCCAGCGGGCCATCACGCTCCCGAGCGAGGTGGACTCCGAAAAGGTGAAGGCGAACTTCAAGAATGGCGTTCTGAAGATCGAGTTGCCGAAAAAGGAAACGGCGAAAGCGAAAAAGGTGAAGGTCGATGTCAACTGAAGGTCACAGCGCGGCATGGCCGCAACCAAACTTGGCTTCAGGGACAGTCCCGATTCTACGACACTTCGCGTCCGTAAATCAGGGACAGTCCCTTTCGCCCCGTATCACGTTGTTACCGTTAACATTACGAGAGCCGCGGAATGAAAATTCCGACAGAAAGTCACAATTCTGGTAGATGGTAGTACCGATGGGTTTCTCTTGCGGCCCCGCGAGGGAAAGATTGCAACCACACAGACAGGAAGCCGCGAAGACACATTTGC
>CAYVQZ010000059.1:0-30309 GCA_964453435.1 uncultured bacterium
AAACCTTTAGCTTATTTTCGTGTGAAAACTGTCCAAGCTATGGGGGGAAGCTAAGCATGACATACCCATCAATGCAATCCTCTTCCGGAATCCAGTTAGTAACCAGTGATATTGCGCAGTAGGAATCCAGGATATCAAAACCCAGCAGGTGGTTCTTCACGACATAACCTTCTTCGAGCTCAATATCAACCCCGACAAGAACCGCATCATCGTACCTCATCAATATGATTCTCGCATATTCCAGATCCGTAATAAGGTTCAGCTTGAAATGTTCCTTCACGCAATGTTGCCAGTTTTCCTCTGATTGAGGAGTGAAAAGGTCGGGGCGGAGCACATGATCCAAGGAGTCAAAGGGAGTCAAATTGCAGTTTCCTTCATCTGAGGTAGCTTTGCCATCTCTCTCCATTGTCCGGTCCGAATTTTTTAACGATCTTGTAGTCCATCTTGAAAAAGATCAGGTCTTCAGAGTCCGTTGAGGGTAACTTATCCCAGACGCAGACGGACGCTAATGGAACCCCCGCTGTCATTCCCGTTCGTTTTCAAACTTGTCGCCGGTCCCCAATTCAAGTCCATCCTCAACTGAATTGGGGATTGAGGACTGGCTCCGATTGGGGAACGGGAATAAAGGATATAAGCACTTCTTGTTGACTAAATAAAGGCTGTGTGCTATCATTTAATTGAGCGGTAAGACCTTCTCAGGTGTCCAAGGTGTTCCCCTCCAGAGGTGGGCCATAGCCTTGGAAAGAACGACCCTGAGTGGCTCGCTCTTTTTTTATGGCAAATACAGATGATCGTAATTAACCTTCTCCTGGAATATTCTGTACCAGGAGAGGTCCTTCTTTTCATATTTTCGAAAAATTCCCCAGGCAAACAAATCCACGGCCTGCAGTACCTTGTCGTCGCTGCTGCATAAATGGTCAATATCAAGGGGAACCAAGGGGTCGAATCGGGACTTGACCTGCCTGATTATGTAGTCGTTGAACTCGACGATTTCCGGTTTCCCTTTGCTCTTATCGACTACTAACTGGACCCTTTCCCGAGCTGCCTCCCAGGGAATTGCTTGCAGAACAAGTCGTGCAATCCAGTTATAGACCCTTTCTTTATCGGTTGTCAGATAATCGTAGATCTTGCGTTTATTCAGCGTTACCGAATAAATGCCAAACCTTTCCCGCTTGACCTTCCGAAAAAAATACTCTTTGGTTCGCAGGCTTGTATTTGTTCCTTTCAGTTCAAAGATCCCCTTCGGCATTTTTCTGTTTAGCGTGAGCTTAACGGCTTTGCTGAGATGAACAAATGAGTTGCGGTCGCTCGTAGCCAAAATGCAGATGGTAAAGAATCTGGAGGGTTTCTTGTTGACAAAATCAAATCCCAGATCCCCGCTTTCATCCAGATAAAGCCACCACATGTCGCCGCTCACCTTAAATGCCGTTAGTCAGGAGTTTTCGTTCTGCAATCTGGTGATTTTTTCGAAAGCACTGAATTTTATCGAAATGAAAAGGAGACTGTCAACTTTTCCCATTTACGTTTGTCTTGCTTTCCTTTGTCCTCGGAACGTGTACTCAGCACAGATCTCTGGGGATGCGGCTAAGGGAGCGGAGATTTGAGAAACAGAGGGCTCGCGTCTACCCTTTTGACATAACCGCGCGGTGAACAACTGCAACTTCTTTTCGAGCCTGCACTTGTTTTGTCCTTCTGCAAAAGTCAACCTTCGGTTTTCAACTCTTCACTGATTTTCGGCGTTCCAAAGGGCCAATTCTCCGCCTGTAATGCGGATTTCCGAAGAGAATTTCTCCTTCCCTCGATCTCGGCTCTCAGTGGCGCCGCGGCGGCATTCGGCAACAAATCAAAAATCCAAGTGTGAGCTAACGATCTTATCATCGGTACTCGATGCATATGGCTACGGCGGCAACGATGTCTTCCATGACCGTAGCGGATATCTCACCGGTTTTTCGCACAAGTCTTTTCCGGTCGACCGAACGAACCTGCAACGCATTGGCGCCCGACTCGTGGCTTAGCCCGTTCTCTGCATCCGGCGCAATCCTTATCATCCAGGGATACCGCCCGAATTCGGCTTTCCACGTTGTTATGGGAACTACTATGCGTAATCCGATCTTTCCAAGACTGTCGGAACTGATAATGACGGCAGGACGAGACTTCTTCATTTCTCTACCCACTGTGGGGTCGAGGTTTACCTGCCAGATTTCGCCTCTACTGGGCATCATCCGTTCCATCGAGAGCGGTGAACGCAGTGAGTTCGGGGTCGGTCGCATATGCCTCTGCGGCTTCCTCCGCCGCCGCGGCCAATATCCGGCGTCGCTGTTCTATGGGAAGATCAGCGATCTCTCTTGCCCTGCCGGGACTCTCCAGAAGAGACGGCTCTTGCACGGTCGGAAGATCTGTCTGTATACCTGGGCAAATCTCTTCGGCTTTGGCCCTCGAAATGATTCCTTCGGCGAGGGCTCTCAGGACCAATTGCCTTGTCCTGGTGGGGGTTTCCGTGGGATACCGGGGGCCCGGCTCCTCCTTGTGCCAGCCTTTCTTCTTGAACATGATGCAAACGTTTCGGTAGTATCTTTCGGAAATTATTCCCAGGTCCTTCGCGCGTCTCAGCCACGCCTGCATGCTCAGGCCGTATTTGCGCTTCAACAATGAGAGCTCGCTCAAATCGAGCCTCTTCCTCTTTTCGCCAAGCTCGGCGATGGCCACCTCGTCGGGCGCCAGGAACGATGCGGCGAACCGATGCGCCACAGACTCTTCTTCCATGCTGCCCATCGGTTCTGTCACCAGGTGGCCCAGTTCATGAGTCCAGTTATACCTTTGTCTGTCGCCTGGCACATTTGCATTGGTGACCAGTACCGGGATCATTCCGTTTGCAAGCGCCGAGACGCCGTCGAGCCGTCTGTCCGCTGACAATGCTATCACTATCATCCCCCGGTCTTCGAGGGTTTGGGCGACGTTCTCGATAGGGTTCAGACCAAGCTCCCACTTGCGCCTGAGGTCCTTCGCCAATTTTTCCACGTCACCGTCGCGTCTGATAACGACGGGCTTAGGGAGGAGCGGTTTCATCGGTTTGCCACCCAATAAAGACTCAAGCGAAAGTCGATTCTCCGCTATATCTATAATCCGTCCCTCGATCTCCCCTATGTCTCGCTTGGCAAGTCGACTATGCTTCCGATAAGAGATGAAATCGAGGGTGACTGTTATCTCTTTGAGAAAATGGCTCGTCTTGACTCCAAGGGCCCTCGCAATACGAATGAGTGTCTCAGGATCAGGGGTGGTCTTGCCGGTTTCGTACTTTGATATGGCTTGCTTGGTGACATAGTACCCCATTCTTCGCACCAGCTCTTCCATCGAAAGGCCTTGGGCCATGCGGGTTTGTCTTATCCTTTCGCCAATCATTCCTGGCCTCCCCTCTTTGGCAAAAAGGGTAGTAAGAGATTCTCGCTTTCGTTGACATGCTAGCATTTTTGCGCGCTTTTGTCAACCACATTGGCTTGTCCATTTCTCCGAAAAAGTTATTGGAATTTCCGGTTCGGAATAGCGCGACATTCGCCTGCAATTCTTCACTTGCGAAATTCCTGTGGAAATCCCCATTCCGTTTTCAACTCCTCACTGATTTTCGGCGTTCCAAAGGGCCAATTCTCCGCCTGTAATACACATTCCTGAAAAGAATTTTTCGATCTTGGCTCTCATTGGCGCCAAGGCGGCGCTTTCTGATATGCTGGTTTTCATAGAATGCCCATTCGTGTGGTATGCCGAAGTCACGTATTTGTGGACCAACGCTTGACTGTTCTATGGGAACCGGATGCTTATTGAATTCATCACAACATAATGAGGAGGCGCGCCGATGAAGCTGACCGATGTGAAGACGTATGTCATAAAAACCGATCCGCCGAATTGGGGAGGGTTGCTCTGGTTTTTCACGAAACTCGAAACCGATGAAGGGATCGAAGGCTGGGGCGAAACCGCGGTATTGCACTCTCTCTTCGGCCTTGAAGATAGCTACGAAAGCATGATCAAAGCGATTTTTGACCGGCTGCTGAAGGGCCAGGACCCCATAAACAGGGAGCCACTGTATCACATGCTGTATACGACGCTGACGTCTCAGCATCCCGATTATGTCGCGCTGGGGCTGATAAGCGCCTTCGACGTCGCCCTCTGGGACATCTGCGGCAAATACTACAACACACCGGTCTGCAACCTGCTCGGCGGCGCGTGCAGGGATAAGATCAGAACATATACCTACATCTACGATCTGGAAGCGAAAGACAGCCTCTTTAATGCGGTCAAGGACTGGTTTCTCGACCCCGACAGACTGGGCGAACTGGCGGCCAAACTGGTGGATGAAGGTTTCACCGGTGTGAAGTTCGATCCGTTGTGGCAGGCCGGCTCGGGCCGGTTCATTAATCCGCCCTGGGAAATATCCCTTGTGGAATACGAGCACGCTGAAAGGTCGGTTGCCGCTGTTCGGGAAGCGGTTGGCGACAGAGCCGATATATGCATCGGCACGCATGGACAGATCACCCCGGCATGCGCGCGCCGCCTGGCCAAGAGGGTCGAGAAGTATGATCCGTTATGGCTGGAAGAACCGTGCCCGCCCGAAAATTACGCGGAGATGGGAAGGATCGCTCACAGCACTTCAATCCCGATAGCGACCGGTGAACGCCTGGTTACCGTCTATGAATTTCAAAACCTGATACGAGAAAACGCGTGCGCTATCGTTCAGCCCGACCTCGGCAGTTGCGGCGGGATAACCGCCTGTAAGAAAATCGCCTCACTCGCGGAAGCGAGCTATGTGCTCATGGCGCCCCACGTGTGGGGGGGACCAATCATCACGGCGGCAGCGGTTCAGATAGCCGCGAATATCCCGAATTTCCTTATTCTGGAGAGCATCTACAAGTCCCGGGACTTCTTCGATGTCATTGTCAAGGAGCCGTTTGATTGGGCAAACGGTTATCTTAATCTGCCCGACAGGCCGGGCATCGGCATCGAACTCAACGAAGAAAGCCTCGAAGCTCACCGCGGAACGCTCGAAGAGGGAGAGTGGTTGTAGATTCGTACGATAGACGCCCAAATGCGGCTGTCGGGTCTGTCCCACGGTTCATGATTCAAGTTGTTTATCTCGGGGACAGTGAATGTGTCCGACAATTGTAAATTTCAGCGAAAGCGAAGCGCAGGGGGCTGTACCCAATTACGGAATCCCCTGTTTTTTGGGGATTCGTAGATTGGCGGACTGCCCCCGAAGCGCGCGACATGGAATTATCGGACAGTCTCACTGTCCCCGTAGCGGCCACCAATGAATTATCAGATAGCCTCACAGTCCCCTTCGCCGGGCAATCGCGGGACGGATTCTATCAGGGGCTCGCAATGAATCGGAATAGCGCACAGATACCTGCGAGAGCATCGTTGCTCTTCGAGATATTCCTCCTCTTTCAAAAGCAGGTATCGAGGAAACGGTATGGAAAGCAACGCACGGACATGTGGCTGAGGCGCGCGCGGGAAACTTTCAAATCGGTCTATCCATTGATTCCTTATGTTGGCGGCAGAAAGAACTTTCTTACCATAAACCTTGAATTGGCGGCCTTCTTTATGCCGGTGGTCGTTGTCTTGAAAAAGGAACAACTGTCGACCAGAGAGATTGGAACGTTCATTTTTGAAGTCGCAGAAAAAGCCTGTAATGTTGTTCCGCGACCACTTCGATCGGCAAAGAGGGTCTCATTTTTCAGGAAGGGGACCGCCGAGAAGTGGAGGCGGGCCGCACAGCAATCCGCTCTGCGCAAGTTTTCCGGGGACTGGGTCTTCGAATTCGTTGAGGGCGGCGAGGATTATCTTTTTGGATATGATATTAAGGAATGTGGTATTCATAAGTTCTGGAAATCTCAAGGGCTTGAAGAGTTCGTTCCCTACCTCTGCCTGACCGATTGGGCAAAGTGGAAGTCGATTGGAATACGTGTTGAAAGAAGTCAGACTATCGCCAACGGCCATGAAATATGCGATTTCAGGTATTGCAGAGAAAGGAAAGAATGTCCGTCGGGATGGCCTCCGGAATCAAACCCGGAATGGACGGACAAATTTGAGGGAAAAGACCTTGGAAGCGCCGAATAGAAACGGTGTGAAACGCGCTCGTTCGGATGGGAACCAACGGCCCAGTCGAGGCCATGTCGACGGTAGTTGGAGCCGAGCGGCGCGGGGAGTGTACAGAGGTGGCAGGGAGAATATCGGGATAGCTGATGTCAGGACGTAAATCGAAAATGAGGAGAAGGCGAAAATGGATTTTAAGTGGGACGACGAACAGCAGATGCTCCGTCAGACGGTGCGCACCTTTGCAGAACGGGACATTCGGCCGGTTGCCTTGAGCTTCAGGGACAAGGGCAGAGACGCATACCCGCGAGAGCTCCACAAAAAGATGATCGATATGGGGCTTTTCGGAATGACGCTCCCTGAAGAATATGGCGGCGGCGGACGAAGCCCCGTCGACGCCATCATGGCAATGGAAGAGGTCGGGAGGGTCGACCCCCTGTTTGCCGAAAGTATCTTCGGCACGAATTTCGGCCCGATACGGGCGATAGCAGGTTACGGCACGGAGCAGCAGAAACAGAAATACATTCCCGCAGTTTGCCGGGGAGAAGGACACGTGGCCATTTCCATAACCGAGCCGGAGGCGGGCTCCGCGGCCACACATCTGAAAACAAAGGCCATTCGGCACGGCGACCACTACGTCGTGAATGGGACAAAGAGCTTCATAAGCAGCGCCGACGCGGCGACCGCCTTCATGGTCTATTGTCGCTATGGCGAGACCGAAGGGCTCGCGGGGTTGGGGGCGATAATTATCGATAAAGACACGCCGGGCTTCACTATCGGAAAACCCGAGCCGAACATGGCCAACGTCAATCAATGTCAGCTTTTTATGGAGGACGCCATCGTTCCCGTCGAGAACGTGCTCATCGAGGAAAACGGTTTCCAGAAGATGATGATGGCCTTTAACTCAGAGCGATGCGGCAACGCGACGATGTCCCTCGTGACCGCCCAGTGCGCGTACGAGAGGGCCTTGCAGTATTCCCAGGAAAGGTCGCAATTCGGGCGGCTTATCAGTAAATTCCAGGGCATCCAGTGGATGCTTGCCGACATGAAGGTGAAGATCGAGGCGGCCCGGCTGCTTATTTATCGCGCTCTCATTAACGGAGAGGACGGATTCCCTTCCCGCCTGGAAACGGCTATCGCAAAGGTCTTCTCCAACGAGATGGCCGTCGAAGTCACCAACAGGGCGCTGGAGATATTCGGCGGCTACGGCTATTCGAAGGAATATCCGATGGAGTGGTTAGTCAGGTTCGCGCGCGGCTGGACGATCGCCGGAGGAACCGCACAGATACAGAGAAACAACATCGCATATGAACTGCTCAAAGGCAGTGACACTTTGCCTTAGGCGGTTCGTCGCGACACATGCCCGCGTGGTTGGCCTTGCCGCCCGTGTTTCTTCGCGTTCTCGGCATCGGCGCGGTTCAAAGGGTGGCGGTTTCTGTCGGGCGCCTGCGCGCCCACGAAAGGCGGATGGGTGCAGAATGTGCGGGAAAGTTGCGTCAATGAAAAGCGCCGTTCACACGGAGTCGAGTCCCCAGATGAACAGCGGAACGGGAAAGAGTTGCTCGAGGGCTGAGAGGCTGTTGTCTGACAGGCCGCGAAGAATTTGGGAGGGCGTTTCCGGCCCGAAGAGGAAGCGAACGAGGTCCTGTTCGCGTTCGATTGCTATTTCCTCGGCTCCCACCTTCATCCTGACAAACGCGCCTCTGCGATTCAACCGGAATTCCCTGCCGGTGAGATTTTGAAACGGGTCTCGCAGCATTGCGCCGAGAGATTCAATGTTGATTGCCTTTATCATAGCGAGATATTCAAAACTTGCGGGGATTCGCATTTCCAGCAGGCGTTCCGTGAGGCCTTTCTTTTGAAGCGGGACAAGAATCAAGACTTTTTCGCCGCTGGCGTCAGTCGCGAGTTCGCGAACCAGACAGAGCAGGTCTTCGACCATTCCTCCCCACTCATGGATGCAGCTTTGAAAATCCTCGCCCTTTCCCATGACGGCATAGGCGGTCACCCTGTCCCCTCGGATGGCGACCAGCGTTTTGGCCTTCGGGAGGCCGAAGTACGTCTCGTATTCCTCCACCGTCCGCTCGGTGCGGAGAGTTTCTCGCTCGTGTATGCGCATGATATCCGCCACGTGATTTGAGTCGAACGGAGCGACGGCGCATTTGCAGTCGATTTCGGCAAAATCGGAGGCGCGCGCCTGAAACAGATATTCCGAGCCGGCGGTCTCATAGCCGAGCCGGCGGTAGAAATCGGGGCGTTGCGTCCATAAAACGGAGAGATGGCAACCGTGTTCCTCCGCGAGCCTTATGCAGTCTCGAACCACTCGGCTGGCGAGCCCCTGTCCGCGGCAGGAGGGATGTGTGGCGACCGAACCGACGCCGCCGACTTTGAATGCGAGATCGCCGGCCCGCAGTATGGAGAAATAGACGGCGGCATGGCAGAGCACCGTATCCCCCTGCACGATGGCGCGCATGTTCTTCAGGTTTCCCCGGCCGAGGACCAAAGGATATTCCTGCAATATCGTTGGAGGGCCATCCGGGCGGAGCACCGAATTGAGGAGCGTTATGGCGGCGGCGTGTTCGGAAGGGCGAAGCGCGCGGGGACCCTCGACGGGCGCCGTCGAGAGGTTGTTGTCAGCCCGGGTGGCCATAATGAACGCGCGCGCTTTCAAGCCTGTCCCTGAGTCGGGCAGGCGGTGTGGCTGTGTCTTAGCCCTTCGAGGTTGCGCCGCACATCGTCGCGCGACGGGTCGAGAACAAGCGCCTTCTCGAACGCCTCGATGGCTTTCCGAACACGGCCCGTCTGGGCGAAAAGAACCCCGAGATTGTTCCACACGGAGACATTTTCCGGTGAGCTTTTCACTGCCTCTTCGAGTAAGCTCGCCGCCGCCTCGTGGTTTCCCTCACGCAGTTCCAGCGCGCCGAGGTTCAAAAGCAGACGCTCATTGGAGGGATTCACCCTGTAGGCGGCCTCCCATTCGGACCGGGTGCGAGCCGCATTTCCCTTGCGAAGCCATATCGTGCCGAGCGCGAGCCTCGCGTCGACAAGGTTGGGATTCAGACGCAGCGATCTCTCGTAGGCCTCGATTGCCTGGTCCGCTTTTCCGCGCCGCTCAAGCATTATACCACACAACACCAGCGCCGGAGCGCAGGCGGGATTCCGCTCGAGCAGCCGCGTGATTTCTTCCGCCGCCGCCTTCGCGTCGCCGGAGACGTGATACGAGAGCGCCAGCTCGAGTCTGGCGTCATCATGGCAAGGGTCAACGGCCAGCGCGCGCTTGAAGTGGGGGATTGCGCGTTCGGGGTCTTTCAGCACATGGCGGTGAATCAGCCCCATATCGAAATGTGTTTTCGCGCTGTCCGGAAAAATCGCCAGATTCTTCTCGCACATGCGGAGGTAGGAAATTTGTTTTTCGCGCAGTCTCGATTTGCCCTTTTTCTCGTGAAAATGATGGATGATGATATCCGTCGGCGCGAGTTTTCCTCCCAGAGACGCGATTGACGGGTCCACCGACTCGTGCACCGCGCCGGTGAATCGAATGCGCGGGTCGTTCCTGAAAAGGCGCACCACCTGCGCTGAAATCCAGCCGTCCCACCCCGCGCCCTCCTCGTATGAGCCGTCATTCGGGGTCCATCTCACGTCGTTACTCTGCTGAGAGTAAGAACGATATGTCAAAAGGAAGCCGTCGGCTTTCCCGCTCGCCGCCAGGTCCCTGAGCTTCGGCGCGTCGCGCGGGGAAATGCTCTCATCCGCGTCGAGCGCGAGTATCCAGTCGCCCGTTGCCCGCTCGAGCGAGTAGTTACGCGCCTCGCTGAAATTGTCGTTCCAATCGATTCGGAAAATCCGGGCGCCGAATTTTTTCGCGATGTGAAGCGTTGAATCCTCCGAGCCAGTATCCACGAGCACGATTTCGTCAACGACGCTGAAGACGCTTCGGAGGCACGTTTCCAGAAAGTTTTCCTCGTCGCGCACAATCATGCAGAGCGATATTTTCGGATTCTTGCGCATAGACGCCAAGTTATCGAGTTCCCGAAAGACGCATTGCCGAATTGTTGAACACGGTAATCCCGCCGAATCTGTCATTCGGCTCTCCCTGCAGGCGCCGATTTATCCGGCGCAAATTATCGGACAGATTGACAGCCTTCTCCGCTGGGCGGTCGTGAGACACCTTCACTGTCTCTCCTTCAGGTTCGTCAGGTGCTCGCGCAGCCTCACACGAATCCGCTCGACATCGAGCGGCAATACGGTAGGGGTCACGCCGATTGCTGCGGCTTTCTCGAGCAACGGGCCGGCGTGTTCGCGGTCGCCGCCGAGTAGTTTTCGCTCGCCAAGCAGGAAATAGGGCAGCCAGTTGTCGGGACGCAGTTCCGTCGCCCGGGCGAGCCACGATTCGGCTTCTGTCTTGTCGCCGGACTTATGGGCGCAATCCGAAAGCATGACGGCGGCCATCCAGTAAATATCGTTCCACTGTTCGACATCCACCTTTTCACGGATTTCCCAGAGCGTTCGCAGCCACTGCGCTGCGTTTTTTGTCTGCCCGAAGAAAAGGAATCCCTGCGCCAGCGCAAAGAGAACATACGGGTCTTCGGGCCTGGCGGCAAGTTCCCTGGCCAGCATTTTCATGTTGCGCAGGTTTTTCCTCACGGCGTCGGCCTCTCGCTCGTATCCGACGTGCCGAATCGTGAAATCCGGACAGTTCACCAAATCGATTCCCGCCTCCCGAAGCGCGTCGGCGATTTGCTCGTGGACCGCCCCTTTCCATGTTATCCCGGGTTTTCTCGGAAAAAGACGGAGCGAATAATTCTGAACAATCGTTCCATTGGCGCCGATTCGGGATTCGAGGGGGAAAAACACGCCGCACGGGGCGCCGCGGTCCACGAATTTTCTGAGCGTTCTGACGGCCCCGGCGTCAATCCTGTCATCCGCATCGAGCCAGAATATCCAGTCGCCGTTGCTTTCCCGAAGGGCCGCGTTCCGCGCCTCCGCAAAATCGTCGTTCCACGGATGACGAATCACGCGCGCTCCCAGCTCCTCCGCCGTTTGGACGGTGTTGTCGCACGACCCCGTGTCCACCACGACGACTTCATCGAACAGGCTTGCGACCGGCGCCAGTCCTTCCCTCAGGTTGTCCTCTTCGTCTTTCACGATGATGTTCAGCGACAGCCTGCAATTGCCGTGCACGCGCTTACCGAGTTTCCGGCTGACATATTCCAGATTGTTCCGCGCGGTTCGGTTCTCGGGATGCAGCTCGAGCGCGCGCCGGAGATACATGCTCGAAGTCTCGTATTCACCCTTTTTGGCGCTCAGGTACCCGAGCTTAGCGAGCGCGTTGGAATCGTCAGGCCGAATAGTAACCGCGGCCCGGTACATCCGCTCCGCCTCATCGAAGCAACCCAGCCGTTCGAGGGTGACGCCGAGGTTGTAGAAGGCGCATTCGTTTTCTTTGTTGAGCTCAATCGCCCGCTCGAAACTCTCGCGCGCCTCGGTCAACTTGCCAAGCTGGAGGTTGACCGTCCCGAGATTGAAGAACGCGGCATCGTCTTTCGGGTCGAGATTAACCGCATCCGACAACGCGGCCGCCGCTTGCTCAAAATTTCCGAGCGCCACGTGCTGGACTCCGAGTTCGGAATGCGCGCGAGCGTATGTCGGGTTTTCGTTCGCCTTCGCTTCTGCCATGCGCAGATATTTCTCTCGCTTGCGCTTGTTCTCGTCGATATATCCGTAATGGTGAACCGGGATATCCAAATGTTCGATTCGCCCGCCGGCTCTCATGATGGAAGGCTCAACGCATTCGTGGACGGCGCCCTCGAATCGTATTTCGGGCAGGTTCCTGAACAGTCGAACCTTGGCGGAAGGAAACCAGCCCGGCTGGCCGCGGCACGGCTCATCGGGGGATTGAACGCTCCGCCATCCGATTATTCGCCGGTCCGCCGAGTAATTGCGCGTGGTCATCGAATAGCCCCACACGTCGCCGCCGGGCTTGAGGCTAGAGAACTTTTGCAGGTCCGAAGGCGAAAGCGCTTCATCCGCGTCGATTACCAATATCCACTCGGAGGACGCAAGGCGGAGGGCCTCATTGCGCGCCGCGGAGAAGTCGTCCCCCCACTCGATGGTCTTGACAATTGCGCCGAGGCGTTCGGCGATGTGGACGGTGTCATCCGTCGAGCCCGTATCCACAACGATTATCTCGTCCGAAATCGGGGCCGCGGACTCGATGGCGTCGGCCAGCTTGCCGGCCTCGTTTCTCGCAATCATGCACGTGCTGAGTGTGAACGATTTCCGCAGCGGCGCGGCTTTTGCCATCTTCTTCAGCAAGAGCAGATTCTCGCTCGCCGCCGCATTCTGCGGGTCGAGTTCAAGCGCCTTCCGGAAGGAGCGGCCCGCCTCGTCGAGTTCTCCCAAGCGCGCCAGCGCCACTCCCAAATTGGTCCAAATTGCGGAATCGCAGTCCGCTCTTGCGCTCGCTTCGCGGAGTGTTGCAGCCGCTTCGCCGTAAGCCCCATTTTTCAGATGGATGCGCGCAAGGTTCTTGTACGCCTCGAGCCGCGCCCCGCGCCTGATGGCGTCCCGAAATTCGGCGACAGCCTTGTCGGCTTGTCCGGTCCGTTCGAAGCAAAGTCCGCGGTAGTTGTGCGCATTCGCCCGAAGCGACGACCACGGAACGGGGACGAAGCCTGTCTCGAATTCGCCTGCCAGGAACTCTTCGAACCATTTGACGGCTTCCGCGGTTGCGCCTTTTCGATAACATATCTCCCCCCGGAGATATCGGGCCAGCGCATCTTCGGGCTTTAATTGAAGGACTCGGGCCGCCCATTGTTCTGCGGCATCGGTGTCGCCGAGAAAAAGATGGTATTGGGCGAGACGATTCAGCGCGTGGACCAGAAAGGCGTCGGCGGGTTCTTCGCCGCAGCCATGCGCGAGCCGTTTCGAAAACTTGATAGCCTTTCGGTAATCGCCGATTACTGCATGCGCCTGCGCAAGATGATGCAGGACATTTCGGTCATCGGGGTTCGACTCGTTCTCGAGTTCCAGCAGCCGGAGATTCCTGAGCGTCTTCTCGCGGAGAATCGCCTGGTCGTCGTAACCCGTATGGACAATGACGACACCGGGCAAGACCTCTGCGGCGATTCCGGTGCGACCGAGCGACGGCAGTATCTGCTCATGAACGCGGCCCTCCCATCGCACACCGTCCAGCCTGGGAAATACTCGTAACTGCAGAAAGTCGGCTGGCTCCGCATCGCCCGCTTTCGACGACACCGTGAGGAAAAACCCTTTTCTTTCTCCATCGAGACGCCGCCTGATTTTCATTACATCCTCGGGCGAAATCCGGTCGTCGGCGTCGAGCCACAGAATCCAGTCGGATTCGGCTCGCTCAAGCGCAAAGTTTCTGGCTGCGGAGAAATCGTCGGTCCACTCGAACGAATACACCTTATCGGTGTGTTTTCTTGCGACATCGAGGGTTCCATCCGAGGAGCCCGTGTCGGCGATGACCACTTCGTCGAACCTCGAGGCGAGCGCCGGAAGCAGTTCCGATACATTCTCGCGTTCGTCTCGCACAATCATGAGGAGACAGAGGGTGGGGTTGCCGTTCGGAGATGCGGAAAGAATCTCGAGGTTCTTTTGCGCTGTCTCATGTTGTGGATTAATAGAAAGGGCTCGCTCGAAGAGTCTCCTCGCTTCATTAACGTTTCCCTGCCGCGCGCAGATGACGCCGATATTGGTCAGGCTCTGACAGTCGTGCGCGTTCAGTTCCAGCGCTTTCTCGAACGCCTCGCGCGCTTCGTGCAGGTGTCCGCGATTGAACAGAACGATTCCCAGGCCGCGATGAGCGGAGGCTGCGTCGGCCCGGAGGGCGATGGCGCGGCGGTAGGCGCTCTCGGCCTCATCGTTTTCTGCGTGCGCGCGGAGCGAGTCTCCCAGCGAAACAAGGTATTCAACATTCCCCGGCGCAAGATGAACGGCTTTCCCGAATGCTTTTGAGGCTTCGTCAAAGCGACCGGCGCGGTACAGGACCGACCCGAACTCGTATTGAGTCTGGGCCGATTCCGGATTGGCTGCGGCCTTCTTTTGCCCTGAGGCGAGGTAGGACCCTATTTTCTCCGCCGCGTTATCATACCCATAGTGATGGACGGCAATATCCGCCCGCACGATTGAACCGCCTCTCCGATGGAGCGACGGCTCCACGAGCTCATGTATCTCTCCTTCGAATCGAATCGAGGGGGTATTGCGGAACAGGCGGACCTTCTCCGACGGAAACCAACCCGGAAACGAGCCTGCCAAATCATCGTTCTTGTCCGCCGGCTGCCAGCCTTCGAGAGAGGAGTCGCGGGAATAGTTTCTGGTGATGAAGCTGAACCCCGTTGCCTTCGTTCCATGCAGGAGAGACCCGAGCCGCTCGAAATCGGCGCGCGCGACCATTTCATCGGCGTCCAGCACAAGAATCCAATCGCTCGAGGCCTTCGACAGTGAGAAATTACGAGCCTCGGAAAAATCGCCCGTCCACTCGAACTCATAAACGATTGCGCCGTATTGCTTCGCGACGGCGCGCGTACTGTCGGAAGAGCCGGTGTCGACGACGATAATTTCGTCAACGAACTCGCTTGCTACGCTTAAGAGGGAAGGCAAACGTTTTTCCTCGTTTCGAACAATCATGCAAAGAGAAACGGTGTCAGCCGGGTCGCGATTTCGGCGGAGCGAGTGATTTGAAGCCTTCCGTTGCGGCAGAAGCCGCTTGAGGCTTTCGAGGTTCTGCCGGGCTTCCACGTAGTTCGGGTCTTTCTCGAGAGCGGTCACAAACGCATGCTCGGCTTGTTCCAGCCGGCCGGTTGATGCCAGCAGCGACCCGAAGTTGTTCCAGCCTCTGGCATACGACGGATGCGTTTGAAGCAATTCCCTGTAAACCCGCTCAGCATCCTCGTCGCGCCTCAATCGTTGGAGCGAATCGCCGAGGTTGCTCATAGCGTCCGGGTGGTCGGGCTCAAAGCGGAGGGCGGCCCGATACGAATGGGCTGCCTCTTCATGGCGGTTCGCGCGGGAGAAGACCGTTCCCAGGTCATAATGCGCCAGCGCGAAATTCTCGCGGAGCTCAATCGACTGCTTGAAACATCGTTCGGCCTGTTCGAGGTCTCCGAGGCGGGCTTGTATGACGCCGAGTTCGTAAAAAGCTTTGAAATTGCCGGGCTGACTCGCACACTTCGCCTCGGCCAGTTCCGCCATTGTCTCGGTCTTTTTTCGGATGGATTCGGCGGAAACCAGATAGCCGAAATGATGCACGATCGCGTCGAGGAACTTCTCGCGCCCGTCCGACCGTCGGATGGAAGGACCGACCACTTCGTGCAGCTCGCCTTCAAACCGTATGTGCGGCAGGTTCCGGAAAAGGCGCGCTTTCCGGGATTCCACCCATCCGCTGCATCCTTTCGCCGGCTGAAAACTGCCGTCATTCGGGACGAAATTCGCCACAGTGGAGTCGTTCATGTAATTGCGAGTGGGCAACACGTAACCCGTGATATGCGGGCTTTGAACCGCTGCCCGTATCTTCGGTCCGGCATCGGGCGACAGAACTTCGTCGGCGTCGAGAACGAGAATCCAATCGGTTCGCGCCATCTCAAGGGAAACGTTTCGCGCTTTGCTGAAATCGTTCGCCCAAGTCTCTCGCCAAACGTTTGCGCCGAAACGCGACGCTACCGCGATGGTGTTGTCGACGGAGCCGGTATCGACGATATTTATTTCCGAGACGAGTCCCCGAACGCTCTCGAGACAATTTGGCAGGTTCGCCTCTTCGTCTCGCACAATCATACAGAGCGCGATGGAGCCGCCGGAGGCAGGCGTTTGTCGTTTCCTGTTGTTTCTCTTTTTCCTGGTCATGCCGAATCGCATTCAGCCAACAGAGCGCGGGCGTCTTCGTGTTGCGGGCTGTTTCGTATCGCCTCGTGGAGGAAATCCCTCGCTTCGCGCTGGTGGCCCATCTTCAACCGGCAGTATCCGAGGTGATACAACAAATCCGGGTTTTCGGGGTCCGCACGCAAATAGCACTCGAGGAGCGAGGCGGCGTCTTCGTATTGCTCGAGGGCGAACATTAAAGACAGATAATTCGAAAGGGCGTCGGGGTGGGAGGGGTCGAGTTCCAGCGCCCGCTTGAACAAGCTCAGCGCATCCTCGATGCGAGCGTCGGACCAGGCCATGACCCCGAGATTGTTGTACGGGTCCGCATAGTCGGGCCGGAGAGCTGTCACCTTTTCGAAGAGCATGCTTGCGTTTTCTGTGTCGCCCTTTTCTGCCAGGCAGAGTCCAAGCCCGAGGTTGCCGCGAACCGAGTTCGAGTTCAGAGAAATCGCGGTTCGAAAATCTTGTTCTGCGGCTCGATAATCTTGTATGGCCAGCCTGCAGTAGCCCAGTCGTTCATGGATTGCGCTTCTGCCTGCGCCGTTTATGATTTGAGACGCCAAAACCGTTTCAAATAGATGCACGGCCTTCTCATACTCGCCCGTCTGCTGATATGAAGAGGCGAGGCTCAGGCTATGGCTCAGCTCATTCGGCTCCTCTTCGGTCAGGCTCTCGAGAAGAGGAATTGCCTCCGCGAACTCGCGCTTTTTGAGGCGCGCAAACGCGTCCTCACTTCGTGATTGCCGGTCGTTCGAACTCACGGTTTGCTCCTTCCTTCGGGTCAGCGCCTTTTATCCCGAACAGTTGCTCCAGTCTCTGCTTGAGAAGTTCGGACACTTCGTCGATAATCACCTCGAGAGCGCGCTCGGTCTGCACATCGCTCAGGCTTGCGGCAAGGGTATGGCGCGCCTTTTCGTGGAATCCGAACCGCTCCCTTATTGCGGCCAGCGAATATCGCCTTTCGTCCGCCAGCCGTTTTATCACGTGAATGCGTTCGGCCATTTCCCGGTCGTAACGCCTCTGTCCTCCCGGCGTTCGCTCCGGACAAAGCACGTCCGGCATCTCCTTTTCCCAAAATCTCAGGGTGTGCGTTGGCACGCCGGTGAGCTCGCTGACTTCGCGGATGGACATCAGGCGGCCATCTCGTTTGGATTCGCCCATCAGAGCCAACTCCCTTTTCTTCGCAGTCATCCGAAGACTTCACTCGGTTCGAGCCTGCCCGTCAACCGCCGGCGCAGGAGGTTATTCCATGCTCTCATCAACATCCTTATCGACAAAACCGGACATTAACTTTAACTTTTTTGTTAGTTTTTCCTCGCGAGCCTGCCTGCCGCCCGCTTGACATTGGAATCGCTTCCTTGTATCGTTTGGGGAAGACGCGTCTCAGGAGCGTCTGAGGTGGTGTGTATCTGTTCCTGAGCGAAAGTCGGCAATTCGGGGCGCCGAAACCTGTTCGCGGAACCGACTGTTCTTGATTGTGGAGGATGTGTGAGCGGCTCGCCAATTTTTGTGGGGGGAGCGGGAAGGTCGGGCACGACGCTGCTTCGTGTCATTCTCGATTCCCATCCGCATATTGCATGCGGACCCGAACTCAAAGTCACCCCGATACTTGCAGACCTGTGGCACGGTTTCCAGACGGCGCATTCTCCTCCCCTGAAGGAGTATTTGCTGACGCCGACGGATATTAACGGCATCTTCAGCCAGATGATTCTCTCTTTGATGGAGAAATACCGGCTGCGAACAGGGAAGGCCCGCATTGCGGAAAAATCGCCGAACAACGTTTTCTTCTTTCAGCACCTGCACCACATCTTTCCCGACAGTCCCCTTATCCACGTGATTCGGGATGGCCGCGATGTCGTCTGCTCGCTTCTTACCATGAACTGGATCAATCCCCAAACGGGCAAGCCTATCGATTACACGCGGGATGCCCGAAAAGCGGCCGAATACTGGAAATCGGCGGTTCAGGCCGGTCGCAAGGCAGGTCAGAATCCCGCTGTCAAGCCGAAATACCTGGAGGTGCGGTACGAAGAAATTGTTGAACGCCCCGAGCCGGTTCTTCAGCGCCTCTTCGCCTCCATCGATGAGCCGTGGGAGCCGGGCGTGCTGAACTTTCACCGGCAGGAGCGCAATCTTGCCGGTGAATCAAGCGCGGAGCAGGTATCCAAACCCCTGTACACGGCCTCGGTGGGCAGATGGAAGAAGGACCTTCGGCCAACGGACAAGCAAGCGATTAAAGACGTTGCGGGCGATTTGCTGGCCGAGCTCGGCTACACCGGCGACCGCAACTGGTAATCGAAACTGTCTCACGGTTGCACATTTTGCCGAACAACAAGCTTTGGGGGTTGTACCCAATTACGGAATCCCCCGTCCTTCGTTGAGCGCAGCGAAATCCCGCGGACTCGCGGGATAGATTGGCGGACTGCCCCCGAAGCACGGATTGCCGACCGTGGGACATATTCACTGTCCCCGAAGCGACCATCAATGAATTGTCGGACACACTCACAGAAAAAACTCCGTGTCCCCTCCTTTTCGTCTCGTCGACAGCTTCTTCCCTAAAGATTTTTTTTAACCTGCCGATATAGAAAAGTGAACCCGCAGGATGCGGGGGCGCTATCTCTGACGGAAAAGCTTCCAATGGAGAGTGCCGGGGACCGAAACAGTCCCTGGTTGATGGTCGTCGGATCCGACCCAAAAAATGATTCGAGGTCAAGGCCAATACCTGCGAAATTGGCTTGCGGGCAAGGAGGCCCGCACGAAGGCGGCGCCCATCCGGGTTGGGTGCAACGCATATCAAGGAGGATGACAAAATGGGTTTACGCATCAACACCAACGTCACAGCGATAACCGCACAACGGAACCTGACGCTGGCAGATGCGCGGTTGTTCAAGTCGGTGCAGAGGTTGTCGTCGGGCTTGCGCATCAACACCGCAGGCGATGACCCGGCCGGCTTGGCGATTTCGGAGCAGCTCAGGGCGCAGATTGCAGGTCTCAGCGCAGCGATCGTCAACTCTGAGCGCGCGGTGAACCTCGTGCAGACGATTGAAGGAGCGCTGAACGAGGTGAATACGCTTTTGATCGGCATGCGCGAGCTGGCGATCGACGCGGCGAACTCCGGAATCAACAACGCGACGTCGCTGGCGGCGGACCAGGCGGAAATCGCGAACGCTCTCCAGACGATCACTCGCATCTCGGATACCTCGACGTTCAGCATTCAAGCGCTGCTGGACGGGTCATTCGAGAACGAGGTGACTCTGGCGAGCCTCAACACGATCGGTTTGACCGATCTGGGAGAAAGTTCTCTTCGTGCCGGCAGTTACACTATCAGCGTGAGCAACATCACTCAGGCAAGCGCGCAGATCACCTCTGACCCGTTCGACTTGCTCGATAACGTCGCGCTGGGAGGCACGGGAGCAGACGGGGACCCCGACGGGCTGGCGCCCGGATCCCACTCGATAGTGGTTTCCGAGGCCACGGGCGCAAACATAACCTCTTCCACCGCCGCAACATTGGATGGAACCAGCGTCCTGACGGCCACGGTAATCACCATCCAGTCCGCCTCGGGAACGAGCGTGGTCACGTTCGAGGGCGATGAATTGAACAGCATCGCCAACATCGTGGCCGAAATCAACGCCGAAGCGCGCGACCTCGTCAACAACGACGCGTTCATCGCGGTCGACAACGGCGACGGCACCTATTCCATTGCGATCGACAGCAACAATACTGCGGTCGGCGCCAACCAGACCATCACGGTCTTGTTCGCGAGTGACACGATTGCACAAGAATACGGATTTGCCGCTTCAACCCAGACGGCCCTGAATGGACAGAACGTCGGCGTGCAACTCGATGACGGCGCGGTGGTCAGGCTCGCGACGGGAACAACCGAATTTGTCGTGAGCAACGCGAGCGGCGGCTCACTGACGCTCACGTTTGAGGTCCCGTTCACCACGCAGAACCTCATCGACGGCGCAACCCTGAACGTGGAAGTCACCGCCGCCACGTTCGACGTGCAACTCGGCTCCGGACCGAAGGTCGCGTTCACCTCGGGCGAGACCAAGACACTCAGCGCCGGCGAGGACGCACAGGGCAATCCGATTGGGACACTCGACGTCAGTTTCGGATTCTTCAATGTTCCGGCCACGGCCTCGTCGGTCACCATCGACGTGGTGGACAACTCGATTCAGTTCCAGGTCGGACCGAATCCGAACCAGACTGTCAGGATATCCGCACAGGACATATCGGCGGACAAGCTTGCGCAGGGCGTCATCAACGACAGCAACTTCAGGAGCCTCGAGGAAATCGATGTGACCACCGTGCAGGGAGCGAACGATGCAATCCTGCTCATCGACAAGGCCATCGACGAGGTCACGAAGCTCCGCGCGAAGCTCGGCGCGTTCCAGCAGAACACGCTGGAAACCAATCTGCGCTCTCTCAGAATCGCCGAGGAAAACCTCATGGCCGCTGAGAGCACGATCCGAGATGTGGATATCTCGAAAGAAATAAGCGAATTTACGAAGAACCAGATACTCCTGTCAGCAGGCGTGTCGGTATTGGCGCAGGCGAATGCAATTCCGCAGACGGTACTTCAATTGCTGGGGTAACTTTGGCCTAATGGCCCTTTTGGGAGTGTCGGTCGGACACCATATCCGGCTGATTGGTCCCAAGGAGGTGTAACCTAATGGGCATCAGATTTGAGCAGGCAGGCTACCCAGGCCTTGACCCGGCTGCTGGAACTACGTCCGGTGTCAATACTATCCGTCGCGTTGGAAGCAGCAGCCCGCCAGCGACACCTCAGTTTGCGTCCGTTGAGCCGCAAACGCTCGCTGCAGCGGATGCTGAAAAAATGGATGCTGCTGAGATGGAGAGCACTCTTGAGGGAATCAACAGGCATCTCGCCGAAATCGGAAGCAGCCTCAACTTTATTCACGATGAGGCCAGCGGAAGGTCGGCCGTGCAGGTGCTCGATGAACACGGCGAAGTAATTCGCCAGATTCCCCCACAGGAGTTGCTGGACGTTTACGCGAAAATTCGCAACATTGTCGGTATCCTCCTGGACGAAAGCGGATAAAAGGAAGCAGGGACAGGCATGGGTGACATTCTTTTTTCCGGAATCTACACTGGCATCGACTTTCAGGCCATCGCCGACACGATGATCCTGGCGGAGCAGCGGCGAATCGACCTCGTGATTGCGCAGCAGGCTGAAGAGACCGCGAAGCTGACGGCAATCCAGAGCTTCAACGGCCTTCTCCTGGGGCTTCTCACGTCGTCGAAGACGCTCTCGAAACAGAAGAACTTCCAGTTGCAGAGTGTCACCTCGAGCCACGAGTCCCTGGTCACCGCTTCCGTCACCGGCAATGCGGCCCCCGGCACTCACTATATTACAATTAACCAACTGGCGCAGGCTCACCAACTGGCCTCGCAGGGCTTCGCGGATACGGATACCACAAGCATCGGCGTCGGCGATATCACCATTCAGGTGGGCGATGGAGCAAGCACGACCATCGAGATCGACGCCGGCAACAACACGCTTGCCGGCCTGAGAGACGCCATTAACAACTCGGACGCCGAGGTAACGGCGTCCATCATCAATGACGGCAGCGCCTCGAATCCCTACCGGCTGCTTTTGACCAGCAAAAAGACCGGCGCCGCCAATCAGGTCAATTTGACGGTAAACCTGACGGGCGGAACCGCTCCCGATTTCATCAATAAAAACGTCGATGCGGTCGAAGTGAATTCGACCAACAGCGCGTCGTACACGGGAACCGCCACCGCCTCGGGGACGTACACGGGAAACAAGAACCAGACCTTCCTCGTCGAGATAATGTCTGACGGCGCCGTAGGAGCGGCCACGTTCCGCTACTCGACGGATGGCGGCGTGACCTTCAATGACAACGAAGGCGCCGGTTTTCTCACCTCCACCGCCGGCACGCTTCTCGAAGACGGCGTGTCAATCGCATTCAGCGACAGCGGAACGCTGAGCGCCGGCGACCGGTTCGGCATCGACACATTCGTCCCGACCATTCAGAAGGCGCAGGACGCGTCGGTCACCCTGGGGAGCGGTTTCGACGGGGGAGCGCCTATCACTATCAAATCCGAGTCCAACACGGTGAAGGAAATCATTCCCGGCGTGACTCTCAACCTGCTGGGGGCAGACCCGTCCACTACGGTGAGAATATCCGTGTCGGCGGACTCGGAAGCAGTTAAAGGTTCAATTGAAAGCTTCGTGGAGTCGTACAACGAAGTCATAAGCTTTCTGAACGAGCAACTCCGATATGACCCGGTCATGGAAAAGGCAGGCTTGCTTATCGGCGATTCCCTGCTTGTGAGCGTGCAAAATCAAATGCGGAGAATCGCCACCGACGTCATCTCGGGGCTTCAGTCCGACCTGAACCGGCTCGCCGCAATCGGGATAACCTCGATTCCGGAGACCGGCAAACTCGTCATAGATGAAGCGAAGCTCGGCGAAGCTCTTGCGACCGACCTGGCAGGTGTCGCCAACCTTTTTTCCACCAGTTCCACGACTACCGACCCCGACATCATCTATCTCTCATCGTCGGAGAAAACAGTCTTTACGAGCGACGGCTTCAGCGTAGACATCACGCAGGCGGCAACCAGCGGAACGCTCGAGGGAACCTCCCTCGGAGGCTTTCCCATAACGCTCACGAGTTCCGACAACAAGATTCGACTGAAGGTCGACGGCAAAGAGAGCGCGCTTATCACCCTCGCCGCCAAGACGTATGACAGCGGCGATGAACTGGCGGCGGAAATACAGTCGAAGCTGAGCAGTGACCCCCAGCTTGCCGGAAGACATGTCACGGTCGAGTTCATGGGCGACCGCCTGGTCTTTACCTCGTCGAGTTACGGCTCGTCGTCAATCGTGGAACTCGGAACCGAGCCGGAAGAGAGCGCTTTCGACGCGCTCGGACTCCGATCGGCGATATCGACAGCCGGAAACGATGTGCAAGGGACAATTAACGGGGAGGCCGCCACGGGCAAAGGCCAGATACTGACCGGAAACAAGGGCAATCGAACCACCGACGGACTCTCGCTCCAGGTCATGCTCACTGCCGACGAAGTGGACCCCGAAGGTCCCGAAGCGGTCGTAAACGTTATCGAGGGAATCGGCACGCGATTAGGCGATTACCTCAGTTTCCTGACCGATCCGGCGGACGGTCGCGTCTCGACGCGAACCGATACGCTGACTCGGCACATTAATGAACTGGAAGAAGATATCAACGATATGGAGCGGCGGCTGGAAGAGAAGCGGATCGATCTGCTGGAAGAGTTTGCGGCGTTGGAAGCATCGCTGGCGTCGCTGTCTTCCCAGGGCGAATTCCTTATCGAGCAGCTTGCCAACCTGCCGCGAATCGACACTATTATCAGAGGGGATAACGATTAACTTTACCGAAAAAACAGAGCGCCTTGTGGGCGGAACGTTCACTTGCAAGAGAGACTGTGCGTGTGTTTCACGATTCAATGACGCGCGCAATGGACAGAACGAAGACTGAACAACAGGGGGTATGAAAACGATGCCCGAACGAGAAGGCGGCGGCATTGTTTCCGCGCGCGCGGCAAAATCATATCGGGAAGAGCAGGTCAACGGATTGAGTCAGAAAGACCTCATCCTGATGCTCTATGACGGAGCCATAAAGTTCGCTACCGAAGCCAAGGGCGCCATTGAGGGGAAAGGGTATGTGAGAAGTTACACGGCGATCATCCGAGCGAGGGACATCGTTACCGAACTGCTGCGCATCCTCGACATCGACCAGGGGGGAGACGTCGCAAAGAATTTGCAAAGGCTGTATGTTTATATGATTGGCCGCCTGATCGAGGTCAACTTCACCAAGGAGACCCGCCTGCTCGACAATGTGCTCGAAATACTGGAGAGCCTCCGTTCCGCCTGGGCCGCAATCGATTTCGAGGAGGCGCTTCGAAACATACCATCCGAAAACGGGGAAAAGGGGAGAGCCCTCAAGTCCGGCGCCCTGCGCCAGCTCGGGGAAAATTCGCGCCTCCTCTCCGTCACGGCGTAGACGTCATATCCATCCCAACACCGCTCCGAATATCACCAGGCAGGCGATATCGAAACCGAAAATTATTCCGACCGTAATCGCCTTGCTCCGCACTTTCTGCATGTCGTACACCCAGAACGAAACCAGGAAAAAATAGAAATAGCCGACAAGAAAGATAAGCCACGGCGCGCGGACATTCCACCATGAATAGTCCCACGTCAGCGCGTTGACCCGGTTCAAAAGAACTTCGACGAACACACAGAAGGCGGCGTTGGCGACCATGAAAACCCAGCGGTTCGGGATACCCAGAACTTTCAGGTTCTTGTCCGGCGGCAGCATTTTCGCGAACACGATTCCAAGAATCGCGAACATGAAGCATATCTCGATATTCAGGCCTATAAGAATGAGGTACGCGGTGTCCGCCGGAGCGCCCCACACCGGCGCATGCTGCGTGAAATGAAATACGAGCGCGTTCCATATCTCGTTGAACCAGTCCATCCCCCACAGCGCCAGCCCTGCGAAGACAAGGCTCCAGTTCTTACGCTCGATCTCGTTCGCGTAGACGTACGCCGTGAGCGCCAGCAGCGGTATCACATACCACTTGAACTGGCTGCCGTCCCGAAGAATGCTCAACGCCTGCTGGGCCGATTCCGTCGGCATGAGTTGCCTCCTCTCCTGATGGAAAAACCGCCTCTCCCGCTTTCTATCCCTTCAATACCTTCAACGGCACACACGCCGCAATAAGGTCAAAATCGGAATCCGTGTTACGCAGGGCAGGATCGTGCTCGATGCATATAGCCTCAATGATGCAACCGACCGTCTTTTGGACGGGCTTGCCCCTTTTCTCTCCACTTTCTATATATTTCCGCCGCTTTCAGGTTACTTGCAAAACACCGGCTGGAAAACGAACCATCCGGAAGGGGCTGTGAATCTGTATCACGATTTGTTGAGCTAACTCTGGGAACGGCCGCATTGTCGAATCGGGATACAAAATCTCTCTTATCGAAACCAGGTTTCCTTGCGGCCACCGCGCGTTGCGGTTTCTGCGGCAACAACTCTCGCTGGGACGAGGGGATAAGGTTCATCTTCTTGTGTTCCGCCCACTTACGCCGACCAGCACCCTTGAATTGTTGGAAGCTCATAGGCTATTTTCGCAAATCAGGCCGGGATTTGACGGAAGCGATTAGCCTTTCGAATAAAGGCTTTGCTGGGCCATTGCTTTCTGTCAGGAGGAAGCAGTATTCTGCCGAGAACATCTTTGAATCGTCTTAACCCAGCGTCAAGACCTAATGTTACGAGGGAGGATTCCTTCTCTGGGTTGATGCGCATCCTGTAAGTCTCATCCAGATATATGAGGCCTGTGTCAAAGGCTCGATGATAGGTGGGTGCAAGAGCAAGTCCGTTCTTGATGTGATCAGTACTATCTGGTGCTCCCACAGGTAAGATGTGAGCCGCATCCACAAGTTTAAGTTGCGTCTTCGTAACCGCACATCTGTTTCCATAAGCGTGGAGAACCTGCTGTCGGAAGTTTGCCTGTCGCGATAAGCGGCTTACCGTCTGAACCACACGCTTCCTTGGCGCTGCAAGGCTTTCAATATCCTCGACGGATATTTCTTCAAGAGATGACGCTCGCTCCAGCAGATCAAACATAGCCGGAATCCGTCCATATTTGTGTATGCTTTCAGCATTGTTTGCATAGGTCATGAACTGATCCGGCCGAATCCCAACTGCAATTTCATTGTTGCTTTTCCGGTAGAAAGCAAGCCCGTCCTGGAGGGCTTCTTCCAGAGTCCTTATGTCAATTTGCACAGAAGGCGATCCCGTTGTGAATCGCCTGTGTCGCAAGAGGTCAAACCCTGCAAAGAGTTTAAGATTGGGCTCATATCCGAGAAGAATTGTAGGTCCGTTCGGATTTAATCCGAGAGGCGAAGATACGGCGGTCATTTGGATACGGTATTCATGAGGCAATGACGGCCTTCCACCATGCGTTAAGGTCCAAGCGTAAACCCACAGCACCATAGCGCCTTCCGAGTCAGTAATGACAAACTTGCGAGGATGCCGTCGCACCGGAGAAATGAGAATAGCGGAAGACCCTGATTCCTGCACGGCGTCAAGGATTGCCCTAAGAATATCCTCTGGTCGAATGGCCGGCATGATTATCGCTCAAGAATTTCGCCAAGTCTGTCAGTGTCTTTGCCGACTCTTAGCTTGGAAAGGTCCCCTCTAGCAGTGGCGTTTTTGACCACCATCTCTTCTTAAAGGTTCATAAGGCAGCTGATTCCACATTACTGCCGGATGTGCTATCCTGTAATACGATGCAAGTGGATTCTTTCCCCTATCCGAATCGCGAAACATTTCTGTCTGAGATCCTTCATTACTGTGAAACCTTGCCAGAGCCCCTTTCAGATACTCTTCGACCAGTTCTGCACAAATCCAGCGCCGGTCGATCCGTTCCGCCACCTCTCCAGTCACACAGCTCCCCGCAAATGGGTCCACAATCAAGTCTCCACGATCTGTCAACATGCGAATGAAATATTCAGGTAGATCGCTTGGGAAGCGAGCCGGGTGAGGAGTCAGATTATTTTCCCGGCAGTAGCGCAAGTAGTAAGAATTGCTCTCCGTGTTTGGCACCGCTATCAAATTGGGAGGAATAGCTGCGCCATTATCAACAGAAAAATTTTCGCTTATGTCATGCCCGCTTGGCCTCATTTTGGCGCGATACCCATTCTTTAAAAGGACTTGCATCGATTCGCTATATGGCTGCAACACTCTTTTATTGCTTGATTTGGGCCATGGGGTTGGAGACAACCACCAAATACAATTAACCGCATCTTTAACCCGGATGCGGCGAACCGTAACCCATTCAGCGGGAGTAGGAAGTTTGGAAGGATTCCACCAGTAAAATTCCTGAGCCAAGTGGAAGCCTTGTTTGCGACAGAGCATTATAAGCAGCTCATAATGATACAGGCTGCGAGTTGGTTGACCCCGATTCCACGTTCCGCCAATATCGATTACCAACGAGCCATTCGGTTTGAGAACGCGACGGAAAGCTTCACCGAAAGGTTCAAACCATTCCACATATCTGTCCGCATCAATATTGCCGTATTCCTTCTTGCGTACCAGCCCGAAAGGAGGGCTTGTAACAATTAGTGAAACGCTTTTCGGTTCTACATGGTTCGCTAACAGGTCGAGCGAGTCACCATGATATATTGAACCGAGTCTTGTCTCAAAGTATTTTCGTATTCCGGTTTTTGAATGCGCTTGGCGGTCAGTTTCCATTTTCTGTAAGGAGTCTTGTCCACACTTGTTTGCTTGCCCAGTGCAATTAGAACTTTTCATTCTTTCGCGAGTTTATCTTGGTATTCTAAACTGCTTCGGAGATTCTATCAAGTTCCTCAAAAGCAAAGGCGGCAGCAAGACGGCGAACAATCTCTGCGAGAATCGGGGCATTCTTGAGGATGGCGGCTTCCATATCTATGATCGTAGCAGATTCGGTTACCATGGTCAATGGGATTCGAGACTAATTCCTCGCTAATTTTTTTCAAGAAACTCCAAAACAGCCTCGTTGAATGCGGTGGGCGCCTCCTGATTGAATCCATGGCCGCCCTGGATGATTTTCAGGAACGCGCCGGGTATGCGGTTCGAAAGCTCATCGGAGAATTTCACCGGCGTGAGGATATCGTCCTGTCCGACCAGCGCCATGGTCGGAACCTCGATGTCCTTCACCTGCTCCGCGAGGTTGAACGATGTGATGGCCGCGCACTGGCTCCGGAACGGCGCCGGCAGCAGCGGAACCTCGTTGAAATGGTCTATCGCCATCTGGCGGAACATCATCAACGATTCGTACTGGCTGTTCACGTACTCGAATGTGAACGCCCAGCCAATCATGTTGTTGACAAAACCCTCGACGCCGATTTTCTCGAGTATGTCGGTCCAGAGCATCAGCATGAGGTCGGCGCCTCGCGGTATCCGGCACGAGGTCGATGCCAGCGTCAGGCTGCGAAGCGTCTCCGGATGGTCCAATGCGAACTGCTGCGAGATCATTCCGCCCATCGAGTGGCCGACGAGATGCGCCCTGTCGATGCCGACCGCCCTGAAAAAGCCCGCCAGGTCGTCGGCCATCATTTTTATCGTGTAGGGGCCCTCGGGCTTGTCGGTCAGGCCCACACCGCGATTGTCAATCATGCAGACCTTATATTTTTGCGAGAACTCCGGGGCCTGGAGCGCCCACGCAAAATGGTCCATCCCGTATCCCGTCACCAGGACAACCGGCGTCCCCTCACCCAGTTCGGCGTAGTTCATCTCGATGTCGCTGACCCTGACCTTCGGCATTGGCTTCCTCCCCATTTCGTTCAAAAACCAAAAAGCCTTATAACGCGGCGGCGCGCCTACAAATCGTGCTTGCTGATAATCTCGAAGCTGACTTCGACTTTCTTTGCGTCGGTCGCAGTGAACGGGACTTGCCTGTGCTTGCGGGCGTCGGCGACCACGAACCGGTTGACGGAGCCGAGAATGCCGTCCTTCGCCGAGTCAGCGAGCTTGATGGCTTGTTCGTACTGCCGAATGGCATCGTCGCGCCTGCCGGCCAGGTCGTGACAGAATCCGAGCAGCAGGTGCGCCTGCGCCAGTTCGCTCGAGCTCTGCACGGAGTCGCGAGCCTTTTCAAGATGCTCGACGGCCCCGGCGGCGTCGCCGCGGCGGAGCAGCATCTTTGCCGCCAATCTCCGATATATCGCTTCATCGGGCTTTATCTCAATCGCCTCGCAGAGCTTGTCGAAGGCCGCCTTCTCGTTCGTCGGCGGAATCTGAAAGCTGACCGCGGCCTCGTAATATTTCCTCAGCGCCTTGAAATCAATCGTATCGACATATTCGTTCGGAGCCAGGTACGAAGGCTCGGCGGACGCCCCCCTGTCCTCCAACTCCTCCAGCAGATTGAACCTGCGATACGGGTTGTTGCATACCGGGCTGAGTCCGTCGGCGACCCAGAAATCGAAATCGCCGGGGTGAAAGACGGCGCTCGTCAGGTTGGTCACCTGTGAGATGATGCCGCCCGCCGGCCTCATGCTGTCGGAACACATATCCATGTGGTCTCCCATGAACCGCGCGGCGCGCGAGGGCGTAATCGAGCCTCTGTTCTCGTTCACCAGCATGCGCATCCGCTCGAAGCGGGCAATCGGATTCTTGCCGATTCCGTTCCGGAAGAAAACGTCCACCGGCTCGATTTCCGGCGTGGTCGCCATGTTCGTTTCCCAGACGACGCCGTTTTCGGCTCGCCGCACCCCGACACGGTTCGCGCTGGCCTCGACAACGGCGGCCTGCCTGGCTTTGCCGTCCGCAAGCAGGAAAGCGAACGCGCCCGCCCGCGGGTTTCTCTTCACGATAGTCAGCGCCTCGTCGACGCTTCCGGCCTTTTTCATTATTTCGAATTCGAGGAACGTGAAGCTGACGCCGTCGGACTTCGTGTCGTTCAGAAACAGGAAATGCGCGCCGAGACAGACCCCCTTTTCGTTCATGCAGGAATTGCACTTCATCAGGCCCGCCGAGCTCACGCTCACAAACTTGTATCCGTCTTCGGGTTCATAGAAGACCACCGTCTGATTTGTGTCCCACAGCCCGCCGCCCGAATAGTCGGTGTTCCGCCCCATGACCAGGCTTCCGTCGGCGGTCGCCTTGTCGAACGCGGCGAAACTCGTGCAGCCGGCCTCGCCCGCCGTTTTCAACGCCTTCTTTTCGAGAACCTTGATCAGATTCATATTCAGGTCGGACAGCATGTTGCCGCGAAAGACCTCCGCAAACGGCAGGCCGCAGCCGTCGGCCATCCCCTTGAGTTCCGACACGTACTCCTTCGGCGACGCCTTCAGCAGCGGCCGGTATATCTTCCAGTCGAAGTATTTCGCCGTCAGCCAACGCATGAGCCCGTTCATATGCTTGAACGGGGCGAAATTCTCGACCGGCCTGGCGAAATAGGGCATGGGTCCCTTCGCGATTTCCTCGCGCAGCAGCGCTCCGTGCTGATACCCCATTTCGTAATGAGAGCCCGCGAGTTTGAGGACATTGAGCCCGCCCCGCACCTCGTGCGTTCCGCGCCCGAAGGCGCGTCGCCCCTTCTCGTCTTTTGCGATAGCTGTCGAGTTCAGCCACCTCAGTTCTTCATCGTTCGGAAGATACTCGCGCCCGTCGCCCAGCGGCGGCCAGACAGCCGCAACAATTGCCCCCGCCACCAGCAGTAAGCCGAGCAGAAGAAGGAATGAAATCATTTCCCGAAACCTCCGATTTTATCCAGGGCAACAGATTTTTGGAGAATTCTATTCGGTTCCGTGAATGAAAGTCAATGCGC
>CAYVQZ010000060.1:0-29264 GCA_964453435.1 uncultured bacterium
TCTATGCTCAACTCAAGAAAATGTCAAGAAATACTTAACCTAGTATAATTAAAGGCGCCCCTGTCAAGTAAGCACACGAATTTCCTTCGCAAAAATGTCTTTTGCGCACTTGAAACTTCGGCTACGTATTCGGTCTGGTTCTTACTCCCGTTGAAAACACAATCTGGGTGAATCCGCCTGCCTGTGCGTCGCACGCAGACAGGTGTGAATCTGTGGTTAGACCGATGTTCAGAATCCGGCTAATCAGCGAAATCTGCCGATAGAAATCTTTCCCCCCGTGTCGCCCCGCGCTCCCCGTGGTTGCTCGGCTCTTCAAGCCTCGGCCTTCAGGTTCAAGGTTCAAAGTTCAAAGTCTTCGGTTCTCGCCATTCGCGGTTCCATAATCTCAGTTCCCTTGTCTGTTCTTTCGCGTCCTTCGCTCCATTCGTTCCCTTCGTGTTCTCGCAATTTGCGCTCATCTGCGTTCATCTGCGGTTTCCGGTTTTTCTCTGCGCTCTTGGCGGCTTGGCGGTTCAAGAAGTCATTTCCGGAGGCCGCATGCGTTCGTATCCGTCTTCAATGTTTCGGGGATTCGCGGAATCAGCATCGCGCCGGACGCCAGCAAAACGAGTATCACGGTGAAGAGTATGCTGTAGCCTCGGCCGGACTCCGCTCCGAAGCCGTCGATGATTCCGCCGAGCGTTGGCGGCACAACCGTCCAGGGAATCATCGAGGTGTATTGAACCAGTCCGATGTACTTGCTGGTCTCACCCGCGGGGACGAGGTCAGACAATATCGTCCAGTAGAGGCTCCAGTAGGCGGCGTTGCCCAGCCCAAACAGGAAGCCGGACACGTAGAGCGTGGAGTGGACCCACGGCATGACAAGGAAATTGAGCATGGAAATAATCTGGAGGAGACACGCAGCAAACAGGACCCTCTTTCTTCCGAAGCGGTCGGCTATCCACCCCGCGGAAATCGCAGAAAAGGCGGCCGGGCCCGTGCCGATGAGATTGACGTTGCGGAACGTCTCATTAAAATGCTCCGGGTCGATCTGGTCTTTGATGAAATAGAGCAGGAAGCAAATCATGGCGACAGCGCCCATCTGCGTTAGCAGATTGAGCGCCGCGAGCCATCCCAGACTGCTCGATCCATCGAGCTTCGGAAGATAGACCTGCTTCCAGGAAAAGATTCGTTCGGGCGGCAGGTCGGCCGGTGGCCGTTCTTTTATCGTGACGGCGACCCACAGGCCGGAGAGGATGTTGGTCGCGGCGGCTATGGCGCCAAGGGCAAGCATGCGGCCCGAGGTGATGAATCGCGGTGACAGCGCATGGGCGGTCAATATGCCGAGAATCGTTGTTATGTTCGTCAGGCCTGCGATTCGGCCGCGCCGCTCGATCGGAACGATATCGCGGATGAGGGCGTAATTCGTAAACCAGCAGGCTTCCGCGCCGTGCATCAGAACCAATAACAGAAAGAGAAAAGCATAATTTCGAGAGGTGACAACGAGGAGAGTCAGCACGGAGACCGACAGCGCTGCCGAGAAATAAAACGGGCGGCGGCGTCCGAGCCTCGAATGCGACCGGTCACTGAGCGTTCCGATAAGAGGAAGCAGGATGAGCAACAGCACATTGGAGGCTCCTGTCATCAGGCCGAGCCGCGTGTTCTTCACGGAGTCGTCCACCATGCGCAGCAGCATGTTGGGAATCATGTAGGACGTGCCGATAATCCAACAGAAGGCCCAGCCAAAATAGTTGACGCTCAGTTGCGAAAGATGTTTCCAGCTCTTGCCGTCATTGTTCGGTTTGTTCATATTGGTGTCGTTGCGCTGTTTCACGCGGCCCCTTGTGAAGCGACCATAACCTGTATTGAATCCGGGTGAAGCGATATATGATAACACAGAGCCAGGAAAACATAGCCAGTCGTCGGCGCGCGCACGGCGCGGCGCAGCCGCAAGGAAAGTCTTGGAACGCCCGTTCGACAGGCTCAGGGCAAGTTCAATAGGAAGGACTGGAATTGGGCGAATTATGCGAAGGAAAAGATCAAAAACCTATTTTAACCACAGATTCACACGACTTATCACGGATCAAGAACAAAAGCAACAGAGATACGGGAACCGCGGATGAACGTCGATGAACACTGATGCACGCTGCTGGGCGCACGACCGTGAGCCCCTACGAAGATGGTAATGCGCTTAATAGAATCTGTCCCATGATTCATGGTAAAAGTTGCTCGCTCCGGGGTAAGTCGAAATAAGTGTAATTCTTGGTTAGGAGGGGGCACGGCGTGCCGTGCCCCTACAAAAGAATGCGAGAAAGAGAAAGGAACATCGGTGTTTATCTGCGTTCATCGGCGGTTTCCCATCTTCGTTCTCGTCTCTCGTCGGTTCTTTCGCGTCCTTCGCTCCATTCGTTCCATTCGTGTTCCCTAAATCTTCGCCAATCTGCGGATACAGAGGCTTGCGGGGGGCGGGTTTTTTGCAAAGAATATGACGTGACACCGGGTTGTGACTTAAGTCAAAGACTCTCTGCGGCAACCGGGTTATCATATGGGTGAGCATGGCACACGGTAATTCTTCCAAGTGCGATGATGGATAGACGAAAAGGAGGACGACAATGGCGGAAATGAGCATGTTCTGTTATCAGTGTGAGCAGGCGGCCAAGGGCGAGGGATGCACGAAAATCGGGGTGTGCGGGAAAAAGCCCGACGTGGCGGCGCTGCAGGACCTTCTTGTGTATTCGCTGAAGGGACTCTCGCTGGTTGCCGTCGAGGGAAGAAACGTCGGGGTTGTCGACCGCGACGTGAATGTGTTCACGTGCGAAGCCTTGTTCTCGACGCTGACGAACGTGAATTTCACACCGGAATGGTTTGAGGGGACCATCCGCCGCTCGGTGGAGCTGAGAGACGCCCTGAAGGAAAAGGTGAAGAAGGCCGGCGGCGCGGCGGATTTTTCGGAGGCTGCCGCCACGTTTCAACCCGAGGCCGCGCTCGAGGGCATGGTAAAACAGGGTGAGAAGGTCGGCGTAAAATCCGACCCGTCAATCGATCCCGACATCCTGTCTTTGCAGCAGACGCTGATTTTCGGGCTGAAGGGAGTGGCCGCCTATGCGGACCACGCGCAAATCCTGGGACAGGAGGACGACGCGGTGTACGCCTTCATCCATGAGGGGCTGGCGAAAACGCTGCGGAAGGACCTGAGCCTGGACGATTGGGTGAAACTCGTTCTGAAATGCGGCGAGACGAACCTGAAGGCGATGGAGCTTCTGGACCGGGCTCATACGGAGACCTACGGGCATCCGGAGCCGACAAAGGTGTCGCTCGGCCACAGGGCGGGCAAAGCGCTGGTGGTCTCGGGCCATGACATGAAGGACATGGAGGAAATTCTCAAGCAGACCGAGGGCAAGGGAATCAATGTGTATACGCACGGCGAGATGCTTCCCGCGCACGGATATCCCGCTCTCAAGAAATACAAACACCTGGCCGGTCATTACGGGACCGCCTGGCAGAACCAGACGAAGGAGTTTGCGGACTTCCCGGGCGCCATCGTCATGACGACGAACTGTCTCCAGAGGCCGCAGGAGGCGTACGAGGACAATATCTTCACGCGCGGCGTGGTCGGTTGGCCCGGCGTGACGCATCTGCCGGACCGGAATTTCGCGCCTGCAATCGAGAAGGCTCTCGCGCTGCCGGGGTTCCGGGAAAACACGAACGGCAAGGCCGTGATGGTCGGCTTCGCCCGAAACGCCGTGTTGGGAGTGGCGGACAAGGTTATCGACGCGGTGAAGGGAAAGCAGATTCGACACTTCTTCCTGGTCGCCGGCTGCGACGGCGCAAAACCGGGTCGGAACTACTACACGGAGTTCGTGGAGAAAGTGCCGAAGGATTGCGTGGTGCTGACGCTCGCCTGCGGTAAGTTCCGGTTCTTCGACAAGGAACTGGGCGACATCGGCGGAATCCCGAGGCTTCTCGACGTCGGTCAATGCAACGACGCGTATTCGGCGGTGCAAATCGCACTCGCGTTGAGCAACGCGTTCAATGTCGGCGTGAACGAATTGCCGCTCTCCATGGTGCTGTCATGGTACGAGCAAAAGGCGGTCGCGATATTGCTTACCCTGTTCCATCTCGGAATCAAGGATATCCGGCTCGGTCCCAGTCTGCCGGCGTTCCTTTCGAAGAATGTTCTGGACACGCTGGTGAAGACATTCGATATCAAACCGATTTCGACGCCGGATGAGGACCTGAAGGCGATTCTGGGCTGAGTTTCGGGCGGCTCATTTAAGAAGTATGGGATGCGCACAAGAGAGCTTGTGCGCATCCTTCTTTTTTTGCCGACGGTCGAATCGGGAACAGGAATGATACGGATGAGAAGAAGGAACAAACGAACAGATGCAAAACATACTCTCACCACGAATTACACGAGTTGTGGTTTCGAGACAGAGACAAAAGGATTGGTCATAAACCACGGATCCATTCGACTGAGTTTACCCTGAGCAAGGTCGAAGGGATCAGGACAGGTTTGCACGGGTAGGAAACGAAAAGAGAGATTCCCCGGTCAAGCGGGGGAATCCGGGAATTGTTTTGAACCGCAGAGACGCAAAGAGCGCAGAGAAAGGCAGCAAGAAACTGGGAACACAGATGCACACGGATTCAGGAAGGATTTTTTCGAATGAAAGGATGAAAAGACTTTTTTGGAACCGCAGATTCACGCTGATGGACGCCGATTGTTTCTTGGCGTCTTAGCGTTTCGGCGTGAGGAAAAAAAGGAGCTTTCGACCTTTAACCACGGAGACACTGAGGGCCACGGAGAACTGCAAAGACTGAAAGAGAAAACGATAGTGTTTATGTGAACGAATTGGACAAATGGCCGAAGGACAAAAATAGGAAGTATTCTCCGGGAAAACCGCTTCGTTAATGCGCGCTCAACACGGCCTCGAACGCTTTCTCGGCCAAACCTCTGAGCGCCGGATGCGTGAGAGGTTTCGGGAGCCCGTCACCACCCTGCAATTCCCTGGCATAGTGTTCCAGGAGAGTTGCGAGCTGCTCCTTTGCGTTCTGCACCATGAAATCGATTTCGTTGTCGGGGTCTTCGCCCGCTGCGACAGCCTTGGCGAGGATGTCGGCGATTCCCGAAAACGCGGTTGAAAGGAATTTCTGCGTGTCGAGCGCGGGGGTGCGCAAGGAATTAGCGAGTGATTCGAGCAGCGCGGACGCGTCGTCGCGGAGCTCGCGCACGGCGCCGTGCAGCCTGGCGTCGGGGTCGTCGAGCACCTGGGCGGCCGCATGGGCCACGCCGAGCAGCGACTGTTCGGCGGCCTGGATTTTCATGTCGCGAATGTATACCGGGTTTTCGTTGAGATACTCCTTTTTGTAGGGGAGAGAGCCGTCGTCCTTGATGTCGTTCCCGAAGAAGAAGTATCTCTTCGCGGGCGGAATTCGGATATGCCGGTTAGTCGGGTCGGCTATCTCCTTGAGCGTTGCCCACGTGGCTTTTATTTCGGAGTATCCGGATTGGACTTTCATGAACGAAGAAGGCTCGCCGAAATGGTGTTTCCAGCGCTGCTCGAGTTCCTTCACCATTTTTCGGACGCGCCCGTTCGGCGCGAAGCGGTCGAGTGCGGGAATTAAGGCGTATCCCTCGTATGCCCGCTGCCGGTACCGTTCGGCAATCTGTCGGAAGTGAATATCGTCATAGTCTTTGAAGCGCTCGTACCCGTTGAAATAGAGCTTGAGGAAACGAAGGATGGTTGGTCCCCATGTGTGGAGGAGCCGCTCGTCGCCGCGTCGTATGAACTCCATGATTTCGTGTTCGTACAGGTTCTTGTGCACCATGCCGCCGCCGTAGAAGCTGACGTCCTCCCACTTGAACGGCTTGATGCGTCCTTCCTCCTTCAGCCTGTTGTAGAGGGGAGTGCCGGGATAGGGGGTCACGCGCGTGAGCTGCGCCGCCGTGGGCTCGCAGGTGAGCAGATACTGGAAATCTTCCTCGAGGGTCTCGCGTGTATGGAAATCGAAACCCGCCATCCAGCCGATCATGGTCGCCATGCCGCGCGCATAGAGTTGCTGGAAAATTTCGCGGGCGTCTCCGCGGCGTTTGCCATACCCCTGGTCGGGGGCGAATTTCGATTCGAGTCCCACGAACAGGTTCGCGACGTTGTTGTGAGCCAACTGGTCGAGGTCGTCATACCGGGAAAGCATGCTGATGCTGATGAGGATGGTTATCATGAATTTCGAGAAATCGATGTCGGGGTCCTCTCGCATCAATCGGCCGACCTCATCGATGAATTCCTTGTTCTGGTCTTCCTCGTAAATGATGATGTTTGTTCCCGGCGCGTATTGCTGCCACATTTTGATTTCGTTCTTGACCTGCTCCGGCGTGACAAGGGTGTGACGTTTTCCGCCGAAATGTGTTGTTGTCGTGCAGAAATCGCAACCGTTCTCGCAGCCAACGGCGGCAATCAGCGCGCTGGTGTCGCCCGGCGGCCAGCGGTCGAGCCACGGGACGGCGCCGAAGCCGCACCGGGGGAGATAATGTTGTCGGACCGGCGCGTTCACGTCTTCGCCGAGGAGTTGGCGGAACCAGCGGATGCCGTCGCCGAGGACGACATGGTCGACGAGTTTTTTCCATTCCTCCTCGGGATAGAAGGCTCCGAGGCTTTGCGCCGCAAAACCTCCGAGGATGGTGGTGCTGGCGGGGGAGTGTTTGCGAACCATGCGGAACATTTCAAGGACACTCTCGATATTCGGCGTGAGAGACGATATTCCGACGTAGTCGTAGCCTTTTTTGACTTCTTCGACCCAGTTTTCCATCGTCGGATGGTCGAGGACGACGGCGGGCGCGGAGATATTCTGGGCGATGATGAAAGGGCCGACGAGGTGCATATGGGCTTCGAAGGTGAATATTCCCTGCCCTTTGAAGAATCGCTGCCGCATGATATCCGTGGGCGTGTCGTGCCAGGGTTGGACCGGATAGGGGGTTACGGGAGTAGAGAGGAGCACACGTTTCATGGCGTATTTTTCTCCTGTTGCATTTGAGTTGGCGCCGCAATAAATGAATGATAAGTCATTCATATATAATTATAGCGGCGGTCCTTCGAGTTGTCAAGAGGCGGACGAACAGGAGGAAGGGAAATGCATGTTTTTGGATTAATTCCGGGGATACGGAAGCACGCCTGGTAATGGGAATGGGGGGATTCCGTAATTGGCGCCGTGGGTGTGTCCGATAATTTGCTTGCGGACGCTGGGGGGACAGTCCCGATTCTACGGCACTTCGTGGCCGTAAATCCGGGACAGTCCCCTTCGTTGAGAAATTATGGGGCGCCAATGCGGGATGGTGTCCTCAATAACCCAGAATGGGCAAATGAGTTGGCGCCTACAGAGAAAAGTTCGGCTCTCGCTGCGGCGGAGATTTATCCGGACAAATTATCGGGAGCGCTCGCGGTTGCTTGCGCGGCGGTTGTGAACGAATACTCAGTCATAAAAAAGCAACGAGTTTTCGGCATGCCCGATGATTACCAAATCTTGCTAAATTGACAATTCATGGCGTTATCGTTATATTTTGGGCATGGTCGTTCGAATCAGCGCTTGAATGAGTGGCCCTGTCGTTCAGATGTCGTTTTCGCGTCTCATGCTCAAGCATAAGCGATTGGAAGAATTATGATTAATAAGCTGTTTGGTCCGGAGTCGATCGCGGTAGTCGGGGCTTCGAGAGAGAAGGGTAAGGTCGGCTACAGCGTGCTGAAAAATCTGGTCAGCTATAAGTTTCCCGGAAAAGTGTTTCCTGTGAATCCGAAGGCGAAGACGATTCTCGGCAAGAAGAGTTACGAGTCGTTAATTGATATACCGGAGCCCGTGGACCTGGCGGTTTTCGCGATTCCCGCAAAGGCGGTTGTCGAAGTGTTCGGGCAATGCGGGGAGAAGAAGGTGCCCGCCGCGATCATAATTTCGGCGGGATTTAAGGAGAGCGGGAGGGAAGGCTCGACCCTGGAAGCCAGATTGGCCGAAATGGTGGGGGAGTACGGAATTCGCGTGCTTGGTCCGAACTGCCTGGGGATAATCGACACAGGGTCAAATGTCAATGCCTCATTCGCCGCTGGCATGCCTGCAAAGGGAAACATCGGGTTCTTTTCGCAGTCGGGCGCTCTGTGCACGGCAATACTGGATTGGGCGCTGGGCGAGGGCGTCGGATTCTCGAAATTCGTGAGCCTGGGCAACAAGATGGATGTGGACGAGACGGATATCCTTCGGGTGATGGGAGATGACGAGGAGACCGAGGTTATACTCGGGTATATAGAAGGTGTCAAAGACGGGAGCAAATTTCTCGAAGTCGCCCGGACGGTTACGAAGAAGAAACCCGTCATTATGATAAAGTCCGGCGGCACAGAGGCGGGCGCTCGGGCCGCTTCCTCGCACACCGGTTCGCTTGCGGGTTCGGATAAGGCATTCTCGGCGGCATTCAACCAGAGCGGAATTATACGCATTACTTCCATCGAGGATTTATTCGACTATGCCCGGGCCTTTTCGACGCGTCGGTACCCTCGTGGAGACAGGGTGGCAATCGTGACCAATGCCGGGGGGCCCGCGATCATAGCGTCGGACGCGGTCGAGCACTCGAGGTTGCGCATGGCGACATTCGAGAAGAGCACCATTGAGTCCCTGCGAAACGCGCTGCCGCCTGCCGCTTCGCTGTACAACCCGATCGACCTGATTGGCGATGCGCAGGACGACCGTTATTCGGCGGCGCTCGACGCGGTTGCCAAGGATGAGAACGTGGACGGTGTATTTGTGCTGTTCACGCCGCAGGCAATGAGCAAGCCGGAAAAGGTGGCGCGCGCGGTGAGCCGCTTTTCGTCGAACGGGAAACCGGTGTTGGCGGTGTTTATGGGTGGACCCGCCGTGAAGAGCAGCATAGAGATTCTCGGGAAGGCGTCGGTACCGAATTATCACTATCCGGAGAGAGCCATTTCGGCGATGGAAGCGATGGTCAGATATGATGAATGGCGCAGGCGCCCGGAGTCGGAATATCGGGAATTCGAGGTGAACAGGGAGCAGGTGGCGGAACTGATTGCGGAGGCTCATGCGAAGGGGCAGGTCGAGATCGGCGAATACAAAGCGCGCGAAATCATTTCCGCATATGGATTCAAAATACCCGGAAGCGTGATAGCGAATAATGTGTCGGACGCCGAGTATATCGCGGAGAAGATCGGGTTTCCCGTAGTCATGAAAATCGCCTCTCCGGACATTCTTCACAAATCTGACTTCGGCGGCGTTCGCGTGGGGCTGCGAAGTCGCGAAGAGGTGCGCGAGGCTTTCCTCGAGATGAGGGACCGGGCACGGCGCCTGTTGCCCGATGCGGATATATGGGGGGTGTCGATACAGGAGATGATTGAGGGCGGCAAGGAAGTCATTCTGGGGATGGTTCGCGACCAGCAGTTCGGGCCGGTGCTCATGTTTGGACTCGGCGGCATCTACGTCGAGGTCCTCAAGGATGTTTCATTCCGGATCGCTCCGGTCAGTGTTGATGACGCCCGGGAGATGATTCACGCAATCAAGTCGTTGCCGCTGCTTCAGGGGGCGCGCGGCGAGAAGCCCATCGCGATCGGAAGCATCGTTGAGTCGCTGTTGCGATTATCGCAACTGGTTGTGGACTTTTCCGAAATTTTCGACATCGATATAAATCCCTTGAAAGTTTTTCCCGAGGGCCGCGAGCCGGTGGCCCTCGACGCCAGGCTGACGCTGAGAAGAAACGAGGTGGAGAAATGATACCGCTTTTTGTCGATTCGCTCGCGGAATTCTCGGGAAGGAATACGATATGTCTTTCAATGGGAATGAAGCTTCGGGAGATGGGCAAATCCGTCGGGTTCTTCAAACCGCTGGGTGTCTTCCCGACACGGGTGGACGGTGTTTTGACGGATGAGGACACCGTGTTCTTTCGGGAGTTGTTCGAATTGGAGCATGAGCTTGACAAGCTCTGCCCGGTGGTCTTGACGCAAGACCTGTTAAACGATGTTCTCGCCGGGGGGGAGGTGGAGGGGTATGCCCGGAGAATGAGAGAGGCGTACACGAAAGTTACTTCGAAGCGGGAGATCACGATAGTGGTCGGCATCGGGAGTTTTAACAGCGGAAGGATTATCGGCCTTTCGGAGGTCGATTTCATGAAAGAAACAAGAGGGAAGATGCTTGTGACAGACCGTTTTGGATGGGTGAATCGAACCGTCGATAATCTGCTCGGGACAAAAGAAGACTTGGGTGAAGACCTTATCGGCGTAATCTTCAACCGGGTTAATCCGAAAAAGAGAGACTTTGTGGAGAAGACCGTTGCGCCATACTTGCGGGCAAGGGGAATCGAAGTATTCGGTGTGGTTCCCGAAGATTCGAGGCTCGGCGCGGTGACCGTGAGAGAGATACTGGAATTATTGAACGGGCAGTTGCTGTGCTGCGAAGACAAGTTGGACGAAACCGTGGAGAAGTTCTCCATCGGAGCCATGACAGCCGATGCCGCGCTGCGTCATTTCATCCGAATTCGCGACAAGGCGGTCATCACCGGAGGAGACCGGGCCGATATTATGCTGGCAGCGCTTGACACATCGACAAAATGCCTCGTTCTCACCGGCAACCTGTATCCGAACGATGTTGTGCTGTCGCGGGCGCAACGGGCTGGTGTTCCCGTAATTGTTGTTCCCGACGATACTCTGGAGGCAGTGGAGAAATTTGAAGGGATTATGGGACGACTCAGCATTCGCGAGAAAAGCAAGGCCGATTATGCCGTGAAGGTCATGGAACGGTATATTGATTACGATTCCCTGTTCAAGAAGCTCGGGATATGACGTCACCGCGAGGGAGAATTTTCATGGGCAAAAAGATCAAGATTACGGCAGGGAGCGTCAGTGCGGAGGCGGAACTGAACGAATCGCAAACGGCAGGTTTGATTTGGGACGCGCTCCCGATTGAGGCAAAGGCAAACCGTTGGGGGGAAGAGGTATACTTTGCCGTGCCGGTACGAGCGGGCCTCGAGAATGGAGTGGAAGTTGTTGGCGTCGGGGACCTCGGATACTGGCCGAGTGGTTCTGCATTCTGTATCTTCTTCGGTCCGACCCCGATGAGCGAAGGCGACGAGATCAGGCCTGCGAGTGCGGTCAACATCATCGGGAAGGTTCTGGGCGACGCCAAAGCTTTTCGGGCCGTCTCGGATGGAGAGACCGTTCGTTTGGCCCGTTCGGAATAGATTAAGAAGCTGTTTCATCCGAATTGCTTCAACGGATAGTGTGCTGTATAATCGTGGAAGTGAATCCCCCCTGAGAGGGTGTCTGATAATTCCATATGGTGGTTCACTGCAAAGGGGGACAGTCCCGAATCTACGACCTTCGACAGGCTCAGGTCCGTAATTCTTGGGACAGCCCCCTTCGCTCGGCAATCGTGAGACGGGCTCACTGTTCCCGAAGCACAGATTGCCGAATCGCGGCACACATTCCTGATGTCGTTTCTTTCCGGCTTTTGTCGAATTCAGGTTGAGGACATGAGCAAAGCGGTCCGAGGTTTTTTCATAGTTGTTTTTCTGTTTGCGGTGGTCCCGTTTCGGGCGTTCGGCGAAACGGGGCGCGATGGCGGACAGCTTCCTGATTCCTTGTATATAGAGCGCGACGAAGAATCGACCGACAGGGAAGGAAGGGGTTTGCTGGATTTCCTGCCTTTCTTCGGCGATAATTCAAGGCGCGTTCCTTCAGAAGACCTGAAGCCGTCGCCGCTTCCACGCGAAAGCAAGCCTGTTCTCAAGAAGGACGAGTTGGAGGAATTGCAGGCGGTTGTCAATGAATGGATTCTGACAAGCGATGCGACCGAACCGAAGCTGCGAACCGACCAGTCGGGCAGGTACTACCGGGATTATGTTGTGTTTGAGAGGGAGTACAGAATCGAAGTTCTCCGTGGCAAGACGGAGGAGCATCCATTTCTTGCGCATGTCTACGTAAGCGGGGACTATTTCAGGACGAAACCGCATTATGACCCCGCAGAGGCGCAAAGCGATTTTAATTTCAACTACGAGAAGCTGGATTTTCGCATAATCTTCGAGCGTGTCGAACATTGGGAATATTCCGACGACTCCAGCCAGGAGCCATTTGTCTTCAGGGAGGAGTGGGAGTTTCGAAAGATCCAGTCACGTTCCAAGGTCACGAATTCCGAGAGGTCTCAAGACTCCGAAGAAAACGCAACCGGCTCGGAAGGGCATCCGGGCGGTCAGGTGACTTTTTGAGAGCGTCCACAGGAGCCGGCCCTGGCGCATGCGCTTGGCGAACGCTCTCCCAACCGAGCAAAGTCAGTGTTAGCAATTTCAACCTGTTGGAAATCCGCGGCGGCAAAATCGGCCGCCGATATCCTGAATCCCCTGCTCGACCTTGGCATAAAAAAGATTGAGGCCGAGTATCGAATCACGGAGGACATTCTCAAAGGGATGCTCCCCGCATTAAAGGGTGGCAGGCTATCCGTTGTCAGTGTCCATAATTTCTTTCCGCTTCCTGCGGTTCTGAAGCGGGAAGAAGCGAGCGGGGACGCGTTTCTGCTTTCGTCGCTCGACAGGGACGAACGCGAACGGGCGGTGAGGTACACGATACGAACCCTCGAATGGGCGCACGAGCTCGGAGCCGAAGTTACGGTTCTTCACTTGGGAAAGACCGGGATGGACGACGGTTTTGAGGAGCTCCGAGAGGACGGGAAAGAAGGGCGTTCGGGGAGCGATTACGTGGAGCGAGTCCTTGATGAAAGGCGCAAGATCAGCGACCGGTTTTTGGATGCTGCGCTGTTCAGCCTGGACAAACTGTGGCGGCCGGCGGAACGATTCGGGCTGAAGCTGGGCATCGAGAACCGGTATCATTTGCGCGAAATTCCGGATTCCGATGAATTGGATGTTATCCTTAACAGATTTCAAGGGAGCAATATAGGTTATTGGCACGACGTCGGTCACGCGGCGGCGCAGGAATTCCTGTATGGTCTCGCCCAAGAAGAGTTGCTGGCTCGATTTTCCCCGCACCTGATTGGAGTGCATCTGCACGATGCAGAGCGAACGGAGGACCACAAGGCGCCTGGCAAGGGAACCGTGGATTTTCGCATGGTGAAGAAATACTTGACTCCGACTGCTCTTTCGGTTCTAGAGGTTGGCCCGGGCGCCGCGTGCGACGAGATTCAAGAAGGCATGGAGATGTTGGTTCAGCAGGGCTATTCACTGCAATAATTTTCTGCATTCGGTGAACTGCCGAGGCTCGCTAGTCATCGGAAGCTTCTTACCCGCTTGATTTTTTGCGATTTCTACAGCTATAATACGCAGAAAAAGTGTCATGGGCAGCGAAGTGTTATCGTCAGGTGTGAATTGGCTGAGGCGTCAAAGCTTACGAAGTTTCTTTTTTTGATCAGCTTTAGTCTTTGTTTTGTTTTGACGACAGTTCTGCTGACCATGTATTTTGCAGGCCCGTCGTTGCGGTTTGTATTTGCGCCGTATCAATTTTTTCTGATTGGCATGTGCATGGGCGCTTTGGCTGCGGCTACGGTGGGGCTGATTGTCGAGCGGTCGGAATGGCCCTCCTACGGAATATATTTTGCAACGGTAATGGTGAGCGTCTTCTTGCTGATGGTTCTCCACTCGGTCATCTTCAGGGTGCTCGGCGGCGGGCAGTTCATGCGCTCTCTGATGAAGGTTTTTTCTCTGGACGCATAGGGGGCAGGCTTAGCCCGGGGATTAAATTATTGGCGTAAAAAAGGAGGAAGAATATGAGAACGTGGGCGCGCCCGCTGTTGATGATGGTAATAACGCTTTCAGTGGCCTTGTCATGGGGGTGCACTGATCCGAATGTGAAGCAAGCGAAACGCTACTATAAAGAGAGAAACTATGATCGAGCCATAGAGCACTATCAACGTGCCCTTGAGAAAAATCCGGATGACACCTCTGTCCGTTACAGTTTGATTGAGGCATACACCCAGCGACTGATCGAGGAACCTGCGGACGACATCACTCCGGAAAGAGTGGAGGGAGCAATGGAAGAGTTGCGACCCATTGCAGAGCCTTTGATGAGAGACCCGTCGGTCAGACGCCATATGTCAATGGTTTACCAGATGATGGCAAAGAGCTACGCCGAAAAGGGAAACGATGCGAAGGCGGCGGAGGCCTGGGAGAAGGTAATTGAACTTGAGCCCCGCACTGCGGAGCCGCATTACAACCTGGGTACGGCCCTGTCCAGGATTGGCAAATACGAGGAAGCGGTGCCGCACTTTGAAAAATCGGTGAGCCTGAATCCGTACTTTATTAAAGGGTATTATGCGGCAGGCAATTCACTGCTTCGCTTGAATCGGCCGGAGGAGGCGATAACACAGTACACGAAGGCGTTGGAGCTAAATCCGGATGACCCCAATGTTCACCACGATCTTGGGTTGGCCTATCTTGTGAAGGGGGAGAAAGAAAAAGCAATCGAAGAGTTAGAGAAGACGCTCGAGATAGAGCCGGGGTATGTAATCGCTTACAGGACGCTTGCGGGCGTATACGCCGACGTCGGCGAGTCCGAAAAGGCGGAAGAGGCCGAAGAAAAATGGAATGAGTATGTTGAAGCCCTCCGGGATGCCCGGCGCCAACAATCGGAAACAACGGCCTCGGAGGAAGACATGGAATGAGCCTCTTTGGTCGTGCGTTTGGCGAGCGGAGATTGGCGGTATGAAGGGACCAGATGCTTTGTTATGAAAATAAAGCTGAACAGCAGGCAAATTGCCGAAGTGAGCCGAAGAATCCAAGAAAGCGACAGGAAAACGTTTTCGGTGGACGACGTTACGGAAGTCTTTCGGATGCTGAGATATTGGATAAAGAGTCACGGCTCGGGCGAAGAGGCAATCAAATCGATAGTTGAATTACCGGATGGGTACGTGTGCCGGGTGAATCGGAAATTTCGGGATTCGATGAAGGCTTTCTTCAAGGAGAGGCGTGCGCTGGAGCTTGCCGAGGATGTGAAAGAGCTGGAAGAGAAGGAGACGCTCAGTAAATATGACCAACTCATCCGGGAGGCGGAAGAACGAGCGTCAAAATCCAAGCGTCACGAGAGATAACGATATACTGGGAAAGGAGTAAATGCATGAAACTCGCATTGAAATGGGTATCGGCGCTGGTAGTTATCCTGCTTCTTGTCGGTTGCGGACAGAAAGAACCCCCGATTTTTAAGCTCATTAAACTATACCAGGATGGGAAACATGATGAAGCGATTGCGCTTGCCGAAAAAATAATCGCCGAAAATCCGAACAATTCACAGGCGCACAGATTTTTGGTGAAGTCGGCGGTCGAAAAGGGTGAGCTGGAGAAGTATGAAAAGAGGTACCAGGAATGGGTCAGCAAGAATCCCGGCATCGCAGGATATCACTTCGGGCTTGGGTACACGTATACCCAGTTGCAGGATTATGACGCCGCAATAAAGGAACTAAACAAGGCGTTGGAATTGAACCCGAATTTGGACTATGTGCATTACACCTTGGGCTGGATATACATATATGCCGACTACGCCGGGTCTGATCCCGACAAGGGGCTTGCAGAGTGGAAGAAGGAAGAGGAGATCGACCCGAAATCATTCGGGGCGTTGCAGGTTTACAGTGACCGCGCTGATTACTATCTCCGGATCGGCGACGCCGACTCCGCGGAGAAGGACTATGAGAAAATAACGCTGTATGCCTTTGCCCGGGGAGACATAGAAAGCGCACGCGAGTTTATCAATCGCATCCGGCTGCTGCGCGATGAATTGGCCCGCTACGAGGCGGAAATCAAGGAGAATCCGGACGATGCCGACCTGCGAGCCAAACTGGGTGTCCTCCAATATAAGAACGGTTTTGTGAAGGCGGCGGTGGAGACTTGGACACGAGCGTTGGAAATCGAGCCGGACAATGCGGAAGTCCAGAATTATCTCGGAAAGGCATATCTGGAGCAGAGCCATTACGAAACGGCGGCGAAACACTTGCAAAAGGCCATTGAATCAGACCCGACCCTGGTCAGCGGATACTATAATCTGGCTTTAGCTGAGGATTATTTAGGCCGACAGAAAATGGCGCTCGAGCATTACAAGAAATACTTGGACCTTAATCCGATGGCTCCGAAGAATGAGGAAGTCAAGGAACGAATTGTTGAGCTCGAGCAAATCACTGCCGAGCGGGAAGGGTGATCCGCCAGCGAGATAACCCAGCGGGCCTGATCGCAGGGCGGTGCACGGAACACGATAACTGATGTGGGAATAGAACCATGTGGAAGACCGGTCTGGGCAGCGCATGCCTCAGTTCGACGCTCATGGCGGCAAGGCGGGCGAGCGCAGATGGAGAGGCTTTCAAAAAGAGTATCATTCGTCGGCTGTTGAATCAAAAATGCGGCTCGAACCAGGAAAGAGCATGCGATTCTTTTTGAAGCAACCCTGAAGGGGTTTTGCGTGAGGGTTCGGTTGGCATCGTGAGAATATCGATAACAATTCCCGTCTATAACGAAATCAACACAATCGACGCGATTCTCGACCGGGTCGAGCAGTCAGAGTTCGATAAAGAGATTATAATAGTCGACGATGGGTCTACCGATGGTACGAGGGAGGTCCTGCAAGATAAATATGACGGGAGATTCAAGGTGTTCTTTCATGACCGAAACATGGGGAAGGGAGCAGCGCTGAAGACCGCCTTCGAACATGTGACGGGAGACATTGTCCTGATTCAAGACGCCGATCTGGAGTATGATCCTGCGGACTATCCGAAGCTTATTGAGCCGATTACTCGGGGTGTTGCGGATGTGGTTTTCGGTTCGAGATTCCTTGGCGGACCTCACCGGGTGCTCTTTTTCTGGCACTTCGTTGCCAACCGACTGTTGACGTTGCTCTCGAATGCTCTGAATAACATAAATTTATCGGATATGGAAACCTGTTACAAGGCGTTCCGGTCAGAGATTTTGCAGGACCTAAACATTCGTTCGAAAAGATTTGGATTCGAACCGGAGTTTACCGCATTCGTGGCGAAGAAGAAACTTCGGATTTATGAGGTGCCCATTTCCTACTATGGCCGCACATATACCGAAGGCAAAAAAATCACGTGGAAAGACGGTATCGCTGCCCTTTATTATATTTTCAGGTTTCGATTTTTGGACTAACCGGCATTTTTCCGTATCTCTCCCGCAATCTTCCTTGGAGGCTCCCTTGTTTGAGCGAATAGCCGTTGTAGCGGCGATGGAGCGCGAGTGTTCTTTTTTGCGCAGGGCGATGAATCCGGCGGACCGCCGCCTCAATCGGCTCGTCTGTGGACATATAGGCTCGAAGAGTGTCATCCTTTTGAGGAGCGGCGTGGGACCAGCGAAGGCATGGGAGCGACTGGCCGAGTTGAGAGAGATGCGCCCGGAATGCATTTTTTCAATTGGATGTTCGGGGGGATTGGTCCAAAATTTGCATATCGGCGATTTGGTGATTTCGAACCAGATGGTCGATGACTCGGATCGGTCTCGGAGATTGTACTCCGCCCCAGAGTTCGTGCAAGCGGCAGTCGATTGTTGCGGGAATCTCAACGTACCGTTTCATGTGGGGAAGACGGTGACGACCGCAAAGGTGGCGGCCACTCCTGATGAAAAGGGGCGACTGGCCGAGCTCCACGGCGCCATATCGGTGGATATGGAAAGCGCTCGAGTAGCCGCATGGGCGGCAGAAGAGGGTATTCCGATGCTTGCATTGCGGGCTGTTTCCGATGAACTTGCTCACGGGATTCCTCAGGAACTCTCCCTGATCTTCGACCATCGGGGAAAGCTGTTTGTTGGAAAGCTGTTGCGGATATTTTTGAGGAGGCCGGGTCTGGTCGCGGAAATGATGCGGCTGAGGTCGCGATTCGGGATGAGCCTGCGGAATTTGGAGCATGTTGTCATGCCGCTGGTGGCGGATATCTGAGGGCATGAAATAGAAGGGGGAGTCAAGGGGGACCATATTTTTGATTTAGGCGCTCCTTTTCAAGGTCGTTTCAGATTTCGCAAGGTGTTGGCCTATAACAATTTGCCTTGACAAATTCAATAATATGGAGTATAATAAATATAATTGTGATATGTATTGATATACAGATGGAGAAGGGGGGTTAAAATGCGAAAGTCGCTTGGGATTCTGAGTGTGGTTTTGGTCGTTCTCCTTACTGGTTGTTTGACGGCGCCCCCTGCGAAGTCTGTAGGGAACGCGGCGATGCCGAAAGTGATCGGACCGGAATCGGGGTATACGGGTTCGGGCATGTATGGGGCTCATGAATGGATTGACGATGATGCTCGCACTGCCTTGTGGTTGAGGAGGAACCTCCCGGAACGCTGGTCGGAAATCCCGTTTCCCATAATTACGTTTTTCCGTTATAACACCCACAATGATAGACAACAGATGATGCCGTTCGAATGGGAATACTATTTTGCGAATATGCGGGACCCCTACCTCCAGGTACGCATGTACACCCTCGAGGCGCGTGACCGGAATCGGACGCGGCGGAATGAAGTGCTCGCGCGGGAAGCGGCGGAAAAAGCCGCGGCGGAGCGAGCGATTAGCGGGGAAGTTTCACATTTGTCTGATGAGGAAGTAAGCAAGCGGCTCCTGGTTGTCTATCCCTGACTCCGTGAAACGTATCGAGTACGAAAGGCGGAAAGCTCAAAACGCGGCTTTCCGCCTTTTTGTATGGACTCACAAGCTGGTTGCGTATATAATCTCTTCGTAAAGCACTCACTCTCGTCAAAGATTCTCATTCCTTTCCTGTTTTGTCGTGTTGCCCGGTCTGACGGTTGTTGGAGATGCTGAAGCTTTCGGAAGACAAGAGAAACACCCTGGTCGAGATTTCCACCGCTCTGGCGATAAGTCTCGTATTTTTCCTGTTTTCGTTCACGCCCCCCTATCAGCGTCTCGAATTGCTCTCGTTGGACGCCCGATTTAACTTGCGGCCTCCCATAGCGATGAACCCGGATATCGCGACCATTGATATCGATGACCGTGCGTTGAGTGAAGAGGGCAGGTGGCAGGACTGGAAACGCGATAAGCATACGCGCGTTATCGATGCGGTTCGACTCGGAGCGGGCGCACAGTTGGGGTTCGATATCTATTTTTCCGAGGAAAGCAAAATGGTCCTTTATCCCTCGGATGTCGTGAGGGCGAGGAGTCTCGAGGAGGTGCGGACAGCTTTCAGGGACTATGACGCTGAGCTTGCAACGGCTGCAAGGAGAGCAAAGAATGTATTCCTGGCAGCCACCTTTGTAGTGGAGGAATTTGACCGGAACGGGAATTCTGACTATATTCGGTCGAGTCTCTCTGAAGAGTCGTGGGGAAGGGTGGGAAGCCTTCTTGAAAAGGATTGTTACCTCGAAGCGGATGATAGCGTCGCCTCTTCGTTTTTGACTGCCTCCTGGCCGCAAGCCATCCCGATTCCGAGTTTTATTGAAGCTTCGCGGGGTGTCGGATTTGCCCAAATAGCGAAAGAAACCGACGGTTTGGTGCGCAAATATCCAACATTTCTGCAAATCGAGTATCCCCCCGATGACGCAACACGGCGTTGCTTTTTGATTCCCTCGCTCGGCCTTTTGATGGCATGCGATTATCTTCAAGTGCCTCTCGAAACCGTGAACGTGATACCCGGCGCCTGCATTGTGCTCCCGAACGCGCAAATGCCCGATGGGTCGCGCCTGAACCTGAGGATTCCAATTGATGCGAAAGGGCAAATGATTATAAACTGGGCCGGAGATTATAAGGAAACATTCCGGCATTATCCATATTCTTCAGTCATACGATTGAGTGAACATGATGCTCTGTCAAGAATTAAAGAATTCCTTTCGAGACAGGATGATTCACTGTTTCGGGACCCGTCGCTATTGATGGAAACAGTAAGAACAGCGTTCCCGCAAATAGGCGAAGTTCCCACGTATGTGGCCTGTCTCTATGGCGCCTTCTGGTATGAGACGCTCATAGAGAACGACGGAGTCGAGAAGTTCGAGCCGCATTTTTACGAACAGCTTTTCGGTATGTCTGCCGAAGATGTTCCGGAGCTGTATGAGAGTCAGAGAGAGGTGTTCGAAAATGTGAAATTGCATCATCAAATGCTTGAAATGCTGTCGCAGCGTCCCGGAGCGTCGCTGTCAGACGTGAGGGCGGAACTGGAATTATCTTTAGATGCGGTTGAAAATGCTTACATGACTATAAAAAACATGGTAAGCAGAGGAGGGCCCAAATCGAGCGAGCGGCCGCTTTTTTTTCTCCCCCCGGTCGTACTCGAGAATAGAGTAATCACGCTGGAAGACCTGAAGGGGGGAGTCTTCTTTTATGGGCTAACAGCCACCGGCACTCATGATCTGAACCCGATGCCGTTCAGCCCGAGGTATCCAATGGTGGGAGCGATCGCAAACGTGTTTAACACGATTGTCACCGGCCAATTTATCACCCCGTTGGGGAAAGCGTGGCGACTGCCGATTTTTCTCGTGGTGGGGCTTTTTACGGGATACATCTTATCCACTCGCACGACGATACGGGGTTCGTTCTTCACGATTCTCTTTCTGATTGCGTATCTTCTTTTCGCATACTGGCTCTTCGTTGACCGGCGAATATGGATTGACGTAATCGGTCCGGCCGGTACGATAATTGTCTCTGACGCGGCGATTGTGTGGTACAAATTCAATACCGCCGAAAAGAAGAGAAAATTCATTAAAAGCGCCTTCGAACACTACATGAACCCATCGGTGGTGGAGGAGATAGCGCGGAACCCGGACATGCTCGAATTGGGCGGGAAAGAAATGAGGCTGACGGCCTTTTTCTCCGATGTGGCGGGCTTTACGACACTGTCCGAACAACTAAGCGCACCCGAAGTGGTGGAACTGTTGAATGAATACCTGACTGCGATGACGGACATCGTCTTGAAATATGACGGGACACTCGACAAATACGAGGGCGATGCGATCATGGCGGTGTTCGGCGCTCCAATTCACTTTGCAGACCATGCGGCGCGCGCGTGCTTCGTCGCGCTCGAAATGCAAGAGAAACTGAGCGAGTTGCGACCGAAATGGAGAGCCGAAGGGAAGCCGGAACTCGAAGCGAGAATTGGCATAAACACGGGGTCCATGGTAGTCGGCAATATGGGTTCACGGACTCGATTCGATTATACGGTAATGGGCGACGCCGTTAACCTGGCGGCACGCCTCGAGGGAGTCAACAAGCAGTATTCGACACAAATCATGATCAGCGAGTTCACATATGTGGATTGCCGGTCCGAGATGGTGGTTCGCGAGATAGACTTGATCAGGGTCAAGGGCAAAGCTGAGCCCGTCAGGATTTACGAGGTTGTCGCACGCTCAAACGACAACCTGGGAGATGACATGAAAGCGGTGCTGGAGCATTATTCCGGCGGACTTCGGGCTTATCGAGAGCGCGACTGGGAAACGGGGATAGATGAATTCAAGAAAGCGCTCGGGGTCAGGCCGGAGGACGGCCCCTCGCTGACATATCTGAAAAGATGCGAGGAATACAGAACCAACCCACCGCCTGACGACTGGGGCGGAGTGTATGTAATGACCACCAAATGAGCTGTGGGAGCGTGCGAATGAGAGCGGTTATTCAGAGGGTCGGCAGGGCTGCCGTAAGGGTCGATAACGCCGTGGTCGGAGAAATTGGCGCAGGACTGCTCGTTTTGCTGGGCGTTGGCAAGAGCGACACCGCAACTGACGCAAGATATGTTGCAGAAAAGGTGCCACATCTCCGCATTTTTGAGGACGCCGAACAAAAATTGAACTTGTCGGTGGTTGATATCGGCGGTTCGGTTCTGGTCGTCTCGCAGTTCACTCTCTTTGGTGACTGTCGGAAAGGAAGACGACCGTCGTTCACCGATGCGGCCGAGCCCGCGCTCGCGGAACGTCTTTATAGAAACTGTGTTGATTTACTGAAGCAATCGGGAGTGTGTACTGCAGAAGGAATCTTTCAAGCCACGATGGAGGTGGAACTCGTAAATGCGGGGCCGCTGACAATTCTCCTCGACAGCCGAAAGAATTTCTGAGGCGGGATTCGAGACAGGAAGGATACCGGTAAGAATGGGGAAAAGGCTCGACACCATCTACGATCTCGTTCATTTCGTGATTCATTCGCATATCGACCACACCTGGTGGAATCCGCCTGAGGTTTGCAGGAATCGCAACAGGGAAATCCTCAATCAAGCTCTCGAGCTTGCTGGTTCGGATAAGGATTTTAAGTTTTCCTGCGAGACGACCTCTCCATTAATTCCTTTCCTGGAGGAAAATCCCGGTCGAAAAAATGAACTGCGCGAATTATTGCAGTCGGGGCGACTCGATGTCGGAGGACTTTTCGTGGCTGCCAACGCAGATGTATGCACGGAGGAAACGCTCGCCCGGAATTTTTATTTTGGCCGGCGTTGGCTCGAGAAGGAATTGGGATATTCTCCCGCAGTCGCAAAGGAATGTGACATTCCGGGCCACACGTTGCAGATGCCTCAGATGGTGAAAGATGCCGGAATGCGGGTGCTGCTAATCTCGCGTGGCCCGCGAGGGGTTTTCAGATGGGTCGGTCCGGACGGCTCGGAAATCCTGGTTTATTGTGTCCCGTATAACTGGTCGTATTGGCGGAGATTGGGGGTCAGTTTCGAAGAAACCGTGAAGAACCTCCCTTCCGAATTGAAGCGGGCTGAAGAGCGGTTCCCGGGACGAAGCCTCTGTATTCCCGACGGCGACGACATGACCCTTCCGAATGAGGGTCTCACAGAAATTGTGCGGTCATGGAATCAGCAGTACAGGCGCCCGGTGCTTGCGGTATCAACGTTCGAGGAGTGTCTTTCCCGGGTTCGCCCGCGAGGCCTGCCGAAGAGGTCGGGCGACATACCGAATCTCTGGGCGGTTGTGCATGCGCTCCAGGCCGAAACCACCCGGAACTTGAGGACTCTGCAAAACCTTCTTTGCTCTACCGAAATGCTTTGTTCAATACTGTGTGTTCAGAAGGGGGAATTCAAGGGATATCCTCAGGCAGAGCTTGATTCGTGCTGGAGGCGGTCTCTGTTGGCGGCCGACCACAATTGGGGCGGCAAGGACATGGACCGCGGCGGAGCCGAGTCGGATGAATACAAGAAGAATCTCGTGCTGGAATCTCTGCGGGACTGTCAGAAGGTTGCCGAACAAGGCTTCTACGATTTAGGGAAAAAAGTGCTGTCACAGCAGAACCCCGTTGGAATGCCGATTGTTGTTTTCAATCCGATGGCTTTTGATAGGACAGACATTGTGTCGGCCGAGATTCGATGTGACATTGCGGGCCTGCAAGGTGTGGAGGTCGTCGACTGCGATGAAAGGCCGGTCTTGTTCGACCTTGATATTAAGGAAAGCCATCCCGACCAAAGCATTCATCGGGCGTGTGTGGATATGCTCTGCAATGGTCTGCCGGGGGCGGGATATTCCGTATTCTATGTGAAACCACTGCTGGCAAAACCGGAAAGCCAGCAGCTCGTTCAGATGGAGGGTCGGGGGATCGAGAACGAATTCTATCGAGTGGAGTTCGCCGAAGACGGCAGCCGCATCCAAAGTCTCTACGACAAGGAACTCGACATCGAATTGGCGGGAAACTTCGGTGTGGGTTTGGGGCCGTTCGAATTCGAGTTCGGTCTGTTTGAATTGTTCGGAATCGGATTGCGATTGACCGTCCCGAACCAAAGTTTTTTTGAGAATCCGGAAAATGAGGGTTCGGGCGAATCGGTTGAATTCACGGGGGAAATATGGCGAGCGGCGGACCATCCTGCCGGGATCAGAATTGAGCGGAGAGGAAGCCTCGCACAATCCGTGATTGCCGAGGGCGACTTCGTCGATTCGCGCAGGCGTCAGAGAGTCGTGCTGTACAACGGTTTGAAAAGGGTTGATTTGCACGTTGAGCTTGAGTGGGCCGGCAAGTCCGACACAGTCGTTTATTTGCAGATGCCGAACAGCCTGATGGACGGGCAGACATTTCTGGATGTGCCGTTCGGTGTTCACAAGATGGGAAACGAACTTGCCGACTACTGGATAAACGAGGAGTTTCCGGTCAAGTTCAAAGCCCGCGGAATTCAGGATTGGATGTGTTTCGAGAAGGATGGCAATGGGGTTGCCATTGCCACGCGCTGGCCGGTCGCGGATTTCACGACAGTTCCGGGTTTTCCCTTGCTGTGGACAAATGATAACAGCGGCTTCTTCTTCGGGGAGAGATACCGGCAGGCCGGCGGCCAATCCTATTCCTTCAGCTTGACCTCATACCGGGGAAGCTGGCACGAGAACAACGTGCATCGATGGGGCAGACAGTGGTCGAAACGCGTTCTTGCCTTTCTGGGAGATATGGCGGCGGCGGAGCCGCACCATTCGTTTCTCTCCATTGAGCCGAATAACATAGTGCTTTCGGCAATGAAAAAGGCGGAGGATGAGGATGCTGTGGTAATGAGGCTGTATGAAATTGCCGGCAGGAAGACCGAAGCCCGAGTTAGAACGTCCTTTCCCGTGAAGCGCGCGCGGATATCAAATCTCATCGAATCGGCGGCGAAAAGGCTGGGGACGCAGCGAGACACCGTCTTTATTCCCTTCCGTCCATTTGAAATAAAGACGATAAAGCTGTACGCGTAATGAGAGCGGCCGGTCTCAGGGATTCTTTTTCAGCGGCAGCTTCTTGATGTCGCCCTTACTGAGGTCAAACACCTCATCTTCGAATCCGATGCTGATCGCAGCGGTTTCGCAGCGCATGCAGTGCACTGTCAACATCTCCTGAGTGAAATCGAGTTCGAGCGTGTGGCCGCCGTAGCGGATACGCATGCGCAATGCCGCCAACTCCTCCGGCAAGTTCGGGTTGAACCGCAGGACATTGTGGTGCATCTCGATTCCGGTATAGCCCCGCTGAATCAGGTCGACGGTGCCCGCCATAGCGCCGAGATGGATGCCTTCCCGCGTGGTTCCACCCTGGATGTCCGCAATATCACTCTGCAACGCCTCTTGAAACAAGTTCCACGAACGCACGCGATCAGAGCGGATGAGTACCCAGGAGTGAACGACCCTGCTAAGAGTTGAGCCGTGCGATGTTCGTCTGAGGTAATAATCGATATTTTTGGGAATTGTGTCGTGGTCGAAGCTGTAGCCCAGTTGTTCGAAGATATGACCGAGACCCTCGGCGGAAAACAGGTAAAAGAGCATGAGCACGTCAGCTTGTTTCGAAGCTTTATAACGGTTGGGTGTGTCGCCTTCCGCCTCGAGAATCCGGTCGAGCCGCTGGATGTCTCCGTACTTCTCGCGGTAGCCCTCCCAGTCAAACTCTTCAAGTTCGTCGTAACCCTCGAACTGGCTGATGATCCCGTCATCGTGAAAGACGATTCGCATCTTTCGCGTGATTTCCCTCCAGCGGGTGATTTCGGTTTTATCAAGGTCCAATTTCTCGCGAAGCTCGCGGCATTGGTCCTCTTGGACGATATCGAGAAGGTCCAGCGCACGGTTCAGTACCCACACCGCCATGACATTCGTGTATGCGTTGTTGTTTAACCCCGGTTTCTCGGCGCCGGGATATGCATCATGGTACTCGTCGGGTCCCATGACTCCGAGTATCTCGTATTGTCCGAGCCGGTCGTTATATGTCGTTATGCTCGACCAGAAACGCGCGATTTCCAGGAACATTTCCGCTCCATAGAACGAAAGGAATTCGACGTCGCCGGTTGCCTGGTAATACTGCCACAGGTTATACGCAATGGCGGCGTTAACGTGCCGCTGCAGTTGGGAATTATCGGGCACCCAGCGACCTGATTTCGGGTTCAGGTGAACCTGTTGGGTTTCTTCGCGGCCGTTGCTGCCGCTCTGCCATGGAAACATTGCGCCCCGATATCCCGCCTCTCGAGCGGCCATTCGAGCTTCGTTCAAGCGTTCGCACCGGTACTTCAACAAGGCGCGCGTGATTTCCGGAACACGAAGGTTCAGGAATGGAAAGATGAACAACTCGTCCCAGAAGATGTGCCCACGGTACGCTTCTCCGTGCCAACCGCGGGCGGGAACGCCTACATCGAGTTGCATTGTATGCATGGACGTCGTCTGGAGGAGATGAAAAATGTAGAGATTCAAAATGAGTGCGGTATCGTTGTTCTTTTCGGAATCAGCAGGCTCGAGTCCGATTCGGAAACGACTCCACAGGTGCCTCCATGCCATTTCGTGGATCCTGAAAAGACCGGGGAAATTTTCCGCGCGCCCGACGGCCTTCCTGGCTTCGAGGCCACATTCCGTTATACCGTGGTCCCGTGATGTGTATAGGCTCACAACCTTTTCAATCGTTATCTCGTCGCCTTCCGACACATCGACCGAAAACGTATGGGCTATGTAGCCCGGTTCACGAGCCAGTTCTCGCTTGAGATTTACGGGAAGAGCGTTGCGAAAAACTCGTGTTCGCGCCGCTTGGGCGACCCGAATCTCCGATTGGTTGGTCTGAACTTTCAAGAATATCGTTTCCCCGTTTGTCTCCCCACTCTCCAGGGCATCCAAGTGTTTATTGTTCAGCCCCCGGTACCGTTTCACTCCCGCGTTTAGAATTCGGCCATCAAGGGCTGTCGATATTTCGAGCTGTCCGGACCAGTTTTTCGGAATCAACGTTGTTTGAAGCGCGGCAAGGTGGGGATTGGCCATATGAACCAGACGGCGGTCCGTAAGTCGCGTTTGCCGATCCTGATTATCCCGGAAATCGATGTGGCGGATAAGGACGCCTCTTTTGAGGTCCAGTTTCTGGCGGTACTCGAGGACCTCGACATTTGCAACCTGAAACCACTCGCCTCCCCGGATTCGGAAATAAAGCGGAAGCCAGTTGGGCATATTAACCAAGTCTTCATTCTCGATGACCCTGCCGGCAATCTCGGTTTCCAAGCGGTTGTAGCCGCCGGCGAGATAGGTTCCCGGATAATGGACGTCGTCAGCCACAGACTCGGGGGCGGCGCCTCTCGTGGCGAAGTATCCGTTGCCAAGAGTGCACAGAGCCTCGCGCAGTCCCTCTTCTGCCGGGGCGAACCCTTCATACACCAAGGACCATTCAGTCATTCACGTCCCCCTTCGCTATCGAGACAATCTCTTCGAGAAATTCCTTCACTTCAGCCGGGTCGGCCAATTGGTAACGCGCTTCCGTAGGACGGGGAGAATCGGTCACCACGATGCCGATGCCATCATCCTTCAAAACCTTGAAGGCGTCCTCGTCAGTGACATCGTCTCCGATATAAATGGGCAGGAGGTCGGTGTTTTTCAGGTTCAGCGCCTCCAGTAACCAAAGCAACGCTTTGCCCTTGTGCCAGTCAATATCAGGTTGGAGGTCATAGACTTTCTTGCCCGCCGACATTCGCAATTCCGGATGCTTTGCCAAAATATCATCAACTATTTGTTTCAGCAAATCCAATTTGTTTTCCTCAGTCAGCCGATAGTGAACTGCTATTGAAAATTTCTTTCGCTCCACCAGGGTTCCGGAGATTGAATCAAGCCGTTCACGAAGTTCTCTTTCAACCACGTCCAGAGTCTCCAGGAAGTCTGTGCCCTGCTGGTATTCCATATGTCTTCCGCGTGGTCCTGCAATGTCGAAGCCATGGCTCCCCGCGTAGACAATCTCGTCAATATTTACGAGCTTTTGAACATCGCGCAAGTCTCTTCCGCTGATTACCGCCACTGTGCAAAGCTTGGCGAGGTTCCGGACGGTATTGCGCATTTCTTCAGACAGGACCGCCTTCTCCGGTGTGTCAACTATCGGTGTGAGCGTGCCATCGTAATCGAGGAAGACGGCAAGTTGTTTCGCTCCAATCTGCTTTCGGATTTCAGACAGCGATTGTAACGCCGGAGCGCATTCGCTCATGTCTGCCTCCTTTGTTGATGGATGATGGGCAATCGTAATCAGGACTCATTCCACATGGCCAACATCATGGGTTTGGAAGTCGGGGCGGAACGTTCAAGATATCGCTGGACCTGCTGCCTACAACTCAGCCAAATCGGCATGCATGGCTGCCAGGTCGAGAAGAGCCACCGTGCTGATACCCTCCAGCCATCCTCCGCATTCGCCCGGATTGATGACAAGGGGCTCAGGTCCTTGAATTTGGGCACGGTGAGTGTGTCCATAAACGACGACATCGTACGCGCCAGAGCTTGCCAGGGTTTGGGCAATCTCGGGATAGTGCGTAATTGCGATCATCTTTCCGTTCAATTCGACCTGATGAATTCCTTCGTAGATTCGGCCGAAGCCTTCGAAGTTCTTCGTGAGGCCGTATTTTTCACCGTCATTGTTCCCGAACACTCCGATCAGTTCGCAGTGAAGCCGACGAAACTCGCGCGCAGTGAAAGGTGCAATATAGTCTCCGGCATGCAGCACAACACCCACAGCGTGCTCATTGAACAAATCTACTGCCTTTTTCAGTTTTTCCATATTATCGTGCGTGTCTGCAATCAGGCCGACGAGCATCGGTTCTCTTATCTTTCCAAATTCCCTAAAGAAGAGAGCCACTCACGGAGTCCTTCTTCGATACGGTGAATCGTGATTTTCCGTTGCGGCGCAACAGAATCGTAATCATACAATACTCCGGAGAGACTTTTCAACTGGTTTTTGGTTATCGCGCCAAAATCGTCATACTGTTCGAGGATGAGACGCATCCATTTGAGATAGCGTGCATTCGCATGGAGAAATGGGCCAAGCTCCGAGCGGCGAATCCACGCCTCAACCGTCTGTTCCGCGGTCTTCGTTGGTTTGCACAAGGGTTCCCGGAAGAACCACTTGCGATTTCCGGCGACGGTCGTAAATCCCAGGGGGTAGAGCCGACACATTGCCGGGCGGTCTTGATATATGCCGCACAGGCGGTGTCCGTTCCGGGGAGGGAGCAGAAACTCGCATTCCCTTTTGCCTGACGAATTCTTGCGGAAATGCAGCGCGGCGATTGGTACGATGTCCCGGCGGGTGATCGGGAAACAATCAAAGAGCCTCGCTACCGGAGCGAAGCCGAAGACATTTCTGAACGACTCGTATGTGACCTTTATCGTGCCGCGGCGTATCAGTTCGCGCGAAGAACAACCGGTCGCGTTTGCGAGCCGAATGATGTCATAGGGACTCAGTATTATTCGGAATTCTCCGCAGCAACGGCCGCATGCGGCGCACGCGAACCGAAACGCAGACCGGGGACCTCGAAGAAAAGTTATTTTTGCTGATTTATTCATGGTCGCAACATTTGTGAAGTTGGCAGTTAGTATCATTATAGCAATCATGGTCGGAGTCCGTAAATCTTCCGGAACGTGTCATGACATGGCTGGTAGGGGCTAAACCATTCAT
>CAYVQZ010000061.1:0-28237 GCA_964453435.1 uncultured bacterium
CGCCGTCTTTCACGTTGTTCGACCTCGCTTGCTGAACCACGAATTACACGAACTTCTTTTCTCTCTTAACCACGAATTACACGAATTACACGAATTTTCAGGGACATTTGTCATTTCACTATTCGTTTATATTCCAGGGATTTTTTGGCAAAATTGAAAAGTAATCCCACTCTTTTTCCTGTGGCCTTCAAATACGCATGTAACTGGTACTCGAAGTGGTCCACCATTTGAGAGACCGCCTTGAGTTCGACAATGACCTTATCGTCAACCAACAAATCGAGCTGATATCTTCCAACTTGTTCTCCCTTGTATTCGACCGGCGCCGGAACCTGTCGCGCGAGAAGGGGATGGCTCGGCGCTGAAGCTCCCTGCAGAGAGCTTCCTCGTATATATTTTCCGTAAATCCGGGTCCAAGATGCTTGTGAACGTCCAATGCAGCGGCAACAATCTCATATGACAACTCTTTATGTAGTATCTTTTGTTCGTGTAATTCGTGGTCTATTGTCTCTTTCTGTCTTTGTGGTTTCATCTGCATAATCTGCTGCGGATCGGGTCCTTGTCTTTTCCGCGCGAAGCGCGGCCCTGCTTGTTAATCCGTGCTAATCCGTCTGCCCGTGCGTTGCACGCAGACAGGTGTAAATCCGTGGTTCAGTATCTTTTGTTCGTGTAATTCGTGTAATTCGTGGTTCGGTTCTCTCTTTTGTTCGTGTAATTCGTGTAATTCGTGGTTCGGTTCTCTCTTTTGTTCGTGTAATTCGTGTAATTCGTGGTCCATTTCTTTCTTTTTGTCTTTATGGTTTTATCAGCGAGAATCTGCGCAATCTGCGGATTCCTCGGTTTTTTCCTTTTATCTTTTCTCCTTGTAAATCCGTGATTCATTGGCTCTGTGAGAATCCGCGGATACTCTTTTATGTCTCGCCGTCCTTCTTGCGGTCCCATTGCTTGTTGGGGGCGGTTCCTCCGCCCTCGCCCCATGCGTAATCATAGACCGTTATCCCACCCGTGATCGGATTAACCACGAGCGTGTAATAGTAGACATCGGCAATCGACGCCTGGTTCGGCAATCGGAAGAACGTTTGCTGGTTGTTCGAAGGGTCCAGTTGCAGGCCCGGCGGCACGCCGAGCGCATGCAGATTCGAGAGCATCTGACCGACAGTGGGGTTCGGCAGTTCGTTCCTGTCTTCGGTCGTGTTCCACAGATAGATTATGGCGGAATCGGCGGCGCCGGTCGGCTGGAATTTCACGAGGCGAAACACGAGGTTGGTGATTCCATTCGGCCCCGGTGTGCCGGCGCCGCTGAAGCCGGGCGGAATTACCTGCGGGTTGTATATGAGTGCGGTCGATTCCACGTCCTCGACCCCGTCGAGGTCCAGGTCGTCGGTGCGGGTGACATTGAAGGATGTGTCGGAAGGCTGATTAATTGCAACGATTGCGATGTTCTGCGGCAGCCGTTCGAATTCTCCCACCAGTTCCCATTTATACCAATAGTCCGAATCGCTTGGAGAATCGCTCGGAAGAGCCGTGTGCCGGAGGATGCCGAACCGGCTCGGAATCGAGTAGATGTCGAACGCGACGGCGTGAAGCGTGATTTCCTTGATGGCGAGCCGACGCGCGGCCCGCAGCGCCGACATGATTTGGCTCGAGGAGCCTTTCAGACCCGCGCCCTTTTGCGAAAATGAGAACTGGGGGACCACGATGGCCAGCATGAGCATGATGATGGCGAGCACCACCAGCAACTCGACCATTGTGTAGCCGTTTTTCTTCATGGGACCGTCATGAATTTCGTCTCTTTTTTAACCACGGATTAACACGAACTTCTTTTCTCGCTTAACCACGAATTACACGAATTACACGAACTTCCTTTCTCGCTTAACCACGAATTACACGAATTACACGAATTTTCAGGGACATTTGTCATTTCACTATTCGTTTATATTCCAGGGATTTTTTGGCAAAATTGAAAAGTAATCCCACTCTTTTTCCTGTGGCCTTCAAATACGCATGTAACTGGTACTCGAAGTGGTCCACCATTTGAGAGACCGCCTTGAGTTCGACAATGACCTTATCGTCAACCAACAAATCGAGCTGATATCTTCCAACTTGTTCTCCCTTGTATTCGACCGGCGCCGGAACCTGTCGCGCGAGAAGGGGATGGCTCGGCGCTGAAGCTCCCTGCAGAGAGCTTCCTCGTATATATTTTCCGTAAATCCGGGTCCAAGATGCTTGTGAACGTCCAATGCAGCGGCGACAATCTCATATGACAACTCTTTATGTAGTATCTTTCGTTCGTGTAATTCGTGTAATTCGTGGTTCGGTTCTCTCTTTGGTTCGTGTAATTCGTGTAATTCGTGGTTCGGTTCTCTCTTTGGTTCGTGTAATTCGTGTAATTCGTGGTCCATTTCTTTCTTTTTGTCTTTATGTTTTCATCTGCGAGAATCTGCGCAATCTGCGGATTCTCTCTTTTTTTTCTCCCTGGAAATCCGTGGTTCTACCCACAGATACCGCTCAAATAATACACCGGGCCCGGCACGAGAACACCTCTCGGGTGCTTGCCTCGCCCGAACCCGGTGTTACCCGGGGAAAGGGCTCTTTATAATCTTTTTGGCCACCAGTGCTCGCCCTGCATTTCCTGGGGACGCCATCAGGCCCGTTGCCCAGTAATTATGTGGCGATTATCGCCTGCGCTTCACACGGAATTATCCGCACGCGCGGCCGGTTATTGGGGGGACACCATGTCGCATGGCGTCCCCCAATAACCTTATCTTATGAGCCTCCGTAGCTGGGATGTTCGCGCCACGGCCTGTTGTTGTTCCAGCTATTGATATCGTCGCCGCCGATGTCGAAGCCGCTCGAGCGGTGTCCGATTTTCCTTTCACCCGGAGTATGGTGAGTGTTGTAGTGCCACGTGGTCGGCCCGCCGATAGTGGTGTCTTTCGTCCCAAACTCCTCGTCTGGTTGCCCGTCGGGGTCCGGGTCGGTTATCGTGGGATTCTCGGCGGTATTCCAGTCGCCCTCGCCCCTGGACATTCTTCCCGGCATTCCCATGATACCCGTATCTTCATACCCCGTATCGAGAGTTCCGTCGCCGTCGAGGTCTTCATCGAACTGGCTCGAACCGCCATCAGCGGGCAGATAAACATACAGGCGCGCGTCGGCCCCGCCCGAACCGGTCAAATCAGAATTCAATATATTGTCCGGTTCTCCCGTGGCGAATCCGCCGATGTCTTCGTAGCCGGTTGCGGTCTCATCCTGCTTGTTTCTTCCCACCGAGTAAATGTAGTACCCCATATTCCTGGCGAGCCCGTCCGGCGAAACATCGGCGTTGCCCCACTCGTGCGGCTGTATCTCCTGCGGCGCCGGAGACGAGTCTATTACCAGATAGGCCTGTATGCTGCCATCCTTGTTGTCGTCGTCGCCATGGTCGAGAATACCGTTGTCGCGCCCCGCCCATTTATTCGTGAAATTGGTTTCCACGTTGGCGTTGGTGGTAGCGTATTGGCCGATGCCTCTGTCTTCCTGTCCGGCCACCGGTTCGGTGGTGGCGTCGGGCACTCCATTTCGAGGGGTGGTGTCGCCGTCCAAGCGCCCGTTCGTGCGAACGAGCGTGTCTTCATTCCGCATCGTGTCGGGGTCGATATAGAGATAGTCCTGAGCGTTCCAGGTTCTCCGATACGGGGCGTAGTACACGTACCGGTTGCCCCACGGGTCGCGGGGTATTTCCTTCATGTAGGGTCCGTTCTTCGCCGTCGTCTTCAGCGCCCATTCGAGGTCCAGGATATTGATTACGCCGTCTCCGGCGTCCAACCGCCCGTTTGCGTATTCCGTTCCGTCGGAGTTGCAGGCATAATCGAGATTCCCGTCGCCCACGGTTACGTGGTCGTTGTCGATGTCGACACCCTGATCTTCGCTTTCGCCGGGGTCGACTACGCCATCGTTATTGTGGTCTTCCCAATCCAGTTTTCCGTTGTTGTTCAGGTCTTCCGTCGGATACACATCGCCGGGATAGGTCCCGAAGTCGGCGTAGTAGGCGGCAAGCGCCGCCTCGATTTCGGCAATCTGGTTCTCGGCCGTATGCATTTTCGCCACGTCAATGCGGCCAAGTATGTTGGGAACAACAATCGAGGTGAGCAGCACGATGATGGCGACGACAACCAACAGTTCGGTGAGGGTGAATCCGCGCCTGTCCCCGAGCGCTGAAGGCATTTTCGGAATCTCCTTTCCGGATTTTTTATATCATTGTGTGAAGATTATGAAGAAACTGTCTCACAATCGACAATCCGTGCTTCGGGGGCAGTCCGCCAATCTATCCCGCCTTTGGCGGGACTCTCAGCGATGAAATGAAAGGGATTCCGTAATTGGGTACAGCCCCCTTCGCTCTGTTTTTGGTCATACACATAATTATCGGACGGATTCACAGTCCCCTTCGCTGGCTTTTCCCCAGCATCACCAATCGCGGGACGGATACTATACCCTTTTTTACCAGATTTGGGGTATGAAAACCCGCTTTCGGGGATTCACTGTCCGAAACCGCGCATGTAACGGAACGCTCCATTCAGAATGCGCTCCTCCGCTTTCAGCCCCCGCAAAGTATTATTGGCCGACGTATTAGCCGTCTCCAACACTCAAGTTCAATGCGAACAAATGAACAAATTGAGAGAACAATGTACACTAGGGACTGAGCAATTAGTATGCCACCGTTTCTGACACATACCGCCGAGACCGCACAACACCAACTATTCCGGCCTCTTACGACACTTCGTCAGCCGGGAAATCACTTTCCGAAAAAGCAGTCGCTTCTTCCGGAGTGTAGCGGTTTGACGAATCTGAGTAATAATTAACATTGTAAGTCGCTGTCCTGATTAAGCTTCAGTGCTATGTGTCCGTTTCTGACACACCAACCCAATATGATACAAAGGCTACCTCAAGCTAAAGCGACCTTCCCATGATCGGCAATCCGTGCTTCGGGGACAGTCCCCTGCGCTGAAGGACGGGGGGATTCCGTAATTGGGTACAGCCCCCTGCGCTTCGTTTTCGCTGACATTCATAATTGTCGGACAGATTCACAGCCTCCTTTGCTGGGACGGATTCTATAGCGCGATTTTGTGGCTCTCTATCTTCCTGTCCAGCGTCGAGCGGGAAATGCCCAGCATTTGGGCCGCCTTTTTCTTCACGCCCTCGGCGCGCTGCAACGCGGAGATTACGTGGCGTCGTTCGAGGTCATCCAGACTCGGGAACTGCTCGGGTCCGGCGACTGCCTCTTTTTCCGTGCCGGGCTGCATCAGGAGCGGGAAATGTTCGCACTTGATTTCGTTGTCGTCGCACAGGAGGACGGCTCGTTTGAGCATGTTTTTCAGTTCGCGGATATTGCCGGGCCAATCGTAATCGAGCAGGAAATTCCTGGCGGGCAGGGAGAAGGAGTCCACCTCCTTGCCGAATTGCCTGTTGAACTCGTCGAGGAAGTGGGTGGCGAGCAGCATGATGTCTTCGCGACGTTCCCTGAGGGGGGGCAGATGAATTTGAATCTGGTTGAGCCGGTAATAGAGGTCGTCGCGGAATTTTCCGTCTTTCACCAGCCGGGAGAGGTCGCGGTTCGTCGTGGCCAGCAGGCGCACGTCGGTGAAGAGGGTGGTGTTGCTTCCGATTCTCTCGAACCGTTGTTCTTCGATGGCGCGCAGAAGCTTCGCCTGGGCCTGCGGAGAGAGTTCGCCGATTTCGTCGAGGCACAGGGTGCCCTCATCGGCGAGTTCGAATTTTCCCTTTCGCTGGTAGGACGCCCCGGTGAAGGCGCCTTTTTCGTGGCCGAACAGTTCCGACTCGATGAGGGTTTCGGGAATGGCGGCGCAGTTGACCTCGACGAGCAACTGGTGTCGGCGGGGGCTGTTTTCATGGATGAACCGGGCGAGCAGTCCCTTGCCCGTCCCCGTTTCGCCCGTTATCAAAATGGTGACATCGGTTCCGACGATCCTGTTCACCATCGCGAACACGTTCTTCAAAGTCTCGCTGTTCCCGATGATGGTCGGCTGGAGCTCCAGCGCGCGGCTGAGGGTTTCCTTCTCCGAACTGACTTGTGTGAACAGCTTCGCGTTGCGCACCGCGAGCGCGATCGAATCGCTTATGGCGACGAGAAACTCCCGGTCGTCGTCGTCGAAGTTCGCTTTGCCGCGAGGATTGATGACCTCGATTGCGCCGACCAGCTTGCCATCGATGGACAGCGGCGCGCAGACGATGCTTCGCACCGGGACGCCGACATCGTGAGAGATATCGTGCCGCACGCGATTGTCGGCATGGGCGTCGGTGATCAGCAGCGGCTTGCCGTCGAGCGCGACAATGCCGGCCACCCCGTCGCCGAGTTTCAATCGGAAATGTTTGATTTTTTCCTTCGCCGCTCCGGCAGCGCTGCGAAAATAGAGCTCATTCGTGCCCGGCTGCCTGAGCACCAGCGAGCATCCCTCGGCGTTGAACGCCCCCGAGACGGTCTCGATGACCAAATCGAGGAGCGCATCGATTTCGAGGGTGGAATTAATAATTTTACTGATTTCTGCGAGCTTGCGGTAACGCTCTGCCTGGGTTGGGGCGCCCATCGTGTCTCTCGATGTGATAGCCTGAAAATTCGAGCGGCCGGTTTTATAAATAGTATAGGAATATCGTCCCGAAGTCAAGGCTGTGAGAGCGCTTCGGCCCGGCGCGTTTCAACGGCTTTCATGAGCGGAATCAGCTTCTCTCCCACACGCTCGGCTATCAGCGCGTGGCCCTCGGCGTTCGGGTGTATCCCGTCCACCGTAAGGCCCGCATCGCCAAGCATGCCGGACATGAAATTTTCAATCAGAAGCGCGCCGCGCGTTTCGGCGATTCGCCTGAAGTCCCTGACGTAGGGGTCGCGCAGGGGACTCGTGCGCAGATGGAGCAGCATAACCATCGCGCCGTTCGAGACGATTGTCTCGACAATTTGCTCGACATTCCGGACAGTTTCCTCTTTCGGCTTCCGCTTCATGAAATCGTTTCCGCCGAATTCGACTATCACGATTCGCGGGTTGTGTGCGAGCACGTCTCTCTCTATTCTCGCGAGCGCATCGGCCGTGGTGTCGCCGTCAACCCCGGCGTTGATGACGGGCAGGTCCAGTTCCCTGCTCAGAAGCGCCGGAAACGCCTCGCCTTCTGGCACGCCGAAGCCCGCCGTTATGCTGTCGCCGAAGAAAACAATTGTCTCGCCGTCGGAGTCAAGGTTGGCAATGTGCTCGTGGCGGGCGCCGCACCCGAAGCACAGCAGGGCGGCGAACAGCAGGAAGCAAACCCAACAGGGCAGCTCTACAGAGCCTGTTGCCGAAAAGGCTTTTTCTTCCAGAAGACACCCATACTGTCATTCTGAAGAGCGAAGCGACGAAGAATCTGTCTCCCCGCGCCTGGAACTGCGAGATTCTTCGCTGCGCTCAGAATGACAACCGAAAATCGCGCAAAAGATTATTCTGGCAATCCGAATCTGTCCGATAATTACGGTTTCTGCGGAAAGAGGAGCGCACGGGGCCGTGAATCTGTCTGATAATTACGCATTCGATCGAAAATGGTTCCGCAGGGGACAGCCTCAATTCGCCCCGCAGGCCCGGGGAGAACGACCTCATTCGGAACTGATGGTAATCGTTTGCTGGCTTCCGGTCTTCGTGAATGTCAAAACGACGGCCTTGAGGTCGAGGTCGACGGCCGACACCTTAAAATCGCCGTTGTTCAGGAACGTATCGCCTTGTCTGACCTGAAATTTCTCGCGTGTGGGAACGACTTCGATGTGGGCGATCTCCATTCCCTTAATCTTGGTCAATCCCGTCAATCGAAGCTCCGGCTTTTCGAGTTCGGCCTTCGATTTTTCCATGAGTTCCTTCCCTTCGAGACTGTTGGGATCGACCTTCAACACTTCTTCGGCCTTGAGAAGCGCCGATTCATAGATGCCTTCCTGGTAAAACTGTCTCGCCTTTGTCAGGTTCTCCTCTTTGTTCCGCGCGAGTATTTGGGCTTGTGCTTCCCGCAACAAGTCGGCGGCCTGCCGGTTTTGCGGATCGATGGCGAGAATGTCCTGCGCGAGGTCGCGCAACCGTTCGAAATTCTCCTGTTCGATCAGTTGTTCGGCCGTGGTAACCAAATTGGCAATCCGTATCTCGACCTGTACGTTTGCCTCGGCCTCAAGCTTCTTGGCCTCTTCGAAATTCGGGTCGAGTCGAGTGGCTTCCTGGAGCGACCTGACGGCTCCTATCGGATTATCGTTTGCAAGCGCCGTCTTTGCGTCGGCCAGCAAAACATATTTTTTTGCCTCGGTCCTGATCGTTTTCCCTTCTTCGTGTTCCGGGTCGAGGTCCAGCAGCGATTCCACCTTATTCACGGCTTCCTTGTAGTTCCCGGCCTTCAGGTTCTCCTTGGCATCTTTCAGCAGAGTGGATTTGATCTCCCTCATGACGTAGCGGGCATAGAGATTTCGGGGGCTCCTCTGCAGAACGGCTTTTGTGTTTCTGATGGCCACCTTCGTGTCCCCGCCTTTCAGCGCGCCCCTGGCCTGCTTGAGCATTTCTCTGTCCCGAACGTCCCCGCACCCGGTCAGCGAGAGCGAAAGAATAAATATGAGTGAAATAATGATTCTTCTGAACGTCACGACATTTGGTCCTTTCTCGGTTTGCCCGGGGACAATGTTTTTCTGATTGGCGCACGTGCGGAACGCGCTGCCCGGTCTTTTCGAAGCATCTCAATGAAAGCGCCGATGCGCAGTTTCGTTCTTCCGTCAAGGTAAGCGGGCTGATCGCCCTCGAGCGTGAGGACCGGCAGGGAAAGCTTTTTTCTGAAAATGATATCTTCGACTTGGCGGAAACAAAAGCTCTGGGCATAATGTACGATGCCGTCGATGGCGCGTTCGGCCACTGCCGCCGCAATATCCGGCAGCCTCGCGAAAACACCATACGGATACGTATACGTCAGATATTGGTCCACGATGTCGTCGCACCGGGGCAACATGGCAAATTGTCGCTGGACTTCGTTGTACACCACCCGCGCACCCTGCGATTCGAAGAAACCATACAGGTCCTTCCAAATGGGCGGCACCCCGATGTAGCCGAGCCGCACATCTTCCGGAAGCGGTTTTCTCTCTCTCGCCTGATCGAGAAAACCGGTCACGCGGTGCTCGTATGCCTCGACATCGCCGCAAAAGTCGCTCGAGGACACGAGAAACATATGATTTTCACACCCGCTCACTACGCCCTCACGCCACGTAAGCATGTCGAGTTCGGCAAGCTTTTCGCGAAGCGGCCGAAGTCGTTCCATCCATTCGCGCGCGGCGGAATAGGAGGCGCCGAGACCCGCGGCCAATCTCTCAATTTGCAGGCGGAGCATCTCCCGGTCTCGACTGAACGGATACTCGAACGGGATCACCGGCACGTCGTTGACCATCAGAGTCTCAACCAAAGCCAGCGTGCTGCTGCAGTCCCCCTGCGTCAGCGCAACGACCGCGTCCACGCATCTCGTCTGCACGACGAGACCAAACAACCCCTTGATCCACGCACAGATGGTTCGCGGATAGCCCGCCTCTTCCGCGTACCGGATGAACCGACAGGGATCAGGGTCGTTGATGAAAATGTTGTTTAGATCAACGGGCACGTCCCCGCTCGCGAGAACAGCTTCGACCGGAATCGTGCTCGTGATACCGATTCTTCTGGCCATGGAGGTTACCCATCAAGCTCAGCCGTATCGGCCACAATCTTGATTGCGACAACACCCCCATTCCACCTCGACAATATACCATATTAACCGCTTTTCAGGCAAGGACATGCGGACATTCACGAACGCGGTCAGACCCTTTCGAACGCGCAGGCAACACCCTGGCCGATGCCGCAACACATTGTAGCGAGACCCCAGTGCGCGTTGCGCCGATTCATCTCGTGAACGAGCGTGGCGGTGAACCTCGCGCCCGTCGCGCCGGTCGGATGTCCCAGGGCGACCGCTCCGCCATTCACATTGAGTTTGTCAAAGTCCATTTTCAACTCGCGAGCGCAATGCAACGCCTGGCTGCCAAACGCTTCGTTCAGTTCATAGATATCGAAATCATCGATGGTCATGCCCTGGCGCTCGAGCATCTTGCGCGTCGACGGAATCGGGCCGATTCCCATGATCTCGGGAGGCACCCCGGCCTCGCCATGATGACGCACGGCGGCCAATGGTTTGTACCCCATGGCCTCGGCTTTCTCCCGCGCCATCAATAACACGGCGGCCGCGCCGTCGTTCGTCGGGCACGAGTTGCCGGCTGTCACCTGCCCACCCTCTCTGAAGGCCGGCTTGAGAGACGCCAGCACTTCCACCGTCGTGTTCGGCCGGGGACACTGATCCTTGTCGACGATTTTTTCGGACCCGTCTTCGTAGTCGATCACGATGGGAATCATTTCGCGGTCGAACTTCTTTTCTTCGATCGCCGTTTTGGCCTTCATCTGGCTCCAGCACGCAAACTCGTCGGCGTCTTTTCTCGAAACCTTGTATTTCTCCATCAGGTTCTCCGCCGTCAACCCCATGGAAAATGAGGACGGATCAATCAGGTCCGGCAGCTTCACGGTGGGATGGAGCTTGCCTTCTTCGTTCGGAACCGATGCCGGCATGTAGTAGTACTGTCGAAATTCACGCGCCATTTTCTGGTCTTCCGGACTCCACGGCCCGAGGCGCCCCATGGTCTCCATGCCAACCACGAGAATGCAGTTCCCGTTTCCGGCCTTTATCGCGTTTGCGGCGGCGTTCAGCGCCGAAAGACTCGAGCCGCACTGGCGATTCATGGTGAGGCCCGATAGCTCGGTGGGCAGCCCGCAGTAAAACACGAGCGACCGGGCCGAATCGATCGGTCCAGCAATCGTCCCCAGGTAAATGTCGTCGATTTCCGTCGGGGACAGTTCGGTCTTCTTCAGGAGCGCGTTCACAACTTGTGTCGCGATCTCGAGACCCGTCAGCTCACGCAACACTCCACGCTCGCCCGAGCGGCCGATGGGTGACCTCAGTGCTTCAACTATTACCGCTTCTCTCATGTGTTCGTTCCTCTCCCGTTTCGTCCTTCATAATGTCCTCCCGCCCTTCAGGAGAAATGCGTGCGCCATTGTAGCAGAAGCAAGGGGCCAAATCAAACAACACGCATGCCCCCTCGACGGCCACTATCGGAACCGCCGAATGCGGATGACGGCCATCGCGGCGATTGCGCCAATCAGGTCGGACACAAGGTCGAGGGACGTGTTCGTGTAGCCTCCGACACCCGTTTCCGGCACAAGAACGGTGGCCCCGAATTCGACAATCTCGTTCAATGCGCCCACCCCCAGACCGGCCATCACGAGCACGATAGACAACGCCGTCCATTTCTGCACATCGGGCTTCAACAGCGGCTTAAGGAGGGTGCACATAACAAGGGTGGCCACGCCGAACCCGACGATGTGCACGAATTGGTCATACCGGAATATCTCGTACCGCTCGGAAATCGGAATCAGAATGATTTCGTAGAGTTTCGTTCCGCGAACATACAGCCCGCCACCCGACATGTGAAGGAAGCCCCACACCGTCAGGCCCCATAACACACCGTTGGGATAACTGACTCGGTTGTTCGTGGCTATGATAAGGCCCAGAAAGAGAACGATCACACCAATGTAGAGCAGGAATTCGTAATTCTTGCGGGAAGCGAAAAGCAATCCGAAGAAGAAGAGCACGCACAGATTGACGACAAGGATTGGAACCTGTTCTTTCCTGAGCAGCACGATGCGGTCCTCCCGAACAAACCTTCTTTTTTGGAGTGGTTTCTGTCAGAATCCTCTTGCGAAACCGGAGGGATGGATGCGCCGGGACAACGGCTTTAACAAGGCCCCCCGCGAGCGGAGGTCTCAGCCCGGAGTATTGGGGGACACCATGCGGCATGGTGTCCCCCAATAACCGCCGCAATATCCGAAACATCGCGCGGGTAAGCGCCCTAATCTCACCCCATGACCTTCTTTTTGGCGTCGATGAGTTGCTTGTGAGAGAGGTTTAAAAGCCGCGAGAGCCGATGTATCAGGTGGTCTTCGTAAAAATGGAGACGGTCATCCGCATACACCACCTTCCAGAGGGTCTCGATCACGCGCTCTTTTTCTTCGCGCGAATAACCGCTGTCGATGGCGTTCGTGAATTTCCACAGGTCGGCGCTCTCTTTCCGCTCCTGATGCGCGAGTTCCAGCAGTTCGGCGGCGTACTCCTCGGAAAGCGCAAAGTCTTCTTTCAGGATTTCAATGATCCGGTCTTGTTCGGCCTCGCTGTAGTGGTCGTCGGAATGGGCTATCTCGAGCAGCAGCACGCTGGTCGCGAGATGGATGCGATGGGCGGCGTCCTCTTCGCTTTGGGGCTGCGCGCCGGGGGCCGGTTCAAAAAAGATTTCTTTTAACCTGCGAATAACCATGAGTTCCGGGCTCCGAACCATAAATGGGCTGTTTGCCGTTACCGACTATATCATCTTAGAGCGGACCATTACAAGAGCGCTTTTCACACATTCCCCGCGAACGAGCGCCAATGTGGTGGCACGCCATTTATTGAAATTGGGGAAACGGAACCCTATAATGATATTCGCTTCATACGTCTTCGTATGGCGCTGCGCCACGCAATCGACTTTTGAGAAAACCGGAGATAATGCTGCAACAGCAGAAAGAGAAAGGCGCGGGGACCGCGCCGCAAACAGAAGCCTCGTCGAGAATTGCGGGTATCGGATGCCTTCTCGCTTTCGCCGTCATGAGCGCGTGGGTATTCCGGGAGGCGTGGATTCCGTACAACTCGATTGAAGGGGCCGACCTCTCAATCGCTTTCCCCAGGTTTGTCCGGGAATGGACGGAGTGGGGATTTGTTCCCCGATGGTTTCCGCATTATCTCGCCGGCATCCCGCAACAGTTTCAATTTCTTTCTCACGGCCTTGCCCTTACACTGCTGCTTCCGCCTCACAGGTTTCACGGACTCGAATTCATGCTCGACACCTTTCTCGCGGGGGCTTTCATGTTCGCCTTCCTGCGCGACCGGCGAATAGGCCGTTTCGGCTCGCTGGTCGGCGGGCTTTCGTTTCAGCTCGGCAACGGGTTGCTCACGAGCGCGGGACAGGGCTTTTTGTGGAAATTCGACACGGTATGCTGGGTTCCCCTGTTTCTCCTGTTTTTTACGCGCGTCGTCGATTCCCGAAAAAACCGCCTGAGGAATGCGGCCCTCGCCGGCGTAACGCTCGGACTTCAATTCCTCGGCGGCGAGGTGCAGCTCGCCTATTACGTGGGCCTGCTCGCGCTGGCCTATTTCGTTGTCTACTCCCTTTTCATACCCGTCATCCGCAACGGAAACAGTCTCCGAGCGACGCTGAGATTGGCAGGCAATCGGTTCCTGCTGGCGTCTCTTTCCGCCGTCATATGCGGTGTCTTCGCCGCAGAAGCGCTCTTCAGTTATATGTCCTATGTCGGAAGCAACGAGAATGTCGGGGTTCAAAGCGCGCAGGATAATTGGCGGTTTGCCACCGAGTTTTCCTTTCCTCCGAAAGAGACTTTGTCGCTCGCCTTCACCGGCAATGTGTTCGGGAACGATTTTTTGCCTCGATATCACGAGGGGCGGCTTGTTCCTCGGAGGTCCGACGATTACCTGGGAATCGTGCCGCTCATGTTTGCGGTTGTCGCCCTCTTTTCCGGCAGAAGGGAAGCGATTTTTTTCGCCTGCGTTTCGGTCATGGCGCTGGCGCTCTCCTACGGGAAGTATTTTCCGCCGCCGTACCGCCTGGTCTATATGCTCCCGGCAATGAAGGGTCTCCGGAATCCGCACAAATGGTTGTTCATTACCTCCTTGTGCGTTCCGATACTTGCGGGCATGGGAGCGGATTCCTGGTGGAATGCGCCGGCATCGAAAAACAAGAGAATCTTTTCCGCCCTGCTCCTTTTTGCGGTTGTCATGGGAATAACGGCGGCGGTTACGCTCCTGGTTCGACCCAATGGCGCAGAGGGAACGGGCCGTCTCGCTGCGCTCGGTCGTCAAGGCATACTTCTGGGCGTAGCGGGAATCGTATGCGCAGGCGCCAGAATCCCGAAGATTCGACAGACAAAGCTTGCTCTTCTGGCGTGTCCCGCGCTCCTGGTCGTCCTGCTGGCCGCGGACCTGGCAGAGAATGCCGACAGGCACATCAGGTTTTACGACTATCGCGAGAGGTACGTCAACGATGATCTGGCGCAGTGGCTCGAGTCGAAACCAGGTCCGTTCCGCGTGAAGCTGTGGTCGGAGAACGCCTACCTGAGGCGCTTTGTCACAAAGGCGCTTCCATATAAAGGAATCGATGCCGTCGATGCCATCATGTCACGGCGTCCCGAGCGATACACCGACGTTTTTGAAGCCGTCCGAGAGCAACGGTTGCCGCTTGAGAGATTCTTCCAACTCTTCAACGTGAAATATGTTCTATCGGCAACTCCCATATTTCGGAAGGACCTTTCTCTCTCTCGAGCAACCGATTTCGATCCCGGCGCGGAGATGGGGGTAAACGGCGGGCGCCATGTGTACGAATTTTCCGACTTCCTGCCGAGAGCTTACGTTGTCGGCAATTTCGAGGTAGTCGAGCCCGAGCGGATGATAGACTATATGGCGAATCCCAAGTTTGATTTTCGAAAAACGGTTCTTCTCGAAAAAAAGCCCGCTCTGGTTCATTCCGCTCCTTTCACGGAGCCGGCTGATTGGAAGGTGGAGGACTTCACGCATTCGCCTCACCGCGTGAGCATGCGCGCGACGGTGAATCGGCCTTCAATGCTTGTGCTGCACGATTTTTTCGACGACCGCTGGAGAGCGCGCATCGACGGACACGACCTTGAGCTGTTGCAGGCTAACTATCTGATGAGAGCCGTCGCGGTGCCTGAAGGACGGCACGATGTGACCTTCACGTACGCGCCGCCTCGCCTCGGATATGTCTTGACGCTCGGCGGATGGCTCGCTCTCGCAGTCAGCCTCCCCGTGTGGACGCTGCTGCGCGTAGCGCGAACCGGACGGAGCGTGAGCACATGAGGAAATTCTTGAAGTGGCTCGCTCCGAGGTCGTTCAATGACGGCCTCGAAAGCTGCAATCGATTGGGAAAACGACTGATAACCCGTGTCGGGGTCGACCGGTTCCTCGATGCCGGTTGCGGTGACGGAGAACTCACGATGCGGTTCGCGAGGGCCATTATGGCGAGAGAAATATTTGGGATCGAGTTTGCCGACAAACTCCGTCACGCCGCGGAAAGCAAAGGCATCAAATGCAGCAAACAGGATTTGAATTCGAGATGGAGTTTCGAGAGCGACTTCTTCGACGTTATTCTTTCGAGCCAGAGCATCGAACACCTGCACAACACGCGACTGAACCTCGAGGAATGTCTCCGATGTCTCAAACCGACAGGCCAGATAATCGTCCTCACCGAGAACCTGGCCTCCTGGATAAACATCTGCGCTCTCCTGTTTGGCTGGCAACCATTCTCGACCACGAACATCAACGGGTGGAGCCTGGGGAACCCGCTCATCTGGCACAAGGACGAAAAAAAGGACGATCAATTCTTCGAAAAACACCAGGCAGCGGGAATGACCGGCATCGTGGGGCACGTGCGCGTCTTGGCCTATGCGGGATTGCGCGACATGCTCGAAAGGACCGGATTCGAGAATGTGGGGGTTTACAGCAGGGGGTATCTCCCGCTTTGGGGTTTCCCGTCCGATCTCCTGTGCGCGATTGACAAACGACACGGACATTTTCTTGTGGCGACAGGATATAAACCGGCGTCAAGGGAAGTTGAAGAACAATGTGAGCGTGGCCGATGAGGTCTGAACCATTTTCGGAAAGGGACGAGATGGAGAGATTTCATACGATGGCAACCCTTCGTGCGAACGTTGTTCTGCTGGCAATGGTAATCTACTGCGGCGGAAGTTGGGCCGCCATGCGGTCGGCATATTTCGGGGCGGACGAAGATGTCGCATCAATGTTGATGCTCGCCCATCTCGCGGTGACGGTTGCGATTCTGCTTGCGGTGGCGAGCCGGAAGCGAAACTCGATACGCGCGTTCGGTTCGCGCCTGTCGGCATTGGACACTCGAGGACTGATCGCGCTCCTGGCCACCGCCGCCATCCTCATCTTCACGATGCTGGATTATCCGCGCAATCGAATGTCGCTCTCGATGTTCGCGCTGGGACTCACCGGCAGCACAACCGCCCTTGTGAACTATCTGTTCCTCTCCGGCGCGGCGGCGGGGACCGTTTTGATAATATTCTTGAACGCGCCCGGACTCGCGGCTCGCTTTGCTTTCTTCTGTGAGCGTCTCCTGTTTCAATCGCCGGAAAGACTATTCCTGTTCGTAATGATGCTCCTCATGTTTCTGGCGACAAATGCGATATCGCTCTTCCAGTTCCATCATTTCCCCGTCTGCTCGGATGAAGTAAGCTACCTCTTTCAAGCCAAAATTTTCGCCGCCGGCCGGCTCTACGCGAATCCCCCGAAATATCCCGAGTTCTTCGATTTCGTCAGCTTTGTCATCCGCGACAAGTGGTATTCCATCGTCGCTCCCGGCTTTCCCATGATTCTTGCCGTGGGCATACTGGTCGGCGCGCCATGGCTCGTTAATCCCGCGCTGGCGACTCTGTGTGTGCCTTTGATGCGCTTCTGCGCCGGAAAAATGTACGACGACCGTATCGCGCGCGGTTCCGTTGCTCTTCTGGTCGTGTCGCCGTTCTTTCTCACGCTGTCGTCGGTCTATCTCTCGCATACCTCAACGGCTTTCTTTCTCCTGCTGTTCCTTTATTTTTTCCTGAAAGGTATTGATGGCGAGCGTCGCGTTCAGTTCCTTCTGGCGGGGTTGGCGCTCGGCGGAATGGCCCTCACACGGCCGCTCACCGCCGCAGCCGCATCCATCCCCTGGGCCGCATATACTCTCTGGCTCTTGGCAAGACGCAGGATGAGCCTTGCGAGCGCCGCCGCTCTCGTTGCCGGTCTTGCCGTCGGAATTGCCTTGCTTCTCGCCTATAATCGGGCAACCACGGGGGACCCGTTCCTGTTCGGCTATACCGCGCTTTACGGCGATAGCTTCCGGCTGGGTTTTGTCCGACCTCCGCAAGAATTGGTGTTCGCCAGAAGCGAACACACGCCGCTGCGTGGTATCCTGAATGTGAACACCGGATTCCACAGCTTGAATCATCATCTGTTTGGATGGCCGATACCGTCGCTCCTCTTTGCGCTTTTACCCTTTGCCGCGCTTTCGAGAAACAAGTGGGATTACCTTCTGCTCGCGAATCTGCTATCGATTCCAGCCGTGTATTTCTTTTTCTTTCACCAGGATTTCTTGATGGGACCGCGATATTATTTCTGCCTGATTCTGCCGGCGGTCATCTTGACTGCGAGGGGTTTTAGAGAAGCTCCCGCCCTGTGGCGGAAGTTGGGTGGAAAAGGAGAAGCCGCCAACGGAACGCGCGCGTTTTTGGCAACCTTACTTCTTGTTTGCGTAACCTTCAATTTCGCGTATTTTCTCCCCGGCCATTTCCGAACGTACAGTGTCTCCTCCGACGTTTTCCAGGGCATGACCGCTCCCGTCTGGAAACATGTCCGCCGCGAAAACATTACCAACGCGGTGGTTTTCATCAAGGAATTTCCTTTTTCGCTCACCTATGGCGCCGGCCTGTGGCGCAACAATCCGGACCTGAACGGCGAGGTGGTCTATGCCCGCGACCAGGGCGAATCGAACATCCTCCTGATGAACCAATATCCCGACCGAAAATATTATCGCTACGACGCGCCATCGGACACCTTCCATGAGATTGCGCCCTGAAGCCATACCCGCAAACTCTTCGGGGAATGTCCGGCAACTTCGGATAAAGGGTCTCGCTCTCCCCGTTCATGCGTTCTTATCGGCAAAAATTAACAGGCGCTGTCACAACCCAAGTCGGGCCGCCACATCCTCGTAGCCGGGCTGTTCCGCGTAGATTTTTTCGAATTCGGTACGGGCGCGGCTGCGCTGACCCAACGCTTCATACGCAAGCGCTCGCTCGTACCGAGCGGCGCGAAGCAACTCGTCGGGCCGCTCCTTCGTTCGCCTCAGGATTGCGGAAAGAACATCGCGGGCGGCCGTATCGAGGCCGAGATTCCTGAGCGCCCTCGCTTTATAGAGCAGCAACGCGGCATGGAGCGCCGACTCGTTCTCGACGTTCTCGGCAAGCTCGACAACTTTCTTGCACGCCGCGCTGTCACCGGAGGATGAGTCGAACAGAAGTTCGGCAAGAGAAAGCCTCACGAGGATGTCGCCAGGCTCCAGCCGCAGTAATTGCCGAAGACACTGCATAGCCTCGTTCCATCTTTCTTGCAACTGGTATATTTCCACCAGCCCCAGGAAGACTCCCCGGCGACAGGGCTCTATCTGCGCGGTGACCTCTTCCGTGATTGGAACCCCGAGCGTCGCGGCGATGCCATATTTTCTGAAGTGCCTGCCCAATTGGTTGTGTCGCGCGGCCGCTGCCTTCAGGAATGCCTCGGCCTCCTCGAGCCGTTTCCGCTTGAGCGACAAGAAGCCGGCAATGAACGCTCCGTCAGCGAAATCGCTCGCTGTCTTCAGGCGCTCGAGAGCCCGCTCTTCGTTGCCTCTCGCCAGTTCGCGGAACCCGTCAACCAGAGCCTCCTCCTCCGAGGAAACAAAAAGCCTTTTGAAAAAGCCCATCGAAAGTCGTCGCTCGGCTTGCACGCGAGCAGCCGTCTCCGAGGCGCGACCCGGCTTGCGCGACCGCGCGCCGGACTGATAGCCGGTCGTGTAAAACAGGCCGGTCCCCGGAAGACCGACCGTGGCCCGCTTTCCCCTCGAACCAACGGTAGCCTTGGCGCCGCGAGGGCCGAACGAGAGCGAACCGCCCGATTTGCTGACGTTCAACGTAACTCCCGGCGCAATTTTCACCCGTCTCCAAAACCGAAAGGCCATTATGCCACCTCCTGCCGTTATTCGTCAGGCCAACAGATTCCGGCGGAACCGAAGCGAATCCCCTAGTCCGAATGGTATCAAAAACAATCCTCTCATACAACACTCCTGAGGTCAGCGCGGTCGCCCATTTTTCATTCTCCCCGAATGGCTGGAACAAACAGCGCAAATTTGTTTGCCCGATTCTTTGCAGTTGCCGGAACCGGTTCTGCAGCTTATCGCGAGACATGAAATTGACCCTGCAAATTCGGGAATATAGAATATCGGCGGCATTGCACATACAGAAATGAAGAGCGCAAGAGATGTGAGGACATTATGATCGGACCCAGAGTCACACCGGAACAGTTGGAAAGCTACGGACCGTATTCTCCCGAAATGCGCCGAATAGCGATGTTCAGCGTCGCGAATGATTTCGAAGCGCACGGCTATCCCATGCCGCCGCACACAGACACGCTCCTGGCGCAGAGTTGGTGCCGCCTGATAACGAAGGAGATCGGCGCCTCCTTCGTCGCTCACATTCCATATTGCACCGATTCAGTCGGTGACATAGCGTTGAACTGGTCACCGCGCTACATGCCGTTCGAGGATTTCTATGTCAACGTGCGCGACTTCGTGAAATGGAATGTCGAGCGACTGAGTTTCCGGCCGCGAAAAGTCGCTGTGATCATCGGGCACGGCGGCAACCGCGACCTCCCGGACCGCAATGACGACCTGAGCAAACACGTCGGCTTGCCCGTCCAATGCATGCAGGCGGGGGTCTCGGAACCCCTCGTGTATCCCGAATTCGAGGCGCTCGATGTCATCTATGAAATCGCGGCGGCGGGCGGTGAGCACGCGTACATGCTGGAATATTCCCTTATCGCTCACCTCGGCCACTTGGATTTCGACAAACTCGATGTCGTCAACAAAATTGCAGCGAAGGATCCTCTCGAGGTTCTAAGGAGATGGCCGGCCATCGCCGGATTGGGCGGCTTCATGGAATTCGGCGGGCCCGAATTCGACCCGCTCAGGGAAATCGATGGACTGCGTATTGCGCTCGAAGACTTCAAGAAACGCCGAAAGATTCTTGTCGATCCCGAACTGGGGAAACGGGCGACGGAATTGATTGTCAACCACTTTTGCGAACGGCTGCGAGAAGAGTGACCCCCTTTCTCGGAGGCTCGAATCACTAACCGGTCAGCTTGCCCACATCGGTGCGACTCTCATATTGCTTCAGCATCTGTTCCACCCAATCCGGTTGAGGGTCGAGCGTCAGCGTGATGTTCTGCTGAGGACATGCCGGCACGCACCGGCCGCACCCCTTGCAGTTTTCCGTAATATGCGCGCCTGTGTCCGTTATCTCAATTGCGCCCGCCAGACAGAGCGAGTGACACGTTCCACAGGAGACGCAATTCTCTCCTATCGACACCCTCAGCCCCGGCAACCGATGGATGTTCTCATAGAATCCGCTGACATGGGTCCGGATTCCGATGCGCACGTCGCAGCAGCAGTCGCAGCAGAAACACACGTTCATCATCCGCCGGAAATCGATTCCCCACATCCACGCGTCGACGGCGTCGTGAACCACCAGCGGAACCAGCCCCATCCGAATGGCGCGCTCGGAATGAGCGACGGCCTCGGCGGGCGTCACCAACCGACACAAGGACGGGTCGATGTCCCGGGCGGCCGAGCCGAGTGTGAGACAGCCGAAATCGCGCGGAAACGAGCGGCATTTCTGCCCCCTCCGGCACATGCATTCGTTCATGATTGCGACGCACTCGGCTCGCTCGATCAGCGGTCGAAGAATTTGCATCGGCAACACGAGGTTCTCGCCGGAGCGGACCACCTGGTTGATGGGGACGATGTGAGCCGATGTGGTCTTCTCCGACGATTTGCTTCCGAACAACGGCCAGTTGTCGGTCACATGCCCGAGCTTCCAGAACGTCATTATTAAATTGTAAGAAAATCTCGACCGCCCCATGCAGCTTCCCCCCTGATTATCTCTCATGGTATCTGATTTCCGGTCCTCCTGCAATTTTGAATCCGCGACCGGAACAAGGCGACGGCATTCGAGTTCTCGTTCTTTTGATTTGCGCCCCCTGCTCTCGATACGAGTAACGGACCTGTCGGCGGGTCCGTAGCCGCAAATTCCTCCGGTATGTCCAAGGCTGGAAGAAAGACCTTGACAAATGACGGGAGGCGTGATATATATTGGACGGTTGACCTAACAATCAATCTGTCGGGAGCGGACATGGGACGAAAAAGCCTCGCCGCACAACGACGCGCGGAAATCATCGACGCCTTCTACCGCTGTGTCACAATGAATGGCCTCCAAAACTCCTCGATGCGCGAGATCGCGAAAGAGGCCCGCATGCAGCCCAGCATGCTCCACCATTACTTCAAAGACCGCGACGAGATGATCGGGGAACTCGTCAAAAAAATCGTCGACGACCTCACAGCGCGATACAGCAGGGAAATAGAACGGTACAAAAACCCGCAAAGGCGATTCGACAAGGCAGTGGAGTTTCTCTTCGGCCCGGAAATGGTAAACGACGAACACGCTGGCTTCTTCTATGACTCCTGGGCTGAGGCCAGAAAGAATGAGACCGTTCGCGAGAGCTATGCAAAATTATATCGCAGGTTCAGACAGGCAATCATCGACCTGCTGGTCGACACGGGCAAGGCGTCCGGACTTTCCCCGAGCGAACAAAAAGAACTCGCCTCCCTGGTTATCGCCATCCAGGACGGGGCATCGCTGCAGTGGGACCTCGACCGGGATGCCGTCCCTCTCAGGAGGATGTCGAAACTCACAAAAGAAGTGATCGGGGCATACGTCCTAAATCGCGGGGCGAGCTGATTCCGCAAACGATGGATTTATGTGCCGAAGGTCATGCTCCGCGTGATTCCGTGTTCCCGGAATTGGCGCAAACTCGAAGTATCGGACACACTCACCGTCCTCGAAACGAAGGCAGACTGCAACGCTGTCCGAAGCGACAGAGGCAAAACAGGCTCGTCTGCCATACAACGAAGAAGGCTGCGAACAATTGCTGTAGATATGCGTCGGCAAAAAGACACGACAGAACAAGTCGCAAACGAGCGGGATATTCAAATAGTTCCCATTGAGCGCGCTCATGTCAAGCGGGCGGCGGATGTCATCGCGTCGGCGTTTCTTCACGAACCCGGCGCGGTGTCGGTCATTCGGAAGAGCCCCGAAAAACGGCTGCGAATCCTGAGGCGGCATTTTCTTGCACAAGTCACCCTCAACCTCCAGAAAGGAGTGTCCTCGTGCGCGCTGTATGGTAATGAGATTGTCGGATTGATGATTCTCTCGGCGCCGCGGGACGAGACAGTGACAACGGCGGGATTAATTACATTTCTCGGGAAGGCGCTGCTTCACGCAAGCCTTGCCGTCATCTGGCGGGGGTTGAGAAGTTCGCTCCAGGACGAGCGTCACCGTCCGAAGGAGCCGAACTACTACCTCGATACGCTCGCCGTCACGCCCGAATTTCAACGCCTCGGCATTGGGACGCGCTTGCTCGAACATCTGACCGAAAAGGCTGACTGCGAAAAGGTTCTCACGTACCTCAGCACAACGGACCAAAGAACGGTCCCTTTCTACGAGAAGCACGGCTTCCGTACAATATCGGTAACCGTTGCGAACGGAACTCCGAATTTTCATATGGTGCGCGAGCCGGTCCGGTCATCTTGTTAAGATCCGTTCAAGCAGAGGTTTGGAACACGAAACTCAAATCGGTGGAGGAAACTGAACATGTTCTCGCTTCAAGACAAAGTTGCTGTCGTTACCGGCGGCGCGTCGGGAATCGGCCGTGCCACGGTGAAACGGTTCGCGTCGGCCGGCGCAAAGGTTGTGATCGCCGACATCAATGATGCGTCCGCTTTGGCGAAAGAAGTTAATGGTCTGTTCATCAACACCGATGTCCGCGTGGAGGACCACGTCAAGGCGCTCATGGACCGAACCGCCGAGGCCTATGGCCGAATCGACATAGTAATCAACAACGCGGGTGGCGGCGAGAGCAGCGGTCCCAATTTCATTCCGTACTTGCCGGCAAAGGATTTTGAAGAGAGCTTTAAACTGAACCTCATGGGCGTCGTCTTCGGAATCAAACACTCGGTCGACTACATGACAAACGGCGGCTCCATCGTGAACACCTCGTCGATTGCAGGCTACCAGGGCGCCCCCACCTACGCTCCCTACGTGGCGTCGAAGTCGGCTGTCATCGGAGTGACGCGCACCGCGGCGCTCGAACTTGCCGCCCGCAACATACGGGTGAACTGCGTGTGCCCGGGCACGGTGGACACGCCGATGGCGTACGGCAATGACGTGCAGGCGGAGCTGAAGCTTTCCACGCTGATGATGCCGCTCGGGCGGCTCTGCAAGCCCGAAGAGGTTGCTGCGCTGTTCCATTTTCTTTGCGCCGACGATTGCCCGTTCATAACGGGCCAGGCAATCTGCATCGACGGCGGAATGACCGCCGGCATCAGCATGGGCCTGATCATGCCGTTGATGGAAATTTTGTGAGCGATTCGAGGCGTATCAAAAACCCGCAGAGGTTTACCGAAACGTATTGTCAATGATTTTTGGCAGAACCATGGGAGATGATTGCAATGGCAGAAATTACGGGTGGCGAACTCATCCTGAAATGTCTGGTTCAGGAAAACGTGAAACACATCTTCGCTGTCCCTGATGCGGGTTACAACCCGCTGATGGGCAAACTCAGAGATTACGGGGTCCGGATGATTCCGCCGCGTCACGAGGCTGCTGCGGCCCACATGGCGGACGGTATGGCGAGGGTAACCGGCCGGCCTGCCGTGTGCATGGCGGGCGCCGGGCCGGGCACTGCAAACCTCCTTTCCGGAATCATCACGGCATACGCCGAGGGAAGCCCGGTGGTGGCAATAACGGCTCAGAGGCGGAAAGCGGTAATCTATCCCGACAAAGGCGGCTCGTTCCAGTACTGCAACCAGGTCGACCTGTTCAGGCCGGCCACCAAGTGGAACGCCGTCGTGAACGATTGGGACCGCATCCCCGAGCTCGTGCAGAAGGCATTCAGGATAGCGACCTCCGGCAAGCCCGGCCCGGTTCAGCTCGATATCCCGGACGAACTTTTTTATGCGGTGGGAGACGAAGGTTCCGTCAGGGTCGTGCCGCCCGAACGATACCGGGTCACCTACCGGCTTGCCGGAAATCCGGAACTCATCGAGGAAGCCGCCCGGATGCTGGCAGGCGCAAAGTATCCCATGGTTCACATCGGCGGCGGGGTCAAGCACTCGAAGGCCGCCGACGTCGTCTGTGAACTCGCCGAATTCCTCGGCGCCGTCGTATCCACCTCCGCCGGCGCGCGCGGCATCATGGCGGAAGACCACCCGCAATGTTTTCATTGCCTGAGTCCGGCCGTTCAGGACGCTCGGAAGCATGCCGATGTCGTGCTCGTCATCGGAACGCAAATGAGCGAAACCGAGTTCCGCGGCCAATATCCGGACTGGGGAAAACCGGAAGAACAGAAGGTTATCCAGGTTGATATCGACCCCACAATGATTGCCTTGAACCGCGAGGTGGATGTCGCAATTCTCGGAGACGCCCGAAGGGTCGTCGAAGAAATATTCAAAAGGGTCAGGGAACTGACCGAAAAGCGTAAGCCTGCGGCGCCGATTGAATCACTCAGGGCAATGAATGAAGCCTGGACGCACGAATTGCTCCAGACCGCGAGCGACTCCGTCGACAGTCCCGTTCATCCCGGAAGCATGGCCCGCATTGTTCGCGAATTCTTTCCCCGCGACTCGATTATGGTGCTCGACGGCGGCAATAATGGCCTCTACACGGCGCACTACCACCACATTTTCGGACCCGACCGCATGCTCTGGACCTCGAAGTTCGGGCACCTCGGAACCGGTATCCCTTACGCCATCGGCGCGAAAGTCGCCAACCCCGACAAGCTCGTGTACGTCGTCACCGGCGACAGCGCCAGCGGGTTCAACCTGATGGAGCTCGAGACCGCCAAGCGCGAGAAGGTTCCCATCGTTGTGGTCATCAATTGTGACTACCAGTGGGGAATGGAGGTGCCGGGCCAGATGATGGAGTTCGGCGGCCCGGAATTCCTGGTCGGCATCGCGCATTATCCCATAAGGTATGATAAGATTGCCCAAGCGATGGACTGTCACGGCGAATACGTCGATAACGTCAAGGACCTCGAGCCCGCGCTCCGGCGTTCGCTCGATTCGGGCGAACCCGCCGTCGTCCACGTGGTCACAAACAAGGAAGCCAATAGCTGGCCGCCGGGGTTCATGACGTTCGCCCGCATATACACGGGCGAGCAACCGCCGGAAGAATAGCGGTCCAGTGAGTACGTCTTCCGGCTTCGGAGAACCGTTGTTTAACGTTGCGGCTCTGTCTTTCTCCGGAGGCTTCACAAAAAGCTTCTTCGAGACGCGAGACTTCTCCCGCTAAACCTGTCTTGAAAGACTCGGAAAACTCAGGATAGCTTTTCAAAAACAATGCGCTGCAACTGCCTTTGGATCGAGACAACCGACGTTGCGCACACTTCTCCCGTCGGACCGTTGCGGAAGAACCTCACGGCCGATGTCGCCATAATCGGCGGGGGATACACCGGACTGGCGACCGCCTTGTATCTCTCGGAACTTCTTCCCGAAAGGAAAATTGTTCTGCTCGAGGCGGCGCGGATCGGATGCGGAGCCTCGGGTCGCAATGACGGACTCGTTCTCCCCTTCACAAACGGCTCTGAAGCCATCATCGACCGCCTCATCGAAGACGGCGCGGTCGAAGAGGGTCGTGAAATTTTCCGGAAGACCTCTGCGGGAATCGACCTGATTCAAAGACTCGTGGAGAAGCATGGCATCGATTGCGACTGGGAATCGGCAACCTGCCTCATAGGCGCGCGCACGCAGTCACAGGTCGCCCGTCTCGAAAAATTATATCGGCGATGCCGCGCTATCGGGCTGGAGTCGCAATGGCTTACCTCGATGGAACAGCAGCGGCTGGTCAATGTCGACGGATATGCGGCGGCATGCACGATTCCCGTCGGCGGTATGGTCAATCCGGCAAAGCTGGCGCGCGGCTTATTGCCGGTCATCCGGGCCCGCGGCGTGGACGTTTACGAGGGAAGTCCCGTCGTTGAATTTGTCAAGGATAGGAAGCTCACCATACGAACACCCGGCGGTTCGCTCTCGGCCGATGCCGCCGTTCTCGCAACGAACGCATACACCTCGAAACTCGGGTTCTTTCGAAACCGAATTATTCCCGTGCATTCGTTCAACATCGCAACCGAACCGCTGTCGGAAAAACAAGTGAATGATTTGAACTGGCGTGCTCGCTCGCCGATGTATGACGTCCGAAACTTTTTCGAGCTGTTCCGGCTGACCGCGGATAACCGCATTGCCTTCAGCGGGGGCGACGCCTATTACTATTATCGCGACGGCATATGCAACGACGAAGACCATCGCGATTATGAACGGCTTCGCCGTTGTTTCGCCCGCGCGTTTCCCATGCTGGAAGGTATCGAAATCACGCACCGCTGGGTCGGCCTCGTCGGATTGACGCTCGACCGTATTCCCGCCGTTGGCGTCGCCGGCCCGTCCGACAACATATACTATGCGCTCGGCTATTCGGGCCACGGTGTTCCCGTTTCGTTTCTCGCCGGCAAGCTGATTTCCGAATGGTGCGCGGGGCAGACGCCGGACCCTTCCTTCGGGTTCTTTGTGAATCGCAAGGTTCCCGTTGCCCCGCCGGAACCCTTGAAATCAGCGTCGTTCGCTCTCTACAAACGCTATCTGCGCTGGCGCGACTCGCGATGAATGACCTTAAAGAAAATGCCGGAAAGGCGTAATCCAAAGTTCAAGACTCATGGACAGGGAGGAAGAAGATGAGTGATCTGACCGGAAAAGTTGCAATCGTGACCGGCGTCGGTCGTCCGAGGGGAATCGGGCGCGCATGTGCGCTTCGCCTCGCGAGCGAGGGCGTAAACGTGGTGATAAGCGATATCTGCAGGAGATACGAGGGCGACCTCGCATTCTACAACGTGGGCGACTGGGAGCAGTTGCAGAAGGTGGTGAGCGAGCTCGAGGCTCTCGGACGACGAGCCCTCGCCTTCAAGGTGGACGTAACCAGAAGAGACGAGATACGGGAAATGGTGAACGGAACCCTGAATGAGTTCGGCCGCATCGACATTCTCATAAACAACGCCGGCGCGGGAGTGGGCGTCGGTCCCTTCCTGACAATTGGCGAGGAGGCGTGGGACAAGACGTTTGCCGTGAACGCAAAGGGCACATACATGTGCTGCCAGGAGACGCTCCCCACGATGCTCGAGCAGAAACAGGGAAAAATCGTAAACATCGCGTCCACCGCCGGTCTGCGGGGAAGCGCCTCGTATGGCGCCTATGGCGCCTCGAAGTTCGCGGTCGTCGGGATGACGCAGATCATGGCAACCGAATTCGCTCCGTTCAACATAAACATAAACTGTGTTTGCCCGGCGATGGTCGAGACCGACCTCGGATTCGAGGAGTACGAGTTTCTCTCGTTCGTGCGAGGATGCTCGCCGGAGGAAGCGCGACAGAGGGTAATTGACAGGATCCCGCTCGGTCGAGCCGCCGATGCGGACGACATCGCCGACGTGGTCGCGTTCCTCGTATCCGAACAGGCGCGATACATGGTCGGCCAGGCTGTCGCAGTGACCGGTGGAATGGAATTCAGCCACTGACAAGGCTCGACCTCGGATCGACTCAAATTATCCCGCGCGTGAGCGCCCTTGTCCCAATTTCCGGTCACATGCCGGATTCTCCCATGGATGTTTGCGGGCGATTCGAATATGATTGCCTTGCATCGAGCCGGCTGGATAACAGGCGCCGGACATCCGCTATTGTTCTCCGGGCAGCCGCGCTAGTATTTTCGAGTCGGCGAACCGAGAAATCCATGTCCCCAAATGCCAGCGGTCGATACCTGAATGCCGGAGCTGACGCGAAAGAATCGGCAACCGTCTTCAGCAAACGGTCACATCGTTGTTCGCGGATAGTTCTCGATGAGCTTGTGGCCCGCCGCGATGGCAAGCGTCTCGTTTGAGCCGTCCTCGATGAGCGCCGCCCGGGCATCCCGGAACAGCTTCTCGATCAGATATTCTTTCGTCAGCCCGTTGCCGCCGAACAGTTGAACCGCCTCGTCGGCCACTTCATATGCCGCCTGGGTGCCCTGAACCTTGGCAATGACGGAATATTCCTCGGCGGGTGTGGAGGTGTTCTGGCTCATTTTCGACAGTTTGGCGTTGAAAAGAGTCTTTGAATCTTCGTAAGTCGTTG
>CAYVQZ010000062.1:0-27591 GCA_964453435.1 uncultured bacterium
GAATACGACTTAAAAAATTCCCCGATGCAGGCGTTCTTGACCTCGATATCTTTGGCAAAGAAAACAATTGAACTCGACCGTACAGGAAACGGCAGAAGCAAGCATTACTGTCAACCTAAATCCTGGCGATTCCACAAAATGGTATTGTGTCCCCGGAATCTTCGCGAATCCGTCTTATGGGAGAGGAACCTCCCGGCGTTCGTCCGACTCCTCATTAATGATCACTATGTTTCCGCTGTCTTCGCCCCGCAGTTGTGTGTTCGCATTCAGCAACTCGATACCGTACACAGTTCCGTCGGGAGCTATGTCCACGTTCATTTCGTCGCTGAGGCGAATAGTCTCGACTTCTCGCGTTTTTTCCTGCAGCCGTAGATAGGCGACATTGTACCGCGGATCGTAAGTTAGCCTCATCGGAACATCTCCTGTTTCAGAAATACTTCGCAATCACCGTAATGACCAGCCAACCGTCTTCCTCGACACAGTAAGCCTCGATTTGCTTCGTTGAATAGTATGTGCCGCGCCATTCGGCATTGAAGACAAAATTTCGGCGAAAACCGGCTCTTCCAAACTTTGCCGAGAACCGTTCTCCCTCTCGAACGGCTGCTATAACTTCAGCCTCGCTTACTCCTCGTTCGGCCAATCGTTCTGATGCATGGGGGGATGCAGGCGAACTTTCATGTGCGGCTTTCTAGAGTTCCTCGGTTGTATTCCGTTCAAATTATCCCACTGGCGAGATTATAAGTCAAGTTCCAGGAGAATAGACTGAAAACAGAAAACAGGAGAATAGACTGAAAACAGAAAACAGAGGGGTCGCGTCTACACATTGACAAGGGCATCCGCGGAGCCGGAACAAGACCCTTGGCGTTGGATAGTTTTCCCCGTGTCGCCCCGCGCTTCCCGTGGTCGGTTGGTCAAAAAGAAGTTGGCTTTAAGCCGCAGATGAACGCCGAGGAACGCGGATTATTTTGTTGGCGGCTTGGCGGCTTGGCGTGAGACCCGTTGTCCTGTTCAAGAAAATCCCCCTTTGTTCCCCTTTAAGAAAGGGGGAAGATAAAGGTCTTCAATCTGGGCTAATCAGCGCAATCAGCGGTTCCAAGCCTGGTTCAGGGTTCAAAGTTTAAGGTTCAAGTTCACAGAAAGGATGGTGGGCGCACCGCCGTGCGCCCCTACAGAAGAAATTCGTTCATTCGTGGAATTCCTGGTCAACAAGCCTTTCATCCTTTCATTCGCGCCATTGGCGTCCATTCGCGGTTCCAAAATCTTTATGTCCTGTTCGTGTAATTCCTGTAATTCGTGGTCCAAGAAATCATTTCATTCCACTGCTGTCCAAAATAATCTGAAAATGGGTCTTGGACAAGAAAAAACCCTGATCTTATCGAGCACTTTTGAGTCTTCGAAAAAGAGGTTCCTTTTAGCCTGTAAAATGCTGTCCAAGATACGCAAGACCTGATATCGGCGGTTATTTGATGGCTGAGAGGCCCCCAGGTGCGTAAAATGAGGGGTTTCGAACAGTCCATTGGCTTGGGCTGAATCTTTCAAGTGATTTAAACCTCAAAATGCTGTCCAAGACAAAAAGGTATTTTGGACAAGAGTGATTTCATTCGTGTAATTCGTGTAATTCGTGGTCAAACCAAGTCCTTCGCATTGAACTTGCCCTGAGCTTGTCGCACGGGGAAAAGACGAGGGGTCGCGCCTACACATTGACAAGGGCATCCGCGGAGCCGGAAGATATTACTTTTAAAAACTTCCCGATGCAGACGTTGTTGACCTCGATACCTTTGGCAAAAGAAAACAACCGAGCCGGCGAAATGGGTGGATTCGATGTGGAGCTTTGTGAAGCAGATCAGAAGACGCGCGCAATCGCGGCGTGACATAATACAGTAAAGGAGGCGAGCAAGCTATGAAGATCGAAATTCTGGGTCCGGGTTGCGCGCATTGCGACAAGACCTCCGAGGAGGTCGAGAAGGTTGTGAAGAAACTGGGAATCGACGCGACCGTCGAGCACGTCACGGACATCAATGAAATCGCCGACCGCGGGGTGTTGCTGACGCCTGCGGTGATGATTGACGGCGAGAAGAAGATAGAGGGGAAGGTTCCGAAAGCGGCCGATATCGAGAAGTGGTTGACTTCATAAGGAAAGAGACATGCTTATCCACAGATTTCGCAGATTTTCCTAGAGGTCAACAATTCTTTCATCCTTTCATTCGTTTCATTCGTAACTCATTCGCTGCAGGAGCCTGCCCTGAGCCTGTCGCACGGGTGTTTCCAGAATCCGTGTTTAATCCGCGTAAATCCGTGGTTAAGACAGGCCTTTGGTCTTTTCCATTCGTGTAACTCGTGATGTAATTCGTGGTTGGTCGGCTCTTCGAGGTTCGGGTTTCAAGTTTCAGGTTTAAAAGCATCTTTTGTGGCGAAGGAACGCTCGAACCTCACGAGCCTTCCCTCGGGCCGGCGGGGTCGATGTGAATCACGACTTCTCCGATATCCTCTATCTCATCCAACAGGCAGTGTTCCACCTCTTTCGCCGTGCGGTGGCCTTCCTCCACCGTCATGGCGCGGTCCACAACGATATGGACAACCATGCTGTGGCGGCCCCCCATGCTGCGCACCTTCAGGTCGTGAATGTCGAGCACGTTGGGGACACTGTTTATACAGGTCCGTATCCTGTTCATGACCTCCGGACCCGGGGCGGTGTCGGCCATCTCGCGCGCGGCGCCCCACAACACGTCGAGCCCGACCTTCAGAATGAGGAACGACACGACGAGCGCGGCGTAGGCGTCCAGAATATGCCAGTCGGGTCGAATCAGCGCGCCGGTCACCCCTATCAACACCGCTACCGAGGAAAGCGCGTCGGACCGATGATGCCAGGCGTTGGCGACGATTGCGGCGCTCTTTATCCGCTGTCCGGCGCGCGCGGTGTAGCGATAGAGAATCTCCTTGACAGCGATGGACAGCGCGGCGCCCGCCATTGCCAGCCAGGTAGGATGGCTCTCGGTGTGGTAATAAATGTCTCGCGCCGAGTTGTAGCCCAAAAGAATGGCCACGGCCACCAGCGAGCCGCCCACGATTGCGGAGGCCATCGTCTCAATGCGGGCGTGACCGAAGTGATGGTCGGCGTCGGGCGCTTTCCGTCCCAGCCGCAGGCCGACGAGCACGGTGAAATCGGTGAAGAAATCAGAAATGGAATGGAACGCGTCGGCAATCAGCGCCTGGCTGTGCCCGAGGTATCCGGCCGCAAGCTTGCACGCAACCAGCGCGAGGTTTGCCAGCGCGCCGACCCACGTTATGCGCTCTCCCGCTTTGATTCCGTCTCGGTCGGTAATAATCATAGGAACAATCCGTCCTCGCGGGGCCGCCACTCGGTGTATCGAACGACTGACAATGGCGGGCTTCACGCGCAGCGCGCTCGAACTCTCGCAAACGAAAGAGGTGTTTTTTATTTCGCGCGCCCGCCGTCCACCATGCGCGCATTCGGAGCGGCAAGGAAAGTATACAATTGCTATTGAGCTTTTAGCAAACCCGCGGAGAGCGCGGGGGAAAGCAAAGGAACTTCCGCAACCACGCATTAACACGGATTTGGGAACACGGATTAGAGACAAAGACAGCAGGGGTATGGGAAGCGCAGATTCAGGCGGATGGACGCCGATTTTTCTTCTCGGGGATTCCCCGTGTTTGAGCGGGGCGGGCGCAATGCGGTTGCGCTCCTTCAGCGAGAGCGACTGGATTTCCCGGTCGAGCCGGGGAATGACAGTGAGTGGTAAATTCAGGGGACAGGGAATCACGCGGAGCGTGACCTTCGGCCCGGGAATCCATGTCGCCGGAATTAGGATTCCCCCTTTTCGGGGACAGGCAAATGCAGTTATCGGACAGATTCGCTGTCGCGCTTCAGCGTTTCCGGCAGCCTGCGAATCAATATCATTCCTGCCAGCAGGAAGGCCGTGATTATCAGGAAGAGGACGCTGTAACCCCTTCCGGATTCGACCCCGAAATTGTCGACAATCGGCCCGAGCACCGCCGGTGTGACCGCCCACGGTATCAGCATCGTGTACTGCATCAATCCGATGTATCTGCTCGCCTCGTCCTCCGGCACCATGTCGGACAGAAGCGTCCAGTACATGCTCAAGTAGGCGCCGTTGCCCAGGCCGAAGAGCAATCCGCTCAGGTACAGAGTGGAATGCGTTCGCGGCGAGAGCAGGAAATTCACCATGCAGGCGATTTGCAGGACGCACGCCACCACGAACACCCGTTTGCGGCCGAAGCGGTCGGCCAGCACGCCGGCTCCGAGAGACGACGGTATGGCGGCTGCCATCGCTATCAGGACCACCTTGGCGAAGGTCGCGTTGAAATGGACGCTGTCGATTTGGTCTTTGACGAAATAGAGGAGGAAGCACGTCATGGCGACGACGCCGACATAGGTGAGCAGATTCACCGCCGCGAGCCATCCCAGATGTCGCGAGGCGTCGAGCTTCGGGATGTAGACTTCCTTCCACGATGAAATGCGTTGAATCTTTGCGCGCTCGGGAGGGTTCTCACGTATCGCGAGGGCGACCCACAGGTTCGCAAACACGGCGGCGGCGCCCGCGATCAACGCCAGCAGCATCATCCTGTTCGCCTCGATGAGCGAGGACGCCACGATGTGGGCGAGCATGATTCCCAGGGTGTTCGTGATGTTGCTCAGTCCCGAGATGCGTCCCCGGCGTTCGAGCGGCACGATGTCGCGAATCAGCGCCCGGTTGGTGAACCAGAGCGCGAGAGCCCCGTGCATCAACACCAGCAGTGAGAGCAGCGGGAGATATTTGTCGCATCGGACGACCAGCACGAGGAGCGCGCTCATTGCGAGCGCGGCCGACATGTAATAGGGCCGGCGGCGTCCGAGCGTCGAAGCCGTTCGGTCGCTCACCGTTCCGACAAATGGTATCAGGATGATGACGAACAGGTTGGCGAGGCCGGTCATCTGGCCCAGCCGCGAGTTCTTGACGGTGTCGTCGACGATTCCGAGCAGGACGTTGGGGGCCATGTAGGCGGTGGCGGCGGTCCAGCAGAAGGCCCAGCCAAGGTAGTTGACGCTGAGCTGTGTCAGATACGGCCAGCCGGGACTTGTTTTCGGCGATTTCGTCACGCGTCAGGTCCGGGAAAACGGGCGTTCCTTGTCAGGAGCGGTTGTGAATAAGGCAGCATATCATACCACAGCGGGGTGGTTTTCGGGAACCGCGGATGAGCGTGGATTCCGGGAACACGGATGGAGTGAAGGGAACGAAGGACACGAACAAGGCACAAGGACTTTTGAAACCAAATACCACGAATTACACAAATTGCACGAAACCATGAGAACCGCAGATGAACACCTGTCTGCGTGCAACGCACAGGCAGGCAGATGAGCGCTGATTTAAAGAATCTGATTGGAACACGAATGGCACGAACGCCAGCGAATTGCACGAATTAAGCGAATTAGGGTTTAAGGAAAAAGGACAACAGAAACCGCAGATTTTTCGGGTTAACACGGATTTTTTCTGTCATTTCCGTGAAAGCGGGGAGCGAGAAAAAGATTTATTAAACCGCGGAGACGCAGAGGGCGCAGAGGAAAAACGATCAACCGCAAACGGAAAAACAAATCTTCTGAAAATCTGCAATGGAAAAACCTCTAACCACGGAGGCACAAAGTTCATAGAGAGAGATTCCTCGTCGCTTCGCTCCTCAGAATGACAGTATGGGTGTCTTCCGGAAGAGAAGAGCCTTTTCGGCGACAGGCCGGTGACCCCTGCTGCGGAAAAAGGGGGGGGGAGAGTTTTCGATGAGACAGCGAGAGTACGGGGTGGGTGCGATTGTGGAGAAGGTTGTTTGCTTCGGGGACAGTCCCGATTCTATCCCGCGGATTGCGCGGGACTTCGCTCCGCTCAGCGCAAAAGACGGAGGGTTCCGTAATTGGGTGGAGTCCCCTTTCGCTGAGCAGTCATTGCGACGCGGTGAGCTTGTCGACCGCCCGGCGGGCGGAGCGCACGACTGTTTCGAGCGTGGAATGGCCGTAGTAATCGCCGACCAGATGGAGTCCCTTGAACCTTGCGGTGGTCTCCAAAAATTTCCGCAGCCTCGGGTAGATGCCCACCCGGTAGCGGGGCATCCCGGTGTGGCGCCTGACAATCTCGACCGACTCGGCTTCCTCGTCGAACCGCGGCAAGACACGTTTCATTTCGGTCTTCGCCAGGTCCACGATTTTTTCGTCGGGCTCGTCGACCAGTTGTTTGCCCGGCTCGCCGACGAACCACACCTGGAGAATCGATTTGCCCGAGGGAACCATCTCGGCGCATTTGAACGCCGCGTCGGAGGTGAAGGCGGCTTTGAAATTTTCGGTGCGCGAAAATACGTATGCCCAGTGATTCTCGGGGATGCGCCGCTTCATGAAGAAGACCGCCAGGGGAAACTGTGAATATTCGAAATCGCGCGTGACACGTTTTTCCTCGTCGGTCAGAGCCGGCAGGAGGCGTTCCAATTCCTTGAGCGGAGTCGCGCAAATTGCGGTGTCCGTTTTGATTGTCTTCGTTTCGTTTCCTATTCTGACCCTGACGCCCGTCACGCGGTCGGATTTCGTCTCGATTTCCAGAGTCTCGGCGTTGTATGTGACGGGCAGCTTCTCGGCGAGTTTTTGGGGGAGTGTATACATTCCGGTCGGCAGGACCGTGTCGGAGGACGTGAGGAACTGCTTGGTGATTCTCAGGAAGTGGGCGAGGCTCTCGCCTTCGGGCTCGGACAGGTTGAATGCGGTGATTATGGGGCACACGAGGAACTCGAGGGCGTCTCTGTCGCATTTGCGGAGGATGTACTCGGACAGTTCGACGTTTTCGAACTCGTCGAGCGGGTCATTATAATACGGGTCGAGCCTCTTGAAGTTTCTGAGAGTTGTCAGGAGGATTCTTCCGAACTTCAGATTGGAGCTGAGCGGAATCATCTTGTATCTCAGCGTGTTGTGTTTCACCAGGTAGCCGCGCCCGTCGCGCATCAGCATGACGGGCGGCCTGATGGGCAAGAGCTTGTCGCGGAGTCCGAGGGCTTCGAGCAGTTTGTACGTTTCCGTGTAATTGGTGTGGAAGTACTGCGTGCCGACGTCCACCCGGGCTCCCTCTTTTTCCAACAGCTGGATTCGTCCGCCGGGAACGGAAGCGCGTTCGTAAATCTCGACGTCATAGCCGGCGTTTTGCAGAAAATAGCCCGAGGCCAATCCGCCGATGCCTGCGCCGACGATGACCGCTTTCTTTGAAGGCTCCATTTGCAGGTTCGCTCCTGTCTGTTTACATGTTCTCGTTGGTGTTGCGCCGGTGAATAAAGGAAAAGGGTTCGCTCGAAGTGGCGAACCCTCAATTTTTCATTCTCTCAGTGGTCCGATTATCCCGGTAGATGTGGCCATGCGGTTCTCCGGCTTCTTTCCACCCTCCTTTTTGTTTCGAAGCGACCGTCGCTCAATCGCCTGCGCCGACCGCCTCGAGGGTCGCCTTGGCGAGTCCTCTCAGGGTCGGGTGGGTGATGACTTTTTTGAGCGAGTCTTCGCCCTGCAATTCCTTTGCGTAATGTTCGAGAACCACTGCGAGCTTGTCTTTGGCGTTGTTGACGGCGAAGTCGATTTCGTTGGCCGGGTCCTCGCCGGCGGCAATCGTTTTTGTCGCCAGGTCGAGCAGGCCGGTTCCCAAGTCGCCGAAAAATGCTTTGACATCGAGGTTCGGCTGTCGCAGACGGTTCGCGAGGTTGAGCAGGAGCGACGAAGCGTCGGCGCGAAGTTCGCGCGCGACATTGTGCAGATTTGAATCCGGATATTCGAGCACCTGGGCGGCGGAATGCGCCACTCCCAAAAGGGCCTGGTCGGCGGCCTGGAGCTTCATGTCCCGGACATATTCCGGGTCCTTCGTGAGGTATTCCTTCTTATACGGGAGACTGCCGTCGTCTTTGATATCTTTGCCGAAGTAGTGGTACCGCTTGGCCGGCGGAATCCTGATGTGGCGGTTCACCGGATCGACTATTTCCTTGAGCGTCGCCCACGTCGCTTTGAGCTCGGTGTATTTCGACTGCACCTTCATGAAACTCGAGGGTTCGCCGAAGTGTCCTTTCCAGCGCTGTTCGAGTTCCTTCACCATTTTTCTGACGCGCCCGTTCGGGGCGAAGCGGTCGAGCGCGGCGAGATAGACGTAGCCCTGGTATGCCTGGTTGCGATGACGCTGGGCAATTTGCTGAAAGTGTTTGTCGTCATATTCCCTGTATCGCTCGTACCCGTTAAAGTGCAATTTCAGCATTCGCAGGATGCTTGGTCCCCAGGTGTGGAGCAGTCGTTCTTCCCCTTTGCGGATGAACTCCATGATTTCGTGTTCGTAGAGATGCTTGTGAATCATGCCGCCGCCGTAGAAGCTCACGTCTTCCCACTTGAATGGCTTGATGCGCCCCTCTTCCTTCAGGCGGTTGTAGAGGGGGGTGCCGGGGTAGGGGGTGACGCGGGTCAATTGCGAGGTGGGCGGCTCGCACGCGATGAAGTACTGGAAATCCTCTTCGAGCGTTTCGCGCGTGTGGAAATCGAATCCGGCCATCCAGCCGATCGTGGTTCCGATTCCTCGGGCGTACAGTTGATGGAAGACATCTTTTGCGTCGCCTGACCTCTTTCCGTAACCTTCGTCGGGCGCGAATTTCGATTCGAGGCCGATGAATATATGGCTGACGTTGTCGTGGGCGAGGTCGTCCAGGTCGCGATATGTCGAAAGGGTTCTGACGCTTGTGAGGATGGTGATTGCGAATTGGGAGAAATCGATGTCGGGGTCTTCTCGCATGAGTCGGCCGACTTCGTTGATAAAGTCTCTGTCCTGGTCCTCTTCGTACACGATGAAATGGGTGCCGGGCCTGTACTGCTGCCACATCTTGATTTCGGTTTTGACCTGCTCGGCGGTAACCAGCAAGATGCGCTTGCCGCCGAAGTGGGTGGTTGTGGTGCAGAAATCGCATCCGTTGGCGCAGCCCACGGCCGCGATAAGGGCGGACGTTTCGCCTTCGGGCCACTTGTTGAGCCAGGGCGTGGCGCCGAAGGCGCATTTCGGGAGGAAATGCTGTCGCACGGGGGCGTTGACGTCGTCACCCAGAAACTGCCGGAACCAGCGCACGCCATCGCCGAGCACTATGTGGTCCACCAGCTTCTTCCATTCTTCCTCCGGATAATACGCGCCGACGCTCTGCGCCACGAACCCGCCGAGAATTATTTCGCTTTTCGGCGAATACTTTCGGGCAACGCGACACATCTCCATGACGCTTTCGAGGTTCGGGGTCAGCGCCGAGATGCCGATATAGTCGTACCCTTTCTTGACTTCGTCGACCCAATTTTCCATTCGCGGATGGTCGAGAACGGTGCAGGGCAGAGAGATGTTTTGCGCGATGATGAAGGGACCGGCGAGGTGCATGTGTCCCTCGTGCGTGAAGATACCCTGTCCCTTCATGAATCTTTGTCTCATGATGTCGGTCGGGGTATCGTGCCATGGTTGGATGGGATACGGAGTAACGGGAGTGGCAAGCAGAACGCGTTTCATTGTCAGGTCGCCCCCTTTTTTCGCCGAGCGAAAGAACGGACCTTTTTTGGTTAGCCTCTTTTCCCTACTATATTAACGCAAGGAATTTAATGAGTCAAGTAAAATTTATGAATGATGTTCATTCTTTTCGGCCTGTTCTTACAGGTCAAGAAATTTTAGGGCGTTCAGGCCGAGTATCTGTTTTTTGTCCTTATCCGTAAAGTCTTTCAAACCCATCATTTGCAAAGGAGGAGGCATTGTGAGGTCTCTTACTCCTTCTACCCACTGTTTCAGTTTCAGGATGGGTGTAAAGAGGGGCCAGTCGCTGCCGAAAAGCACCCTGTGCATGCCGCCTGCGCCGACTTTTATCTGGGAGAGCGCCTGACAGAGCACGAAGGGGGCGTGTTTGAGGACCGGTTCCCACGCGGATATGTCCACATAAACATTCGCATTCTTGATAAGGACTGTTATGGCTTCATCCACCCATGGCTGGCCTATATGGGCCATGAGGATTTTGATTTCCGGGAAATCGACCGCTACCTTATCGACATAGACGGGCCTGTTGAACTTCAGGTAGGTGCCCGGCGGGCCCATTCCCGTATGGACGAGCATGGGAATCTTCAGTTCGGCAACTTTTTCATAGAGCGGATAGTATTTTTCGTCGTCGGGATAGAACCCCGTGAGTGTCCAGAGTTTCAGTCCTTTGAGGCCCATTTGGACGCATCTTTCGAGTTCAACAATGGCTTCCTTTCCCCGGCGGGGATCGATACCGCAGAAGCCGATTATTCGGTCGGGGTATTCCCGAACGATAGAAGCGACGTAATCATTGTAATCTCTCGGTCCCAGGTGGGAACTGAACGCGATGCCGGCGTCGAGCGCCAAGAGGACTGTTTTGTCGATTCCGGCTTCGTCCATCTCGCGCAGCAGGCGGTCGATGGTTCCGTCTGTTATTTCTGAGATGTCGCGAGGCTTGAACTGCTCGGCGACCGCCGTCACGATGTTTCTCATCTCGGGCGACATGAGTTTTTCTTCCCAGATATGAGAGTGCGCATCGATAATCATTTTGTGACTCCTTCCCTTGTTATGTTTGGGGTTGCGAACGCGGGGCCATGTAGCCGCACACTCCGGCCAGAGCTATGAGTATGACGAAAAGGGTGAAGGCGGACATGTAACTGCCTGTGAGGTCGTGAATGCGGCCGGATATGAACGCTCCCGCCGCGACACCGACCGTGTTGAGCAGGCTCAGGATTCCGAATATCGCGCCAAAATGTTTCAATCCCATGCATTCCGCCGTGAGGGCCGGATTAATCAGCAGTGGGGCTCCGATGGCGAATCCGTATATCAACGCGAACACTCCGGCCACCACAAGAATCTCGGCTCGCATGAGGATGAGGATACCGACGAAAATCATTGCGCTTGTCAGCGCCACCGCCTGCCTGATGCCCCATCGGTCGGCGATGGAACCTATTCCTATCTTGCCGGCCACCGTCATGCCGGAGATGATGCTGATAATCAGACTCGCCCGGGTTTGGGAATGTCCGACATCCGTCAGGTATGGCATGAGGTGCACGCCGACGCCCATTGCGACCAAGCCGAAGAGGACCATCATTGCGCCGACAAGCCAGAAGGCTTTCGTTTTTACGGCGCGGGATACGGTCAAGCCGTCGATTTCGACCGGAACGTCTTCCCGCGTTTGTGTGCCATTGGCGACAAGCCCCATATCGGACGGGCGAGTCTTGATGAACAGGAGGTCGACGGGAACCATGAGGAGGATGATACATCCCATGATGAAATATGAGGTTCGCCATCCCCAGTGAAGCACGATTTGTGTGGTGACCGGCACCATCACCATCGCTCCCAGCCCTGTCCCGGTCATCGCGATGCCGAGGGCGCTGCCGCGTTTTGCCTGAAACCAATTGGAGACGACGAAGGAGATGGGAATCAACGTGGCCGCCGCCTGACCGATGCCCGCGATGGTGTAGACCGTGTAGAAATATGGGAGCGTCTGCGAGCGGGCAAGCAGCATTGAGCCCACCCCGATTATGGCGGCTCCCATGGCCATGACCTGTCGAGCGCCGATTCGGTCGATCAGCCTTCCGATGAAGGGTGCGGAGACGCCCATTGCCAGCGGTGCAAGCATCATAGCCGCCGAAATCTGTCCCCTGGTCCATCCCAGGTCAGTCTCGATCGGCTTCACATACACCGTAAAGGTGTTTACCGAGATACCGAATATGATGAAGTTAATTACGAAACACGCGGCGACGATGTACCAGCCGTAGAATACTCTTCCCCTCCCATCACTCATTTACTTTCCCCCTTGTCCGGATTCGGGATTGACAGACTTCGCCTGGCATCGAAACCAGGCATGGAAAAAAAACAGATGCCTTGTGGGCTTTGCGAGCGCTCTTGTCTGGCTGTCATGGAGCGATTAAATGGCCGGGCGAGTTTATGGGCCGATAGACCTTTCGATACGTATTTCTCCGCATTACGCGAAAATACGTTTCATCTCGGTTCGGGGGAGCGAGACGCGCCGTCAAGAGATTTTCTGAAGGAATCGTCGTCTTTCAATCATCCTCTTCAGCACGGATGCCGCGCGTCTGAAGTTCGGGTAAGGGAAAACCCCGTTCGATTCGAGATGCTCCAATGAGCCTTTTCTGTCTTCCTGCGACAGCGTTGCGGCCTCCGACACCACGAGCACGGGTTTCTGAAAGCTGTCGATGCATTCTATAACGGCCCGCGCCGAATTCATGTCTTCTTCGATTGCTCGCTCACACATTTGTTGCAGGGCGGGGTCATTGTAGAATTGTGTTCCTTTGAGCAGCATTGCCCGGTTGGAGGCGAATCCCATGCCGAGCACGAGGATGGCGTCCACCTCCTCGGCTGTCGCAAGCGCTTCGAGACACCCTTTCACGCTGCTTCGCGAAAGGCCGGCGACGAGGTCGACGGGATTGCCGCGGTTCCACCATGGCGGAAGCACGGCATCGAGTTTCCGGAGGGTTTCGTCATGGAGCCGAACCACTTCGAGTCCAATACCGTGACACACATCGGAGGAAAGCACTCCGAGTCCGCCGCCGGTAGTCAGTATACCGACGCGTTTGCCGCGCGGCAGCGGCTGACGCATCAGCGCCAGGGCGACATCGAATAGTTCATCGATATCGTCGACGAGAACGATGCCCGATTGCTTGCACATGGCCGTGAAGACGGCGTCCGAGCCGGCGAGGGAACCCGTGTGAGAGCTCGCGGCGACACTGCCCGCCGGTGTGCGGCCCCCCTTGATCATGATAATCGGTTTGCGGGGGGTGACCTCGCGCGCGACCGTCATCAACTTCTTGCCGTCACGCGCTCCTTCCACATAAGAAAGAATGACCTTCGTTTCCGGATCGTGAAGGAAATATTCGAAGTAATCCTCCATATGGAGCTCGGCCTCATTGCCGCTGCTCACGTATTTCCCGAAGCCGCAGTTTCGCAGCAACGACATGCGGAGCATGATGCCGCCCACGTTTCCGCTCTGGGACGCCATGCCGAGCGGGTTTGGATGGGGAAAATAGGACGGCATAAGGGCATAGAGTTTTGGAGAACTCGAACACATTACGCCGTTGCAATTCGGCCCGACGACGCGCACGCCGCCCTCGATGGCCGCTTGCACGAGCGCGTCCTCCAACTGTTTTTCCTTATCGCCCAGTTCGCCGAAACCGGCGGTTATAACGAGCGCGACTTTCGCCTTTCCGCCGCATTTCCGGATGACATGGGGCACGGCCGGTGGCGGAACTACTACAACAACCAGGTCGATCGGCTCGGGCACGTCCGCGAGCGAAGGGTACACTTTGAGACCGAGGATTTCGGTTTCCTTCGGGTTTATCGGATAGATTTTTCCCTCGAATCCACCCAGGAGCAGGTTCATGAGAATCAGAAACCCCCATTTTCCGGGATTCTTCGAGGCGCCCACGAGCGCGAGTGTGTTCGGCTTGAAAAGATAGTCCAACGTTTGTGCGGTTGTTGATTCAAGATGCTGTTCCATGCTTCCCTCTGGCAGTGACAAAGCGGCTGTGCAAATCAAATGCTCGTATCTGAATGATGAGGGTAACAATCGATATCGGCAGGAAATGGCTCTGTGCCATTATTCAAGACGCCGTTGAAACATCGTCGCCGGTCAAAAACAATCGTATTGCCGGGGAAGATATCTTGCCGAGAGCCGGACGCTATTCTATCAATCGCCCCAAGCGGGGTCAAGCACAATCTTCTCGCAGTCTTATGAACTCCGGGCACGAGGCGCAGGGGCGGTGCAACGTGATGTTTCCAATTTTTGGCATGTTTTGCCGGTTATTGACGCATCCGTCAAGCAAAAGAGTTCGAAATTGTGCGAGCACTGGGCTTCTCTGGCGCGAATAAACTGTTGAAGGCTGCCATTAGACGAAGTATCACATGGACTTACAAAAGAATCGAGCAACTGATGCCGGGGGCATCGAACTCGGCACAGAAAATGCTTTTCGCTCGGGTGGAGCGGTGTGATTGAAAAGTTTGAGGCGTCTCGGCGCACGCGATTTACGGAACCGGCGCATGCATATAGTCAGCAGATTGCAAGAAATCTCCCAGCGCATAAAGGCAAGCGACATCCATCAGTACCGGGCAGTAGTGGTCCGGCTTCAAGTGATAGGGTTTTTCCTGCTCATCGCTGTCATCGTCGCACCGCTTTTAGGTCGCCCGGACGTTTTGCCTCTGCTCATCATCCTCTGTTCGGCCGGATTCGCATTCAACTTTCTTTCACTTGTCTGGATCGCGTGGGGGAAGGGTCTTCGTCAGAGGATATACTTTGCCACATTTTCCGACATTTTTCTCATTACCGTCGCGCTGCACTATCTCGGTGGGATCGAGAGCGCGTTCTCATGGATATATGCAGTCGTTCTCATATCGATTGGCTCGCTCCACGGTTTGCGTATCGGGATGTATGCCGCAGTCGTCGCTTCGTTCATGTATATCACACTCCTCTGGCTTGAGTTTCGAGGGCTCATTCCGCATGTGGACTACCACAGGATCGACCCCGTCCTCATCTATCAGGATTCCTCTTACCTTTTCATAAAGTCATTCAGCAATGCCGTTCTCTGTTTTGTGACTGCAGGAATTTCGGGTGTATTGTCGGAACGCCTTCTTCGCAGTCAAAGCGAGCTGGAGCAGACCGTTGTCGAGAGAACGCGTGAGCTTATAACTGCAAACGAACAATTGCGCCGGGAAATCACGGAGCGCAAGAACATGGAAGCGGCCTTGCGAGAATCGGAAACGCGTTATCGCTCGCTGGTTGACAACTCGCTCACTGCGGTTAGCCTTGTTCAGGACGACAGAATCCTGTTTGTAAACAGGCGACTTATCGACGTGTCCGGCTATACCGAGGAAGAACTGATCGGCCGCTCACCTTTCGATCTTATTCATCCCGACGACCATGATATGGTCAGGGAAGCGGCGATGCGCCGCTTAAGCGGCGAGGACCCCCAGACTCATTATTACTACCGTGCGGTCACGAAAGAGGGAAAGACTCTTTGGGTGGAGGGATTTGGCGCCCGCATCGAGTATCAGGGAAGACCGGCGATTCTGGTCAACTTCATTGATATTACCGGGCGCAAGTTCGCCGAGCAGGGCCTGAGAGAGTCCGAACTGCGGTATCGCGCCCTCATCGAGGAGGCGAACGATATCATTGTGACGATAGACGTGGGGACCGGGCGCATATCGAGTGCGAACAGTTTCGGGGAGAAGGCGCTCGGCTACGACCGCAACGACATCGTCAACAGAAAACATTTCGGTGAACTGATTCATCCCGACGATTTCAAGGAAATAGCAGGCAAACTCCGCGAGAGATTCCTTGAAAACAAACGGCATCCGAATTTTCCGTTCCGACTCCGAAGAGCCGACGGCTCATATATGTACGCGGAGGCGAACGGGGCGGTTATCTATGACAGCGAGGGAGAGCCCCAGTCGTACCTGGCCGTGATTCGCGATATTACGGAACGCAGGCGGGCGGAGAAGGCCCTGCGCGAGTCGGAGAAAAGATACCGCAGCCTGTTTGAGGAATCGAAGGATTTGGTTTTCATTGCGTCCCCGAGTGGCAGATTCGTCGACATTAATCCTGCAGGCATTGAACTTCTTGGATACTCCTCGAAAAATGATATTCTGAATATGGACATGGCGCGCGAGTTCTATGCAAACGCCGGGGACCGGGACAGTTTTATGCAATCCCTGGGGGAGGCCGGATTTGTTCGAGACTACGAACTGGCGTTGAAAAAGAAGGATGGACAAACCATCACCGTTCTTGTTACAGCCAATGTGGTTCAATCATCTGACGGGAAGATAAAGGGTTACAGGGGAATCATGAGGGACATCACTCGCCAGAAACAGCTTGAGCAACAACTGCTCCAGGCTCAGAAAATGGAGAGCCTGGGAACGCTGGCGGGCGGCATCGCGCACGACTTCAATAATCTGCTTGGCGGCATCCTGGGCTATGCCTCTCTGGCAAAAACAAAGCTGCCGGAAACCCACAAGATTTACGGTTATGTGAATACGATTGAGAAGAGCGCCGCGCGCGCCGCGGAACTCACGTCGCAATTGCTCGCCTTCGCCCGCGGTGGGAGGTATGAGGTGAGAAGCGTAAACCTGAACAATATCGTTCGTGAGACATTGGAGATAATCGGCAGAACCTTTGACAAGTCAATCGAAATTGAATCATGCCTGCTGCCGAAGCTTCCAACAATCGAGGCCGATGTGTCCCAGCTTCAGCAGGTTCTCATGAATTTGTGTGTGAACGCTCGAGATGCGATGCCGAACGGCGGGAAACTTACAGTGGCGACCAACGTTGCCTCGCTTGCGGGAAATTCGAGAAAGGACCATCGGCGACGAACGGAAGAACAGTACGTGACCTTGTCCGTCATCGATACCGGCGTTGGCATGGACCGCGAAACCGCGCGACGGGCCTTCGAGCCATTTTTCACTACCAAGGAGGAAGGGAAAGGCACCGGCCTGGGACTTTCCATGGTTTACGGAGTCGTCGAGAACCACGGAGGGCACGTGCGCCTCGAAAGTGAACCCGGTGAGGGAACAACGTTCACAATCTATTTGCCCATGGGTGGTAAACCCGAAGCGCCCGAACTCTCGGAAAACGTTTCGACAGAAGGGGGAAACGAATTGATTCTTGTTGTCGATGACGAGGAGTCGATTCGCTCTCTGGCGAAAGATATCCTTGAGGACTACGGTTACAGGGTATTGCTGGCTGGGGATGGCCTCGAAGCAATCGAGGTGTATCGTGAATACGGCGGTCAGATTGGCCTGGTGATTCTCGACATGATAATGCCGAAGATGGGTGGCCGCGAGACCTTTCTCAAACTGAAGGAAATCAATCCTTCGGTGAAGGCGCTGCTTTCCTCAGGATACAGTCAGAACGGAAAGACGGTGGAAATCATAAAGAGCGGTGTTTTGGGATTTGTTCAAAAACCGTATCAACTGGACGAATTGCTTTCCAAAATAAGGAGAACGTTAATTCAAACGGCGCCCGCCTGAAGCCCTTGCATTCCGCGACCGGCCCGATAATTCGAGTTGCCCGACGAGTGTTTCGGGAACGGTGAATCAGTCCCAGTATTGGTAACGCGGGTTATTGGGGGGACACCATGCGGCATGGTGTCCCCCAATAACCGAGAGCATCGCTCCCAAGGTTAATGCCGGGTAGACGCGATCACGCAGAGCGTGACCTTCGGCCCATGAATCCATGTCCGCCGGAATCAGGACCTCGAGTTGTGGGCGAAACCGCCTACTCGCCCGGTCCCAGAAGCTTAATCTTCCTCTCTTTGTCGCGATGTCGCGAAAGGTTCAGGTCGGTGAACTTGTGGATCACGATTTCTGCAAGGTAAGCGACCTCGCATCCCGGTTCAATATGACCTCCCCGGGCCTCGCGGTCGGCCTGTGAGACGACTCCGTGAAGATGCGGCTCGCCGTCGGCGATGACTCCATTCACGCTGAGCAGTTCCAGCGGCTCGTCGATGGCGAAGATTGCGTCTTCGGGAGGAAAGTCTGTGTGTTTGATGTAGTGCATGCGGCAGACCTTCAGGGTGCCGATGCCGGAGACCACCACCCCGTTCCGGATATCGTGTTTCCGTATTGCTTCCTGCAGCGACTCGAGCAACATTTCTCCCGGTTCCAGACCGACGACGATGACCTCCACAGAGCCTCGATACGGCATGATATTCATGGTCTCCTCCGACTGGTTCTGCTTGCAATCCCTTATTCCGAGCCACACTCATAGAATTCGAGAAGGTAAATTCCTGCGCCTTCGCCCTGCGCCTTGCCCCAGGAATCGGATTCCTTCGCTTTCATGAATACTATTCGGCAGCCTTCGGGGCTGACCACGGGGTTGTTGGCCTTCTCGCCCGGGACATCGGTAAAATGGGTCAGCCGTAAAACATCCGTTCCGGTTCCGTCGAGTCGAAGCATGTAGATGTCCAAGTCCATCTCTCCCGGCAACCCCAAGTGCCTGTCGCTTTCCATAAGAGTGAATATCCCATCGGGGAACAGGCCTTCAGGCTCCTCGCTGGCGGGGCTTTTGGACTGGTTCGTCACTTTGCCCGATTCGAAGTCCAGGCTCATGACATCGTAATTCGGAGTGTAACGGGCAAAGGTTAACCCGCTGTCGCCCGGAAGGAAATCCTGCGCCTCAATCAGGTTTATCGAGGAGCAGACGACCCGTTTGTTGATTATTCTCCCGTCTGTGGTCAGTTCCGCCACATACAACTTGCTGGGGATTCTGAACGGGTGCGAAAGCCACGTCTTGGCGTATGCGATCAAGCGCGCCTCACGTGAGACGGCCACTCCCTCGTAGTGTTCTTCCCCGAGCCAGCGCGGGGGCGATGAGCGGTCCGCGGGCATCCAGAAGAAGCCGTTGCCGAAGTATCTGCTTCTGAAGGGCGACGTGAATTTTTTTGGACCCAGCAGCAGATAGTCCCCGTCTTTCATGTAGTGAACGCGGAGAAAGCCTTCCTGTTCAAAATCGCAGGTTATGCACCGTGTCTCGCCTGTCACGAGTGTCATTTCGTAAGCGTCTCCGAATTCCCTGTCCATGAAGGCGATTCTCTCTCCGTCCGGCGCCCAGACGGGCCTTTCGCCAAAGGTTGTCAACTGGCGTATGGTGAAATGTTCCACTTGGTCCGAGCGACAGGTTTTACCCATCAGATGCGGGAACACCTTGTTCGCGCATTCCTCGCTGCCCGTTGCGAGGTCCCGATAGCTTTCCGGCCCAAGCCGTTTGCTCGATGTGGTGCAGCCGGTCAGGAGAAGCAACAACAGCATTGCAGCGATTTGTTTCATGGGGCGCCTCTTTTCTCAGCGGGATTGGGGGTTTTTTGCGACCGGAAGCGACAAGCCTTGAAAGGGGCATGGCAATTTTACTTGAGCCTGCGAAATGTTTGCAAGTTGGGGATGGCGCGAATGGCGCCGGCATCTGGGTTTTTTAATCTTTGGGCGGTGATTCATTTTCAAAGCCGGAGAAATCGGATAAAGCATGTTGGCAAAGAGGCGTTGATGGTGTATACTGCGAGCCGGATTCTCTGAGCGTCTCCGATTATTCGAGTTGCCGGGTTGCCGCTCGGAGGTAATTCCCTTTGGCGCAATCGTTGTCCGTATCACTAGCTTCTGTGCCCGGATTCCGGAATTATGCAGTTGTCGGGCAGGTCTTTTTTTCTACATAGACGTGTTCCGCTCTGCGAGAAAACTTGGGAGACTTCGAATGATTCAATTCTTGGTTCACGACAAGACGGATTCGGTCGGTGTTGCAACGGTCGATATAAAGACCGGCGAAACAGCGATGGGTCTATGCATGGATACCCAGGAATCCATCGATGTGAAAGCGCTTTCCGATATTCCGCTCGGACATAAAATCGCATTAAGTAACCACAAAGTCGGTGACGGCGTCAAAAAATACGGGCACGATATCGGGAAAGTCGTGGCGGATATTAAAGCGGGAGAGCATGTCCATACTCACAATCTGAAGACGAGGAGGTGGTAAGACATGCAGGACCGGAAAATCAACGCATACCGTCGTGAAAACGGCCGCGTCGGCATCCGAAATCATGTTGCCATTCTTCCGCTCGATGACCTTTCGAACACGGCGTGCGAGAATGCGGCGCATAATATCAAGGGCTGCAAGGCCATTCCTCATGCATACGGCAGGCTTCAGTTCGGCGAGGACCTCGAGCTTTTCTTCCGCACCATTATCGGCACGGGCGCGAATCCGAATGTCGCCGCTGCGGTTGTTATCGGAATAGAACCCGAATGGACGAACATTATTGTTGACGGCATAGCGAAGACCGGCAAGCCGGTGACCGGTTTCTCGATCGAGAGAACCGGAGACATCGGAACGGTGGCGAAGGCGTCGCTGCAAGCCATGAAATACGTGCAGTGGGCTTCGGAACTGAAGCGCGAGGAGTGCAAGGTGTCCGAAGTCTGGCTGTCGGTCAAGTGCGGTGAATCCGATACCACATCGGGTCTCGCCTCCAATCCCACCGTCGGAAATGTGATCGACAAGTTGGATGAAATCGGCGCCACCTGCTCGTTCGGCGAAACGTCGGAGATCACCGGAGCCGAAGACGTGTGCAAGGCCCGAGCCGCGACCCCGGAGGTTGGCGAGCAGTTCATGAGGACCTTTCGAGCGTATGCCGAATTCATCGATGCAAACAAGACCGACGACCTTTCGGGTTCTCAGCCGACAAAGGGGAACATCAGAGGCGGGCTGACAACAATCGAGGAAAAAGCGTTCGGAAATCTCCAGAAAATCGGAAAGAAAGCGAGGTACGTCGGTGTGCTGAAGCCGGCCGAGGCTCCCTCCGGCGCCGGACTCTGGTTCATGGACACGTCATCCGCCGCCGCCGAAGCGGTCACCCTCTGGGCTGCCGCCGGGTTTGTGGTTCATCTCTTCCCAACCGGCCAGGGGAACATCATCGGGAATCCCATCGAACCTGTTATCAAGCTCTCCGCGAATCCGGTCACGGTCGAGACCATGTCTGAGCACATTGACTTCGACTGTTCCGCTATCTTGCAGGGGAACCTGACGTTGGACGAGGCGGGCGACAAATTGCTTGACCTTATGGTCAGAACGTGCAACGGACGCTTGACCGCCCAGGAGGCGCTCGGTCACGAGGAGTTCGTATTGACGAAACTTTACCGAAGCGCCTGAGAAGAAAGAGAACAGCGGGCAGTGTTCCGAGATTGCGCGAATCAGGGACAAAGGCAACGGAAAGTTGGGAACATGGATGACGCCGACGGATAAGGTTTATTTGTCATTTCCGCGAAAACGCGAATCCGGGGAAAGACTTTTTGAACCGTAAAGGCGCAAAGGGCGCAGAGAACGACAAAGATTCTATTAAACCTGAAACGTGAAACCCGAAACTCGAAACCTGAGGCTTGAAGAACCGAGTGGCCACGGAGTGACAAGGACTTAAAGGAATATTTCCTCTGCTCCTTTTTCTCCGCGCGCCTTGTCTTCTTCATGGTAAAAGAACAGTGACTGAAAGCAGGGAGGTTTCCAGATGAGACTTGAAGGAAAGGCGGCAATCGTAACGGGAGGCGGCGGCGGACTCGGAGAGGGGATATGTTTGTGTCTGGCGAGGGAAGGCGCGAACGTGGTCGTCAGCGATGTTGATGAGAAACTCGCGCAGGCCGTCACCGAAAAAGTGAAGGAGGCCGGACGAAAATCATTGGCGATCCGGACAGACGTTCGCTTTGCCGACCAGTGTCAGGCGCTCGTGGACGCGACGCTGAAGGAGTTGGGAGATGTCGACATCCTCGTGTGCTCGGCGGGTGTGAGCGGGTTCGCGCACAGAGAATTCGAAATGGAAGACGGCAACCTCATCGAGAACCTGACCGTCGAAGATTGGGACTTTGTGCTCGATGTCAACCTCAAGGGTGTTTTTCTGTGCAACCGCGCCGTGGCGCCTCATTTCCGAAAACAGGGAAGCGGTAAAATCGTAAATATTTCATCCGTAGGCGGGCGGCGCGGAGATCCGTTTCTGACGGCCTATTCAGTCAGCAAAGCGGCCGTGATAGCCCTCACGCAGGCGGTGGCGCTGCAGATGGCGCCGCACCATGTGAACGTAAATGCGGTTTGTCCGGGAATCATTTATACGCCGATGTGGGAGCATGGCGCCAAGCTGTTGGCTAAAGCGCACCCGTTATTCAAGGGTTCGGAAATCGACGGCAAGGATGCCCTGGATATGATGGTGAAACTGCGAATTCCGTTCGGGCACATGCAGACGGCCGAGGATATCGGAAACAGCGTGGTGTTCCTTGCCTCCGAGGAGGCAAGGGAGATAACCGGCCAGGCACTGAACGTGTGCGGCGGGATGGTGTCAAGCTGAGGAGTGTTCAGGATTGTTCGGCAATGGCCGGACGGTAATTTGAAAGCGCCTCACGGTTGTGCATTTTGCCGAATAACAAGCTTTGGGAGCAATGAATCTGTCCCACGATTGCCTGGCGAAGGGGACTGTCCCAGATTTACGGGCACGAAGTGCCGTAGAATCGGGACTGTCCCCGAAGCACGGATTCCCAACCGCACGACAGGTTCACCGTCCCCCGAAGCGGAACACCTTCAGCATGAATCGTGAGACACACATTTCCCCGCCTCTTTCAATGAATTCGGTGCCGCGCGGCTCACCGTCTCAACACTTTTCCCGGCCGCGCATCCAGCAACCGGCCATCGCTCACAACGTGCGTTCCGTTGATAAAGACATGCCGGATACCCTCGGGATACCGGCGAGGCTCATCATATGTCGATGTGTCCACTATGCGGTCGGGCTCGAACACGACGATGTCGGCTTTCATGCTCGGTCGAAGCACTCCGCGGTCGCGCAGGCCGAGCCGGTTGGCCGGAGCGGAGGTCATTTTCCTGATAGCCTCGGATAAATCGAGAATACCGAGTTTGCGGCAGTAGTGGCCGAGCACCCGGGGAAACGCGCCGTACAGGCGGGGGTGGGGTTTCCCTCCGAGCAACCCGTCGGTGCACGTGGTTTGCAGAGGATGTCTCAGAATTGTCTGCACGTCCTGTTCGTCTGCGATAAACAGAATCATCGAAACGTTGAGGTCTTCCTCTATGAGAAGCTCGCAGACCGCGTCGACCATGGGCTTATCGGTCGCCTCGGCTATTTCGAAAAGGTTTTTCCCTTCGAGGTATTTGTTTTTTTCGGAACCGACAGCCGAAACCCGGATATCCGTGATATCCACCGTATTCGCGGAACTGCGAGATGCGAGTTCGCTCATGATGCGCTCGCGGACCGATTGATCGCGCAGCCGCTCGAGCATCTTGTCGGGGCCGCCCTCCTGAAGCCATTCGGGCAGAAGCGCGAAGAGCATCGTGCTGCCCGCCGTGTATGGATACTGGTCGAATGTGACCTCGAGGCCGTGCCCGCGCGCGTCGTCCAGTTTTCGCAGAAGTTCGCCCGACTTTCCGAACTGGCCGCGTCCGGCGACCTTGAGGTGGGAGATGTGGAGCGGGACACCGCTTTTCTCTGTTACTCGAAGCATCTCGTCTACCGCCTCGAACAGGTTTACGTCTTCACTGCGGAGATGAACGACAAGGAAACCCCCATATTCCCTCATTACTGCGCATAACTCCGCCAGCTCTTCTTCGTCGGCATACGAGCACGGAGGATAGATTAATCCCGTTGACATGCCGACGGCGCCCGCCTCGAAGCAGTCGCGCAGGAGAGATATCATGCTCTTGAGTTCGTCCGGGGAAGGCTTTCGGTCTTCCATTCCCATCACCCACAGGCGAACGTTGCCATGCGGCAGCAGGCAGGCAAGGTTCGGGGCGGGGCCGATTCGCTCGAGGGCGGCGAGATATTCATCGAAGCCGGACCACTCCCAATCGATTTTCGGGTTGCCGAGCAGCCCCGACAAGTGTCGCCGCCAATCCGACTTATGTTCGGGTTTGATGGGGGCCGTCGCTATACCGTCCTGGCCAAGCAATTCCGTTGTTATCCCCTGCATGACCTTGGGGCTGAGGGAAGGCTCTTCGAACACCATGAGGTCGGAATGACTGTGGGTGTCAATGAAGCCCGGAGAAATCGCCGCGCCTGCGCAGTCGACCACCCTGTTGGCGCTGTCTTCGTTGAGTTTGCCTATTGCGGCGACGCTGTCTCCCCGGATTGCAATGTCGGTCCCGAACCACGGGCCGCCCGTTCCGTCGTAGACACGTCCGTTTGTCAGCAGAAAATCAAATTTCCCGCTCGTGCTCATATGATTTCCTCGGCTTCCTTTTTCTTCCCGGAATTATCGAGAAGATGTTCCCAGAATCTCGATTGCTGAAAGCGCGTAGAGTTTCACCGCCTCGATGACGGCTTTCACGGGCACATGCTCGTCCGGAGTGTGCGCAAGTTCCGCAACCCCCGGTCCGATAAGAATAGTCGGAATTCCCTTTTCGGCAAAGAATCGGCCGTCGCTGACCTGCTGATAGCCTGTCGGCTCGGAGTCGAGACTCAGACAGGCGCATGCCCGCGCGGCGGCTTTCACCAGTTCCGCATCCGGTGGGGTCTCGAATGAATTGGCCCGATACAGGACCGAGAAATCGGCATCGAAGGTGTCGTCATCCTTTTTCAGGCGTTCGATGATTTCCGCAATCTCGTTCTCGGCCTCCTCGAACGTCTCGCCCGGGAGCGTTCGCCGGTCCATGGTCAGACGGCATTCGTCGGGCACCACATTGATCGCCACGCCCCCCTCTATGATGCCGAAGTTATAAGAGGGTGGGGGAGTGAGCGGGTGGCGTTTCCGTTCGAATGAGCGCCCGAGCGTTGTCTCAATCTCGCGAATGAGGCTTGCCATGTGACTTATCGCGCTGATTCCTTCCCAGGGAGTGCTCGCGTGCGCCGTCCGGCCGTGGGTGGTCAACGTCGCAACGAAGAGTCCCTTTTCGGCGATTGCTATCCGGTTGGACGTAATCTCCCCGATGATTGCGAAATCCGGTTTGAGCGCTCCGCTGTCCAGCAGATACTGGGTCCCCATCGAGCCGCCGGTTTCCTCATCACTCACAATGACGACTTCCAGCGTGCCGTTCAGATTCAGGCCGGCCCTCTCGAGGGCTCTCGCGGCCATGAGCATCGCCACGCCGCATCCTTTCGCGTCGGCGCTCCCGCGTCCGTATAATTCCCCCGCCACTATTCCACCGCCGAACGGGTCATGGCTCCATTTCGTCGCGTCGCCCACCGGAACGGTGTCCATGTGCGAATTGAAGCAAAGAGACGTATCGCCGGGTGCGCCGACTCGAAGGACGATGTTCGGCCTCTGGTCGTCAAACGAATGAACCTCATAGGGGCTGTCGAATTTCTTCAGGCGACGCTCGAGCGCTGCCGCCGCGGCCGTCGTGTCACCCGGCGGATTCACCGATTGCGCCCGGACGAACTCGACGAGAAAATCGATTATCTCCCGCTCCATTTCATCGACGGTTTGGTGGATACGCTGAACGTGTTCCTCCGTCATAGCGCGCGAGCCCCCCTTTTTGAATGACGTCGGCTTATGGTGGTCCAGTGGAAAATTTGAACTGTCCAGTGTTTCGAGAGGGTGTTCCTGCGGGAAGCTGTCGATATCATACCGGAACGACATGAGGTAATCAAGTCGATTCCGCACATAAAGATAAAGGGACCAGGTCTACACATTCACAACTTCTTGACCATCTAATCTCGTCTTCTTCCTCATTTCCCGATCGTCGTTCATTTTCTCGCTGAACCGGTGGCTAATTTGGAAATTTCCAAGTCGTAAATTTTCTCCGCGTGAATGGTCAAAGGTCAGGCGCATCTTTTCGCGTCACGTGATGTTCCGTGAATGTGTAGACCCCCTCCCTTTTCCGCATCCCGCCTCTCTCGTAGCGAAGGGAGCTGCTACGCCTACATGCCGGAGGGAGCCCTCGGATTCAGCGCAGTTGTTCCACCGACAACCGGTCTGCGGTCCCCAAAATTGACACCATAAGACCCGGCCGTCGGCGTTTCAGTTACTTTCGTTTATCACGCAGGAGGATATTGACAACCAGGATGCATCCGCCCAGTACCGCGAGTGAAAACAGGATGATGGCAAAGGCCGGATATCCGAAAATGGTCACCAAGGTCTCGACCTGCATCAACATTGCCGCCCCGATTATCAGGGCTGCCATAACCGCTCCAAGCGCAATGCGGTTCGCTATTTTCTCCAGACTTCGTATCAGGTTTTTCTCGTCGAAGGTGTGAACCTTAAACTCGATTTCATTGCGGGCCAGGCCATCGAGCACCCTGTTCAGTCGGTGGGGAAGCTTTTGAAGAAATTCCTGCATTTCGAGCGTGGCCGAGAAAAGGGTTCCCGGCGAAAGACTTTTGAGCAAGTGCCGGCGCATCAGCGCTTCGGTGTGGCCGCGAATCACGTCGTTCGGATTTATCTCCGGTGCAAGCGATCGGCCCACTTCGTCCAAATTGAGGAGCGTCTTGCCGATAATCGCCAGCTCGATCGCGGGCCGAATGCGGTTTTCCCCTGAAAGACGGACCAGTTCCAACACGACACGGCCGATTTGGAGCTCGTGCAAGGTTGCATCGCGATAACGGGATACGAGACCTCCCACCTGCCGCATGAAGCTCGACTCGTCGCAACCCTCGAGGCGGGCGCCCATTTCAATGAGCCCTTCGGCAGCCTCATAGCCGCGGCCGTTGCTCACCGCAAGGATCAGCTTCAGCAACCGGTCCTGCACCGACGGATCGAGACGCGCCACCATTCCGATGTCGAGCAGGCCGAGCTTTCCGTCGTCCGTCAGCAAGAGGTTGCCCGGATGCGGGTCGGCGTGGAAGAACCCTTCCAGCAGAATCTGGTCGAGATACGCCTTTAATAAGTCTTCCGCCAGACCTCGACAATCGAGTTCCGTCCGAATGAGCGGGCTGATTTCGGTTATCTTCGTCCCCTGCAGGAAATCCATTGTCAAAACGAGCGCCGTGGAATAATCCGCCACCGGTTGAGGCACGATAATGTTCCGGTATCGTTTCAGATTTTCTCCGAGTGTTACCAGGTTGTCCGCCTCCTGCCGGAAGTTTAGCTCCTGCAAAAGAGTTCTTTTGAATTCGTAAAGCACCTGCCGGAGCGCATACTTTTTCCCTATCTCCGAGTGTCGATCGATGTGGCCGGCAACCTCATCAAGAAACTCCAGGTCTTCCGCGACGGTTCCCCTGATGCCGGGACGCTGGACCTTCACGGCGACCGGCTGGCCGTCCCGGAGCCTCGCCTGGTGCACCTGTGCCAGGGAAGCCGCCGCCAGCGGTTCCGCTTCGAATTCCTCGAAAGCCTTTGATATGCGCACGCCGAGTTCCCGGGAGACAATCTCTTCGACCTGTTCGAAGCCGAAGGGTTCCACCGCGTCCTGAAGCCGTGAGAGCGCCTCGAGATATGGGGGCGAAAGGAGGTCGTGCCGGGTGGACAGTAGCTGACCGAGCTTGATAAACGTGGGCCCCAGGGCCTCGAGGTCTTTGGCCAACTGCTCCGGCGCTCCGTCCGGCACCGATTCCGAAACCTCTTCTTCCACGACGAGTTCATCGAGCCCGACGGCGCGGACCACGTCCTTCTGGCCATATTTGAAGAGCAGCATCGCAACGTCTTTATATCGCTTCAGGTGCTTCGGCTGAATTGGAAGCTTCATCCTCTCCTCCCGTCCAAAGCTTCGAAATGTGTATTGGCTCTCGAAAACAGCAGTCGCCTCCGAACACGGCGGAAGCCCCTTCCGGGCGTCGGGAAGGATTAGTTAAGTATATCAAATGACAATTTCGTACGACACAGGCCGTCTCGTCTCTCTGTCATTCCCGTGCAAACGGGAACCCAGAAAAAAAGCTTTTTGAACCGCAAAGACGCGAAGGCAGCAAAGGAAAACCGGGAACCGCTGATGGACGCCTGTCTGCGTGCACCGCACAGGCAGGCAGATAAACGCCGATTTAAAGAACTTGGATTAACCACGAACGAAGACTTGGAACCTTGGGCGCGAAGCGCCGGGCAACCACGGGGCGCATCTATGAAAACAAAAGTCAAGCAACACCTCACCTGTTCCTCG
>CAYVQZ010000063.1:0-27228 GCA_964453435.1 uncultured bacterium
CTAGAAGGAAAGATTATGACGCAGACAGCGTCTGGCTCAAAGCGCAGTCGCCAAAGCTTTTCGAAGAACCTGCGTCTTGTCCCGCGCCGATTTCGGGACTCGGTGTTTCGCCATGACAGGCCCGACACTGACCGAGCGCGGTCGCAGGCTGTTTTCGCAAATTTTTTCCTGCATCTGCATTCTACCAGGGTTCACGAGCGGACCCTCGAATTCCGGACGACCTGCGGTTTGGGGGTTGCCTCTTTCGCCTGCTTCATCCTGCTTGCGGTAACCGGAATATTGCTCATGGTCTACTACAAGCCGAGCGCCGATCTTGCTTACCAGTCTATCAAAGACATCCATTTCGTAGTGCCGACCGGCCAGTTCATTCGAAACATCCACCGTTGGAGCGCGCATCTGATGGTTGTGTGCGTATTTCTGCATATGGCGCGTGTTTTCTATACGAGTTCGTATAAAAGTCCGCGCGAATTCAACTGGGTCGTTGGCCTTTTCTTGCTCGTGCTCACGCTCGGTCTCAGCTTTACGGGATATTTGCTTCCGTGGGACCAACTGGCCTACTGGGCGATAACAATTGGCTCGAACATCGCGCAATCCCCACGGGAAGTTACGGATGCCCTCGGGATCACACGCTTCTTTGACCCGGGAGGGCTGCAAAAGCGAATTCTTCTCGGTGCGGACACCGTTGGGCAGGAGGCGCTCACGAGGTTCTATCTGTTACACGTCATTTTGCTGCCGTTTCTTGCCGCCATTTTTATCGGCGTTCACTTTTGGCGGGTGAGAAAAGATGGAGGTTTGGCGCGCCCTGACGAAGAGCCGGGCAGGCCGGTGCGACTGCTGACGGGGCAGATGGTTTCCTTTGCGCCGAGACCGGAGAAGACATATGGCCTGATGGCGCTGGTCAGGGGAACGAGTCCGCACGTTGACCGGGGACCCGAAAACACTGTGACAGCGTGGCCGAACGCTTTTTACGGCGAATTGGCAATCCTTATGGTCACGTGTGCGATTTGCCTGGCGTTGGCTTTGGGCTTCGACGCCCCCTTGAAAGAAATAGCGAATCCGGATGTGCCGGAGAATCCGGCGAAGGCGCCATGGTATTTTCTAGGGCTTCAGGAACTGGTCTCGTATTCTGCGTTCATGGGCGGGATCGGCATTCCGGCGATCGTCCTGATAGGTCTCGGACTTATTCCGTTCCTTGACCGGGAACGGGAACCCGTCGGCGTATGGTTCGGGGGTCCCACTCAGCGACGTATCGCAGTTCAGAGCGCGCTGTATGCCGCGCTTACCGTTATGGCTCTCCTCGTTTTCACCATCAATGCCGGTTGGCTGAGAAATTGGTTTCCCGACATCCCGCAGCTTTTCATAATACTGCTCAACCCCGGAACAGTGCTTGTGGTCGTGTTTGCCGCGTGGTCGCAATTGGTTATGCGACGGCACGACTCAATACGAGGCGGCGCCATTGCTCTGTTTACCTGTTTTCTGGTGGCGTTTGCGATTCTGACGTACATAGCTACCGTCCACCGTGGCCCAAATTGGAACTTCTACTGGACTCGTAGCCAATGGCCAATTCACTAAACGATGATTCAAGACTGAGGTTCAAAGAAACCAACGCATTTGGAGATGTGGAAACGCCGGTGTTCGACCCGGTCACGCCGGCGGGACGGAAGGCGCGTTGGGCTCTTTTGATTTCCTCCGTCGTAGCTCTGGTCTGTCTTTTGTCTGCAATAGTGACAGAGCACTTTATCAAACCGTGGCGGATTTACCAGAGGCGGTACGTTGGCATTCTTTCGGCGCAGGCCGCCTCTCAAAGTGAGAGGAGTTCACCCTTCTCCCACGAAATCAAACAGATAACCTCCGTTTCGCACGGAATTACCGACAGGTGCATAACCTGCCATCTGGGTATCGACGACCCGGGGATGACCGAAGCGGAACAGCCATTTCGACAACATCCCGGATGGGTTTTTGAGCTGCACCCGCCCGACAAATACGGATGTACTTCCTGCCATGGGGGACAAGGTCTCGCCACGACAAAAGAGGATGCTCACGGGCATGTAGCTCACTGGGATACCCCGCTGATTCCTGCAGGTTTCTATGAGGCCGGTTGCGGCACTTGTCATACGTTTAGCGATATTTCGGGCGGAGACTTGGCCGAATACGGAAGCAGGGTATTCGAACGAAACGATTGTTTTGCCTGCCACCAAATAAACGGGCGGGGGAGGGGAGATGGTCCCGACCTCTCGGGGGTCGGCGCAAGGGGTTTCAATCCGAATTGGCACGAACGGCATCTCTCTATGCGGCAACGAAGTTCCGATGAAACGTGGTGGCTGAGTTACGGTCCGCTGGAACCTGAGGAGGCGCGGGCAATCGACGCGTATCTCAATGAGCTGGTGTCCGCTCCCAAGTTGGTGGAAGCCAAGGAGACCGTATACAAGAATGGGTGTTTGGGATGCCATCGCATCAACGGAGTCGGCGGTGACGAGGGCCCCGACCTGTCGGCAACGGGACGAAAGAATCCGCACAAGCTGGACTTTTCAAATGTAAAAGGGGAAAAGAATTTGGCGAACTGGCACATGGCTCATTTGAAGGCGCCGGCGAAGGTCGTCCCGAACAGCCAGATGCCTGCGCAGCGACTCACCAAGGAAGAAGTTGAATTAACCACATTTTATATGCTCTCGCTTCGGGGAAGCGAGGTTCCGGTGAGCGCATGGCCTCAAGACCGCCTGAAGGTCATGAAATTGGGCTCGCGCGAATTCACGTTGGATGGCGAGTCTTTATACAACACCTTCTGCTCATCCTGCCACGGGAAGGACGGATTCGGCATGCGATTCGGGATATTCGACCAAGCATTCCCGTCCGTTGCCCATCCTGAATTTCTCGCCATTGCATCGGACCGATACTTGCGGGAAACACTGATGCAGGGGCGGACGGGCCGAAAGATGCCCGGTTGGGGGACAAAAGAAGCGGGACTGAGCGTCAATGAAGTTGAGACCCTTGTTGAGTTTATTCGCTCGAAAGCGCCGTCCGCTCCAGCGTGGGAAGAGGTTTCGGAATCCGAACCCGATTTGGAGTTGGGCGCAAGGCTCTATAGCGGCGCCTGCGCTTCTTGTCACGGAGCCGAGGGGGAGGGAGCTATCGGGCCGGCCTTGTCGGACCCGGTCTTTCTGGCAACGGCCGACCCCGAGTTCGTTTACCATATGATTTCTTTTGGTCGCGAGGATACTGCAATGGGAAGCCGGCCTGAACTGGGGGCGAATGAAATCGCTTCTGTTATTGCTCACATTTATGAACGGCGAGATACGAAGCCTCTCTCACTGCCGGTTTTGCCTGTGGAAAAATCAGTCAGGTCAGGCGAAAGGGTGTTTCGGGATTCCTGCGCTTCTTGCCACGGAACTCGCGGTGAGGGAGATTTGGCGGTGAGTCTGGTTAGTACCGGCCTCATGGATGCGGCGTCTGACAACTATATGGCCGCTGCCGTGAAGCATGGGCGTTGTCGGCCACCATCGGGAGCGACACAGAATGTTGTTGCCCCTGATGTGACAGACCAAGAATTGGCGGACGCGATCGAGTACGTGCGGAAACGGCTCGCACCGGCAGGCGTGCAACCGCCGGGACGGATTGTTCGAGGTGACCACCGCAATGGCGGTGAGCTTTACAGCCAGGCGTGCGCTGGTTGTCACGGCAAAAACGGCACCGGTGGGTGGGCCCCGGAGCTCTCGAATCCCGAATTCCAAGGCGCCGCGACCGATGGTTATTTACAGGTTGCCATTATTCGCGGCCGGTCATCGACGGGTATGCCTGCCTTTGGAAGTGACAGTGTGAACTACAGGAAATTGACGACGGGCGAGGTGAACGACTTGGTCCGATATATCAGAACCATTTCATCGGATGGTCGATTTCCCCGAGAAACCCCCGAGGAGGGAAGAGATGGACAACAAGAGGGCTGAACAGCCCGGTTCGGGCATGGACCGCCGCCAGTTCTTGAAAGCGGCATCCGCCGCAGGTTTTGCCGCCTATCTCGCACAATATCCGTGGTTGTGGGCGGAAGGAGCACAGAACCCATTGGAATTCTATCCGGACAGAGATTGGGAGCAAGTGTATCGAGACCTGTTGAAGCCGGACAGCGACTACACGTTTCTATGCGCCCCGAACGACACGCACAACTGTCTTCTTCGAGCATACGTGAAGAACGGCGTAATTGTGAGGATTGGCGCCACCTATGGGTATGGCAAGGCAGAGGATATTTACGGCAACAAGGCCTCCGCTCGATGGGACCCCCGGTGCTGTCAGAAGGGGCTGGCGCTCACCCGCCGTTTTTATGGCGACAGGCGGGTCAAAGGCCCCATGGTTCGCAAAGGATTCCGCGACTGGGTCGAAAAAGAGTTTCCCCGCGACCCTGCGAACGGGAAACCTCCGGAAGAGTATTTCAATCGCGCCCGTGATTCGTGGGAGCGAATTTCCTGGGAAAAAGCCGCTGACCTGGCCGCCCGCGCACTGGTTAACATTGCGCAGACGTATTCGGGGGAGGAGGGCGCAAATCGCCTGAGGGCGCAAGGTTACGACAAGGAGATGATCCAGGTGATGGAGGGGGCGGGCACCCAATGCCTCAAATTTCGTGGCGGTATGCCTCTCCTGGGAATGACACGGGTCTTCGGAATGTATCGCTTCGCCAACTCTCTGGCCCTGTTGGACAGAAGGATTCGGAACGTCTCCGAAACCGACGCGATCGGTGGGCGCGGGTGGGACAACTATTCGTGGCACACCGACTTGCCTCCCGGACACCCCATGGTCACAGGACAGCAAACCGTGGACTTCGACCTCCATTCGTGTGAAAACACCGAACTCATAATCGTTTGGGGAATGAACTGGATAACAACGAAGATGCCCGACGCCCATTGGCTTACCGAGGCACGAGTCAAAGGCGCCCGTATCGTGGTAATCGCATGTGAATACAGCGCAACGTGCAACAAGGCCGACGATGTCATCGTGGTGCGTCCGGGGACAACTCCTGCGCTTGCGCTTGCGCTTTCAAACATAATTATGCGGGAAAAACTCTATGACAGACAATTCGTCGAGCGCTTCACCGACCTTCCCCTGCTGGTTCGCGAAGACAATTTGCGACTGCTTCGCGCTTCTGACATTATCCCAGCCTATAAGAACTCCGAACTGAAAAATATGACTCGTGTCATCAATCCGGCGGACAAGAAACTTTCACCCGATAAGCAAACCAGTCAGTTGATACCCGTCGAGCTGCGGGAGGAATGGGGTGATTACGTGGTCTGGGACCAAAACAAAGCGGCTCCCATCGCGATTACCCGCGATGAAGTTGGGAGGCATTATGACGAGAAAGGCATCAGTCCCGCTCTCGAAGGAGAATTCGAAATTACATTAACTGATGGCACCCAAGTAACCGTCGCTACTATATTTAGCGTCATCAAAAGATATCTGGCCGACAATTTTTCGGCGGAGCAGGCCGAGGCGATCACCTGGGCTCCTCGCGAGGCCATCGTTTCGCTCGCGCGCCAAGTCGCGAAGCATTCGGGAAAGACACTAATGACTCTTGGTATGGGGCCGAACCAGTTTCACAACAACGACCTCAAGGACCGCGCCTGTTTCCTCCTGGGGGCGCTGACGGGAAACATTGGCAAGGTTTCAGGGAACGTTGGCTCCTATGCGGGCAACTATCGGGTGGCCCTCTTCAATGGCTTGGCGCAGTATGTCGGCGAGAATCCCTTCGATATAGAGCTCGATCCGTCGAAACCCGCCCGCCCGAAGCAATACTGGCGAGCGGAGTCCGCCCATTACTACAACCACGAAGACCACCCGCTCCGTGTCGGGGGCCGTCTTTACACCGGCCAATCTCACATGCCCGCGCCGACGAAATCGCTTTGGTTCGCAAACGCGAATTCTATTCTCGGCAATGTCAAATGGCACTACAATGTTGTCCACAATGTGCTCCCGAAGTTCGAGATGATTGCCGTGAACGAATGGTGGTGGTCGACTTCCTGTGAGCATGCGGACCTGGTCTTTGCCGCCGACTCGTGGGCAGAAATGAAACATCCGGACATGTGCGCTTCGGTTACGAATCCCTTTCTGACTCTCTATCCCGAGACCCCGATATCGCGTATCCACGATTCGAGGGGGGACATAGAGATCATCGCGATGGTTGGAAAGCGCATTGGAGAGTTGATTGATGAGCCTCGATTTGCTGATTATTGGAGATTCGTAGACGAACGCAAAGTCGGCGTTTATCTGCAACGCATCCTCGACCATAGCAGCACCACCGCGGGATACTCGTTCGATGATTTACATCAAAAGGCCAAAGAGGGAGTACCGGCGATTATGATGAGCCGCACAACGCCGCGCGCAGTCGGATATGAGCAGACCGAAGAAAGCATGCCGTGGTACACGAAAACCGGTCGGTTGGAGTTCTATCGGGAAGAACAGGAATTCATCGAACACGGCGAGAACCTGCCGGTTCATCGCGAGCCCATCGACTCGACATTCTACGAGCCGAACGTGATACTCGCGAAGCCTCATCCGTTCATACGGCCGCTCGGGCCCGAAGAGGTGGGGCTCGACCGTAACGACCAGAGCACGGAAACCCGCCAGGTTCGGAATGTCGTCAAGCCGTGGGATGAAATCGCCAAAACGGAGCATCCCCTCGCCAAAGACGGGTACCGGTTTGTGTTTCACACACCGAAGTACCGTCACGGCGCTCACACCACACCCATTGAAACAGACATGATCGCCGTACTCTTTGGTCCGTTCGGCGACATATTCCGGCGTGACAGACGCATGCCGTTCGTTGGCGAGGGATATGTGGATATCAACCCGCAGGACGCAAAGCGACTCGGCATCGAAGATGGGGACTACGTGTGGGTGGATGCTGATCCCTCCGACCGTCCCTATCGTGGATGGAAGCCGGATGACGCCGACTACAAAGTTTCGCGCCTGATGTGTCGCGCGCGATACTATCCCGGAACGCCTCCCGGAATTACCCGGATGTGGTTCAACATGTATGCGGCGACGCCTGGGTCGGTGAAGGGGCATGAGACTCGTCAAGATGGCCTGGCCAAGAACCCGGAAACGAATTACCAGGCGATGTTCCGCTATGGCAGCCACCAGAGCGCCACGCGCGGCTGGCTGAAGCCGACGCATATGACAGATTCACTCGTCCGGAAAGATGTAGCCGGTCATGTCATTGGCAAAGGCTTTCTGCCGGATGTCCATTGTCCGACCGGCGCGCCGCGAGAATCATTCGTCAAAATCACGAAAGCGGAACCGGGTGGTATCGGCGGGCAGCCCCTGTGGCGCCCGGCCGCGCTGGGACTTCGGCCCTCATACGAGAACGAGGCGTTCAAACGTTACTTGAAGGGTGGTTACATAAAGGAGGCTAAATAAGCCCATGGCTCGAGTCTACAATTGGCAGATCGGCCGCAAGATGAGCTACTGGTATGGCGAGGCGCGCCCGAAGCGGCAGTTTGCGGCCGTCTTCGATATCAACAAATGTATCGCTTGTCAGACATGCACCCTTGCGTGCAAGACCACGTGGACCTCCGGAAAAGGGCAGGAGTATATGTTCTGGAACAATGTCGAGAGCAAGCCGTATGGTTCATATCCATTGGCCTATGACGTCAGAATACTCGACATGCTTGGTCCGCAACCGTGGAATGGGGATGTGTACGAAGGACGGACGATTTTTGAGTCTGCTCCGGCGGGGGAGAGAGTGCTCGGGTTTCACCCCGAGACTGACGACTATGCGCATCCCAACGTCGGAGAGGATGAGATTGCCGGTAGCGTTGACAGCGGAATGGCGATTAATCTTCCGCATCCCGTGTGGATGTTTTACCTCGCGCGAATCTGTAATCACTGCACATACCCGGCCTGTCTTGCCTCATGTCCGAGGGGTTCAATATATAAACGGCCGGAAGATGGCATTGTTCTCCTCGACCAAAAAACCTGCCGGGGGTACCGCGAATGCGTCAGGGCGTGTCCTTATAAAAGAGTGTTCTACAATTCATACACAAAAGTGTCCGAAAAGTGCATCGGATGTTTCCCGCTGGGGGAGCAGGACTCTCAGCCGCGCTGTTTTACCGAATGCATCGGAAAAATCAGGCTTCGCGGCTGGATCAGTGAACCCTCCAAGGCAAGGGAAGAGAACCCGGTCGACTATCTCGTCCACATCGCAAAAGTGGCTGTGCCGCTGATGCCCCAACTCGGGCTTGAACCGAATGTCTACTATATACCGCCCGTGCATGTCCCGAGCGAGTTTCTTGTCCAACTGTTTGGTCCGGGCGCCATAAAGGCCGTCGAATCATATCGCCGCGCCTCAGAGAACGATGGGCGCATCGCCGCGCTCATTAATTTGTTCGGCTGCACGAACCACACAGTACCCCGGTTCGATCTGAAAAGAGGAATGGTGAGAGCCCTGACAGATGACGGCGACGAAATAATAAGCGTACCGGTGAGGGAGCCGGTAACTGTTCGGACAGCGTACGACGCGGCGCGAGGGGTTCCTCGCATGAACATAAACTGAGGAGGGGAGACCATGCGGCACAAAAGCGGGTATCGGGGCATACTCTTCATGTTGCTCTGCATCGTCATTGCGGGGTGCGCAGGGGAGGCCAAAGGAGGAAAAACCGTTTCCCCGGGGATAATCGCAAAGTATCATGTCGGAAATCTGGAAGAGATTTCTCCGAGCAGTCCCCTTTGGCAACAGGCTCACGAGACACTGGTGGATTTACTTCCTCAGGACGTAACGGACCCCAAGCTCATTCAAACCGGCGATTCCATACGAGTGCGAGCCATGTGTAATAACAATCGGATGGCGCTCCGCATCATCTGGGAAGATAGCACTCGGGACACAACAGATTTTGGCGACCAGTTTTCCGATGCCGTGGCGGTGCAGATTCCTCCTTCACCCGGAGGGGAGGTTCCCGACCCGACCATGGGCCAGCCCGGAAAAGCCGTGCACATTCATTTGTGGAGGGCATCGAATGAGCGCGACTCCGAAGAAGTTGAATGGAATCTGAAGCAGACCTTCCCGAACGCTGCGGTGGACCATTATCCATTTGAGGCGGCGCGGGAATCGGAGAGGGAGCGAATGACGAGAAAATACGCGGCCGCGCTTGCCGCCGACAATCCCCAGACAACCGGAAGAACCAGGCGGGTAAACGACCTAATCGCCCAGGGGTTCGGCACGCTGACCCACTTGCCGCTCCAAGCCTCCGACGGATGGAGCGAATGGGAAAACGGTCGCTGGACTGTGGTAATCTCTCGGCCCCTGGCCGTTCCGGAATGGCCTGGCGGAGAAGGCTTCGAGGTCGGAAACAACACGTTCGTTGCCTTTGCCGTCTGGGATGGCGGTCAAAAGCAGACGGGTTCGCGGAAAGTGCGAACGGCGTGGATACCGTTGACCTTGGAGGATAAACCGTGAGGGATTCTATAGAACTTTTGGAAAATGCAGTTTTCTTAAGGTTTCTATCGCTGTTGCTTCGCGTTCCGGGAAATGAGGCGGTGAGCCAGGCAATGGACTTGATAGAAAAACTTCCAAGTGAAATCCGGGCGGAAGCATTATCGTTGGCGAGGCGCATGGCAAAACCCGAAATGGAAGCCGAATACCATGCGCTGCTTGGCAGTGGAGGCCGAATATCTCCGTATGAATCGGATTACCGGGAACCCGGCTGCGACGGGATGCGGGAAAAAGGTGCGCTCTTGGGCGACGTGGCGGCTTTTTACCGCGCGTTTGGGTTTGATTCTTCAAATGAGATACTGGAGCCGCCCGACCATGTGGCTCTCGAACTGGCGTTCATCAGTTATTTGAAGCTGAAACAGGCCTACGCCCTGCTGCAACGACGAGACGAGGCCTATCGTATCTGCCTTGAAGCCGAAGAGAAATTCTTGAATGAACATCTCTCGGGATGGGTTCCTCAGTTGCTTGACGCGATAGGTCGTGAAGCCGAAGACGGGTTCTATGCGGAAGCCGGCCGTTTCATGAAGAGATTTTTCCCGAACAAACAACAGACAGGGCAGCCCACACACGGGGCTTTCACGCTTACTGTTGGATGATTTTACGGATGTTCTCCATCGCTTTTTCTTTTGATTTCGGCGTATCTGACGAGGGCGAACATCGCCTTTGCGCAGTCGGCGGGGTTGTCGAAAAAGGGTATGTGTTTCCCCTTGAAAATTTCGTAGACCGGGCCCGCAAGCTCATGCTCATTCGCACACACGAGTGGTTTCCCGTATTTCTCGGGGATGGCCGCCAGCGCCTCTGCCATTTTGATTCGTCTTATCATTTCTTCCGGCCTCATGGTGCTGCGGAACTGTCCAACGTGGGGTGTGATTATTAGTCCGTCGATGTAATCCTGTTTCGCGACGATTTCTGCGATATCCGCGAGCGCATCGTTGCTTTTGCGCGCAATGGTGTCAATGGGGTTGACGGGTGGCGGCGCAAAGGCCCGCATTTGGTCTCGCAATTCCTCTTGGGCGTTCTGGGTCATCTCCGGAAGTTCCATCCCCATGCGGGAACATGCTTCGGCGCCGGTCACGCAGAATCCGCCCTGTGATGATATGATTGCGACCCGATTCGCCCGCGGGAGTGGCTGATAACACAGCGCCTCTGCCATGTCGAATATCTCCATGAAATCGTGCCACCTGATAACGCCGGCCTGGCGGCAGGCGGCTTCGAAGATGCTGTCATTTCCCGCAATGGCAGCCGTGTGCGAGCGGGCGGCGCGGGCTCCCGCACTGGTAGTTCCCGCCTTGTAAACGAGAAGCGGCTTCCGAGCTGTAACCTTCCGTGCTGTCTCAAGAAATTGACGACCGTCGCCGACATCCTCGACGTATCCGATGACGACTCTCGTCGTCGGGTCGTCACCCAGGTACTCGAGAAAGTCATTAAAGGAAATGCATGCCTGGTTTCCGCAACTCACGAATTTATTGACCCCATAGCTTCGTTTCTGAGTCGCATTATAAAGGTATTCTCCGAGAGAACCGCTTTGAGAAACAAATGAAACAGAACCCTTCGGGGGAAGCTCCCAGAAAAGGGTGTTCACATTAGCCTCGGCGCTCCAGACTCCCCAGCAGTTTGGTCCGACGAAGTAGAATCCGGCGTTTTTCGCCTCCTCGGCCAGGCTCTTTTGGATTTCGGCTCCTTCGGCGCTGATCTCGGCAAAGCCGGCGGTTATTACGACTCCACCTTTCACATTCTTCTGCAGGCATTCACGAATGACGCCAGGAACCGCCGATGCATTAACGACAATCACCGCCAGGTCGATTTCCTCCGGTATCTCGGAAATTCTGGGATAACAGCGAATCCCCTGAACCTCCGTCTCGTTCGGATTGACAGCGAACAACGTTCCGCGGTAACCCGCGGCGAGCATGTTGAATACGGTGCCGTAACCCCAGCGCTTCCTGTTGTTGCTGGCGCCTATTATGGCAACGGAACGCGGGCTGAATATCGCGTCCAACGAATGCTTCATTCGATGATACATGCACTGCGCCTCCTCTGCTCCTTCTTGCCAGAATTTTCCGACAGCGACGGTGAATGATTCGACCGCTGCCTCTGCAAAACAGTCGATTGACTCTTTTAATCAATATACCACAAGCGCCCGCCGAGAAACCCCTCCTCGGCGCCCGCACGAAAATCTTTCCGAAAGCCGAATTTGCTACATCATTGACAGCGCGTCGATGTCCACGGTTAAGCGAGTCCTCGCAGCCCGAAGCTTCTTATGCGCTTCGGTGATATCGCTCCCGATGGATTTCAGCAACGAGGTGCTGGATGTCAGCATCAGAAATCTGACCCGGTGGCGCCCTTTGATTTTCGCGAGTGGAGCCGGTGACGGCCCGAGTACGGTGAGCGCCTGGCCTCCGGTGCGTTTCTCAACCTCTTTTGGTATTTGCACCAGTGTGCGAATAGCCTGCAGCGCGTTTTTCTGCGACGTGGAGTCGATTAGCACGTTCGCAAGATGACGGGCCGGAGGAAATCCTAACTGGCGCCGCAGTTTCATTTCCGAATCATAGAATCTTCGATAATCCTGTTTCGTCGCCGCCTGAATCGCATAGTTTGAAGGATTGTATGTTTGAATGACTACTTCACCGACGAGGTGGCTCCGTCCGGACCGACCGGCAACCTGCATCAGCAATTGAAATGTGCGCTCGGCGGCGCGGAAATCCGGAATGCTGAGGGCAATATCGGCGAGCACGACCCCAACCAATGTGACCCGCGGAAAATCCAAGCCTTTGGCGAGCATCTGGGTTCCGACAAGCACGTCGATATCGCCTTTTTCAAAGGAAGAAAGAATTTTTTCATGCGCCCACTTTGTGGACGTCGTATCGGCGTCCATTCTCTGGACCCTCGCCTTGGGGAAGATGTTCTGTAGTTCCTCCTCCACTCGTTCCGTGCCCGTGCCGAATTTCGCAAGCTTGGGGTGCCCGCAATACGGACATTCCTCGGGCACCCGTTGCATGGAATTGCAGTAATGGCATTTCATGCGGTTTTCCCTTGCATGGTACGTAAGGCCGACACTGCAGTGGGGGCAACTGAGGGACAAACCACATTTGGGACAAAGAAAAAACGGAGTATAACCGCGCCGGTTCAGAAATATGATGACCTGCTCGCCGCGGGAAAGCTTCTCGTCGATTTTAAAACAAAGTTCGTCGGATAGAGAGGTTTCGACCGTCTGGCCTTTCTTTGTCTCACGCAGGTCGATCAAGCGAATCGTCGGCAGAGACTGATTGCCGATTCTCGTGGTGAGTCCCACGCGCAGGTACTTCCCGAGTTCCGCATTATGATACGTCTCAAGAGAGGGGGTCGCGGTGCCGAGCAATACGACAGCGCCCGCATCCCGGGCGCGAACAACCGAAACGTCGCGCGCCTGGTAGCGGGGAGTCTCATCCTGTTTGTATGATGACTCGTGCTCCTCGTCGACCACAATGAGTCCCAGATTCCTGACAGGGGCGAAGACGGCGGACCTCGCGCCGACAACGATGTTGCGGATGCCGGAACGAATTTGGCGCCACTCGTCGTAGCGTTCTCCCGACGAGAGGCGGCTGTGCATCACGGCGACGGAATCACCGAATCGCGCCCGAAATCGGGCAACCGTCTGAGGAGTAAGCGAAATTTCGGGAACAAGCACGATTGCGTCCTTGCCCTGTTTCTTAACGAGCTCGATTGCTTGAAGGTAGACTTCGGTCTTGCCGCTTCCGGTAATGCCCTCGAGAAGGATTGCCTGAAACTCGCCTTTTTCAAGATACTGTCCAACAAGTTTGAGGGCTGCCTGCTGCTCGGAGGTGAGTCGGTGCTTGACTGCCGCTGTCTCATCGATAAACTGATGCGGATATAAGCGGAGCACCTCCCGTTGAAAGAGTTCTATGAATCCCTTCTTGACCAGTCTGTGAATGCTGTCATATGAACAGCCCGCGGCTCGAGTAATGTCGCTGACGAGCATTTCCTCGCGTTCCGAGAGCATCTTCAGGGAGGCAGCCTGCTTCGGAGACGAACTGCCAAGTTCATTGATTGTTTTGTCCGCGTCGACATCAGGGGCAATCCTGACTGCGCTCACTCGGCGGGGCTTTGCCTGTCCGCGAATAACGGCGTCACGAGAAACGATCCCCCTTTTCTCCAGCGCGCTCAGGGCGCCGTACAGCCCTTCTGTTCCGACTTTTCTCTGGAGGTGAGCCACGCTCATTTGCTTCTTCTCCAAGATGAGCCGCGCTATCTCGTACTGCCTGGGCGCATTCGCTCGAAGGTCGGAAAGAATTCGATTCAGAGAGGATGCCGCCGCCGGGACTGCTGTAATTCGGGTCTTTGCGGCAAGTCTCACCCCGGGCGGCAAGGCGCAGTCAAGCGCCTGTCCCCAGGAACAAAGGTAATAGTCGGCTATCCAGCGGGTCAGACGGAAAAGATTCTCATCGAAAAGCGGTTCGGGGTCAAGGACATCACAGATAGGTTTAATTTTGAAGCCGGGCGCCTGAGAGGTCACATCGACAACATAGCCGGTCGACAAATGCTTGCGAAGATAGACCGCCACCCGTACTCCTCGTTTGATATGTCCTCTCAACTCATCAGGAACGGAATACGTGTAGGTACGGTCCAATGGAAGATTAAAAACAATTTGGGCGTAAGTGGGTTCGGACATGTCGGACACCGGACACTATAAATCAAATGGGCCTGTAGCTATTCAGGCCCATTTCCTTAAAACTATCGGCTTATGCCACCGCCGTTATCGAAAAAACCTCTCGACAGAACCGACACAAAGACGGCTCCCGTCTGTCACTCCTTTAACTCCACGTCCCAATACGCGGCATCGACAAATCTTTGCCAACTTGCCCTGCGCATCGAGGTGAAGCTCTCGCCCGAATACGGTATCCACCGTGGTTTTCGCGGCTTTCTTATCAAGGGCATGCTCGCTTCTTCGGGCAGCCGGTTGCCCTTTCGCACGTTGCACGGAACGCACGCGAGCACAAGATTTTCCCACGTGGAACGGCCACCGAGACTCTTCGGAACGACATGGTCAAGCGTGAGCTCCCATTTTTTGAATTTTTTCCCGCAATATTGGCAGCGATTTTTATCCCTCTCAAAGATATTGCGCCTTGAAAATTTGATTTCACGACGATGCACCCCATTGAAGACGGTGAGAACCATCACCTCGGGAATCTTGAGTTTGAAGTTCACGGTATGGATGCAATACTCGTCGGCGGTCTTGGAAAGCTCCTTCCAGTCATCGAAATCGTAGGTGGAAAAATCGTCGGGCGACACTACTTTGGCATAGCCCTGATACAACAGGGCTATCGCACGCTGCGCATTTGCAACATTAATTGCGATCCAAGACCTGTTGAGAATTAATACGCTTTCATTGAGCATGACGAATTCCCCAAATTGCGCCCATATTATAGTAACGCGAAGGGAAAAAGTCAAGTTAAATGATTGTGCGGGTTCTGTTTAAACACTCTCTGAAAAGGGAAAGATTTGGCTGGGCGAGCAGCAGGAGGGCAGGGAATTAACTGTGGGTCCGCGCCTCGTCTGCGCCGAGATTGTACTCGAAGATGAAAACTTCCCCGCGAAACATCGACCATGAACGAACCGGCTGAAAGGAGCAAGCGTTTCTGTCAGGTGCTCCGAAAGCGGAGGAGCATTGCTCCCTATGGAACGGATTGCGGGCCGGAATACTCTTCTGCGCCATGTGTCAGGGAGCGCTCCTCCGGCGCCCGAGCGACCTGCAAGGTTTCGGTGACTCGTATCGGCCCTGGTATTACCCGTCGGCCGCTTCGCGCATTGAACGCTCGCGGGGTCCGGCGCGAAAATTCAGGCTCGAGCGCCTCGGTGTTTGGAGAAGCGAAATCAATTGTCCGACTTCATGCGAACGGCGACAACTTCCCCCTTCACACACTCTTCCCCGTTCGCGAACAGTGATGTCTCGACAACCATGCTGCGGTTGCCTTTTTTGACCACCTTCGACCTCAGTTCCAGCTCCGTATTCATGGGAGTTCGCTTCAGATATGTGACCGTGAGTTTTGCAGTCGCGTAATCGAGGTCATCGCCTTCTCCCATCTCGCGCCCCTCCAGCCTGTACGCGGTTGCGATGGCGGTGTACACGCTGTGGCAATCGATCAGGGTTGCGGCGATACCTCCGTTCAGAGAATCTGCGGGGCCGGATGAATGGAAACTTTCGGGGTTCCATCTGCAGACGGCCTCGTCGCCTTCCCAATAACTCTTTATCTTGAGACCTCGCTCGTTGTCTGCTCCACACCCGTAACAATACCGTCGCGGTGAGCCCGGCGGTACCAGTTCCTGGAAAGCCCTCTCCTGGTGAGTCATTATCTTCGGAAGTCCTCCTCTTTCAAACCATGCTATCTACCGTAGCGTCCCATCAACTGCCCCTCGGCAAGTATGTGCCCCTCGATTGCCTCCAACACTTCCGCCTTCGTTGCTCCGACATCGAGAGCAGGCTCGATGTCAACGGCATAAAGCTTGAAGAAATAACGATGTTGAGGGCCGGGAGGCGGGCATGGGCCTCCATAACCGAGATTGCCGAAATCATTTCGCCCGTGCTTGGCGCCTCCAAGAACCTCTTCGTCTGAAGGCACACGCTCCGGCAGGAAAGCCGTTTCCGGCGTCAGTCCGAACAGAACCCAGTGGACCCAGGTTCCAACGGGCGCGTCGGGGTCGTCGCAGATGAGAACAAGACTCTTCGCGCCGTCGGGCGGGGCGGACCAGGAAAGCGGTGGAGAGATGTCTTCTCCGTCGCATGTGTACTGTTTCGGAATTGTTCCGCCTTCTTGAAAAGCGCTGCTCTGAATTTGCATGATTTCAAAACCTCCTTTTATGTTCTGCGAGCCGCAAACAAAATTGACGGGAACGAGAAGAAAACAAAGAAGCGCCACCAGACACACCGGTCGTCGCAAGTTGCCTTTTTTCATGGCTGCGTACCTCCGTCTCTTCAAGACCATCCCCTGACAATTTCTCATCCGTACAATTGTAACTTACATGATTCCCATCGGCAAATCCGAAATGACGATGCAATGGCCTTTTCGACCAGGCCTGCGAAAGATGTCGTCAAAAATGCTTGAATAGCGGCATACCGAAAGTATATCATCTCTAAACGCCCCGTCTGCCAACGCAGGCGTATTCTTGTGTCAAGAAGCCGCAATGGAGTGTCTCTGTGAAGAATGAAAACAAAAGCAAAGAAGTGAGACCGGCGGCAGTGAAGCTCGGGCTCGCGGAGAAAACCGTGTATGGAGCTGCCGGCATGGGGGGCGGCCTCATCCGAAACATGGTCTCGCTCTATTTGCTGTTTTACTACGCCGATATTATCGGGCTGAGCCCCGCCTACATCAGCCTTGCAATTATGATCGGCAATATTTGGGATGCCGTGACGGACCCGCTGATGGGATTCGTGTCCGATCACACGCACACTCGATTCGGGCGGAGAAGAGTTTACCTTCTGGCAGGCGCGATTCCAATCGGACTTTTAACGTTCTTTTTGTGGGCGCCGCCGTTCACCCTCGAGGGATTCCCCCTTTTCATCTATGTTTCCGTGCTGGCGGTATTTCTCTATGCGACGTATACCGTAGTTATGGTTCCCTATCTGGCGTTGGGAGCGGAACTCAGTACGGACCCGGATGAGCGGTCGAGTGTTTTCGGTTTCAATTTCGCCTTCACGAAGCTGGGAGAGCTCGGAGGCGGCATCGTACCCCATCTGATGCTGGAATTCGCGGACGACGCGATAGGGTACTGTCACGCGAGCCTCGGATGGTTCAGTCCGGAATTCACCCGCCGGGCGGTGGATTATTTCAACGAGCCCATCAATGCCTTCAGATTCACGGGAGCCGTAGTCGGATTGCTCATTACCACTGTCACGCTGGCGACATTTTTCGGTACTCGGGAACGTGTTCCGCATGAGCCGGAGCGGAAGCCAATGGTTCCCGGCAAACTGTTCGCACGACTTTACGGCGACCTCTTCACAACGCTGAAGAACCGTCCCTTTTTTATTTTGCTGATGACGATGCTAACAATCGACGTTGGAAGTGGAATAACCGCCTCCATGATGATGTTTATCACGAAGTACTGGTTGAAAATGGAGGAACTGGTTTCTGCTTTCCTCATCGTGTATACGGCGTTTGCGATGGGGTCCGCTGTTTTCTGGGTCCAGTTCTCAAAACGGACCACCAAAAAGATGGCGTATCTGATGGGACAGTCGATTTTGACCGTCGGCCTTTTCGCCACCTTCTTTTTGGTTGAAGGGAAGCCGTTGCGCGTTTTTGGCTTGCTCGCATTCAGCGGTTTCGGACTGGGCGCCTACGTGATGCTCTGGTCGCTGATAGCGGACCTCGTCGACTACGACGAGTATGCCACCCACCAGAGGCGTGAGGGTGCCTATTACGGCATTTATACGCTGTTCAGCAAAGCGGCTGTCGGAATAGGTGTGTTCGCTACCGGATTGTACTTGAAGGCTATCGGCTTCGAAAAGGGTGTGCCCGTTACCGACAACATGCTGGTATGGATAAAGCTTCTTTTCGGGCCGCTTACGGCTCTCATCAACCTCGGCGGAGTCATTATCTTCCTTTTCTTCCATTATGACAAGGCCGAGCACGAAAGAATTCAGGGAGAACTTGCCGGTCGAAAGGAGCGCGTAACGGAAAATCGAATTACTTCGAGCGAGGATGCTTGAGAGTGACTGCGCCGCTGCGTATCTTTCCCACGGTTGTTCATGCGCGCTATTGGGGGACACCATATGGCGTCCCCCGACAACTTTCGGTGACGGCTGCGTCGCGCGCCTGAGGCGTCGAAACCGTTTTTTTATCGATGAGGTTATTTCCTCTTTGCCGCCTTCTTTTTGGTGGTTTTCTTTTTTTTCTTTGTTTCCGCCGCGTGTTCCGGCCTGAGGGACCGTACGACTGCGCCCGCCCGCCACATCTCCGAATTCCGCATCTCGGCCAGCTCTTTGTCGAGCTTCTTTTTATAGTCGGGCGCGCTGTTGGCCTTCAAGACGATTGCCGTCTCCTTGCCGGAAGCGACGCTCTTATAGAGCCTGTCAAAGACAGGCGTCACAGCTTTGCGGAACTCGTGTCTCCAGTCGAGCGCGCCTCGTTGAGCGGTGGTGCTGCAGTTAGCGTACATCCAGTCCATTCCGTTCTCGCCGACGAGCCGGATAAGGCTTTGAGTGAGTTCTTCCACCGTTTCATTGAAGGCTTCGCTCGGGCTGTGGCCGTGTTTGCGCAAGCACTTGTACTGGGCCTCCATGGTTCCTGCGAGCGCGCCCATCAGGACACCGCGTTCTCCGGTGAGGTCGCTGTAGACTTCCTTCTTGAATGTGGTAGGGAAGAGGTAACCGGAACCGATTGCGATGCCGAGCGCGAGGGTGCGTTCTTCAGCGCGGCCGGTGTAATCCTGATGAATAGCATAACTGCTGTTGATGCCGGTTCCCTCGAGGAAGTTGCGCCGGACCGTGGTTCCCGACCCTTTCGGGGCGACCATGATAACGTCGATGTTCTTCGGCGGTTTGACGCCGGTTTGTTTGCTGTACACGATTGAGAATCCGTGAGAGAAATAAAGGGCGTCGCCCTCGTTCAGGAAAGGCTTGATCTTCGGCCACTGGGCCATTTGCCCCGCATCGGAAATCAGGAACTGAATGATTGTTCCGCGTTCGGCCGCTTCCTCGAGGGAGAACAACGTCTCACCCGGTTTCCAGCCATCGGCAATCGCTTTTTTCCAGTACACCTTATCGCCTGGCCACTGCCCGACAATAACATTTATACCGTTGTCCCTCATATTGAGCGCTTGCGCAGGTCCCTGAACGCCATAGCCGAGCACCGCAACCGTCTCTCTCTTCAGAGCCTTTTTGGCTTTGGACAAGGGAAACTCGTCCCTGGTGACAACTCTCTCTCGAACCCCGCCAAAATTCATTCTTGCCATAGCGTTTCCTCTCTTTCTATTCTATGCCACACTTTGGATGAATTGTTCGTTTTGAAATTTTAACGCGTATTATAGCCGATTTGCGCCGCCCCGTAAAGTGTTTTGCCGGCGCAGGATCGGCGCCGCGTAACTGGAATCGAGTCAGCGCATGGTCCTAGCCTCACACAACCTCAAATGTTTTCGTATTTTTCCCCTGTGCGCCCAAGTCATTCGTGACCGTTAAGCCGACCTCGTATTTGCCCGGGGCGTCAAAAACATGCAGCAGCACCGGACCCTTTGAACCTTCTTCGCCCGCGATGTCCCATTGCATATCGACCAGAACGCCTTCCTGGTCTTGAAAATTCGTGACGTGGATGAGGACAGGCTCGCCCGCCACCAGTCGGTCGGGAAGGTGTGTGAAATCGATTGACGGTTTCGCGGTTGTGGATGTGGGTTTCATGAGAACCGATGGGTCGCTCAGTTTTCGGTCCGCGGCCCGAATTTCGGATGCCGGCATCGCATCGATTTTCTCGATTATTTCAAGGTGCGCGAGCGTGCCTCGTTCGAGCTGGTCGGGCGTGCACTTGTCGGGGGTATCCTCCTCTGTGTGATACCAGATGGGTTTGCCGATAATGTCAATAATGGGCACGCCGGCCTCAAAGAAGCGGCCCTCCAGGTCTTCGTTCGGACACATCACGTCCGCAGGCAAAAAGGCCGACGGATGCAGTCTGTGTTTCTTTGTTATGGGGAAGATGATATCCGCCAGAATTCGATTTGGCGATATGAATATTCCCCGCGCTTCGTCCCGGCCCGTCTTCACGATTTTTCCGCCCTGTTCTTCGTAGTTGTCGCATCCGATGCCATCAAGCGTCACATACACGGCGGTCTTTGGAAGCACGTCGGCTCGTTTCAGAATGAATTCCCGCGCTCCAACCAGAAGCTCGTGCCCCGGATGGGTGGCGAAGATGATGTTCTTTTCGGGAGGTTCGGAATGGCTCGCGAACTCCGAGGCGAGCGCCAAAAGCGCCGCCAAACCGGCCGCGTTATCGACCGCCCCCTTATATATGCTGTCGTGGTGCGCGCCCACGATAATATATTCGCCGGTCTTACCCGGAAGCGTCGCCACAACATCGCCCGTGCGAGACATCCGGGATTCCGCTTCCACAAGAAGTCGAACTTCCGTCTTCCCTTCGCCCATTCGTTCTTTCAGGTGAGCGCCACCTGAGCGACTGACGAGAACGGCCGGCATCGGGTTATCATGCCGCTCTTCTTCAGCCGTGAAAATGGGGATCAGGTCGCCGGGCGTATCGATAATGACCACCAGTGCTTTTGCCCCCGAACTCAGAGCGTATTTATAGCTTTCGAAGAAACGGTATGTCGGCCAGAAATGCAGCAATGTCCTGCAGTCGATAACTGCAATTTTGCCGCTGGCGGAACCGAACTGTTGAGGCATGCCGTAGCCGCAATACACGCATTCTCCCGTTAGCCCTCCCGCCGGTGTCGAGCCCGTGTACCAGATTGGTTTGCACTGAATCGGCTCACCCTCCGGAAGCAAGTGTAACTCTGACCGGAGCGGGTTCCACCAGTGCATATCGAACCATTCGATAGCGGCGTTCCGAAGTCCGATTTCAGCAAAACGGCCCCGGAGATATTCCATCACCCGATGCTCGACGTCCGTCCCCGTTCTCCGGTCCCCCATTTCCGCAATACGTTCAACTTCTGCATGAAGGTCTTCGCCTCTTATCTTCGCGCTCATAAGTCCCTTTCTGCTCCTTGTAATCGATTTCGGGGAAGGCGCACCTTGTCTCCATGATTGTCCTTATGCCCGAAAAGCCCTCACAGAATCCGTCCCGCGATTGCTCGCGTTGTCGAGAAGCCAGCGTAGGGGGCTGTACCCAATTACGGAATCCCCCGTATTTTGGGGGATTCGTAGATTGGCGGACTGCGCCCGAAGCACGGATTACCGACCGTGGAACAGTCTCCACAGAGCCCTGTACATTTGTTTGACCGGACACCGTACTCCTGCAACCACAGGACGCGCATTCCAAAGAAAGTCGAAATTGATGGTTCCTATTTCGGGCAACAGGCCGTCGTGTGTCGTTTGGCAATGATATATCGACAACGAAAAGGTGTCAACCCGCAGAAATTACGTTGCTGCAAGAGCCAAGAGAGCAGGGTGAAAAAAACCCGGGCGAAGCTGTCCCCGTGTAGCTTTTTTACGAAAAATTGGGGATATCACGGCTCGTTTCGTCATTTTGAGCGCAGACATGCAGTCTCTGTGAAATCGGATTTTCCGTTGCTTGAACTCAAAAAAGACTTCTGCAATGCCGCATGACGTGGTTTCTCCTGGCGTTGGGCGGTTTGGGCGCCCCCAGATATAGGGAACTCCCTTGAAATCTCTGACTTCCTGAGCGCCTGTTTCTCATTCGAAGGTTTCGAGAGAGGGATGGGGTTGACATGTTATAATCTATAGGTTAACCTATATTAGTGCATAGATTACAAAAAATGTATCTTATTGACGAAATTTGGGGACCCGAGAAAACTAACAAACGCAGCTGCGAAAAGTGATTCGTTATGTGGTAAACAATTGTAATAACAAGATTTACGCTGATAAACAGGGTCCGGTTATCGGGAAATTCCGGATTTGGCACGGTTCCTGTATACATTCACCTCTGTATAATGCCCATTTTCAATAGAAGGAGGGACATGCGATGGAAGTATCCGAGCTTCCAGGCAAGCGGAACAGGGGACTCACGCTCATCGAACTGATGGTCGCGATGACCATCCTTGCCTTCGCGGCGGTCGCCGGAGTGATGGTCCTTGTGCAATCGCACAAGGCGAACAACGCCTCTCAGGCCAAAACGAGGGCGCTCTATGCCGCCGAACAGGAGCTGGAAAGAATTTTTCAGCAGGACCCGTCGTGGGTAACAAATTTTGTCGGCAATCCGCAGGCTTTTGATGTGGACGGCCTCCAGGCCCCCGGAGGAGGACAGGCGGGCCTCGTTACTGTCACGGGAGCGGACCCATTTACCGTGACCGTTACGATACAGTGGCAGGGCGGCGGAACGCTGGCGCCGGGGCAAGTCATGCTTTCTGCTCTAAGATCGACAGCGCCGAGGTAAGGAGGTCATATGCACATGAGACGACACGTAAGGAGCGTAAACGGTTTCACCTTGATCGAAATGGCCATAGCCGTCGGGGTGCTGACCATCTTGACGCTGGTGATGGGGTCTTTGCTTCTGAGGACGGTTGACACGTACGGGCAGATTGCAAGCGACACGGAAACAATTAAGCAAGGACGACAATGTCTGGCGATGATCTCGCGCGAGATACGTGAGAGTGTCAATTTCGTGATGTCGGACCTGACGACACCGGCGGACCCGCTGACTCCCGTGCAGGACGCTCTGCTTCTGTGGTCCGCGCGGCAATCAGAAAACCTTTCGGTTTTTCCAAAAAAGCATCGGGATTTTGTCGTCGATGGAAATGATAATCCGGTGGTGTCATCCATCATCCTTTTCTATCTGAACACGACGCCGGAAGGTATTCCGCAGTTGATGAGGCACCAATTGTACTTTGACGAGGACTTGAGCGCGTTTACTGAGCCGTTTGTTCTGCAGGCCGGGAATCCATACGTCGGCTCGAACATTGTGATAGTGGATGGCGCTGGAACGGCAATCAATATCGACCGAGCGACCGGCGCCGTGAACACGACTCCGCCGTATGAGTCTCCGAGGATCCTGATGAACGGCGCGGTTTCGTTCGACGTGGTGGATGACGGTATAGACCCGCCTGAGGCGAGGATAATCTGTCAGACCACAGACCGATTCAACCGAACAGCCATGACACCGCTTAATACGCAGGTCGGTCCACGGAACCTGTAAATCTGCTCTTTAGTGAGGAGGCGAACGGTATGATTTTCCTATCTTTTTACCTGTCAAACAACCGCGGCGTCGCAATCATAGCCGTAACGATGGTGTTGGTTGTGGGCGCTCTGTTGGGAGGCGCGATTGTTGCGACAACCACCCAGGACGTCCAGCTTTCCGAGCGCACTCACAGGGACGTGCAAGCCCTGTATCTCGCCGAGAGCGCGAAGGAGCGCGCATACAGGGAGATCATGGATAACGACAGTTTTACCACCCTGGCGGCCCAGGGAGTTTTGCAGGGCGTTACCATGATGGGTGGCGACTACGACCTCTTTGCCAGAACTTTGTCGGAGCCGCCTCCGGACACGGTGCCGAAAGTTGTGGAAATTGTGGCCACGGGAAATATGGGCGGCACGCATTCGGAAGTCACGGTGGTCGCCGAAGTGATTCGTGAAAATGTCAGCGTGTGGAACAACGCGATTTTCGGAGGCGCAGGACAAACCGGAGGCGTGATTAATGGTAACTGCGCAATTCATGGTTCGGTCCATTTGCTCGGCGACAACGTGGGTATTGGCAACAATTCGATTGAGGCGCTTGAATTGAATGGCACAGCGCTCGTTCATAACAACTACACCGGAATGCCGGCCGCGCTTCTGGCAAAGGTTCCTGCGCTTCCGACGACAGAGTTCGGCGGGGAAACCATTTCAACCCTGAGCGCGAAGCTTCGGGTCAAGCAAGGGTCGGTGGGTGTTTCGGGTAACTCGGAAATAGGCGAAGCAAACATCATTGGCAACGGCATCAAAGAGACGATGGACGGAATCTATATCGAGACGGATTCGAGTGCGACCCGTTGGACGGGCAATCAGGTCACAGACGGCGTCCCGAATCCGGACAGCGTTCAATCCGACAACGGCACGGATGCGCTCTACGATTTAGGTGACGCCGTGCAATTTCCGGAACTCGACCAGCCATATACCGACCCCGACACCGGTGTCACATACACCTCGTATGAGCAGTACTTTAACCTTAATGCGCTGGTGATTCCCCCCCCGGGCGTGACAGCCACCTTGTCGGACGGCGAACTTGTACTCGACAAGAGTAATGACGCGCTCACTGACTTGCAGGCGATTGGCTCCGACCCCAACCTGTCGGCCGACATCACCGTGACAGTCAGCGGCAGCACGGCGACAATTACGAAAACCGCCGTTTCCGGCGAAGTCGTCGGCTCGCTGAGTTACGATAATTCAACCGGCGAGCTTGCCATCGAGGGGATGATCAAGGTCGAGGGCAACCTCGTGATTGGACAGAAAAGTTTCCCGATCACCTACGATGGGACCGGCACCATATGCGCGGGCATCACAACCGCCAGCGGAGATGGGGCAGGCGATGTCGAGGTTCATTCGAACTTGTTGCCGAAAGGAATATTTCCAGTCGATGACGCGCTGGGACTCATGGCGAAGGACGACGTGCTGCTGGCGACCGGCCCGGGAGATTCGCAGCTTTCCATGGCCGGCGCGTTCTATGCGCTGGATCAGATTGTGTCCACGAAACAGAACGAGATACTCGGCACGTTTGTTTGCAACTATTTTGATATGGGCACGAACGTTCCGAAGATATATCAGGTTCCCGAACTCATCAATCATCTGCCGCCTGGCTTGATTGGGGGGGCTCCCATCTGGGTAACGACCGGGTTCGACGAAAGAAGCTGGCAAGTGAGAAATTGGCGCGATTGAGGAGAAAATCCATGGAGCAAAGACAAAAGAAAGAGCTTATGCTCGGAGTCGGCGCAGCGATTGTTTTGATTCTGTTCGGAGTGTTGAAGGTGATTCTTGGCTCCGCTCATCCCTCGGAAGCGGTTGCCGGTCCTTCCGGAGAAACCGTGGTGACGGCGAGCGAACATAAATCAACCACGCTGAAGGTCCGCGAGCAACTCGAGGTCGAGGGCAGAGAACGAGCGCGAGCGGCAATCGAGGAACACAAGAAAGCGATTTCGGCGAATTGGTATTCGAATGAAACGCCCGACCGTCTTATGGCTATTGGAAACCTTTACCAATATAAGGTAAAAGACAATCATTCGGCCCTCGAGCACTACAGGGCGCTCATCGATAATTTTCCTCAGCACAGCGGCGCGCCGCAGGCTTACGTTGAGATAGCGACCTGCTATGAGAAGCTGGGAGAACCGGGCCAGGCGATGTACGTTTATCAGGAGATGATTGAAAAGCTCGACCCTTCGCTTCAGCACACGAAATTCGCGAAGCTGAAGCTCGAGGGGAAATAGTCCGATTGGCGCGGCCAGGGATGTCCCTCCGCTCTATCCGCTTGGACCGCGCTTTGGGAAAAGGCAGAAGCAGTGCCAACATCAGGGGGCGCAGCCAGTAGCTGCGCCCGACCTGTTTTCAGTCTTCGTCTGTGCCTTTCCAGCCGTACGGCACGAATGAAATGTCGAACTGTTCCCCGTCGACGCGAACCAGTGTGAATCCCTCCGGCCACGTGCTGGCGCCGACAGCCCGGTCGCCTTTCCACCATTCGCCGCTTATGGAGCCGCCCACGACGAACAGCGCATCCTGCTCGTTCGTCTTCCAGTGGACTGTTTCGAACGTGTGGTAATGTCCCGCCAGAACGAGTTTCAATTTGTACGGCCGCAGTGTCTCTCCGAGAAGCTTCGGAAAATCGAAAACCTGATGTTTCAGTGCGCGTCCGCCACCGGGAACATTGACGACCTCGCTTTTCAGGCCATAGGCGCTGCTCAGAGCATTCAGGGTTGGTATATGCGTCACGAGTATAAGGGGTTTACCTGGGTCGGTGTATGAGAGGTCCTTCCGCAGCCACCCGAGCTGTCCGTTGTCGACGATTCCAAAGTATGTCGGCTTGCCCTCATCGTCAACCGTGCGGCCGACGCTGTCGAGCACAACGAAATGGCAATGGTCGTAATTGAATGAGTAGTATGTCGGACCGAAGTACTTCTGATATATCTTCTTGCCGTAGAGAGGAGGTTCGGTTTTCGGATTCGGCAATCCTATCCAGCCGAAAATGTCATGGTTCCCAATCGCGTGGTAGAAAGGAACCCGGATAATCGGCGCCAGCAGATTCGTGTATAGTTCATACTGCTGCTTGACCATCTCAATATCTTCTACCCTGAGACCGTCGAGGATGATGTCGCCGCCGTGAATTACAACGGCGGGGTTCAGATTGGTCACTGCCTTATACGCCTTCGCTGTTCCTTCCTCCGCTCCCCTCCATCGGCTCGCATGAGTGTCGCTGACGAAGATGAAGCTGAATTGCTCCTCGTTTTGCGCTTGCCGGTTCGGAACAAGAGGAAAATCGATTTCCCGGGCTTCCCGTTCACCGTTTTCGATGACCCGATAGAACTTGTTTTCGGCGGCGTGATGGGAGCCGGGAACCGAGATAAAAAGAATCCGACCCTCCTCAGATTGAATCCGATATCGGCCACGCTTGTCAGTGACAACGACATCTGTGCCGTCGGAGACAGCGACTTTGTCCATACCGGTCTCGTCTCGGTCGAGAGTTCCGTTCCGATTGGAATCTTCAAAGACGGTTCCCCGAACGAGCAGCTCTGCGGGCCACGCTTGAGCGGGCGTCCAGGTCGCCAATCCCAACATCGCCGTAAGGCACAGGAGCATTTTGCGCACACCACACCTTCCTTTCCTTCAGAACGATATCGAGTTTACCATACTGTCCCGAGAAGGACAAAGAAAACTCGTTTGCGAAAGCTGAACCGCAATGGCGCAAGGAGCGGAAGTATTAAAGAAGGACCTTATTCTCTGGCGCAACACAAAGAAGACTTGAACGGCACTCGCAAAACCCTGGGCCTTCCTGTATAATTCACGCATTCGGACTTGATGTGGGAGAAGGATTCGGTCGACTGACAGGCCCATACGAATCTGTCCCGCGATTGCCAAGCGAAGGGGACTGTGAATCTGTCCGACAATTATGAATGTCAGCGAAAACGAAGCG
>CAYVQZ010000064.1:0-25524 GCA_964453435.1 uncultured bacterium
TTGCGACCACAGAGAGGTAGACTATTACATGCGGTTCATATTCTCTGTTGCTGCAGGACTTTTCTTCTGATGATCTCAATTGAGAAGGCAAGGGAGAGGACAAGCCACATCCACACCAGCCAATTCAAACCAATGGCTTCGTACAGAGTGAGAGCCAAGCATAGCTGAGCATGAAGAAAGTTGAAGACGAAAGCGCAATATTTAAACCTCGTGCCTTTCTTGGCGTTTTCAAAAACAGTTAGCTTGTCAAATATGATATAGCAAACTCCGAAAACTGAGAAAACCGCCCATATCATTAACCCCATCCACAGCGTTGACAAGAAGGCGCGTCTAAAAAACAGCACGATGACCACAAGGCATATATTAAATATCCAGACGATCGACTCGAATGGGTAGCTGAGCTTAAATGCGCTGGTTTTCAGCATTAGCATCCTCCCGCACAATCATTCAGACAACCATCGTACCAGTCCGTAGCTGCTTTGTGGCAAACTGCAGCGCCAGTTGTGCACGCTGTTATACACAACCACATAAAAACCCCTGAGAACGTTGCGCAAGCTGCCATGCAGACCGCATAGCCCGTCACGCATGCTGTCTCCATTACGGCATACCAAAGCCAGCATTCATATGCGCAATCAATCATACCCGTGGGATCAACCAAATTGACTGGATTGTTACGGACGATCGGATAGAGATTTGGAAACGCGATATTCTTATGCAAAAAGGTTTGAGTAAACAGCACGAATAAAGGATCCCGGCTCAAAAACCTCCCCACCGCCGCGTCATAATACCTCGCCCGGTAGTAATACAATCCGCTCTCGCTGTCATATTCCCTTGCCGTGTAGGTGAATGGGTTCGCGAGCGTCCCGCTCTCCGAGATGATCTCGCCGTCGCGGTACATGCTTATCGATCCCCAAACTCTGCACGTAGTTCGCCACCAGAGAGTTACTGCCGTCATATTCAGCAACCAAGAAGACCTTTATGCTTTCTACAGTTGTAACTTAAGCAAATACCAATATCACGACAACCGCGATGAAATATACGATTCTCAAAGCCATGGCTCCTTCGGGAACTGGAGTCTTGATTTCACGGGTGCTTTGCTTTTCAAGCAATAGTATTGCTAATGTAGAAAGTAATAGATACGATACAAATGCGTAGCCCAAAAAGAATGCGATCGCAATATCCGAAATTGCATTAACAAATACGTAAATGGCGACAAGACTAATGGCATACGCTAGAGTCCGAAAATAAATGCCGGTTTCTGCGACAGGAAGAAAACCATCTGTTAAGCGACCCTTTACGATGAAATAAAATATCAGGCTTCCCGCAAATCCCAACAGCATGGAATAGAATAGCTGATTCATCGGAGGTGTTATGTTTCGGACCAAAGAAGCTAATAGAAGACTGACCGCGACTACGGATAGCGTTCTAAATTTCGATTTCAATAATCTTCTTTCTGCTGATGCCATATCTTTTCTCCACAACCATGCCCCGTTCACTCTTCAGGATGAAGATACTCACACAGTGATTCACAGATGAAGATAACGCAAGCAGCAACACAAATAGCTTCATCCGGCACACAATCGGCCAAGCAAAGAATCACGCACAAACCTGTGCAGCCGAACATGCACTCCTTATACTCCCTTGAACTGAAGCCTGAAGGGTCTTTCAAGTTCAATGGGTTATTCGCCACATACAAATAAAGTCTATCGACTCCAAAGGCCCTCATCAAGACTTGGTCGAACAATATGACTTCCTCTATCAGAGTCCTCCCTCCGTAACGAAGGAACTTAGGAGTAAGGATCGGGTCCCGGCTCAAAAACCTCCCCACTCCCGCATCATAATACCTCGCCCGGTAGTAAATACAGCCCGCTCTCCTCATCCCGCTCCCTTGCCGTGTAGGTGAATGGGTTCTCGAGCGCGCCGCTCTCCGATATGATCGCGCCGAAGGCTGAGTAGTCGTACGAGCGCACAACGGCCTGGCTGTCATCGGTCATCTGGTAGATGCTCCCCAGCGCATCCGAATGGTACCAGTACATCTCGCCGTCCCTGAACATCGAGATCGGCTGGTCGGTGCCGGGCCCGAAGGTGGCTGGCGACCGAGCGTCATCCTCTCCATTAAATACAGGCGCCGCCGGACCCAAAAAATCGAAAGTTCCTGCGTCATCGCGATGGTATTCAAGAAACTTGGGTGGTTCCCAAATCAGAAGAGTAATGATAAAGGACCGGCGGAGGCACTTTTTCGGACTGTGGTTTTGGAGTTGACCCTCTATCCTTTGCATAGAATGGAGCCATGCATTATCGGATATCAGACGGATGCAAGAGACGAAGGCCCGACTCAACCGAAGTCGATGGGATCACAGGGCCTGAACAAATTCTTCCACATTGAGTCCGGCCTGCCGAATTATGGCTCTCGGCGTTCCTCGGTCGAGTTCTTTATGGTCGGGGACAACGACTTGGGCGAAGGGGGAGTCCCCCCGCAGAATGATATGGCTTCCTTCGCGTCGTTTCAAACGAAAACCGGGTTTTTCCGGAACTTTAACGCATTCCTTGCCAGAAATCACGGGCAATTTGGTCATACGGCCACCAGCAGGGCTTCAGAGCGGTCTTCAGGAACGGTCAAACCGTCTTGCTCGAGTGCTGTAACATATCCTTTGTTTTCCCCTGGCTGATGCAACCCGGGAGACTGGGACACTCGGCCACCCAGTAACCGTCTTCTCCCGGGAAGATGATGACTTGTCCCATCGGTTTATCCCCCAAAAAGGTCTGCCCGTTGAAGTTCAGGCACTCAACTATTGTATCGATTGTTCCCGGGCCTTGCAACGCACTGCGGAGAAAATATCTGACCAAGCTCGTCTTCAGCAATATTGGCGTTGCCGGACCCGAAAATCGAAAGAGCCCGCATCATTGCGGTGTGACTCAGGGAGCACAGACAACGGTCGAAAATGTCGCGATCACGGGACTTTCTCAGGTCCGAGTGGAGCGTGGAAACTCATGCTGGGATTTGAGTGGCAGGAACTCAGGGCCGGACCCTGATTTCCCCTTTTCTCCATTCGTGGTAGGCGACAACCTTGGAATACGCGTTAATGGCCTTTTCGGGAGAAGTGTAGAGAGGATAACCGGCGGCTTGCAGCTTGTTGCAGAATTCGGTGTCACCCACAAATCCGGCCATGCTGATGAGGATGCACGGTTTCGTAAGCTCCTTTTTCACATCGAGCATGTATTCGAGGTATTCCTGCTGTCCGGATGGGGTAAGCCCGCCGCCGATAACCAAACACGCGTCGATGTTCTCATCCTTGTCGACCACGCGCAACGTGTCGGAGTAAAGCGAGATGATGCCCCACGGCGCGACCCCGAGGTCAATCGGATTCCTGAAACTGGCGCCGGCTTCCGGCACAAATCTCTTCACTTGCTCTACGGTTTCCCTCTTCAGTTGACCAAGCTGAAGCCCGCCGCGCTCGAGCGCGTCCGCTGCGGCGACCGCCGGCCCGCCGGGTCCGGAGATGATCGCCATTCGCCTGCCTGTCGTCTCCGGCATGTAATGAAAGGCGGTCGCGATATCGATCATCTCTTCAACGCCGTCCGCCCGAATCGCCCCGCTCTGTCTGAGCGCGGAATTCCACACCTCATCGGAGCCGGCCAGCGAACCGGTGTGCGACGCCACCGCCCGCGCTCCCAGTACCGTTGACCCGCCCTTCCACACGATGATCGGTTTCCTGAGGCTTCCGTCTCTGAGCGCGTGAAACAGCGCCCGCCCATCGCGGGCGCCTTCGATGTATGCGGTTACGATTTCCGTCTTCCCGTCCTTGGCCAGATAGTCGATGAAATCGCTGCTTGAAAGGTCGCTTTCATTTCCGATGCTGACGACCTTGCTGATGCTCATCCCCCTGAGCGTCGCCATCAGGGTGACGAACGCGCCCATGGAACCGCTCTGCGAGACGAACGCCAACTTGCCCACTGTTGACGGCATGGTGGGGAAGAAACCGAGGCCCGATTCGGGACAGTAAACACCCATGCAGTTCGGGCCGACAAGCCGCATGTCGCCCGAGCGCGCCGCCTCCACCATTCTTCGCTCTCGCTCGAATCCGATATCCTCTCCCGTCTCACCGAAGCCCGATGTGAAAACGATTGCCGCTTTCACGCGCTTCTTCACACAGTCTTCGATGACATCCTGCAACTGCTCGTTTCCCACAAGTACGATTGCGAGGTCCACGGGCGCCGGGATTGCGCTCACCCTCGGATAGGCCTTCAAGCCGAGTATCTCGTCGGCATTCGGATTAATCGGGAAAACCTCTCCCTTGAAGCCGGGATCGAGCAGCGCCTGGAGGAAAACCAGCCCCGGTTTGAAGCTGCGCGGCGCGCCGACAACAGCTACCGTTTTGGGATAAAAGACGGCCTGCATCTGTTCCTGCGTGTAACTCATGTGACATCCTCGTGTGAGTATGGCGCCTGGTCCCGCGAACGGCATAGATGGTTTCCGGGGTTCATGCCTGGACCGCGGACGCCTGAAATCGTATCATATCGTCCGTGGGATTTCAACGCACCCGAAGAGACCATTTGACGCGCGAATCCAGACAAGGGGGACACGCGCCGGAGTCATAAACTTCGGAAATCAGGGCGCCGACTTCATTGGAAAAGCCGAGGCAAAAGCCTTGCAGACGGTATCCGGCGTATGCTAGAATAACGTGTTCCAAACGCTTGATTACAGAGAGTTTTCGAATGAATTACAACGGCCGCTACACCAGTCAAACCGATACGGAACCGACAGAAGTCTTTCTTGAGGAGAGAATTTTTCCGCCAGCTCCGCCCCCGCAACCGCCCAACAAAGTCAGGACAAATATCATCCTGTTTTTCGCCACCGTGTTTACGACACTGCTTGCCGGAGCGATGCTGGAGGAAGTGAATCCGCTCACGCATCCTCAATTCATATACAAGGGCTTCCCTTTTTCCTTTACCATAATGTCGATATTGCTCTCGCATGAACTCGGCCACTACCTCATGTCGCGCCGCCACAAGGTCGATGCGACGCTCCCTTACTTCATTCCGGCGCCCACGTTCATCGGCACCTTCGGCGCTGTTATCAAGGTGAAATCGAACCTGCCGGACAGGCGTGCGCTGCTCGACATCGGCGCTGCCGGCCCGATTATCGGTTTTATTGTGACGATTCCCGCCCTGGTCATCGGGCTCAAGCTCTCGGAGCCGGTTCCCGACACTTCCGGCGGCATCACGTTCGGCTCGTCGCTGTTGCTGGAGTTGGTCACGAAGCGCTTCTTTGCTTCTGTGCCTGAGGGATATGCGATTTATTTGCACCCGGTCGCGCTCGCCGGCTGGGTCGGACTGCTCGTCACAATGATGAATCTGCTCCCGGTGGGAATGATGGATGGCGGTCACATCACGTATGCTCTTTTCGGGAAGTGGCATTATCATATTTCTCGCGTCGTCGTCGCCATTCTCCTGATCATGGGTGTTTACGGCTGGTTCGGATGGGCCATATGGGGGTTGCTGAACCTGGCATTCGGGCTGAGACACCCGCCTCCGACGTATCCGAACATAAAACTCGACAGAAAGAGAAAGCTCATCGGCGCCGTCGCTGCGGTCATCCTGATATTGACCTTTGTGCCAACACCCTTTTCGATTAAATAGGATGAGCGCGGCGATATGTCGCCTGTTGCTTCACGATTCATTCGTGCCGAGCATATCTCACGATTGCGTCTTTTGCCGGAAACGGATGCGCCGCCTGGAACACACATCATAGCAGTATCGGCCCCGCAAAATTGGAGAACAGGCGCCACGGGCGCTGAATGATGAAAAGACCCGTCGACATACCGCCGTTTCTCGTCATGGAAGTGCTCGAGCGGGCGCAGGAACTCGAGCGACAGGGACACAACGTGGTGCATCTGGAGGTTGGCGAGCCCGATTTCCCGACGCCCGATTGCATAAAGGAAGCCGCCCTGCGCGCGCTTCGAGAGGGCGAAACGCATTATTCGGCCAGTGTCGGAATTCTTCCGTTGCGCGAGGCCGTCTGCGAGTATTTCGCCTCTCGATACAAGGTGGAAATCGGTCCGGAACGCGTCATCGTCACATCCGGGACTTCGCCGGGCATCCTCCTCACTCTCTCCGCCATCCTTGAAGAAGGGGACGAGGTGATTCTGCCAAATCCCCACTACGCCTGCTACCCGCAATTCATCAACTATGTCGGCGGAACTCCGGGGCTCGTGGATGTTCGCGAGGAAACCGGTTTCGAGCTCGAGCCCGACCGGGTTCGCGCCCGCGTGGGACCGCGCACACGGGCAATCCTGATAAATTCGCCCGCCAATCCCACCGGCCATGTGATGAGCGGCGAGGTCATCGAGAATATCTGTTCGCTCGGACCAATCGTCGTCTCGGACGAGATTTACCATGGCCTTGTGTATGAGGGCAAGGAACACTCGGCGCTTGAATATACCGATAACGCCTTCGTGCTGAACGGATTCTCCAAGCTCTACGCGATGACGGGCTGGCGGCTGGGATACATTATCGCGCCGCCGAAATATCAGCGGCTGATACAGAAAATGCAGCAGAATTTCTTCATCGCGGCCAATACGTTCGTGCAGTGGGCCGGCGTGGCCGCGCTGAAGGAAGCGCAGCCCGATGTGGACCGAATGGTTGCGCGCTTCAACGAGCGGAGGCGGCTCATCCTCGAGCGAATCCGCGAGATCGGGTTCGGCGTGGCGAAGGAGCCGACCGGCGCTTTTTACGTTCTGGCAAACGCGGAGCGTTTCACCCGGGACTCGCTCAAGTTTGTGTTCGAGGTACTCGAAAACGCGCATGTGGACATCACGCCCGGAGTCGATTTCGGCTCGAACGCCGAGGGATACGTCCGATTCTCATACGCCAACTCCCTCGAAAACATCGAAGAAGGAATGAAAAGATTGGCGGATTATCTCCGCAAAAGGCAGAGATGAGAAATAGAGCGAAAATGGATTTGGATATTGAATTATGGTCAGAACATGTATATAATTCATTCCAAATTCTGGCCAAGAGAAAGGCGGAACTCATTGCCAACGATCACGCCTAGATTAGCGCTGCAAACGCTGCTTGATTCAGACCTCGATTTCGCAAATGCAAATACCCGTTATGCAGCGCATGCTATCCATGCTTTTGCGGCAAAATTTCCACCTCAACTGCCTCGTCTTTTTATCAGCGAGCTGAGCGAACATAACGAAACAATCTTAGATCCCATGATGGGGTCAGGAACGACGATTCTCGAGGCTCTACTACTTGGCAGGAAAGCAATAGGATTCGACATTGACCCCCTTGCCGTAAAAATTACGGGTGTGAAGACAAATTCGCTCGATATATTCGAACTCTTCGCGCTCATCGAAGACATCACGACACGAGCGAATGAATTGTGCCGAGACAGGCAAAAAATGTTACGTTCGATTCAGGAAAGATATTCTCCTAAAACGAAGGAGTTTTTCGATTACTGGTTCAACCAAAGCACTCAAGTCGAGCTAATGGCCTTGGTCCTTTGCCTTGAAAGGGCGCATGACGTTAGAATGAGGAATCTTCTTGAAGTCATTTTCTCCTCGATTATCGTTACAAAATCGGGAGGCGTCTCCCTAGCCCGTGATTTGGCGCATTCCCGCCCTCACCGGGTACAGAATAAGAACTGCCACAGTGCAATTCAAAAATTCCGCGAGAAAGCAGACAAAACTGCCGTTCAAGTAGGCAACCTCAGCGGTGATTTAAAACCGCATATTATTTCTTATGCCGATTCGCGCAAATTGCCTCTTTCCAACGATTCCGTTGACCTAATCGTAACATCCCCCCCGTACGTAAATGCCATTGATTATGTTCGCGCGCACAAGTTCTCACTTTCATGGCTTGGTTATCCAATCGAATCCCTGACAAACAAGAGAAGAGAGTACATCGGTTCGGAAAAATATAATAACGAAGATGAAAGATATTTCCCCGAAAAGGTTCGCAATGTTTTGGAATGCTTGAAAGAAAGGGATAAACGAAAGTCGAAGATAGCACGGAAATACTTCTCGGACATGAAAATCGCTTTCGGTGAAATGCATAGGGTGCTCAAGCCGGGAAAAATTGTCGTTATCGTTATCGGAACTTCGACAATACGAAACATGAATGTCGAAACACATATATGTTTGGCAAGGCTTGCAGAGCAAGTTGGCTTTGAAGTCGTGGATATAGCCGAGAGGAATCTGGATCGAAACAAAAGGATGATGCCCGCCCGGTTCGGTGGGAAGCAATCCTCGATTGAACTGAGAATGCATAGCGAATATGTCGTTGGGTTGTTGAAACAACGCTGATGCCATCACGAAAGCAGACCGAAGCCGATATAATATCAATTTTTAGAAACGCAAAATATCCGCAAGGCGCCTCTTTAGCGAGTGCGTGGCTGGGTATCTATCAGTCTTTAATGTGGTATGAGGAAATCGGAGACGCGAATTTCGATTTTCTTCCACACGTCATAGATGCCGACAAACTCCGTTTCTCGAAAAGTAAATCGGGAAAAAGCCGAAAGAAACCGTCTGCCTGGCAAACCCGGGCAAAGAGGTTTGAAGACTATTTGGCGCTCCATCTTGGATGCAAGTCTTCTGAAGTTAAAGAGCACGTTGATGCCTTAATGCGACAAGAGGAGTATCGACTTCTCCAACGGCAAAATCCTCTTGGAATTGCTTTCACCGCCCTCGTCGCTCATCTCCTTCGAACTTACGGAAACGGCAAAATCATATACGAGCTGGAAGTTAAGGCAGACCGAATTTTTCCGGGCATTGCCATGCCGGGCAGGAGCGCGTCTCCTTTCATCGATATTCTTGTCTGTAGAGAGGATAAACCTATTGCTATTATCTCATCGAAGTGGAGTCTCAGGCACGACCGCATAAACGACATAACAAACGAATGCCCCATTTACAAAGCAGCAGCGCTCCGGCACAGAAGCAGATTAAGGTTCTATGTGGTCTCGAACGAGTTTGATCCTTCTCGGCTGAACAGAATTCTCTCAGATGATTGTGTCGACGGGCTTGCCCACGTTCGGAAAGAAGCCGTCACCAAAGTCTGTGAATTAGATGGAAGATTAGATAGACTTATGGACCTAACCGACCTCGTAGAGGCAACCTTCTCTTGGTAAGAATCCCGTCTCTCTTGAAATCTTACTCATGAAATTAAAAGTCGCCAGTTCCCGCGGCAACGCTCTTTCCTACCGATGGTGGATATTCTCGATTCTGGCGCTGGGATACGTGCTCGTCTACTTCCACCGATTGTCTCCGGCGGTCATGGCGCTCGAACTCATGACGACGTTCGGGGTCGGCGGAACCATCGTGGGAGTGCTCGGCTCGGCATATTTCTATCCCTATGCGGTGATGCAGCTCCCGGCAGGGCTGCTGGCGGACTCGCTCGGCCCGCGAAAGACCGTGACAACCTTCCTGCTCATAGCCGCCGTGGGCGCGTTGCTCTTCGCGGCGGCGCCCAATATCACGGTTGCCATAATCGCGCGAATCCTCGTGGGGCTGGGCGTCTGCATGGTGTTTGTGCCGACGCTGAAAATACTCTCCCAGTGGTTCCGCAAGAGCGAGTTCTCGATGATGGCGGCCATCCTGAATGCGATGGGGGGCGTGGGCGTCCTCGGCGCGGCCGCTCCGCTCGCGTTTCTTACCGACCGCCTTGGATGGAGAATGACATTCGTCGCCATCGGCGCCGCCACCGTGTTCCTGGCACTCGCCGTCTGGGCATGGGTACGAAACACCCCTGCCGAAATGGGATTTTCCTCGCTCGCCCTTACGGATGGCGGGACCTCAGACGCGGTTCCGGCGACGGAGGCGATTCCATTGCTCGAAGGCATGAAGCGGGTGCTAAAAAACCCTCGTTTCTGGGCGATTGCGGTGTGGTTCTTTTTCAGTTGCGGAATCTTCTTCGGCATCGGGGGCCTGTGGGGAGGCCCGTACCTCATGCAGGTTTACGGACTCAGCAAGACGGAGGCGGGAAATGTTCTGAACATGTTGGCGGTGGCGCTCATATTCGGAAGCCCTCTCCTGAGCATGCTTTCGGACAGAGCGTTGAAAAGCCGCAAGAAGGTTCTGGTGCTCAGCGCGGTCGGAATCACGCTCACGATGCTGGCGCTCGTGCTGTTTACGAATCGAATACCCGGTGTGCTGCTCTACCCGGTGTTCCTCTCGCTCGGTCTTTTCTCGGGAGCTGTCGTGGTCATCGCATTCACCGCCACCAAGGAACTGTTTCCGCTGGAGATTGCCGGGACCTCGGTGGGAACGGTAAACCTGTTTCCGTTCGCGGGCGGCGCCTTATTTCAACCGCTTCTCGGCAATGTCCTCGAGCGATTCGGCGCCGAGCCGGTGGCGGGATACCGGGCCGTCTTCCTCTTGTGTCTCGGGGCGGGAATCATTTCGCTGATTTCGATCTCGTTTATGCAGGAAACGCTCGATTCGGATGACGCCCGATAGTCGAATTTCCGGGGAACAGGGAGCGGGGAAAACTCACAAAGCTTTGGCCGAGGCTCTTCCCAGTTCGAATACCTCGAGAACCACTTCAAGAACCGCCGGCTTTCTTCCGAACACCTGGTTGATGCTCTTCTCCCATACCCTGCTGTCAATATCGGTGATGTGCCCGGCAAGCGCGCCCAGCAGAAGGAAATTGACAGACCGACGCCTCTTCGGATTTGCGGCGAGAGTTTCGCCGTCCACGACGTGAATGCTCTGCGGCAGGGCATGCAGCCGGTCGAGAACATCCTCCGGGTACGGGACCATGCCCGATGAGACCGGAACGGGGTCCAACCGTTGATTGTTCACGATGAAGACGCCGTCCGGTTTCGCGTAATGTGCGAATCTCAACGATTCCACGCGCTCGAACGCCAGAACGAAGTCGGCCTCACCCGCCATCATCAAAGGGGAATCGACCCGCTCCGCATATCGCACATGAGAGTACACGCTGCCGCCGCGCTGGGCCATTCCGTGGACTTCGCTGACTTTCACATCGAACCCGCTCGCCATTGCCGAGCGGGCGAGAATGTCGGCGCAGGTCAGAACGCCCTGCCCGCCGACGCCTGCCATGAGCACATTCATTGTTTCGCTCCTATCGCGTCGAATTGACACACTCGTTCACACAAGCCGCAACCCTGGCAGAAAAATTCGTCAATGAAAAATCTCTTATCCTTCTCTTTTCCCATCTGAATGATTGCCGGACAACCGAGACGGATACACGCCGTGCACTGGTTGCACAACTCCTGGTCGATCTGGTATTTCGGCAGTTCCTCCTGTCCCGAAATCAACACGCAGGGCCGTTTGGCGACTATCAATGACGGCTCCTCGCTTTCCAGGCAGGCCTTTATGGTCTGCTCGAGCCGGTCGAACTCGAGCGGATTTATGGTGTGCGCGTCGCGGATGCCGATGCCGTGGGCCAGCTTTTCGAAGTCGAGCGAGACAGTCGGCTCGCCCCGAAGCGTCTTCCCCGTGCCGGGGTGTTCCTGGCGGCCCGTCATCGCGGTTGTGCAGTTGTCCAGAATCACAACAAGAGTCGCTCCCTTGTTGTAGACGATGTCCACCAGGCCGGTGATTCCGCCGTGAATGAATGTGGAATCGCCGAGCGCCGCGACGGTCTTCCCCCTCTCGGTCGCCTTTTCGATGCCGAACGCCATTCCCACGCTCGCACCCATGCAGAGGCAGGAATCCATTGCGTTCAGCGGCGGCTGAGCCGCCAGCGTGTAGCAGCCGATGTCGCCCATGATATTCACTTTGAACTTCTTCAGAATGCTGAGAACGATGCGGTGTGAGCACCCCGGACACATCACGGGCGGCCGCGGCGGCACGTCGGCATAAGCGCCGGCGGTAATTGTTATCGCGCTCCGCTTCCGGACCATCCGCGGAAATTTCGAGCGGAGAGCCTCCCACACAATTTCCGGCGAGAACTCGCCGCACAGCGAGAGTCCGATCTCTTTCCCGCTTACCTCCAGCCCGAGGGCGCGCACCTGTTCTTCGATAATCGGGTCGAGCTCCTCGATGACAACCAGGTTCTTCACCATGCCGGCGAATCGCCGAATCATCTCCTTCGGCAGCGGATTGACGATTCCGAGCTTGAGAAAAGACGCCCTGGGCGCGGCCTCCATGGCGTACTGGTAGGCCACACCGCTCGATATTATGCCGAGGGAGCGGGACCTCTTTATGATTCGGTTGAACTCCGATCGCTCAACCAGGGCCTGCAATTTCCTCATTCGCTCCTCGACAACGACGTGGCGGCCGCGGGCATAACCGGGCAGCATCACGTATTTCGGGATGTCTCGCGTGAAACCCTCGACTTTCTTTTCTTTCCTCTCGTCCAGGGTAATGATTCCCTTCCCATGCGATATCCGCGTGGTCAGCCGCAAAATGACCGGCGTGTCATATTCTTCGCTCAAATCGAACGCGTACTTGACGAACTCCTTCGTCTCCTGGCTGTCCGCAGGCTCGAGCATGGGCAGCTTCGCCGCCCGCGCGTAATAACGGTTGTCCTGCTCGTTCTGCGAACTGTGCATGCCGGGATCGTCGGCATTGATTATGACCAACCCTCCCTTCACGCCAATATATGATGAGGTAAAGAGCGGGTCCGCTGCGACATTCATTCCGACGTGCTTCATCGAGGCCAGCGAGCGCGCTCCGGCAATCGAGGCGCCGATCGCTTCCTCGAGCGCGACTTTCTCGTTCACCGACCAGTGCGCGTACACGCCCTCGTACCTGGCCAGGTTCTCCAGAACCTCGGTCGCGGGGGTGCCCGGGTAGCTCGCGGCGAATTTCACGCCGGCTTCATACGCTCCGCAAGCAGCGGCCTCGTTTCCTGACATGAAAACCGTGTTGCCCATCTCGTGTGCTCCTGAAACGTGTAGGAATTCCCAGTGCGAATGATAATTCGGGCTTCATTGGGGCATCGCCCAAAGGCTTTTCATTATACCACAATTATCTGCCGTTCTTTCGGAAAAAATCGGGACAAACTTGAATCGAACCGGGTCGGTTCCCTTCACAAACAACGAATGCAAAAGAGTCTTTCATTCGTAAGAAAAGGATAGCTGTCACAATTGCCGGACGATTGTCGAAAAAAGGAAGGCGGGCAATTTGCCCGCCTTCCCGAATGCCGACATGGACTCATTAGAATTTGTAGATGAACGCTGTCTGAACCCGTACGTCGTCTCCGTCTTCCAGCTGAATCCAATTGGTTTTGTGATACGCCAACTCAAGACCGACATCGAAGTTCGGCACGACCGTGTAGATGACATTGCCAAAAACCGTATAGTTCAGTCTGCGGCCCCCGAGGCCGAGGTCATCGGTATCGGGATCGTCCATACCGTAACCGGCATTGAACAGCAGACCCGGACGAGGCGTGAGCATCGCGTGGATAAATCCGCCGTAAGCCTCCACCTCTTCTATCCTGTCTACAAGTCTTGCTTCGCCCTGCAGGATACCTCCATAGACGTTGTCCAGGTTCTCACCCGTCCAGATTTCTCCCTGAATTGCAAGAAGTCCCGGAATCACGTCAATTTTGCCATCCAGCGCGACCATCCATATGTCTAAGTCTTGCTTGTTTCCTGCATTGGTCGGACTTCCGGGAGGAGATCCCGCATAATCGGTCTCTTCCTCTCCAATCATGCCGGAGATTCCAAAGCTGATCTTCCTGTCTTGAAGCGCCACCGTGTCAAGCCCGATCCGACCCTCGACCATGGGCCATGCAGCTTCCACGCCATCGAGCAGCAGGTCCTTGTCGATGTCATCTCCCAGACTACGGTCAACATGGTTTATGCTGCCCTGGGCGGTCAGCTTCGTTCCATCGACGTCCCACCACTTCGTGAGGCGTAACTGAGGACGCCGGTAGCCGACATTACCGGAACCCCACAAGACCACACAGTCAAGCATGTAGGGGATTCTCGGGGCGACGACATCCCATGTCTGGCCGGCGAGAAGACTCCATGTCGGATAAACCAGCTCCGCATAGGCGTGCCGCATGCGGATTCGGTGAGCCACAACATCGCCGCCCTGTTCTGACAATTCGTCAAAATCGACCTCGATTTTGCCCCTGACGTTTCCGCCAACGAACTCCGGCCCGTCAAAGTTCAGGCCGATTCGGGTTGCCGTAGCAGTCATCGCAAAGCTTCCATCATCATCCAAATGGTTTGCGTTGTCTATGCCGAGTGGGCCTTTGAGTTTATCGAATACAAAGTCTCGGTCGCCCTCGGGCCATGCCCAGCCTACGACATTCCCGGAAAACATAAAAACGGCGGAGTCGTCATAGGCGGCGTCCAAACGGATAAACCCGTACGGAGTGATCCGGATTTTGCCGCCTCCGATTGTGAACCCGTCTTTCTGTGGCGGCAGCTCGGCCTTCACCTGTTCAACGATCGCGTCAACATTCGCATACGGAATCGGTTCCTCGACGGATTCCTCCAGGTCGAGGAGAGTCCGCTCCTGCTGCTCCATTTTCATCTCCTGCCGCTGGAGCTTCTTCTGCTGCTCCTCGATCTGCTTCTGCTGGCTCTGAACGATTTCATTGAGCCTGTCGAGCTGCTCTTTCAGAGCCTGCAGGTCATCTGTTTGGGGATTTTCCGCAAACACCGGCGATACGAGCAGACCGCCCATAGCAACGATGCAGAGGAAAAAAACTAGTTTTTTCATGCCTTCTCCTTCACGATTTGATTCTGCTTTCGCCCGTATTTTTCATCCCTAACCTGTCGTCAATTCTACACGTGGTTCCAAATTGCTCGGAAGGAGTTCCCTCTCCCCTTCTGAAATCACCCCCTTTTGTTCGAACGAACAGGTTCGGAAGAACTCGGGATCGACCACCCGAGCGTCTTGGGGCGGCTCACGAAACGGCGCCCCTCTTGTCGACAACGCGGCCCTCCCCCATGGGGTGCAGGCTCAACGCGCCGGGCTCGACGAGCCGCGCCTTCGCCGCCACTCCAAGCATGTCGAACAGTTCGTCCTCGATTTTTTGTCCAAGTGCGCGTAACGTGCGAAGCTGGTCCGAAAAAATTGCTTCGTTCATCTCGATGACAACTTCCACCGATTCGCTCGCTTCGTCTCCCTCCAAAACGAGCTGAAACGCCGGAAGCGATGTCTTCACGCCAAGCGTGTGCAACAATATCCTCTCGATCTGCGAGGGAAACAGGTTCACACCGCCGACGAACACCATGTCGTCCGTCCGACGCAACACCCGGCTCATTCTGCCGAATGTCGAACCGCAGCCGCACGGTTCATATTCCAGATGTGTGATATCGCCCGTCCTGTAGCGAATCAGCGGGTTCGCCTCTTTCGTGAGCGTGGTAATCACGAGTTCGCCCTCCCCGCCGGGTTCCATCACCGACCCCGACGCGGGGTCAATTATCTCGGCGATGAAATGGTCCTCGTTGACGTGGAGGCCTCTTCGCTCCTTGCATTCCGCCGCTATACCCGAGGCGACCACTTCGCCGTGCCCGTAGCAATCATAGACGGGCGCGTATATATTATCTTCAATCTTTTTCCGGACCGACTCCGACCAATATTGCCCGACAAGCAGGCATGCGTGCAACTTCAGGGCGTTGGCGCTGAGATGGTGCTTCCGAATATGGTTCACGAGCCTCAAGGCCCGATGCGGGGTCGTCACCAAAACCGTCACATGATAATCCTTCATCATCTCGAATTCCGCGTCCACCGGCATCGTTGTGCCGGGAATCACGGATGCGCCGATGCTCTCCGCCCCGTAATGGAGTCCGAGCGCGCCAGGGAACAATCCGTAGTCGATGCAAATCTGAACGAGGTCATCCCTGCCGACACCCGCGGAGACGAGTGAACGCGCTGCGAGCTCGGTCCAGTGGTCGATATCATTGCGGGTGAAACCCACCACGATGGGTTCGGCGACCACCGAAGAGGCGGAGTGAAGACGGATAACCTCTCTCAGCGGGAGCGCGAACAATCCGTAGGGGTGGTTGGCGACCAGCGTCTGCCGGTCCATCAACGGCAGCTTCTGCAAGTCGTCGAGACTGACGATATCATCCGGGAAAATTCCGCATTCACGGAAAGAGTCGCGGTAGTATTCGACATTTTTGTACACCCGGTGCAGCACGGCTTGAAGCCGCTCGAGCTGCAACTGCCCTATCTCCTCCCGACTGGCGCCGGCGTAATGGGTCTCGCTCTCCGGCATCGTATCTCTTCCGAATCTATTCCCAGACCTTTTCGTATGTCTTCCCGAGGTACGCCCGTTCTACTTCATGATTTCTCAGCAAATCCGCACTGGGACCTTGCACCACCACCTGGCCGGTCTCGATCACGTAGCCGCGGTCGGCTACGGTCAATGCCATGCGTGCGTTTTGTTCCACCAAGAGGATGGTGACATCTTGCTTTTTCAGTCGGACAATGGTGTCGAAAATTTCGTCGGCGACCTTTGGAGCCAATCCCATCGAAGGTTCATCCAGCAGCATCAGCCGGGGTTTCGACATCAGCGCCCGCCCTATCGCCAGCATCTGCTGCTCGCCTCCCGAGAGCGTTCCCGCATACTGTTTACGCCTGTCTTTCAGTACGGGAAACAGCTCGAAAACCTTCTCCATGTCCTCCGCCAATTCCGCCTTGCTGCCGTTTCTATGCCTCAAGTACGCTCCCAGCGAGAGGTTGTCCGCCACCGTCATCGGAGCGAACAATTGCCGGCCCTCGGGAACAAGCACGGCCCCCAGCCTGACAATTTTTTCCGGCGGCAGTCCCTTGATGTTCTTTCCATCGAGCAAAATCGTGCCTTCGCACTGATTAATCAATCCGGCCACGGTGTTCAGAATCGTGGTCTTTCCCGCTCCGTTCGCCCCAATGAGCGTTACGATCTCGCCCTTGCCCACGTGCAAACTGATACCCCGCAGGGCTTGCAAACGGCCGTAATAACTTCTAAGATTCTGTATCTGCAGCATGATTCTCCGACCGGCCGAGGTATCGGGCGATTACCTCTTCATTTCTCTGCACGTCCCGCGGCTTCCCCTCGGCAATCTTCATTCCATAATCCATCACAAGCACATCGTCCGATATCTCCATAACAACCGACATGTCATGCTCGACAAGCATGACCGTCACGCCGGAATCCCTTATGTTACAGATTATTTCCGATATCTGCTCCGTTTCTCTCATGTTCAGGCCCGAGGCGGGTTCGTCGAGCAGCAGCAGCTTGGGCGAAGTGGCGAGCGCTCTTGCAAACTCGACCAACCTTCGTTTGCCGAACGGAAGCGAGGCGGGTGAAACATACGGTTCAATATCGAGGCCTATTCTTTCCATCTGCTTTAAGGCCTCTGCGTAAATCCACTTCTCCTCCTCCCTCGCTTGTTTTGTTCGAACCGCGTTGCCAAACGGCCCGCACCTGGTGCGGGAGTGGTATCCGAGCATGATATTTTCAAGGACGGTCATGTTATCAAATATCTCGACATTTTGGAACGAGCGTGAGATTCCCATTCTCGCTATCACGTGCGGCCGAAGTCCGGCGATATCTTTATCAAGGAACCGGATGCTTCCCCGGGTGAGAGGCGCGAGACCCGTCAACAGGTTGAACAGCGTCGTCTTTCCCGCTCCGTTCGGACCGATAATGGACTTTATCTGCCCTTCGCGGACCTCGAAACTCAATTCGTCGACGGCTTTTACTCCGCCGAATTGCTTGCTTAGCCCCTCCACGCGCAGCATTGTGCCCCCGGCCTCACAGACACGGTCAGGCAGTCGCCTGCCGGGTTTGTCCCCCCGAAATCTTTCGCGCAAGCGAACCCAGGATGCCCGCCAGCCCTTCGGGCGCAAACATCATGATAACCAGCATCACCGCGCCATAAATCAAAATGTCATAATCGCCGAATGTCCGCAGGTATTCCGGCAGCGTTCCCAGCAGCACGGCGCCGAGGATAGCTCCCCACACGTTCGACATTCCCCCCACAATCACCATGGTCACGAGAAGAATGGACATGTTGGCGTCGAACGTTGTCGGGCTCACAAACGTGACAAAGTGCGCATAGTAACTGCCGGCAATGGAAGCCACAACCGCGCTGAAAACAAATATCTGCACCTTGTATGACGCGGTATCGACTCCCATCGCATTCGCGGCGGTCTCGCTCCCATGAATCGAGCGGAGCGCCCTCCCAACCCGCGAATTGATTATGTTCAGAACGATTATCAGGAGAAGAATCACCGTTATCCACACCAGATAATAAAAGTGGATGTCGCGCCTGAATACGAAATCGCCGACTGCGAGCCGCGGAATCTGTCCGAATCCCGACGGTCCGCCGGTGAGCTTCACGGTCGAGTTGAAGAAAATGTATACAATCTCGCCGAAGCCCAGGGTGGCCATCGCCAGGTAGTGCCCTTTCAACTTGAGAACCGGGCGCCCGATCAGATACGCCATCACCGCCGTAACCCCCATCGCGGCGACCAGTGCGAACCATGGCGACCAATGGAGCCGGGTCGTCAGCAGGCCCGAGGCGTAGGCCCCCAAACCATAGAAAGCGGCGTGTCCCAGCGAAATTTGGCCCGCATATCCCAGAAGCAACCCCAAGCAAACAGTGATTAAGGAATATATGCCGACGAAAACAAGCGTTCCGATATAGTATGGATTTCGAATAACAATCGGCAGCCCCAGCGCCACAATAATAAAGAGAGCCGTTGGGATATGTCTCTTGATATTCACAACGCCGCCATGGAAATCAGAACTTCTTTAGTCTTTGAGCCTCAGTGCTTCCGAGAAGGCCGCTCGGCTTGATAAAGAGAACTCCGAGCAGAACGATGAGAGCAATCGCGTCTTTATAATGAGACGATATGTATCCCGCGCCGAGCGATTCGAGAATTCCGATTAACAGGCCCGCGACGACGGCCCCCGGACCGCTGCCGAGACCGCCCAGAATTGCGGCCCCGAAACCCTTCAGCGCGAGCATCGCCCCCCGCTGATAGTCCATGAGGATGATGGGCGCGATGACGATTCCCGCGATTGCCCCGATGCCGGCCGAGAGGGCGAACGACAACGTCACCATCTTTTTCACGCTGATACCCATCAGTCTGGCGGCATCCGGATTATATGAGCAGGCGCGCATTGCCTTTCCGACCAGCGTTCGATTGAAGAACCACGCCAGCCCGATGACTACGATCACAAGGCTTCCCAGAACCCAAAGGCTCTGCGGCAAAATCGTGGCGCCCATCACGCTTATCGGCTTCTCACCTGAAAAATGCGGAAGATATCGCGCTTCTTTCCCCCAGGCGAACATGGCAATCCCCTTCATCAGGATTGAGCCCGCAATCGTGATCATGATCAACACGAGCACTGAAGGGTTCTTGAGCGGATGGATGGCCATGCGCTCGAAGCCGATGCCGATCAGCACGACCAGCAATACCACGAGCGGGAATGCAACCGCTATCGGGAGCTTCCACACCGTTATGAATGTCGCCATGAACATGCCGCCGAGCATCACGAACTCGCCCTGCGCGAAGTTTATGATGCCCGTGCAGTTGTATATGATATTGAAACCGAGCGCGACCATTGCGTAAATGCTTCCAATCGCGATCCCGGTAAATATGAACTGCAGCGTCCTGGATAAAGCATCCATTATGAGGAATAAGCCGGATTGCCAGGAGTGGGGTAACGTCCTGCCGCCCGGCGAATTGACGGAGGCGGACACAGCCGCCGGGCGCGTCCGCCTCCATTAACCTCTGCCTCAGTTTTCAACCGATGAAAGAGCGACGAAGCGACCGTCTTTCACGGTGATCATTTCGAATGCGTCTTTTCCGAGGCCACAATGGTCCTCCGGCGAAAAGTTGAATATTCCGCCGGTGCCGATGAACCCTTTTGTGTTCTCGATGTAATCCCTGATTTTCGCTTTGTCCGTGCCGACCTCTTTAACGGCGTTAACCACCAGCCACAGCGCGTCATACGCATGGCCTCCGAATGTACTCACTTCATCCTTGAACCTCGATTCATAGTCCGCCTTGTACTTCGCCAGGACCGCTTTTTGCGGGTTGTCGTCGCTCAAGGTTTCGACGACGAGCAATCTTCCGGCGGGAAAAATGATGCCGGTGCCGGCTTCGCCGCATGCCTCACCGTATTTCGGGTTTCCGAATCCATGGCTCTGGTATAAGGGAAGGGTCATGCCGAGTTGCCGCATGTTCTTTGCCACGGTGACCTGCGCCGGCACGATAGACCAGTTGATCACCGCCTGAGCGTCCGTACCCTTTATCTTCGTAAGCTGCGCCTCCATGCTCGTGTCGGCGGGACCATAGGTCTCATCTGCGACAATCTCAATGCCCATTTCCGGCGCATACTTCAGAAGCTGTTCCCGCCCCGCCGCTCCAAAGCCGGTGGTGCCGGTGATGATGGCCGCTTTGGTAAGTCCTTTCGACTTCATATGCTCGTAGATTCTGATGACCGCGTCGCTGTCTTTTTGCGGGGTCTTGAACACCCACTTCGCCAGGGGATCCACGATCTGTTCGGCCGCCGCGCACGAAATGAGCGGCACTTCATATTCTTCGACAATCGGTTTTACCGCCAGTGTCGTCCCGCTCCGTGATGGTCCGATGATTGCCACAACATTATCTTTGCTGATGAGCTTTTTGACCGCGTTCACCGCGTTCGGTTCGAGGCCGGCCGTGTCCTCCACGATCACTTTGATGGGCCTTCCGTTGATTCCGCCCGCCGCGTTCACTTCCTCCTCAATCATTTTGACGGTGTTGCGCTCGGGCTCGCCCAGCCACGAGGCTGGTCCGGTAACCGAAAAGATGGCCCCTATCTTGATGGGCTCGGGGTCCGCCGCGTTCGCGGCTCCGCTCAATAGCAAGCACAGAATTGCAGTGAGTACCAACAGTCGTTTCATCTTCGCTCTCCTCCGCCTTATCCGCCCTACCGGTTTACGTATGCAACTCACGGCTCGCCGACTGGGCCAGCCGGAACATCCAAAATACGAAAAACCCTCACAGCGCGCTGTAGACTTCCTTGCTCGTCAAAAGCTTGATGTCCTGCTCCTTGAGTTGTTCTATTACTTTGTCGGTCTCCTCGACCCGCAGGATGATGACCGCCTTGTTGCTCTTTCTCTCCAGCACCGTATACATATATTCGATGTTAACCCCACACTCTTCGAGGGTCTTCAGAACGTCGGCAAGGCCGCCCGGCTCATCGGGCACCTCGACGGCGATGACATCGGTTTCTTTTACCGCATGGTTGGCGTCGCGGAGCGTCTGGTACGCCTTGTCCGGGTCTTCCACCACCATTCGCAACACCCCGAAGTCCTCGCTGTCCGCCAGCGAAATCGCCCGAATGTTCAGATTCGCCTTCTTCAGCTCCTCGGTTACCGCTCGCAGATGCCCGATCTTGTTTTCCAGAAAGACAGAAACCTGTTTTATCTTCACCGGTTATCCCTCCTTGCGCATGTCGATAACCCGTTTTGCCTTCCCCATGCTGCGTTCTATCGTTTTCGGCTGCACCAGGGCCACCTTCGCCTGGATTCCGAGCATGCTGTTTATCTCGTGCGATATCTTTCGCTCCACCTGCTGCAGTTTCTTTATCTCATCGGAGAACAGTCGCTGATTGACCTCCACCTGAACCTCGAGCGTATCCATGGGGCCGTCCTTGCGAACGACTATCTGGTAGTGAGGCTCCGCCTCCTCGATTCCCACGAGGACGCTCTCGATCTGGGATGGGAACACATTCACGCCGCGGATGATAAGCATATCGTCGGTTCGTCCCGTAACCCTGTCCATGCGCGCCGTCGTGCGCCCGCACCCGCATTTCTCATATTGAAGGCTCACAATGTCCCGTGTTCGGAACCGAATGACGGGAAACGTCTTCTTCGTCAGACACGTCAGCACGAGTTCTCCCGTCCACCCCTCCGGCACAACCTCTCCGGTGTCCGGGTTGATTACCTCCGGCAGGAAATGGTCCTCAAAAATGTGCAGCCCGCACCGTTCTTCACACTCGGTCGCGACACCGGGGCCGATAATCTCGGTCAGCCCGTAAATGTCGACGGCGTGTATGTGAAGCCGTTCTTCGATTTCCGACCTCATCTGGTTCGACCACGGCTCGGCCCCGAAAATACCCACCCGCAGCTTCAACTCCTTCATATCCATGCCCATCTCTTCGGCGACTTCGGCAATCTGAAGCGAATACGAAGGTGTGCAGGCGAGAACGGTCGTTCCGAAATCTTCCATGACCATCAACTGGCGCTTCGTGTTCCCGCCGGAAATGGGAATGACCACGGCCCCGATTCGCTCCGCTCCGTAATGGATTCCGAGCCCGCCGGTGAACAGGCCGTATCCGTATGCGTTCTGAACGATATCCTCGGCCGTCACGCCGCCGGCCGTCAACGTCCTGGCCATGAGTTCGGCCCACAGCTTCAGGTCAGAGCGGGTATATCCGGCCACAACCGGCTTGCCGGTGGTCCCTGACGATGAGTGAATCCTGACAACGTCCTTCAAAGGCGTGGCGAAAAGGCCGAAAGGATACGTCTCTCGCAGCTCGTGTTTGGTGATGAATGGGAGCTTCTGGAGTTCGTCGAACGATTCAATGTCGCCCGGCTTCAGGCTTAAACTGTCCAATTTCTTTCGAAAATAAGGGACATTCCTGTAAACCCTTCGTACAACCGCCTTCAGCCGTTTGAGTTGCAACTCCCTGAGCTGGCTCCTTGGCATGCATTCGTGTGCTTTGTCCCAAATCATCTTGGCTCTTCCTTCATTCTCGGATTATGGCAAGAAAGCCCACCTATCCCATGACAATGCAGTCAGAGACTTTATTATACTTCAATTATATTTGATCGGCGCTCTGTTTCAGCGACAAGCCTTGCGAGAAATATACCCCTTCCGGAGAGCCGCTTTTCGGGGTCGGCGCCCGTGAAGGAATGAAAAGAAAACTCCCCCCGATTTTTTTGGTGGCCCGAAGTATATCATGCCCAATGGTGGTTGTCAACCAAGTTGTCGACACCGGTTTATCGATGCAACGCTTGCTGACGCGCCATGTGTCTTAACGTACAAAAAAACCCGGCGAATCGAACCATCACCATTTCGATTTCGCCGGGCTGTGACCAACTTCCCTTGCAGGTTCAGTTTGTCCGGTAACTCGACTCTTCCTCTACATTCTCTGCTGGCAGCCTATCGGCCCTTGAGCCATTTGAGACTCCCTCGGCCTCACGACATCATACTCCTCCGCAGGGAATGCCCCCGCATAGTACAGGTGACCATCATAGTAGTGGGGAGTGCCCGGATAACGGTCGTCACCGTAATCATTCGGGACGAATGGACCCGCGTCCGTGTTAATCAGCGTGTCTCCATATTTCACGGAAGCCACCTTTAACCGCAAACCGTCCTCTGTTTGTGTCAGGTCGCCGGTGACCGTCACCAGGCCGCCTTCCAACCGAGCCTTGTCGACAAGATAGAAGGCTTCTTGGATGACTGCGGGATTAAACCCCTCTTCTACGGCCGTCAGCCGCCCCATATCACACGAATCAAGGACAAATGTCCATGTCCTGTACTCTTCCCCTTGAGGAACCACGTTCTCCGCCACAACCGCCGAAAGCTCCACCTTAGAACCCTCGAACTCGTGCGGGGTTTCAAGAACCGCCGACAAATCGGTCGCCGTCGGCGCCGACGCGCATCCTGCAAGGGTTACCGCCACCGCCAAAACCAACAAGTATCTTCCAGGCATGAAGCTCACCCCTTTCTTCCTCGAATTGCCAAACAGTAACCATCTCTTTTACATATAGTTTGTTCAGGAAAAGGACAAATCGCAAATGCATCATGCCGGCGCCATATACACATGCCCCCGCCGTCTAATGACTTACAACAACCTCACCAAATCTGCGTTGACTCCGGACACGGTCGGCATATATTATTACGCAGGTTCGCTACCGGCTGGTTCAGAGCCGATATTTCGCTAACCGTTCAGAAGGAGAGACCGGGCAATGAGCGAAGAGATTCTCGAATCGATCAGGAAAAAGGTCAAGGCCGAACCCTTTGCCCGAAAAATGGGCATGGAACTCGAGGCCGTGGAACAAGGCTATTCCCGCGTGAAAATGACGTTTACGCCCGATATGGAAAACATCTTCGGCATGGCCCACGGCGGCGCCGTCTTCGCCCTCATCGACGAAGCCTTCGAGACCGCCTCAAACTCTCACGGCACGGTTGCGGTCGCCCTGAATATCAATGTGACCTATCTTGCCGCCGCTTCCCCCGGTGACATCCTGACCGCCGAGGCCAAAGAAATAAACAGAACCAACAGGACCGCCAGCTACTACATCACGGTCCACGACGGGGCCGGAAAACTGCTTGCCGTCTGCCAGGCGCTGGTCTACAGAAAGAAAGACAAGCTTCCGTTCCTGGAAAATCCGGAATGACGAAGGAACGACCCCGTCAATTTTCAGGCGCGCCCGGAATCAGAGAAGAGAAACCCAAAGACTGCTATCACAGATTTGCGCGGATTTAACACGGATTCCGGGAACACAAATGAGACGAATAACGCCAATGACGCGAATGAACGGGCCAGGGCAACAGAGAATCTGTCCCACGATTCCCCGACGAAGGGCACTCCACCCAATTACGGAACCCTCCGTCTTTTGCGCTGAGCGAATCACGCGCTTCGCGTGACCGCGCAATCCGCGGGATAGAATCGGGACTGTCCCCGAAGCGAACAACCTTCACCATGAATCGTGGGACACACTCAAAAGGGGGATTTTCTTGAACAGGACAATGGGTCTCACGCCAAGCCGCTAAGCCGCCAAGGAAAAATCAGCGTCCATCCGCGTGCATCTGCGGCTCCCGTATCTCTGTTGTTTTTGTCCTTAATCCGCGCAAATCCGCCTGCCTGTGCGTTGCACGCAGACAGGTGTCAATCCGTGGATCCAGAAAAGTCTTTCATCGGTTCATTCGCGCCGTTGGCGTCCATTCGCGGTTCCAAAATCTTTATGTCCTGTTCGTGTAATTCGTGTAATTCGTGGTCAAACCAAGTCCTTCGTACCGAAGACCTTGAACCTTGAACCGGAAACCCGTCGCGAAACGCCCCCCCCTTGAAATTTTCACTCGCAGGTGATATTTTGTAGCCAAGATATCGGGAGGAAGAACCCTGAAAAACGCGCTCCTATCTGTGCGAGCGTTCATCCGTAATCAGACCGTCATTAATTGGGAAGAGACGAAGTTCCACCGGTTTCACACGTGTGCGGACCGCACATTGAGAGAGATTGGGAATCGGTTCGGTATAAGCGAGTCGGGGGGGGTCCCGGGCAAGCCGTCGAAAGGAACGGAAAATAAGACACGATGACCGAATACGAAAAACGGCCGAGAAGCTCAGGGAAAGAATGGGTTTGTCAAATGCGCAGAGCTGACCCCTTTGTTTTCTTCGAACTTTTTTTGGACTTTGAACTTTGAACCTTGAACTTTGAACCAAACGTTGGTCGGCAGATAGATAAGCTTGTGTATGAACTTTATGGCTTGACGGAGGAGGAGATAGCGATAGTGGAAGGAGCGTTAGAGAAGCGCAGTCGGGGGATTTTTTGAAGCAATATTTCCCGCTTTCCTGGCGCCTTTGTCAAATGCGTAGACG
>CAYVQZ010000065.1:0-25143 GCA_964453435.1 uncultured bacterium
CGATGAATGGCGTCTTCTCCACCCACCCCCAAGCTGATGACCTGCTTTTCTCCGCTCGTGAAACCATAGAGTGCTATAAAGTCGCCGTTGGCGCCATCGGATTCCGCCCATACGACGTGGTCGCCGTCGGCATCCAAGTGGCGTACCATCGCATGCGCAATGGAGGCGCGCCGACCATCGTCAAGGTTGTAAACCATGATGTCGCTCTTTCCTTCGGCATCTCTCAAGCGCGCGTTCCACCAGACGACGCGTCCGCGACATACCGCCATCGGACCGTTCAGGTCGGGATCGAGCTCGATTTCGGCGCCTGTGAAACGGTCCAGCGCGACGAGATGCCCCTGTGTGCTGATATGCTGCGCCGGATACCATAGGTATGCGATTTTTCCGTTCTCGGCATCATAGTCGCTAACCCTGCGCCCCTCGTGGCTTACGGTGATGTTCTCTCCGCTCAGGCCGCACCCGATGAGAAGAACCGTCAGGAATGCTGATAACGCCAAACGCGTCTTCCGCATGCTTTTCTCCGCAAGAATTTATGCTCCAATTTTTTCAAAGTGTACCACGCATCCAAAGCGCCATGCAACTGGCGTGTTGCGCCTTCGCTACCTCAGCAAGCATAATATTGCTCATAATAACATTATTGGGATCGGGAGCGGTTAAAAAGCGGCCTGGTCCAGCGCATTGTCTGATTCAACTAGAGAGATATGTATGACTTATCAACCGATTGAGAGTTACGGAGTCATTGGGAATATGCGCACGGTCGCCCTCGTGGGGTCAAACGGCTCGATCGATTGGCTCTGTCTGCCATATATCGACTCGCCCTCCGTCTTTGGCGCGTTACTGGATGACATCAAGGGCGGCCGGTTCCTCATACAACCCACTGAAGATTTCGATTCCGTGGCCGAATATGTTCATCGCACGAATGTTCTTGTTACAAGCTTCCGTACTCGCACAGGAGTAATGAAGCTTACCGATTTCATGGCGATAACGGAAGAGAAGTCAAAAACGAACCAGGATAAGACAAGTTTTCTGTATCGCCTGATCTCGGTCGAGAAAGGACGAATGGGCGTGCGAGTGGCCTTTGAACCGCGATTGGACTATGCTCGTTCAAGAACTACAGTGAGAAAGACCGACGCCGGCATGGTGGCGGAAGGAAGTGTTCAGGACATGGCTCTTGCCCTTGTATGTTCGAGGTCTTTTGACAGCGACGGCTCTCAGGCCACGGCGTTGTGGACCCTTAGCGCCGGAGAGAAGGTATGTCTCGTGACCGTGTGTGGCGGACATGATGCCGTGACCTCCGGTTCGAATATGGACTTTGCTGATGTGCAGAGAGCCGAGGAAGCCCTCGGGGAGACAGTGAAATACTGGCGCGACTGGTTGGGCACGAGTGAGACCGGTCGCGTCTTTTCGTTTGGACGATACAAAGATATGGTTGAGCGGTCGGCCCTCGTTTTGAAGCTGCTATCCTATGAACCCACAGGCACAATAGCGGCCGCCGCCACGACCTCCTTGCCCGAGGAAATCGGCGGAATACGCAACTGGGATTACCGCTTTACCTGGGTACGTGATACATCCTTCACGCTCCAAGCGCTCTTCAATGTTGGACACATGTCGGAAATGGAAGGATATCTGCATTGGATTCAACGGCTTCTTTCCGAAGGCGGGATAAACACCATGCAAATCATGTACGGGCTTCGCGGGGAACGAGAGATCGAAGAGGTTGAACTCTCCCATCTGGATGGCTACAAAGGCTCGAAGCCTGTGCGTATCGGCAACGGCGCATTCGAGCAGCGGCAGATGGATATTTATGGGGAACTCATGGACGCCGCGCTCAAACTGGCCAACTACGTTGGCAAGATAACAGTTGAGCAATGGCCGGCGCTGCGTGAGATATGCGATTACGTGGCTGACCATTGGATTGAAAAGGATTTCGGGATTTGGGAAGTCAGAAATGGACCGTGGAATTTTGTCTATTCCAAGGTCATGTGTTGGGTGGCGCTGGAACGGGGAATGACGATAGCGAAGCGCTATGGCTTCGAAGCAGACAAGGAGAAATGGCGCAACGCGATGGAACAGATGCGGCACGAGATTCTTGAGAAGGGATTCAGCGAATCGAAGCAGGCTTTTGTGCAACATTATGAAACAGAGGAACTTGATGCCAGCAACCTTTTGATTCCGATACTTGGTTTTCTGCCGTTTGATGACCCCAGAATCGTATCCACCGTGGAAGCTACGACAAAGGAATTAGCCCATGACGGCCTTCTGTATCGCTATGGCGGAGATGACGGTTTATCGGGGAGGGAAGGGACTTTTTTGCTCTGCACATTCTGGTTTGTGGATTGCCTCATCCATATGGGCCGCCTTGAGGAAGCGGAAGAATTGCTGCAGAGGCTCGAAAGCGCCGCCAATCATCTCGGGCTCTTCTCGGAGCAATACGATGTTGAATGGAAACAGGCCCTTGGCAACTTCCCCCAGGCTTTCACACATATAGGCTATGTCAACAGCGTTTTGTATCTAATCCAGGCGAAGGAGAAACGACGGAGGGAGGGGCAGGCCGAGAAAGGAGCGAAAACTGCCGCTCTGCGAGTATTGCGAAAGCGATTTCTCGCTACAAAAGTTGTTCTCAATGAGGGCGCTCCCGATACCACAATCTCGATTGAGGACATTGCTCCCAGGCTCAAATCTACGATGAACCTCTTGCGCGGCGCATTTTTTGATATTTCGAGGGGCAGGGTCGCATATGAGCTAATGGACGAGTCGGACCTGTATGCCGACTACAAGAAGGTCGCTCTCAGTCTGCAAGGCTTTGAACCGGGATGTCTCACATCGAAGGAAGAGCGGATGGCGTTCTGGGTTAACCTCTACAATGTGATTGTGATACACGGCGTTATCGAGCTTGATATCAAAGATTCCGTCAAAGAGGTCAGCAGGTTCTTCCGGCGTATTTGTTATGATATCGGCGGGAACCATTACACTCCGGATGATATAGAGCACGGTATCCTGCGAGCCAATCGCAGGCCCCCCAACGCCCTGTTTCGGGTCTTCGGCAAAAACGACCCTCGAAAAAAGCGTTCCCTCGAAAAGATAGACCCTCGCATCCATTTTGCGCTGGTTTGCGCGTCATCGTCATGTCCACCGATTGACCTGTACACTCCCGAGAACCTTGATGCGGAACTGAATCAGGCGGCGAAGACGTTTCTCAATGGGGGCGGTCTTGTCGTGGACAAGGAGCGCAAGAAGGTCAGCTTATCCCGGGTTCTCTTATGGTACGGCAAGGATTTCAGCCCTGAACCGGAAGAACGGCTCCGCTGGCTTGCAGGCTATCTCTATGACCGGAAAGACAGGGAATTCATCGAGGATAATGCGAGCAAGCTAGTAGTGGAATACCAGAAGTACGACTGGCGATTGAATCGGGGATAATCAATGATTGGCAAAACCTCGGACGGCCGCGGCCATCATGTTGGCCTTTTGCAGGCAAAAACCAAAAGGAATGACAAGCGGAATCTCGACTCATGCGGTTAGGTCACAGATGCGCGCAATCGGGAAAAGCCGCTCTTTTTCAACAGCATGCGCCGCCGGAACTTTCCCCGGTCGCCGCTTTCCTGGCTCCCGGTCCGCAATCGAACGGACCGTAATGAACGGAACGGTCTCCGCTTACCATGAAATGGGGCGCAAAGCGTGTGTTCTGAAGCATAGCGGCAGTGTTCCCGCAAACCAGCATCGGCTTCCCAGTGAAGAATCGATGATGGTCGTCAAGATCGAAACAGTGCGGATTATCGGGAATTGAGCCTCTATATGTCGCCACCTGGCCGTAATCTTCGCAGATATCCTCAAATTCCAGCTTGAACGTGCGGACAGTGACCGAATAGAAATCTATCATTCCGATGAGCCCTTCAATATCAGGGTTGTTCAGGCTTATTCGGCGAGAGGACATCACCCGGTAATCGAGACAGCCAAGCTCTCGGAGTAATCGTCGGAAATCCTCCCTGTACATCGCGCCGGCCAGGCATTCGCCGTTAAGCACGGGATCGCTGCGGAATCGCTCCGGCACCCGGCGCCCCGCGAACACATCCGAGAAGAACAACTCTCCGCCCGGCTTCAGAACCCGGAATATCTCAGAAAATACCGCGCCTTTGTCGGGGGACAGGTTTATGACGCAGTTTGAGATAACAACATCCAACGAGTTGTCCTCGATTCCGATGGCGCCCAGGTCCTCGATAAATCCCTGATGGAACTCGACATTGCGTTTCGAGTAGCCGAATCGTCTCATCTGTGAGTCCCGGTTGCGGCGCGCGACATCGAGCTGCTCCTCTGTCATGTCTACGCCGATCACGCGACCCCGAGGCCCGACCAGTCGTGAAGCCAGGTAGACGTCGCGGCCCGTGCCACAGCCGAGGTCGAGCACGGCGCGCCCCTCCAGCAGGGGTGGCAAAGGCGAACCGCAGCCATAGAAGCGGCTCAACACCTCGTCGTTGATCTCGGCCAGCGCGGCCTTTGCCGCGGGTGACAAACTCTCGCCGTCAGAACAACAGGCGCTCGTCTTGAGGTCTTCGCTCTTCTGGAGCGCCTTGCCATAGTACTCGCGCAAGGCCAATTGATCAAAGGATTGTTTCGCCATGAGTTTTCTTTCTGTTTGTGGTTATGGCCCGTTAGGCGGTCGCACGTCTCGGCGGACCGCCTTATGGCGGGTCCAATACACGCATAAAGAATATCGATGCCAGTGCGCTGTCTACCAGAGGGGCGAACACGTAAGCTGATGTTCGCGGCCATGGCGACGGATTATTTGTCCCAGCTCACCATATTCTTCGTTAGCCGTCTTTGTCCTCTGCCATCAATATGGTTATTGTTGTGGTCATGGATGCTTCTATTAGTTCTATACCACTTGGCAAGGGTCATGGGAGGCACACCCAAATAGTAACCCATAACCATTAGTTGGTTGATAACTGTTGTTCTTAATACACCAAGCTGTTCCCACCGACGTGCCGAGGTCTGCACGGGTCTGGGCACAATCAGTATCCGCCCCATCTTTCTCAATCGTCTCATCAGTTCAAAGTCTTCCATTATTGGGATATCCTTAAAACCACCGATTTCATAGAAAACCTCGATCTTCAGGAACACTGCTTGGTCGCCATAGGGCATAGCCATCTTCTTGGCGCGAAGGTTTGCGACTCGCTCAATGAACGTCAACCCTGGGATACGGGGCTCAATTCTAAGTTCGAAAGCGCCGGCAGCCACGTCCGGTTGTTTCAAGGCATCTCGCACAAGCTCATCGAACCGCGCCGGAAGAACTGTGTCGGCATGCAAGAACAGAAGAATGCCGCCTCTTGCTGCCTTTGCCCCTGTGTTCATCTGCCGACTTCTTGGAGGCCTGTCATGCAGAATTCTCGCGTCATGTGACTTTGCCTGCACGACTGTATCATCGGCGCTTCCCGCATCCACAACTATGATTTCCACCTTTCGTCCCTGACAAGCGCTTCTCAGGGTCTTGGAGATGCTTCCTTCTTCATTCAGGGTGGGAATGACGACCGAGATGAGACAGGCATTTTCTTGGCCACATTGATTGGTTGCATTTCGCATGAGCTCAAGTGAACCTGATTGAGACTGTCTGAGAGGCCTGATATCATTTCTCAAGCTGGGCAATATTGGGAGATTAAACAAGTGCTCCTCCGCATGAAGAGCCACACCCGGCGGCGCAGCCGTAGCAATAATTGCCGGTTACAATTCTCCTCTTCATTAGTCTTGATGATTCGAAGAACTTTATATGATGTGGTGCGCCATGGTCGACGGGGCGTCTCAGGGCCATGTTGAAATCACAGTCGAACAGCGACCCGTCCCAGCCAACGCTTATTTGATGTCGACACATTAATCCAGGAATCGTGTGCGGATTAAACGATTCGCGAAGGATACGCAGATATTCATACTCCTGATTCCGGTGGCGCAGTTTCTCAAGAAATCGCCCTATCGGCATGTTCGTTATGGTAAGGAGACCTGTGAAAGCGATGCCAAAACGCTTGCCCAGCTCACGCCTGTAATCGGCCTCCAGTCGTGACTGGTCCGGAGGCAGAAATGGTCCACCGGGATTGTATACAAGATTTAGAGGAAGATTTGGCTGGATGCCATAGCCGAGAGCGTTCAACCGTTTGATTATCTCGATGCTTTTCTCGTATATTTTTTTGCCTCTTTGCTCGCGGACGTTTTCTTCGAGATAGCACGGCAGTGAGGCCACGAGCTGAACCTCGTGGTCTCGCAACCACTCAGGGATTGTCTCCATCTCGGGTTCCGTCATCACCGTGAGGTTCGTGCGCACTTGCACCGCAATACCATTTTCGCGCAAGGTTTTAACGAATCGTCTGAAGTTCGGATTAAGCTCCGGAGCGCCACCTGTCAGGTCAGCGAGTTTACATTTAACGCCCTTGGCCGCTTTGAGGCACAATTCCATTATGGGCCATGACATGCTCTCAATTCTTTCCGGAGCCGCACTCACATGACAATGAGTGCACCGCTGGTTGCAGCGCAGTCCAAGGTTGAACTGCATAGTCTCGATCTGAATGCTCCACAGTCCTGCGCCTTTAGATGTCTCTACCTTTTCTTCGAAATCCATCACTTCGTTTCACGCTCCAAGAGGATATTCCTTCCGATTAAGCGGCCTCCACTCGCTCGATGCAGAATCTCACTTGATTTATTCCTTCTCCGATTCTCGGGGCAACCTGCTTTACAAACTGAGTTTCATCTGCCCTGGTCCTCGGTTGATTACACTTGAATTCCGAAAAAGCTTCTTTGACTTGGTAGCCCTCTTACCACCCAGTCACCGGAATTCAATAGAAAACAAGGAATGAGCATTCCTCTTAAAACCAAATCTAACAACTCATCATCCTTTCTGCAAACATGGTTCTGCACCGAAGAAGCGCTAAATCCGATGATGACAAGCCAACAACATCAGCGAGTCGACGGTACGGCTTGAGGAAGAAGCCGCCAGCGCCACCGACGCCGGTGCTAAGAGGACGCGACCCGTTTAGTATGGGAACTCTCCCGGATAGTACTTGATGCCGTCATACCATAGAGGTGTCCACGGGAAACCCTCAGAGTTGGTCTCATCCACGAATGGACCCACATCGGTTCGGACAGTTGTGCTGCCGTACTTGACTGAATCAAGCTGCAGCTTGACGATCCGTTCGCCGGTCTTGGTTTGCGACATTCTGACTTTCCCGACAAGGACCACCTCATCGCCTCCGCGACGCGCCTTTTCGACGAGATGGTATGCTTTCATGATTGTTGCCGGGTTAAAGCCTTTTTCGTATGCCGTGAGCTCCTGCCCAGATGAATCTACCGTCGGACTCCATCTCTTAAAGTAACTGCCTACCGGTATCGGATTATCAGCTACAGATGCGGTAATCTCCACCCTCTTCCTGTCAAAGTCTTCAGGAGCGGCGATAACCGTTGCGACATCGGTTTTAACCTGAGGCGCGGACCTCCAGCCCACCAGGAACATTGCAGCGACAGGAACCAGCAGATATTTAATCTTCATCGCTCTCATCTCCTTTCGAGATAGTTGAAATTGCCTTTTTCACGATATCTCTTTCTTGTCCGTGAACATACCGCTGAGTTTCCGAGTCCAGCGGGTTTATCTAAACCCGTCTTCCTCATTATTAGTCGCTTTTGCGATAGAATCCTTACACCGCAATTTTGGTACTATCTTGAAGGGCCCCGCAAAAACATTTTTAAGTTCATTTTTATGAAAAACGCGAAAATGAGATTGTGGAAATGGACGGATGGAAGGATGGAAAAGATATGCGCTTCGCTTAAAATCCTCAGTGCTGTGGCGGGTAGCCTCTGTACATCCGCACTTCTTTGCCTCTGAGGGGGTAGACTCGCGCTTTCTTATCGAAGAACGACTTCACCTTCGTGCACTGGTTCATAATTCCGCTCACGTATTTCATCACATTGGAAATTCCGGGGACATGGACTTCTCGGCCGAAGGTCACGCTCCGCGTGATTCCGTGTCCCCGGAATTTCTGACCTGCCGCTTCTGCATAGTGCTATGCAATATGTAATGGTATTTGTGACCACGTGTACTTAGGAATTACTCGAATCGGTCAGACCACTTATACGCGCGCTTCTGTTCCAAAACAACTCCTCTCATCGATCGGGCAGCGCATAAACGTCCGTATTGGGATGAAACGCTTGCCACGCAAACCAGTAGCTGAAAATGCCGGGAACCAGGTTGCCGCGCTCGTCGCGAATTTCTGCCACATCGCCTTCTTGGGAAATCTCAATGGTTACAACATTGTCCCCCACATTGTCCTGGAGCGCCTCCGCCCTTTTTCGCAAGACAGAGAGCTGATACGCTTTTGCTTCGCCTCCCAACTCGATGCCGAGCACTCTCTCCTTGGGAGGCAAGTCTTTGCGCACATCGCCAACCGGGAACATCAAACGGCCTACCCTGTAATAGCCCTCGTACGGATCCACCGAGTAATCCCTCGTGTAACCTGTGTCCGTCGAAAGAACCATGGTATCGGCATGTTCCCGTTTCCATTCTTTCCAAGATGCGACTGAGGAGATTACATGCTCCAGTTTCGTTCCAGCCAGCGGACCCGCAATAGCAGTCTCCTTCAACTGCGACCACAGGGTCTCCGTTTGGTGGTCGTAAAGCAAAAGGTTGCTCTTGTATAGCATCCCCGAGACGCCGAAGGTGTAGGTCTTGTCGTTGATTTTCCGGGAGTAAACTACCCCCGTTTGGGTGAGCGGTCAAAACGTGACGACAATGGGTCTGTCGTCGATGGTGTCGTTCACCACTTCGTGCCAGTTCAGTATCTTGATGGGATACGCCCTTGCTTGCTCGCCGAGTTCTACCCCGACTACTTTGTCGTCAGGGTTGAGGAATCCGGCCTCCGCCGCGGCGACAAACTTTGGCTCCAATAGAGCCGGTATGCCGTCTTTGGGGACTCCGCCTGAGAGAATCTGTTCTTTCGGCACAATGGCGTTATCCAGGTTGAACCCTGTCGTGACGAACAACATACAAACGACGACAGCGGCAACAATGGTTTGCTTCATGTTCATTCCCTCCTTGTTCCCTGTGGTCTTACTCTGTCATGCCAGTTGGATTGCGGCAAGAATCGCAGCCGCTTTCTCTCCGAGCGAGGTCTTGCACATCCTTCCTTTTCGGAACAATGTAATTGTATGAGTTGGATGCGACTGCCGGGCAATTTACGTCACTCCTCGGATTCATGAAACAGTATTTGATGCGAGGAGGTGTCGGCTCCATGTTTTCTTGACAGCGTAGACGTGCGCCAACCTGTTCTTTGTTGCAACTTGTTCTCGCAAGAATTCTCTCCGAACGTCGCCGGTCAGCCGACCCTTGAAAGGTTCAGGAAAGCGGGCTTCGCGGTGTAAGGATTTGAGCGGTCCCGCGACTAATTAAAACGAAAATGAAAGGTTTCCACGAATGAATTTTCCAGGAGAAAGGATTCTGGAACCATGAACAAACAACCGAAAATCCGATTACACCACATGATTGCCATGGCTGCCATAATGCTTATCGTCTCAGGAATTGTGCTGCGGCAAAGCCGCGCCGAGTCTCGCGGGGTCTCGATTCAGACTGAGGCCCAGGCAGAGACGGGAACAATAGGGCCGTCAAATGTTCCGAAAGGCGACGAAAACGGTTTTGGCTACGATGATTATGCATATGTGCTGACAACCTACGTCGATAATCAGGGGATGGTCGAGTATTCCAAGCTTAAGGCTGACAGGAACAAGCTGGATTCTTTTGCAGCGACGATTGCCGCGTTGGACCCCAGGAAATTCGAGAAATGGACCGATAATCAGAAAATCGCCTTCTGGATAAATGCCTATAATGCCTTGACCCTCCAAGTCATCATTGACCATTATCCCATTGAAGCCTCGTTCGTTCGCGCGCTTGTCTATCCCAAAAACAGCATCCGCCAGATTTCCGGCGTGTGGGATAGAATCACCTTTCCTGTCATGGGGAAGGAAATGACGCTCAACGAGATCGAGCATGACACGCTCAGGAAAGAGTTCAACGAGCCGCGTATCCACATGGCGCTCGTGTGCGCGGCGATGGGCTGTCCTTCGCTGAGAACAGAACCCTATCGTGGCCATGAACTGGATGAACAGCTCGATGACCAGACCCAACGATTTTTGGATAACCCTCAGAAATTTCGTATCGACCCGACAGAAGGGCGGGTTCATCTTTCATCCATTTTCAAATGGTTTGGAAAAGATTTTGTGAAAACATACGGAGTGGAAGGAAAGTTCGGCAAGCACGGGACAATGGAGAGGGCCGTGCTCAATTTCGTCAGTCAATACGTTGACGACAAAATGGCCGAGCACCTCGCCACCGGCGATTACCAAATAGAATACCTTGATTATGACTGGTCCCTGAACGAACAGGACCGAACCTAGCGAACGTGGAGGAAAGACGATGGAACAGTCATCGACAGAGGCAAAAAGGCAAGAAATTCAGAGTGAGACTGCTGAAACGAAAGGAAAAGTAAAAGGTCTGTGGCGTCCGATAGCGCTGATTGTCGTGCTCCTGGCGATAATCATTCTTGCGAGAGCCTTCGGGCTTGGTGAGCGGCTCGGAGAATTGCGCGACTGGATTCGCGGCCTGGGTCCCTGGGGGCCGGGTGTGTTTGTTCTGCTTTATGCCGTCGCCGTTGTCGCCGCTCTTCCCGGTTCCGCGCTCACCGTTGCGGCGGGAGCGCTCTTCGGTTCGGTATTGGGGGTCATAACCGTCAGCGTCGCCTCCACTCTGGGGGCAAGCCTGGCATTCTTGATCTCACGATATTTCGCTCGCGAGGCGGTTGCCCGCTGGCTGTCAACCAAAGAGAAGTTTCGGAAACTCGATAAACTTACAGAAGAACACGGCGCGATCATAGTCGCTCTCACGCGCCTTGTCCCGATATTCCCGTTTAATCTTCTCAATTATGGCTTCGGACTCACGCGCGTTCGGTTTTGGACCTACGTGTTCTGGTCATGGCTCTGTATGTTGCCGGGAACGGTTCTCTACGTGGTTGGCGCGGATGCGGTTATCAAAGGAATCGCGCAAGGACGTATGCCGTGGCTCTTGATCATAGTTCTCGCGTTAGCGGCCGTCGTCCTTACCCTGCTTGTCCGATTCGCCCGGCGAAGGTTGCAGGCCAAAGAAATGGAAAGCCAGCAAGCGTAAACGCTCAGAAAAGGCTGTCTCACGATTACTAAGCGCAGGGGATTGAATCTGTCCGATAATTATGAAAATCCGCGAAAACGAAGCGCAGGACATGGAATTATCGGACGGACACACTGTCCCCGAAGCGAACAACCTTCACCATGAATCGTGGGACACACTCAGAAGGGGGTCTCCATGGCTGAGACAACTGAAGTGCTGCCGAAAGACGACTACAACACCACGCTCGTAACGAATGTTCATCCACCCGATTGGAGGAATCCCGAGCCTGCGAAACGATACAACCTCGTGGTGATCGGAGCGGGGACCGCAGGATTGGTGACGGCTGCCGGGGCGGCGGGATTGGGCGCGAAGGTGGCGCTCGTGGAGCGGCATCTGCTTGGAGGCGACTGCCTGAACGTCGGTTGTGTTCCTTCGAAAAGCCTTATCCGCTCCTCACGAGCATATGCGGATGTACGCGACGCGCGCAATTACGGCATACGCGTTCCCGACGGAAGTCAAGCAGATTTTCCCGCTGTCATGGAGCGCATGCGCCACTTGAGAGCCAAGATCAGTCACCACGATTCGGCTGCCCGATTCAAAGAGCTCGGCGTGGACGTGTTTCTTGGCGCGGGACGCTTTTCCGGGCCCGACACCGTCGAGGTCGAAGAAAGAACGCTGCGATTCAAGAAGGCCGTGGTCGCGACAGGCGCACGCGCCGTCGAGCTGCCGATCGAGGGTCTGGCCCAGGCTGGATACCTCACCAATGAAACCGTCTTTTCTCTTACCGAGCGACCTCGCCGTCTGGCCTTGTTGGGCGCCGGACCGATCGGATGCGAGTTGGCGCAGACATTTCAGAGGCTGGGCAGCAGCGTGACCCTCATCGAGATTGCGCCGCAAGTTTTGATACGCGAAGACCCCGACGCCGCCCGAATCGTCGCCGCAGCTCTGGAACGCGACGGAATCGATATCAGGCTGAACACCACAATCAGTCGTGTCACGATTTCGAACGGCGAAAAGGTCCTTCAATTGAAAAGCAACGGCCAAGACCAAACCCTGACGGTTGACGAAATACTCATCGGCGTTGGCCGAGCGCCCAATGTCGAGAACCTGGGCCTCGAGGTTGTCGATGTGAAATACGACAAACACAAGGGCGTCATTGTGGACGACACGTTGCGGACGACAAATTCCCGCATCTTTGCGGCAGGTGACGTCTGCCTGGACTACAAGTTTACGCACACCGCGGACGCCGCCGCTCGGATCGTGATTCAGAACGCCCTGTTCCGGGGCAAGAAGAAGGTGAGCGCGCTGACCGTCCCGTGGTGCACATACACCGACCCCGAGATCGCGCACGTGGGAATGTATGAAAAAGACGCCGAAGAAAAAGGCATTCCGGTGGAAACGTTCGTAAGGAATTTTGGCGAAGTCGACCGGGCTATCGTTGACGGCGAGGAAGACGGCCTGGTGAAGATTCACGTGAAGAAGGGCGCCGATGAAATCCTTGGAGCCACTATCGTAGCTCGGCACGCGGGGGAAATGATCAGCGAAATCACGCTGGCGATGGTCGGGAAAATCGGCCTCAAAACCATAGCGAATGTGATTCACCCGTATCCAACGCAGGCGGAAGCCATCAAACAGGTAGCGGATGCCTATAATCGAACCCGACTGACCCCTTTTGTGAAAAAACTTTTTGAACTACTAATGGCGTGGCAGAGATAAGCATAAGGTATGTGGTATGACCGACAATTTCAAAGGCTCGCCGGTGCCGTTTCGGCTGCACTGGACCGCGGGGAACCGGAAGCCATGGGAGCCGGGCAGGAAATCCCAGTCGAGTACGCACGGGCGAGAATCGAAGAACTCGGCAGTTGCTGTCTCTGGTGTGACGAGTTCTTCGAAAGACATTATCAATCCGAACGGTGAACTTTGCATTTGTTGCGAACGACGGGGACTGAAGAAACGGGCGGATGTGGCCACACAATGATCATTGTTTCCAAAGGAAGAGCTTGTGGACCTGCTCGTGCCACAGGCGCGCAGAAAAGAAAGAAAGTACGTTGAAGGTACTTGTTGCGCCATCAATTCTTTCCGCTGATTTTTTAAGGCTCGCTGAGGAGGTCGACGCCGTTCAGCAAGCGGGCGCTGACATGCTGCACCTCGATGTAATGGATGGACACTTTGTCCCGAACATAACCTTCGGGCCGGCGGTTGTGAGCGCCATACGGTCTGTCGCTTCAGTTCCGCTTGCCGTTCACTTGATGATTGAAAAGCCGGAAAATTACATCAGAGAATTCGTTGACGCAGGAGCCGATATCTTGACATTCCATCTGGAGGCCTGCCGCTACCCACAGAGAATCGCGCAAATGATAAAGGACCATGGCGCAAAGGCTGGAATTGCGCTCAATCCCTCGACGCCTGTTGACGGACTCAAGCACGTGATCGAGCATCTCGATATGGTCCTCGTGATGACCGTCGACCCCGGCTTTGGCGGACAAAAGTTCATGCCCGGGATGCTGGACAAGATTTCTCAAACGAGGAAGCTGGCGGGAGAGCGCATGGACATATTCGTCGACGGCGGAATAAATCGGCGCAATGCGGGCGGTGTCATCTGTGCGGGGGGAAACGTTCTCGTGGCGGGGTCTTCGGTGTTTTTGTCAGCCGATTACGCAGAAGCCATAAAGGCTCTCCGCAGCGACAACTTAGCTTGCAAAGGCCTGAAAGAAAGGTGATTCATATGAAAAGGATTCGTGAACTCAACAAGCTGGGACAGGCTATCTGGTATGACAATATCCGCCGGTCTCTCCTGGACTCCGGAGAGCTTCAGGCGCTCATAGACGAGGGCGTTACCGGCGTGACGTCCAACCCGACGATTTTTGATAAGGCGATAGCCGGCAGCGACGACTATGACGAGGACCTGCAACGTTTCAGCGGCGAGGGCAAGGCGCCGGAGGACATTTTCTGGACTCTCGCAGCCGATGACATGCGGCGCACGGCCGACCTGTTGCGTCCGGTCCACAAACGCACCGAAGGGGTCGATGGATACGCCTGTCTCGAGGTCAGCCCAAAGTTGGCCCATCAGACCGAAGAAACAGTCAGCGAGGCTCGGCGCCTGTTCGCTCTTCTGGACCGCCCGAACGTCATGATCAAAGTGCCTGCAACACCTGCCGGCATACCGGCCATCGAAAAGCTGATCTCGGAGGGCATCAACGTCAACGTCACGTTGATGTTTTCCCTTGAACAATACGAGGCGGTCGCCAATGCCTATATAGCCGGCTTGGAAAAGCTGGCGGCATCCGGCAGAGACCTGAGCCGGGTCGCATCGGTGGCATCGTTTTTCGTGAGTCGCGTCGACACTGCCGTCGATAAGATGCTTGAAGAGGTCGGAGCGACAGACCTTCAGGGCAAGGCAGCTATTGCCAACGCCAAGATGGTCTATGTTCGGTTCAAGGAACTCTTCGGCGGACCTCGGTGGGAAACGTTGGCCGCGAGAGGAGCGCGCGTGCAGCGCCCGCTGTGGGCGAGCACGGGCACAAAGAACCCGCTGTATCCCGACACCCTTTACGTCGACAGCCTCGTAGGACGAGACACCGTCAACACCCTGCCGCCTGCCACGCTGCAAGCTTTTATGGACCATGGCGCTGTCGCGCCCACGATCGAAGCCGACTTGGATGCGGCCAGCGAACTGCTTGAGCGCCTGGCCAAAACAGGTGTCGACCTGGACGAGGTGACCAGAAGACTCCTGGATGAAGGCGTCGCCGCATTCGCTAAATCCTTCGATTCCCTGATCGATTCGATCACGGAGAAGCGCAAGAAGTTGCAGGTCGTAAAGTAATCCGTTTTCATTTGGGTGAAGACGTCGTCGCGTCTTTGAGACAACTGGCAAGGACACTGCAATGATTCGGGCGTTCATTTTTGACTTGGACGGGACTCTTGTCAAGACAGAACTTTTGAAAGCGCGGTCCTACGCTCAGGCCGTTCTCGAGCTGTGTCCTGACCCGCCGGCCGAGGAGGATGTCCTCGATGCGTTCAAAGAAGTAGTTGGGCTTTCTCGTCGGCAAGTGGCGCACGCGCTGATCAAAACTTTTGGTCTTGAGGAGTGTCTGAAGGCCAGGATGAGCGGTTTGGGCGTCTCAACCACATGGCAGGCCTTTGTGCAGGTGCGCATGCGGATTTTCAATTCAATGCTTCAAGACCCAACTGTCCTGCGCAGCCATCGCTGGCCGGATAATCTCGATCTGCTGAAATGGGCTCGACAAGAAAAATACAAAACCGGCTTAGCCACAAATTCCCGATGCGCCGAAGCTAACCGTGTGTTGGAGATACTCGATATCCGCTCCCAATTCGATTTCATCGCGACATTGGATGACGTCACGAATGGAAAACCGGACCCGGAAATCTATCATTTGGTGGCACAAGAATTACGCATGTTTCCGGAAGAATGCCTGGCAATTGAAGACTCTACTCCGGGAATAAGCGCAGCGCTTGGAGCGGGTATGGAGTGCATTGCCATTACTACCCAATTTACTACAGATAACGTCCACAAGAGTGGTCTGTTGGATGAAAGATGGATTGTTGACGATCCGACTAGAATAAAATCCGTGGCGCGAGCGTTCATCGAGGAAAAGAAGGCGCCGGCAAAGCCAGCGGAATAGTCCCGTTCAAACGCCTCGCTGGCGCCGAGTTCTCGAATGAATGGGAAACCTGAGTGATGGATACCCAAGATGGATTGAAACGTGAAGCGGCGTTTCGAGCGACGAGCTGCATAGAGTCCGGAATGGTTCTCGGGCTCGGGAGCGGCAGCACCATGACGTTCGTACTGGAACATATCGCGGACCGGTTAAAGCGTGGGAAGCTAAAGGATATAGTAGGCATTCCCAGTTCCAGTCAAATCGAAAAGCTGGCGCGCTCTCTCGGAGTACAACTCGCTTCCCTCGATGACCACTCCATGATTGACCTGACCATTGACGGCGCGGATGAAGTGGATCCCGACTTGAACCTGATAAAAGGACACGGAGGCGCGCTGCTCCGCGAAAAGATACTGGCCCAGTCCAGCCGGCGTGAAATCATAGTCGTTGACGATTCGAAGCTTTCTCCCGCATTGGGCGAAAAAAGCCGGCTTCCGGTCGAGGTAATCCAGTTTGGCTGGCGTTCGCAGATACGATATCTGGAATCGTTGGGAGCCCGCGTAACCGTTCGTAAAACGGCAAGCGAAGACCTTTACAGAACCGATCAGGATAACGTGATACTCGACTGCGATTTCGGCCCGATCCTCGAGCCGGTCCGGTTGGCTGGCAAACTGAAAGAACGCGCCGGCATCGTTGAGCATGGTTTATTCATTGATTGCGCATCGGAAGTGATTGTAGCCGGAAAAAGCGGAATCCGCCACCTGACAAGGCAACAGGTCTCCGGACCTTTTCCCTGAATATTCGTGCCGACCTTGGGACCGTGACCACGGCTATTCACGGTGAGAAACAGTCTGGGAGGGATAAACAGAAATGCTGGAGAAAAGGATACCGATCGAGTTTTCAGAGGAACGAGAAGTCCTTGTTCGAGAGGCGAAGGAACCGGCCCCCTGTGTCTTCGTTATTTTTGGAGCCACTGGCGATTTGTCCCGGCGCAAGTTGTTCCCTTCGCTCTATCACCTGACGCTGGACGGAAAACTTCCCGACAATCTTGCCATTATCGGCGCCAGTGTTGAAGAGCAGACGGAGGACAGGTTTCGAGCAAATCTGCGGGAATCAACGGCAAATGTCTCCGAAGGGCAGTCGCTTGACGAAAGAGTGTGGGAGCGGCTTGCATCGAGAATCCACTATGTGTCGGGAGATTTCAAGAGGCCGGAGACGTTTCGAGTTTTGCGCAAGCGTATCACCGAACTTGACAAGAAGTACGGAGCCCGCGGCAACCGGCTGTTCTTCTTCGCGATTCCTCCGAGCATTATCGAAGTTGTTCTGAGGCAACTGAAAGACGCGGACCTGCTTTATCCAAGGGGCTCTCAGGGAAATGCGTCGTGGGCTCGCGTCATCATTGAGAAACCCTTCGGATATGACCTTGATTCGGCCCGGCGATTGAATCGCCTGGCGGCGAAACACCTTGAAGAACAAGATATCTTTCGGGTTGACCATTATCTCGGGAAAGAAACGGTTCAAAACATCGTCGTCTTTCGGTTCGGCAACTCCATCTTCGAACCGATCTGGAACCGCAAATACATCGACCATATCCAGATAACGGCGGCGGAAGAAATCGGAATCGAAGGGAGAGGCCCCTTTTACGACGAAACGGGAGTCATTCGGGACATTGTTCAAAATCATCTTTTGCAGATATTGGCGCTCTGCGCCATGGAGCCTCCCGTCTCCCTAAAAGCCGACGACATACGCAATGAAAAGACGAAGGTTTTTCGGTCTCTCAGGCCCATCGTGGGTGAAACAGCCATCCGAGAGAGCGTTGTGCTTGGCCAGTATCGAGGTTACCGAAAAGAACCGAAGGTCGCCCCGAATTCGCGAACCCCAACGTATGCGGCGCTGCGAGTGATGATTGACAATTGGCGCTGGCAGGGCGTGCCGTTCTATTTCCGCGCGGGGAAGCGTTTGTCCAAACGACTGACCGAAATCTCGGTTCATTTCCGGGAAATTCCGTTCTGTCTTTTCGGCGGAGAGGATGTCTGCAATATTCTTGATAACAATGTCCTTACCATAAGGATTCAACCAAGCGAAGGAATCACCCTCAGTATGCTGTGCAAGGTTCCGGGGGATGACCTTTCGGTAAATAGCGTGCTTATGGACTTCAATTACGCGAGGGTCTTTGACAAGAAACCTGTTCACGACGCGTATGAGCGCTTGTTCCTCGATGCCATGCGGGGAGACCAGACCCTTTTTTCACGCGCCGACGGAGTCGAGCTGGAATGGTCGTTCGTGACGCCGATTCTGCAAACATGGGAATCGAGCACGGAGGAACCCTTTCCCTACGAACCCGGGAGCGACGGGCCGGTTGAAGCAAGCGGAATCCTTGTTAGCTCCAAACACGCGTGGAAGGCTCTCACATGATGCCGCAAGACCTCATTGTTGTTAATCGACACGACGCATTTCCTGAGATTGCGGCGGAATGGGTCGTCGAGAAGGTCGGTCAAACGATTGCTGCCCGGCGACACTGCACGCTGGCGCTTTCGGGCGGTGAGACGCCACGGTCAATTTACGAATATCTTTCACGACCCGATTCTCAGCACGGAATCGAGTGGGAAAAATTGGAGTTCTACTTCGGAGACGAACGATGTGTGTCCCCCACCGATATCAATAGCAACTACCGGATGGCTTATGAATCGCTTTTTGCAAAGGCGCCGGTTGCCCCGGGACAGGTCAACCGTATCGAGGCGGAGCGCGCCGACCGGGACCAGGCCGCCGCGGAGTATGAAGCCAAGCTGCCCCAGCATCTCGATCTGCTCCTGCTGGGCATGGGAACTGACGGACATACCGCCTCTCTGTTTCCGGGATCGCCCGCGTTGGAGGAGCGGGCGCGGAGGGTTCTGGTCGTCAGGGGACCTAAACCCCCCGTGTGGCGCATAACCATCACGCCTCCGGTCATCACGAGCGCGCGGCAAACACTCGTCCTGATTTCCGGCAAGGACAAGGCGCCAATGGTGGCCCAGGCGCTCCGTGAACCTCTCAATCCCAGGAAAATACCAATCCAGTTAGCGGTTAACGGGACATGGATACTCGATGCGTCAGCGGCGGAAGAACTTGTGAGGTCCGGAAGATGAAAGTTATTGCCGGTGATATCGGAGGAACAAAGTCACTCCTTGCCCTTATAGACATCGACCTGAATCGGCCCGGCTACGACATTATCCGCGAGCGCACGTTTGAAAGCAGGCGATTTGACTCGCTTGCCGCAGTAGTGAAGGAGTTCCTTCAAGAGACTGGCTCAAAGGCGAAGTCGGCCTGTTTCGGCGTAGCGTGTCCGTTTGTCGACGGCGAATGTGATGCCACCAACCTGCCCTGGCATATAAAACAAGGCCGGCTGGCTGAGGAAATCAACATCCCCGATACGAGGTTGCTAAACGACTTCGAGGCAATCGGCTATGGTCTCGAGCTCCTCGATCCCGACGACTTGGTCTCTTTGCAGGATGGCACGCCGAAGCCGAGCGGCCCGATCGCTCTTCTTGGAGCGGGCACAGGATTGGGGGAAGCCTTCCTCATATGGGAGGCGGACCGATACCGCGTGCATTCCTCAGAAGGCGGCCATGTCGAATTTGCCCCTCGAAACAATATCGAGATTGATTTGCTCGAGTTTCTGTGGAAACAGGAGCGCCATGTCTCTTATGAGCGCTTACTCTCGGGTGCCGGAATCGTCGCCATTTACAAATATGTTATCCAGAGCGGGAGCGAGCCGGACAATTTGAAAATCCGAGCTGAGATGGAGAAAGAGGATGGCGCGGCCGTTATCTCCCGGCATGCCATTGCCGGAACTGACCGGGCCTGTGTGAGAGCGCTCGACCTGTTTGTTGGCATTTATGGCGCAGAAGCCGGAAACCTGGCGCTCAAAATTCTGGCGCGGGGTGGAGTATACCTGGCCGGCGGTATCGCCCCCAAGATAATTGACAAACTGCGCGACGGCGCCTTCATCGAGGCTCTTCGTGACAAAGGGCGGCTCTCTTCCTTTGTTGAAGATGTCCCCGTCCGCGTGGTCATGAACCCCAAGGTCGGGCTTTTGGGAGCGGCCCTGATAGCTGCCAGAGGCCAATGAAAAAGAACAAAGAGGAAGAAGAATATGACAGATGCCGATAACTCACTCGATCAAATCTGCATAGACACTCTTCGAATATTAGCTGTCGATATGGTTCAGAAGGCTGAATCGGGACATCCCGGCCTCCCCATGGGGGCGGCGCCCCTGGCGTATGTCCTCTGGGCCAAACATTTACGCCATAATCCCAAAGACCCCAAATGGCCTGACCGTGACCGGTTTGTTCTGTCTGCCGGACACGGAAGCGCTCTGCTTTACTGTTTGCTCCATCTGACCGGATACGACCTCACAATGGAAGACCTCAAGGCTTTTCGACAGTGGGGCAGTCGCACGCCCGGTCATCCGGAGTACCGCTTGACTCCGGGTGTCGAAGCCACAACCGGTCCGCTTGGTCAAGGCGCCGGGAACGCGGCAGGCATGGCCATCGCCGAACGGATGTTGGCGCATCGGTTCAACCGACCCGGCCATACAATTGTTGACCATTACACGTATGCCGTCCTTTCTGACGGAGATTTGATGGAGGGCGTTTCCGCGGAGGCCAGCTCCCTCGTCGGGCATCTCAAGCTCGGCAAACTGATTTATCTTTATGATTCGAACAACGTTACCCTCGACGGTCCCTCCTCGATGGCTTTTTCTACAGAAAAAGTGGCTGAACGATATGAGTCATATGGCTGGCATGTGATGCATGTCGAATACGGGGATACCGACATTAATGCTATTGATGAGGCAATTTCCGCCGCCAAAGAAGAGTCATCTCGACCGTCGCTCATAGTGGTTCGGACGACCATCGGATACGGTTCACCCAACAAACAAGGCACCTCTGCGGCCCATGGCGCGCCGCTCGGAGCCGATGAAGTCGCCCTGGTGAAGAAAAAGCTGGGGTGGGACCCCGAAAAATTCTTTGTTGTTCCGGATCAAGCGTTGCGCCGCTTTCGGCAGGCGCGGGATCGAGGGAGTGAGTTTCAGGACGACTGGGAGAGGCAATTCAACCTCTATAGAGAGGCGCATCCCGACCTTGCCGAGGAGTGGGACCGAACAATGTCGGGAGGGCTTCCAAGTGGCTGGGACAAAGACCTGCCGAAGTGGAAATCCGGTGAATCGGTTGCCACGCGCGAGGCCTCCGGCAAGGCTTTGAATGCGATTGCGAAACGGACGCCTTGGCTTGTTGGAGGCGATGCAGACCTGTCTGAATCGACCAAAACAAATATTACAAATGGCGGAGATTTTGACGGACAGACAGGTGAGGGAAGGAACATACATTTCGGGGTGCGCGAGCACGCCATGGGAGCTATCGCCAACGGTTTGGCTTACCACGGCGGCGTGCGTCCGTTCGTAGCGACATTTTTTGTTTTTTCCGATTATATGCGGCCGGCGGTCCGCCTCGCCGCGCTGAGCGAATTGCCCGTAATATTCGTTTGGACTCATGATTCGATTGCGCTCGGCGAGGACGGACCGACACATCAGCCCATAGAACACCTCATGTCGTTGCGGGCAATCCCGAATATTACCGTTCTGCGTCCCGCCGATGCCAACGAGATGACAGAGGCCTATCGGTTCATACTGGAGAACCCGAATGGTCCGGTGGCGCTGGTCCTGTCGAGGCAGAAGCTGCCCGTGATGGACAGGGAACGCTGCGGCTCCGCGTCGGGGTTGCGCCGGGGGGCATATGTCCTTCTGGACCCGCCTGCCGGCGCCCCGAGCGCAGTCATTATCGCAACCGGCTCCGAAGTTCATCACGCGCTCGAAGCTGGTGAATTGCTCGGCAAGGAGGGCATACCCGTTCGTATTGTCTCCATGCCGTCATGGGAGTTGTTTGCCGCGCAAAGTCGGGATTACCGAGAGGCCGTCTTGCCGCCCTCCATAAAAGTCCGCGTCTCCGTGGAAGCCGGCGTGACACTTGGGTGGAGCAAGTGGGTGGGAGAAACGGGAATATCCATTGGGATTAACCGATTCGGCGCGTCCGCGCCGGGAGAAGTCAATGTTGAGCGGCTCGGCTTCACGGCACAGAAAATCGCTGAAGCAGTGAAGAAGCTCCTGAAGGGTCAAAACGAACACGAAGCAAGAACGTGACGAGCCCTCTGATTAAAGGAACGTATGGTATGAAACAAGACAATGAACAGCAGAAGTCGGCTCAATTCGGCGTGATCGGACTCGCCGTCATGGGGCGAAACCTGGCCTTGAACGTCTCAGACCACGGCTATTCCGTGGCCGTCTGGAATCTGGAAGCAGAGGATACGGAGCGCTTTGCAAAAAGCCATGCGCACAAGGGCATTGTCGGTACGTATACCCTCGAAGAACTGGTCCGTTCGCTCGAGCGTCCGCGGCGTATCCTCATGATGATAAAGGCGGGACCGCCCGTTGACGAGACCATTGAGAAGCTGAGACCCCTGCTCGACACGAACGACATCCTCATAGACGGAGGGAATTCATGGTTCAAGGATTCCCAACGCCGTGAACGGTATATCCGGGACTTGGGAATCCGCTTCTTCGGGACAGGTGTGTCAGGCGGAGAAGAAGGCGCTCGCTGGGGTCCGTCTCTCATGCCCGGCGGGTCTAACGAAGCGTACGAGCGCATTCGCCCGATTCTTGAGGACATTTCGGCGAAAACCGATTCCGGCCCCTGCGTCACCCTTGTGGGGCCGGACGGCTCCGGCCATTTCGTGAAGATGGTTCATAACGGAATCGAATACGCGGACATGCAACTCATAGCCGAAATCTACGACTTCCTTTCACGGGGGATAGGGCTCAACCACCGGGAACTGGCCGATGTATTTGCCGAATGGAATCGCGGCCCGCTGGAGTCCTTTCTGATAGACCTCACTGCAAAGGTCTTCACCGTAATCGACGAGGAGACCGGCGAACCCCTGGTCGACCTTGTCATGGATAAGGCCGGGCAGAAGGGAACCGGCAAATGGACCGCCCAGGTCGCGCTCGACCTCGGCGTATCGATTCCCACAATCTCGGCGGCAATCGACGCGCGATTCATTTCCAGCATGAAAGACGAGCGAGTCGCCGCCAGCCATGAGATTAAGGGACCCAGAGCGAGGGTCGAGAGAGCCGACAAGACCACGTGGACGGAAGCGGCGCGCCATGCGCTCTACGCCGCCAAGGTATGCTCGTACGCTCAGGGAATGAGCCTTATTCGAGCCGGCTCTGAAGAATACGACTGGGGAATAAACTTGCGGGAAATGGCCCGCATCTGGAAAGGCGGTTGCATCATCAGGGCGCGATTGCTGGATTCAATCATGCGCGCATATGAAGAGAATCCCGGATTGAGCAACCTGATTCTCGACAGGGAACTCAAAGGCGCGCTTAATGCGTCGCAGCGCCCGTGGCGGAAAGTAGTGGCGAAAGCCTGCGCGCGCGGCATCCCCGTGCCTGCATTGAGCGCGTCACTCTCTTACTTCGACAGTTATCGAACCGCTCGATTACCTCAGAGCTTGACGCAGGCGCAACGCGACGCTTTCGGCTCGCACACTTACGAGCGCCTGGACCATCCGGAAAGAGGCTTCGTGCATACCGACTGGCTCGGGCACGGAAAAAGCGAGTGAGGCCCGATGAAACCGCAAGTTTCCGACCCGTCCACATGGGTAGACGAGTACGGCGATTATCTGTTTCGCTACGCGATGTTGATGCTTCGCGATGCCACGCGCGCCGAGGACGCCGTGCAAGAGACGTTTCTTGCCGCCCTCGCCGCCCGCGAGAGTTTTTCCGGTCGCTCCTCGATGAAGACCTGGCTGGTCGGAATCCTCAAACATAAGATTGCCGACCAGTTCAGAAGAGCAAGCCGGGAAAACCCCGCCGAAGATGTTGAAGACAACTCGCCAGACCTTGAAGAGCCTTTTGACGAGAAGGGGCGCTGGAAAGCGGGTCCGAGTGGCTGGGTCATCAATCCAAGGACGATCCTTGAGAAGAAAGAGTTTTGGGAAGCGTTCCAAGGGTGCCTGTCCGAACTCCCCGAACGCCATTCGAATGCGTTCTTATTGCGGGAGGTGGAGGACCTTAACGCACGAGAGGTCTGCGACATATTGCAGATCACCGAAAAAAATCTTTGGGTAATGCTTTATCGTGCGCGCATGCGCCTGAGGCGGTGCCTGGAAGTCAACTGGTTTGAGGAAAACGTGGAGGTGAGGTGAGGATGCTCTCGTGCAGGGAAGTGACTCAATTGGTTTCCGAATCGATGGACAAGGAGCTGCCGTTCTCCAAACGCGCGGGCTTGCGAACACACCTTATGATGTGCAAGTTCTGTTCGAGATATCGCCGGCAGTTACTCTCAATAAGAGAGATGTTGCGAAAAACCGGTCCAGAAATTGAAGAAAGACAACCGCTAAGCGAAAGCTCTCTTTCCCAGGAAGCCGCTGAGCGGATCAGGAAGGCCCTTCAATCATCTCGCGACTAGCTTTCTCACAATGCAAAGTTTCGGGCCGACGCATGCCGCTGTGAAATTTTGTGTAAGATTTGTGGTTTCAAAACGACTAAGTTTAAGAAACGAAAGATAGACCGATTACAAAAAGGAGGGTCGACATGAATACCAGAAAGAGTTTAGCCACTCTCTTCGTCTTGAGCTTCGCTATTCTTGGGCTGGCTACCGTCGCGTGGGCGGGAAGCGCCGACATTCCTTTGAAGGCCGACAAGGCTCATGAGGGAGCCAGCGGAACACTTTCCCTCAGTGAGGACGCCTTGAGCATCGAGGCGAAAGGGCTTCGGCCGAACAGCGTTTACACCGTCTGGTTCGTGAACATGAAACCCAAGAAGCATGAGGCAGGCGCTGGAGAGGCGCCATATATGTTCAAAACAGACGCACAAGGGACCGGAAGCTACAAGTCCTCTCTTCAGGAATCACCGTTCGGAAAATGGGAGATGGTAATGGTAGTTCTCCATCCGAAAGGAGACCCCACCGATATGAAAGACATGGTCCCTGCTCTTTCAGCGAAGGTTCCGAAGAGCGTTGACTGATCAAATTGAACCGGAGGGGGCGGAAGCTTCTTCCGCCTCTTCCTTTATTACGGTTGTTGAAAATATGAAGTTTGTGCTCTTTCCGGTCCGTCATCCCGGCAATTCGTGTTCGGCGAACATAAACTCGGTTGCGCGTTCAGCACGACTGCTTGCGCCACCTCCCGTCCGGCCTGCAGGCGAGATGAGGCCGGTTTTATCCCGCGAGAAACGCTGGGCTTTGCTTCGGCGAAGAAACGCGGTTCTCCAAATGGCTGACAACGCCTGCGCTGGCGCCTCGGACAATTCTGCAGTCGTTGAGGGGAGTG
>CAYVQZ010000066.1:0-24533 GCA_964453435.1 uncultured bacterium
GGGGCTAAACCATTCATTGACAGGCGGAGGGGGCTGTGCTAAAATCCGCCGGACTTGAGGCCTTGCCTATGAACGCAGAAACCATAATGATTGGTTCCGAGCTTTTGCTCGGCCAAATTATCGACACGAACTCGTCTTACCTTGCCCAGGAACTGTCCAAAATCGGGGTTAATCTGTTTTACAAGACCACCGTCGGCGACAATTTGCAACGAATGGTCGAGGTGCTCGGAAGGGCTCTGGAACGTTCCGACGTTGTGATAACGTCTGGCGGACTCGGCCCCACAGAGGACGACCTAACGCGGGACGCCGTTTCACAAGTGATGGGGGAGCCGCTCGAGTTTCGCCAGGAGTTATTTGATCAGATTGAGGCACTCTTTCAGAGACATGGATTTACGATGAGTGAGAACAATCGGAAACAGGCTTTTATTCCGCGAAATTCGGTCGCAATAGAGAATCCCGTGGGGACCGCTCCGGGCTTTGTTGCGGACATTGGCAGCCGATGCATTATATCTCTTCCCGGCGTGCCCAGAGAACTGAAGTTTTTGATGAAAGATTTTGTCATTCCGTATTTACGGGAGAAGTTTTCGCTCGGCGAAGTCACGATAGCCTCCCGGGTGCTGAAAATCTGCGGCATGGGTGAGAGCAGGGTAGACGAGCGAATAGGAGACCTGCTTCGGGAGTCAAGCAATCCCACGGTTGGCATTTTGGCGGAGGCGGCACAAATTTTGCTTAGAATTACCGCCAAAGCGGAATCTGCGGCCGAGGCTCACTCGAAGATCGGGCGCATGGAGTCAGAAATAAGGCGGCGATTGGGTGTACTGATTTTTGGCGCGGACCACGAGACCCTCGAGGGAGTAGTCAACGCTTTATTGCTGGAACAAAGAAAAACGTTGGCTCTTTTGGAGACACACAGTGGAGGAGGAATCGCTCAGAGGTTCATTTCACTCACTCCGAACGCTTTGAAACAGGCGTTCGTATCGAACGATGCGGAGGCGCTTCGGCATTTCGCAGCCAGTGGACCTGTGTCCGGCAGTGACGGAAAGTGTAACCAAAGGACGAATTGTGTCACTCTGGCGGATCGAATCCGGATTCAAGCCGGCGCGGCAATAGGCCTCGCTGTGCTGGGAATTGCCCCCGGGTCGGACCTTTTAGGGTCGGACGAAAGAGCTTCCGGCAAAACGTGTATTGGAGTGGCATCCGGCGAGGATGCCGCTTCGTGGGAGTTCCGCTTTTGGGGTACCGACCTGATAAACCAGACACGGTCAACAGTTGTCGGGATAGAAATGCTGAGGCGTTATCTGATCGGGTATCAGGACCCCGAACATCCGGCCCGGATACAGCCGAGACAGTAAAGAATGTATTGCGATACTTGTGGTGAAGAAAACCGGATAGAGGCGAAGTATTGCCATAAATGCGGGCACACCCTCTTTCAGCCCGGTTTGAAGAACGCCGCCACCGAAGCCGTTTCTACGTCCTCGGCGATAGACGAATCCACTCGTCCGGAGGAACTCAGTGAGATTCTGGGCGGACGCTATGAGCTAAAAGAAATGCTTGGGCGCGGCGGGATGGGTATCGTCTATCGCGCATATGATCGACAACTCGGCATGGACGTGGCGATAAAATTCCTGCTGGACCGATTTGTGGATAACTTCGTTGCCATCGAGTGTTTGAAACGAGAGGCGAGAGCGGCGATGAAGTTGGCGCACCCGAACATTATCCATTTGTATAATTTTGAGAATACGGCCGACGCCAAGTATCTGCTAATGGAATATGTGAGGGGTGAATCGCTTGCCTCGATTGCCGCCCGGCGGTCGAACAGACAATTCAGCGACGTGGAGGTTATTCGCTACGTCTCAAAAGTGTGCGAGGCTCTGAAATACTCGCACTCGGAGAATGTCATTCACCGAGACATCAAACCGAGCAATATTCTTGTGACATCGGAGGGCCGGGTGAAACTGGCCGACTTCGGTGTGGCTTTTATTAACGAGGCGGCCACGAGCAACCCCGGAGAAGTGGCGGGCACACCGACCTACATGAGTCCGGAGCAGATTCTGGGGCAGAAACTCGACGGTAGGAGCGACATCTATTCCGTCGGAGTGACTATGTATGAAATGTTGGCGGGAAAACCTCCTTTCTCCGGCGGCGATGTGAGCTATCAGCATATACATGTAATGCCAGAGCGGATCAGGGGGCTTTCCGACTGGATGAACGCAGTTGTATTGAAATGCTTGCGCAAGGACCCGGAGGGTCGCTGGCAAGACGCCGAAGAACTCAAAGATGTTCTTGCCGGCAAGAAAGAAATAGGAATCAATTTGCAGGGCCGATATCAGCCGGAGTGGCTTCGTGTCGAAGTTCAGAGACATATGGAGCCGCCGAATTCCCCTCTGCCGGACACCTATTGCGACGAGATAAAGTCGCCGAACCCTGCTCGGGTGGCCGTGAGAAAAACGCCGCGGCCAAGTTCAGCGCATCGGTTGAAGGAGCGTGTGGGAAATATTCAAAAACATGCGGGCCTGGTTCAGCACACGCCTGAACGTGAGCACGCCAGGATGGGGTTAAGCACGGTCGGGGGGATTGCCGGCGGTATCGTAATTATGGCGCTGGAGAGAAACGGCCACCTACCGATCCCGGAGGGGACGCTCGCGCAGTTGAGTTGGATATTGTACGGGGGCCTGATTGGCCTTGCAATCGGAATCGCCCAGAAGAGAACGGGCAAAAGTCTGCTTTCGTTGAGCTTGGGAATGATGGGCGGCCTGGTTGCCGCATGGCTATTGAATGCTACGGGAGGCATTCCCTCACTGGGAGAATTAAGACCGGCCTACTTCGGGTTGTTGTGCGGGACGTTGGTTGGAGCGTTTCTCGGTATCTCGGACGGCATCTACGAGAAGTCGTTCGGCTATACGATTCGCTGCCTGCTCTGGAGCGGGCTCGGAGGCGCCGTTGCGGTCGCATTTTCCTTGGCTGCTCGCTATCTGTTTTCCGCTTTCTGGTCTCCGCTATTTAACTGGATGGTTGTCGGAGCGGCACTGGGTTTTTTCATCAACTTCAGCGTCGGATTCGCCGAAAGACCTTGCGCAAAAGACTTCCAGGAATGTTAGAACCCCCGCCATTTCGAACATTCATCATCTGAAACATCACGGCTTCAGAAGGATGTTGTCGGAATCAGCCTCGCACAGGGCCCGCGATTCTGTTATAATCCGAACAGAAAGAAGGTTTTGGATGTACGGAATATATACGGACCGAACCATCAATCGCACGGGAGAGAACGTTCATGGAGAGAGAAGCGGAAAACAAAAAAGTCTCGAATTTTATGAGATTTGAGTATGTTGAAGGTTCGCTCGATGCAAAAACGAGAGAACTTGTTCTTCTGGCAGGAGCGGCGGTAGCGGGGTGCAGCCATTGAATGCGGGCCCACTTTGCAGGTGCAAAGAAGGCCGGCGCAACCGACGACGAAATTCGTGAAACGATGGCATTGTCTATGATGTCAGTGGCCGGGAGAGTGAGGACATTCCTGACGGAGACAATTGACGGTCTCGAGTTGAAGAGGAAGGGGTAATCTTCGAAGCGTAAGATGCCGAACAAACGAATTGCCACCCTCCGCGCCGGGATGGACAAACACTTTTTTGACGCGGCTATCCTTCTATATTCTCGTGATACCTTGTATTATGCCGGCGTTTCAGTGCCGTGCATCCTCCTCATAACAGCGGAAACAGCCCGATTATATGTTCGTCGTGCATTTGAATTTGCGGTGCAGGACGCCACAATCGAAGACCTGACGCCGAATGGAAGCTTCGACGCGGTTTGCGAGCAAATCCGAGCCGAGAGACTGGAGCGCTCCCGGATCGGACTGGAGCTCGATGTGATTCCGGCGGAACTCTTTCAGAGAGTCCACGCGGCGCTTCCGCATGCGAATTTCGAGAGCATCAGCCCGCTCGTACTTTCTCAACGGATGGTGAAAGACGACGAAGAGTTATCGTTTGTTCGCCGGTCCGCATGGATGGCTGACCAGGGCCACCTCCGGGCGCCGGATGCGATTCGCGAGGGCGTAAGCGAGATCGAAATGGCCGCCGACATCGAGGCCGAACTCAGACGGAGCAAACACGAGGGGATTCTCATCAACAGGCGATTTGACGCGTATACGATGTACGGAATGATTGGTTCCGGCGACAACCTGACACGGTATGCAGGTTTCGCGAATATTGCGTCGGGAATTGGGTTGAGTCGCGCCATGCGAGTCAGCGCGTCGGACCGTGTGATGAGACGGGGCGACCTGGTCATGGTCGACATTACCGGCTGTTGTAACGGCTACATCACGGATATCACGAGACCATATGTGATCGGAACCGCGTCAAAGGAGCAAAAAGAAGTTTTCGATGCCCTGCGCAGGGTCGAAGAGTGCATTCTCGGAGCGGTCCGGCCGGATGCGCCGGTGGCCGAAATTTACAGAAAAGGTGTTGAGGCGGCGGAAAGAACAAGGTATGGAAACTACTTTATGGGATACGGTGAAAAAGGACTGTTTGTGGGACACGGCCTCGGATTGGAACTCGACGAACCCCCAATTATCGGACCCACCGACCCCACCGTGTTGCAGGAAAACATGACCTTGGCAGTGGAAATCAACACGATAATTCCCGGCTTCGGCGCCATCAAGCTGGAAGATTCATTCATTGTTGAAAAGAACGGCCCGCACTTGCTTTCAAAGATCGAGCATCGATTATTTGAAGTTGACATATGAGCGCGCCGGACGGATGCCCCAGCGGGCCAATGTCACGCCGCGAAAGACAAGGATAAGTCGGGACAGCAGATTGGATTACGTGGAAAGGAAGCGGTCACATGAACATTGAGCCGTCGGTCTTTGTGCATTCTTCGGCAGTTTTGCACGGGAACCTGCAGGTTGGCAAGAACAGCAGCATTTGGGCTAATGCGGTAATTCGCGCAGACTTCAATTCAATAACAATCGGCCGGTATACCAACATCCAGGACCACGCCACAATTCATTGTTCCCCGACTCATCCAACGGTCATTGGCGACTATGTGACGGCGGCGCATTCGTCGACCATGCATGCCTGTACGATCGGGAACCGTGTAATGATCGGGATGGGCGCCACCGTGCTCGATGGCGCGCGGGTGGGCGATGGGACAATGATTGCCGCGAACGCGCTCGTGAAAGAGAACGAAATCGTTCCGCCGAACTCGCTGGTCATCGGCGTGCCGGGACGCGTCCTTGAGGGAAGGGGACGCCCCGAATTCATTCAGCAGAATGCAATTTCCTATTACATCCTTTCGCGAAAGTATATGGAGGGAACATACACAATTGCGCCAGAGGAACTGCTGAATCTGATGCAGACCTTTGAAGCTGAAGATGAGTGACCATGCTCCAGCAAGCCACATGATGAACCGTGGGGCAGATTCGTGGGAGTCAGCCGTGTTTTCCGTTTGCTATGACGGGATTTCAAGACGGCGTTCCCGAAGAAGGTGCGGAGTCGTTCCGCACGACTTCGGAAGCGCCTCCCCCGGAACAATCGATGCGGACGTTTCCATTCTCCGTTATGCGAAACTCGACGGGAAGGAATTTTCGGACCACGTGAATGTTAGTCCGGGCATGGTCCGAAAGATGGGGAGTGGTGATCGCGGAGGCGTTGTTGCAGAGAGCAAGGAATACGAGCAATTGATCGGAGAGATGCGCATCGACTGCCGCTCCCGTCTCGAGCGTTCGAACCAAATCGGAAACAGCTTCGCCGCCCACGGTTTCAGCGGGTTTGCCTCTTTCTCCGAGGGAATCCGCCGCAAGGATAGCCCCGCGACTTGTTCGGGTCCACAAAACAACTCCCGAACCGGGATTTTGAGCGGGAACATACTCGCGCGCAATGTCCGCCGACATTCCTCTGCCACATATATTTTGAAGAACGGACTCGGCTTGTCTCTCGGCGACCTTGGCCTTTCGAAGATGCTCGCTCGCAACGGAAACGCCGCGAATATGCTCAACGTTCCCCTGGTCGGTCAGTTGCACGGAAATCAGCCTTTCGGTCGGATGACCGATGATCCGTACCTCTGCTCCTCCGGCAGGATAGAAACCGTGTTTGATGATATCAATTTCCGCCGAATACCCCATCTGCGCCAATATCGGCAAGAGCACCCTCTTGGTGTAGAGCAGCGGAGGAGCCCATTTTGCAAAGGTGGCGCCACCCTTCACGTTGACCGTAACGTCGCCGCCAGCCATGCTGATGGGAAGCTTGAGCGATTGAAACAACAGCGCAACTGACCCGGCAGTGGATATCTCGACATTCAAGACCCTGGGCTGAATCGCTCCGGGGTGCAGTTCTATTTCCGTCGAACCCAGCTTTGCATTCACGAGACGGCCGTCGCAAAGAGAGGCGATGGCTTTTAAGCCTTCCAGGTGCTGGACCCGCAGGCCGGGATTTCGTCTGCCTGCCCGGATTTTATAAACCCGTAAAGGTTTCCCCGTGATTGCAGAAAGGGACGAGGCGACACGCAGGATTGCACCGCCGCCCTCAAGGTACGAACCGTCTATCGACACCATTAGCGCAACTCCGGAATTCGTGATTGCTTCAGAAATTTTACGAACCAGCTTCTGCCTTCGCTAGCATAGCATGATTGCCTTTCTGCTGTTAAGGATCGTGTGTTCTTTCGCTATGCGAGGAAGGAGAGTATCTCATCCACGATTGGGTATGCCGAGCTTCGGGGACAGTGAGTGTGCCCGATAATTTGCCGGGGCGTGCTTCGGCGGCAGTCCGCCAATCTGCGAACCCCTGAAATACGGGAATTCCGTAATTGGGCACAGCCCCCTTCGCAAGCAATTATCGGACCGTCTCGCAAGTGAGAGTGTCTGGCGGTTGGAATAACAAAAGGGGGGTCAAGAGAACACCTTTCGTAAATGCCCCAGAAGCGAGGGTTTCGGCTCGGGTTAGCGGGAGACACCATGCGGCATGGCGTCTCCCACTAAATCGCATCGCCAATCGTAGGATGGACACACAGTTTCGTATACGGAGGAACAGAATATTTATCTTAATCGAACTTGACGGGATGATGACGGTGGGGTATATTTGTTCGCGTGTTTTCTCTCGTTTTATGAAAAGAAAGGCTGGTGGATTTTCATGGAAAATATTGAAGCTACTGTTGAGGCGCTCAACACAAACAACATCGAGTGCGTTGTGGCAGCGGATAAACAGGAAGCGCTGGAAAAGGCGCTGGCGCTGATTCCCGAAGGCTCCACGGTCGGGCTGGGAGGCTCTGTCACGGTCGAGCAAATCGGACTGCTGGAGAAGCTTCGGACCGGTAACTACACGCTATATGACCAGTATGCTCCCGACATCGATTTCGAGGAAAACATGAAACGGCGAAAACAGGGGCTGACAGCGGAATATTTCGTGGCGGGAACGAATGCCATCACGTCGGATGGCCGGCTCGTAAACGTTGACGGATTGGGGAACCGGGTCGGCGCCCAGGCTTTCGGGCCAAATAAAGTCATTCTCGTCGCAGGCGTCAATAAGATTGTGAAGGACGTTCACGAGGCGTTCGAGCGCATCGAAAAGATAGCCGGTCCCATCAATGCGAAGCGGGTGAACGCGGCGAGTCCGTGTGCCGATACGGGAGTATGCATAGACTGCGATTCGCCCGCGCGAATCTGCAATATCTACACGATCATTCGAAGGATGATGATTCCCGGCCGCATCACGCTTATTCTCGTGCGAGAATCGCTAGGGTTCTGAACACAATTTAGAAGCGTTGCGAAATTGAATTGAGCGACCGTGCGGCGGGCACATTGTGAAACTGTCCGATAATTCACCGATGGTCGCTTCGGGGACAATCCCTATTCTACGAATCCCCAAAAAACGGGGATTCCGTAAATAGTGACAGTCCCCTGCGCTCTCGTTTTCGGCAGAAAATGCAGTTATCAAACAGTCTCGCTGTTCCCATAGCTCGCAACCCACGGAGGGAGGAAGCAGAGAAGTGAACGAGGAGCGTCCCCAAGTCGATTTTGAAGCTTTAAGAAGCAACGCCAATCAGATTCCCATGTATCGGCTGATTGGGATGGAGGTGGTCGAGGCAGGTCCCGGCTATTCCCGATTCCGACTTCCGTTTCGGAAGGAATTGACGCAGCCGATGGGAGTGATGCACGGCGGGGCGCTGGCCGCGGTTGCGGACTCTGCGGTGGCCATTGCGCTGTGGGGGTTGGTGGGGCTCGACAAAATATTCACCACAATCGAAATGAAAATCAATTACATAGCTCCCGTCGGAGACGGGGAAGTGATTGCGGAAGGAACCATCGTTCACTGCGGCCGTCGAACGGCTATCGGCGATGTGACGCTAAAGGATCACAATGGCAAGCTGGTGGGAAAATGTCTCGCAACCTACATGATTTTGCCGGCAGAAAGCGCTCCTAATTGGGGATAGGGGGGCATTGCGCAGCCCGATTCAAAGACCGCCGATCAGTTCCTCGGCATTCTTCCACAGTATTCGCTCGCGAAGCCACGGGTTCCCTTCGGTCAGGCTCAGAACAACCCCGAGTTCAAACCGCTGCCTTCCGAATGGCCAATCGGTTCCAAACATGATTCTGTCACCGCCGACTCTGTCCACCGCCCTTTTCACCATACGGCGCGGCTGGAAGCTCGTGTCAAAATAAACATTTTCGAAAACTTGGGCGATCTCGATAGCTTCTCTGGCTTCTGTCAGAGCCATATGCCCCATGACGAAGGCGACGTCAGGAAAGGCGGCGAACAGTTTCACGTAATTTTCGGGGGCGCCATATGTTTCCGCGACGGATTCCGGCACATAGTAGGCGGTTTGTCCGGAATGGAAAAACACGGGCAAGCGGTATTGCTTGAATTCTTCCACGGTCTCCATACACTCGGGACCGGATGGATGGAAATCCTGGATGATCGGATGAAGTTTCAGGCCCCGGCAGCCGGAATGTACATACTTTCTCAGTTTCTCAACCATTCCGGGGTCGTGCGGGTCTACGGAGGCGAAGGGGATGATTCTCGCGTCTTTCTCCGCAAACGAGAGCACTTCCGTGGAGCCGCCGTATGGCTCGATTGGCAGCACTACGCTATGCGTTATGCCTGCACGTTCCATTTCCCGCGTGAGGTCTTGGAAACTCGCCATCGCGTTTCGGGCCTGCGTCTCTCGGGCGATTCTCTCCCTCATTCTGCTTCGCATGCTGCGAGCGAACAGAGTATTGAAACGCTGCCATTCGAACAGGCGAATGAGCACGCCCTTCGATGGGCGCACATCTTGAGCGCCGGCGGGAAATAGGATGTTCTGCGCGTGGGTATGAGCGTCAATAATCTTCATTTTTCGGCTTTCATGAAAAAGGAGATATGGCAGGCAACGGAGACAGTTTATTTGATTTGACCGATTTTTTCAACAGAGAATCCGGCGGCGAAAGGTTTTCGAGGGCCGGCCCAGGTTTAAACCAAAGGTCGTCATCCAAGTTGGGCGCGTCTTCGAAGAGACTTGGAAATCCGGCAGACCACACATTTGAAAATAGGGATACCTTGTGCTAAGATTAGGTTTAACAAGGGGTAACGAGGAACAAGCCGGTTGCGGAAAGAGCGCCAAGATGTCGGAAACAATCAGTGTTGTGGTTCCAACGTACAACGGAGCTCGATTTATTCCCGCTTGTCTGGATTCTCTTTTGAGCCAGAGTTGTCCTCCTGATGAGATTATTCTCGTAGATGACGGTTCAACCGACGGAACTGCGGATTTTGTCACCGATTCTTACCCGGAGGTGAAGCTTGTGCGGCTCGATTCAAACCGTGGCTTTGCGGCCGCCGCGAACGCCGGAATCCGGAGCTGCCGCGCCGATTATGTTGCCCTTTTGAACAACGATGCGCGCGCCGACGCGCGGTGGCTGGCGGAACTGAAGAAACCTTTCGGGGAAGATAACGGGATAGGCTCTTGCTCTTCGAAAATGCTCTTTGCCGACAGGCCCGAAATCGTGAATTCGATTGGAATAGGTTTCACGCACGCGGGGACGGCTTTCGACGTAGGTTATGGTCAGCCGGACGGCGAGAGGTTTGCGAGCCCGAGGGAGATATTCGGCGCCTGCGCAGGCGCGGCCATGTATCGCAGAAGCCTGTTCGAGATAATCGGGCTGTTCGATGAGGACCTCTTCATGTGGTATGAGGATGCCGACCTTAGTTTCCGCGCCCGGCTTGCCGGATACAAATGTCGATATATTCCTGCGGCAATAGTTTATCACGTGGGCGGAGGGACCGAGTCGCCGCACGACCGGAAACATGTGTATTACTGCTCTAGAAATCAGGTTCTGGTGCTCGTCAAGAACCTGCCCGACTCGCTGCGGTCCCGTTATTTCATGCGGCTGCTTGTTGTGGCTGCCAAGCATTCGATTCGGAGCCTTCTGCAAGGAAACGTGACCGTCACGGCGGGCTATTTGGGAGCGGTTGCGCGCTTGAGGCTGTTCCTGAAGAAGCACAAGGCGACCAGAGACCGTGCAATAGCTTCTGACCATTATATATGGCAACTGATGAACCTCGAATCCGGTCAATTTTCACGGTTCATGCAACGTGAGTTTCGGGTCGGATAATCTCGCAATGAGCCATTCTCCCGAGCCGCTGATAAGCGTGGTCATTCCGAATTACAACGGTGAGCGTTACCTGGTTGACTGTCTGGATTCTCTGCTTGAGCAGTCCTACCGAAACCTGGAGCTCATCGTCGTGGACAATGCTTCCGATGATGCTTCGGTGGAGTTGGTCGAGCGAAACTATGGCGGAGTGCGGCTAATCAGAAGAGGGGAAAACCGGGGATTCTCAGCCGCCGTGAACACGGGATTGCTGGCTTCGCGGGGGCAGTTCGTCGTATTATTGAACAATGACACACGGAGCGACGGAAATTTTGTACAAAAGCTTTACGACGGCATGAGGACGAACCCCGACGCCGCAATGGCGGCCCCGAAGATGCTCTTCGCCCGGGACCCGTCGGTCATAAATTCTTTGGGTCTCGGATACTGTATTGCCGGGGCCAATCACGATATCGGGTTCGGCATGCGGGACGGACCGCAGTTCGACGTGCTGAAGTGGGTATTCGGCCCATGTGGCGGGGCCGGAATGTATCGGCGGAGTCTTTTCGTCGATATCGGGCTGTTTGACGAAGACTTCTTTATGTATTACGAGGATGTCGACATGAGCTTCCGTGCCCAACTGGCGGGATATCGATGTGTTTCGGTCCCGTCGGCCCGCGTTTATCACGCAGAGGGCGGGAGCAGCGCTGGCCTGCCGAAACGAAGGAACTTTTATTTTGCGAGAAACTCGTTAACGGTTGTTCTGAAGGATTTTCCTGCGGAGCTGATCTATCGAAATATTTTCGCCATTTCGTGGGAAGTCGCTAAACGGACCGCCTCTGCGCTGCTCAAAGGAGATGTTTCGGCTTTGATGGGTTATCTGGCCTCTGTCCGAGGCTTGTTCGGGACAATGAGGAAGCGGCGCGAGGTGCAAGAGAAGAAGAGGGTTGCAAATCAGTACATCGAGACTATGCTGAAGAAGAACCAGTCGATCATCAAGCATGTCAATCTCCGGGGACGACCCGCCGGCGGGACCGTATGAAGCTCGCTTGCATCGGGCCACTGAGCCCATCGCGCACGGGGATTGCCGCTTTCAGCGAAAAGCTGCTTCCCTATCTGGCGCAGGGTTCCGAAATCAAGCTTTTCACCGATAACGTCAAATCCTTGGCCGCTCCCGTTACTCATGAATTCGAATGTGCGAATATCTCACGGTTTTTTGCAGAATTCTCCCGATTCGACTCGGTTCTTTATCATATGGGGAATCACTACAAATTCCACAGGCGGGTTTTTGAAACACTGTGCAGGGTTCCCGGCGTTGTTCTGCTTCATGACTGCGTGCTCAATCAGTTTTTCGCACGGTATTGCCTTGCGTCCGGAAACTTCGCCTTGTTCCGAAAACTGTTTGCCATTTCGTATGGCAACGATGTGGACGCCGAGGTTCACCGATTCTGTCGGGCGATGGGCGACCCCTACCGCTTTCCGATGGCGGGGCCCGTTGCGCTGTTGTCGCTCGGCGTCATTGTGATGAGTGAGTACGGTAGAGGTATAGTCGAAAATGAAGCGGCGGCCGCGGATGTCAGAAAGGTAAATTTTCCCTATTTCCCGACTGAACGGGAACCATCTGCTCCGCATGCGCTCAGAGACAAGTTCGGCATACCTGAGGATTGTTTTGTGCTATCGTTTATCGGGCATATTACGCCAGCAAAGAGGATACCGGCGGCCCTGAATGCGTTTCGGAAACTGAAGGAAAAATTTCCGAACGCAGTGTTTTTGCTCGCGGGCGAGGAATCGTCCGGCCTGCGCATTAAGGATTTGTTGCGAAACGATGTGACCGGAGGAGTGAGATACCTGGGCTATCTGGACGAGCAGCGGCTGCATGAACTGGCGGAGATCACAGATGTCTGCATCAACTTGCGATATCCGAGCAACGGCGAAATGTCGAGCACGCTGATCGATATGCTTGGACGCGGAAAAGTAGCCTCTGTCTCGGATTATGCTCAGTTTGCAGAGTTTCCCGATTCAATATGTGTCAAGATAACTGCGGGACCGAACGAGAGCGATGAGCTGGCGAAAAAATTGCTCGAACTGGCCGGAAATCCTGCGCGGCTGATTTCGATGGGGGCGGCGGCGAAGGATTACATCGCGCGGGAGCATTCGGCGTCGGAAGCGGGGAAAGTCATTCTGGAGTATCTTGAAGAAAGGTCATCGAAGACGCCTGTTCTTCGAGGCCGGAATCGGGATGAATTGCTCGGTCAGGAGCCTGCAGTGAAACGAATGAGGCAGATGGTTTCGTACCGGACGAGGCGATTGGCTTCGTATATTCAGGAGCAGGGTATGGCCGGCACGTTCCGAGAAGCGCTGCGCCGGGCAACCAGCGCCAGGTGAGAGAAAGGGAAAATGCGCATCGGAATCGACGCGACTCCTGTCGGCAATCGGAGTGGAACCGGCTACTACACCGGCAAACTCATCGAATATCTGGGACGCGCCGACAGCGAAAACGAGTATTTCCTGTACTGCGCTCCCGGTTATCGTCAACACCTTGAGCATTCCTCGATGTTTGAGTATCCGAACTTTCGCGTTGTTCAAGTCCCGGTTCGAGGCCGAGCATTGGGTTTTGGCTGGAAGCAGGTGTGGCTGCCGCGCCAGATAAAAAAAGAGGGAATTGACCTGTTTCATTTTCCCGCATTCATTGGGTCTCTGCGAACAGGTCCTCCTTCGATTGTCACCGTTCATGATCTCTGTTTCGTTCTTTTCCCGGAAGCGTTCTCAAGGATTCGCCGCTGGTACTATACGCGTATCATCCCGCGAAGCATCAGAAATTCGCATAGCATTATAGTCGATTCAGACTCGACGAAAAACGACCTGTTTCGGTATCTCGGTGTAAAAAGCGACCGGGTGCACAGGGTCTACCTCGGGGTTGATCCCGTTCGCTTTTATAAGGTTGCCCGTGGGAGGGAATTGGACCGCTTGAGGAACGCCTATTCACTTCCTTCCGATTTCATCTTATATGTTGGAACGCTTGAGCCGAGAAAGAACATTACCCGTCTTCTGCGGGCGTTTGCATACGGAGTTCTATCAAAGGGACTGCCGTATAAACTTGTCATAGCAGGGAGAAAAGGGTGGCTTTACGAGGGGATATTCAGAGAAGTTCGGGCAATGAATCTGGGCGAGCATGTCTATTTCCCGGGATATGTCAAGCCAGCCGACTTGGCCGGTCTCTACAGCATGGCCAGGGCGTTTGCGTATCCATCGCTGTACGAGGGATTCGGGTTGCCATGTCTGGAAGCGATGTCATGCGGGACGCCGGTGCTGGCTTCCTCGACGTCGGCGCTGCCGGAAGTAGTCGGCGACTGCGCGGTGATTGTGAATCCGATATCAACCGAGTCGATAGCGGAAGGGTTGCGGCGCATTTGTTCGGATGAACAGTTGAACAGGCGTCTTTCAAGCCTTGGACCGAGACGGGCCAGCCGATTTTCGTGGCTGACCACCGCGAAGAAAACGGTCGAGGTGTACAATAAGACATACCGGGAGACGCGATGAGAATCCTGCAGGTATACAAGGATTATTATCCGCCGGTCGTGGGAGGCGTTGAGAAGCACGTTGCCCAGTTGTGTAACTATTTCAAACAGAAGTACGAAGTGGCGGTGCTTGTATGCAATCGGGGGCTCTTCACGCGCGTTGAGAACAGGGACGGAGTCCGCGTCATCAAGGCGGGCGAACTCGGGCGTATCCAATCGGCGCCTCTGCCCCCCACATTTCCTCTTTGGCTGAGAAGGATAAAGGCGGATATTCTACATTATCACGCCCCGAATCCGACATGCGAATTCTCGTACATGGTGGCGCGGCCTCGTGGGAAGGTGGTCGTCACGTACCATAGCGATATCGTGCGTCAGCAATTCCTGCTGAAGGTCTACGGCCCGTTTCTGCGCAAATTCCTTGCCCGCGCGGACGCGGTAATGCCCACGTCGCCAATCTATGTCGAGACGTCGCCGTTTTTGCGGGAAATCCGGCACAAATGCACGGTGGTCCCGTTGGGGATCGATACGGATATGTTCGATTCTGTCGGAAAGCAAATGGAGTCGGAAATTCACAGGGTTCGCGGCCTGTTCGGATCCCGGTTCATTCTGTTCGTGGGAAAGCTGCGCTATTACAAAGGATTGCAGTTTCTTATCGAAGCGATGCCGCAGGTCGACGCTCCTCTTGTAATAATCGGCAGCGGCCCGATGGAGCGGCACTTGAAGTCGCTCGCCGACACGTACCGAGTGAGCGCAAAAGTGCATTTTGTCGGTGAATTAACCGAACGGGACCTCGCCGTGTTCTACCACGCGTGCACACTTTTTGTGCTTCCCTCTGTTTTTCGAAGCGAAGCGTATGGGCTTGTGCAAATTGAAGCGCATGCATGCGGGAAACCTGTCGTAAGCACACGATTGGGGACCGGCGTCGAGTTTGTAAATATGGACGGAAAGACTGGTTTGGTCGTTCCGCCTGCCGATTCGAAAGCGCTGGCCAGGGCAATAAACGAGTTGCTCAATGACGCCGACCGGCGAGAGAGGATGGGAGAGTTTGCTCGGAAGAGGGCGCGGAACGAGCTGGGTCTTGAACGAATGTTTCGAAGCATAGATTCTGTTTATCAAAGAGTGCTCTCTCAAAAAGACGCTTGAGTTCAAGTGTAACGGTTTGTCTCCAAAGAAGTTTGCCTGCGCTGTCGATGTGTGCTAACATGGCTCTCACAACTCTCAGATAGACCATGTGGTATCTCATATATTTATACATTTTTGCGGTCTCGGCCGGTATTTCGCTGGTCTTGACGCGCCTGATGATTACGGTCTCGCACCTGTTCGGGATATATGACCGGCCCGAGGGTCGGAAGAATCATGAACGTCCGATTCCGTACCTCGGCGGTGTCGCAGTGTATCTCTCTTTTCTGGCGATTATCGCTATACACACATGGCTGCTTCAGGTGTTTGGCGGTGAAATCCCGTTGGTGCGGGCCGTCGGAGAACACATCCACTACACGGCGGCGATGGGAGAGAAACCAGCGGTATTGCGAGCGCTGGGCATCGTGGTGGGGGGGACACTGGTTTTCGTCGTCGGTCTGGTCGACGACCTCTATCGTCTGCGAGCGCGATATAAGCTGGCTGCCCAGATAATCGCGGCGATCATCGTGGTTTCCTTCGGCGTTCGGCTGGAATTATTCGTTCCATATCCGATAATCACATCGCTGGGGACAGTTCTGTGGATTGTCGCCATCGTGAACGCTTTCAATTTTGTGGACAATATGGATGGTCTGTGCTCGGGAGTAGCCCTCATAGCGGCGCTCATATTTTTCTTTGTCGTTTTCCCGCTCGACCAGACTCTGACCGCGGCCATCCTGCTGACGCTGGCCGGCGTGCTGCTCGGTTTCCTCGTTTATAATTTCAGTCCCGCCAAGATTTTTCTGGGCGATGCAGGCGCCATGTTGATCGGCTTCCTGCTCGCTTCCATCACCGTAGTCGGAACATTTTATATGTCCGACCACATGAGTCCGTGGGCTTTATTCACGCCAATTCTCATCCTCAGCGTGCCGATTTTCGATACGGTGGGAGTTATTTACCTGCGCTGGAGGGCGGGCCTGCCGATTCATGTGGGTGACAACCGGCATTTCTCTCACCGATTGGTTCATCTTGGGATGAGCCGGCGCGACGCGGTCATATTTATTTATCTCGTCTCTTTCTCCGTCGGATTGGGCGCCACATTGCTCCGGTACCTGCCGCTTGCGGGCGCCATAACCCTGTTCGTGCAAGCATTGGGAATATTTGCAATTATCATCATCTTGATGATAGCCGACCGCGAGAAACGAATACGGGAACAGTCAGACGGTGAGAAATGAGTCGGAAAAAAGGGAAAAAGCGAGCCGGCGCGACGTCGGGCTCGCGCGCTCGAGATGATGTCGCCGGCCGCAGTCTGCATGAGCTGGCGGACAACCTGCTCTTTGCGGGCATCCTCTTGATACTCTTCTTCCGCCCGTTCGTTTCCGGCAGAACCTATCCGCACTACAATCATTTCTTCCACATCGGCGTTGCGGTTCTCGCCGCCCTCTGGATTCTGAAATCCCGGAAAGACGGGACACTCGAGATTCACAACCGCCTGTTGACCGGATTCGTGCTCGCGTTTGCCCTTGTCTGCTCCGCCACGTTCTTCACGAGTGTCAACAAGGGGCTCACGCTGCGGTATATTTTCGAAATAATAAGCTACTCGCTTCTTTTTTTGTTGATTGCAAACAATTTCAGAGAAAAGAACTCGATTAAAGTCGCCATCGGGATTGTCTTCGTTTCCGCGTTCATAATCAGTGTTTATGGCATATGGCAGTATTACCATACCCTGGAAATGACGCGACGTTATCTGGAGATGGTAATGAAATCGGGGGATGAAGAGTTCCTCATGGGAATACCCCTGAACACCGGCATCTTGCATAGACTCGAAACAAAGAGGGCGTTTGCGACTTTTCTTTATCCGAACGCCTATGCGATGTTTCTCGTATTGATAGGAAGTCTTGCGGCAGGATGGGCCTGGGAGATGCGCCAAAGCATGCTTTCTTTCACAATATCCGGTATTCGGGGGGTCTTTCGGAGAGACCTTGCGGAACCAGCGCCCCGGACGGTTGGTGAGAAAACGTCAAAAAGTCATCCGGCGCTGCGATTTCTGTCCGTTGTAGGCGCCGGGCTGTGGAACGCTGGCAAGGCCTTCACGGCGCCGTTGTTTGTCGTCTTCTGTATCCTCCTGCTCTGGAACCTTTACCTCACGTATTCCCGGGGAGGATGGCTATCCGCATTGGCGGCCGTGATGATTTTCGTCGGCGTGAGAATCGTGACGGGGAGGCAGGCATCGCAAAACGGAAATGCTGTTGCGACGGCGGTGATGCTGATTGCATCTCTGTTTCTTTGCATGAAGACAATTCCTGCCGACGCATCAATGGTGCAAGAGCCGTCGCTGATTTCGAGAATCAGGGATTCTCAGACAATCGAGCATCGTCTCTCGTATTGGAGTACGGCGGTCACGATGATTAGCGACAACCCGTGGTTCGGGGTGGGTTGGGGCGCCTTTGAGAAGGCATATCCGAAATACATGGTTCTGGGTGGCTACCCGGTAAAACTGGCGCACAACAACTTTCTTCAGGTGTGGGCCGAGACTGGAATTATCGGCTTGAATGCATTTGCCGGAATGTGGCTTGTGTTTCTGTACACATTTTGGAAGAAGGCGGTTTCGGGACCGGCAGTCGCCATGAGAGGGGTCGCCTGCGGTCTTGGGACGGCGGTAATCGCTTTTCTCGTGAACAGCGTGGTTGATTTCGCGCTGTATCTCCCTGCGCTGGCCTATCTGGTATTTGCCTTTATGGGTCTGCTGGTTGCGATTCCCGCTCCACAAGAGCAGAGCGACAAGTTTACCATGCGCGTGCCGGGCGTTGCAGCGATTTTCCTTCTTCTGATACTATCCTTTTACTCGGCCACGCTCTTTAAATCATATATAAGCTTACAATATCGCAATAGAGCGGAGGCGTTGAGAAACGCGGCCTTTCCCACGGAGTTCGCCAGACATGTCGGATTCGAATCCGATCCGGAAAAACAGCGGAGCGCGTTGCGCGCGGGCATTTCTCTCTTGGAGAGGTCGATCAATTTATATCCGCTGGATGCCGAGGCGCATCATTTACTAGGAGATAATTATTTGCGGATGTCCCAAATGGAGGAGCAACCCGGATACCTCCATAGCGCGATAGAGCATCTCAAGCGGGCCTCGAATTTGGACCCGTTTTCTCCGTATGTCTATCAATCCCTTGCGACCGCGTATTGGACTGCTGGCAATGCATGGGATCGAAAAGATATGTTCGAGAAATCTCTCGAGGCGGAACGACGGGCCTCGGAGAATTTTCCGGTAAATCCCGAGTTTCATGACAGACTCCGGCAAATCTATGACGCATTGGGGCGCACGGATGAAGCGAAACGAGAAGCCACACTGGCGGAGAAACTGCGAAAATACTACAAGGAGTTTTGATCGGGGGAAGAAACGATGCGAGTACTGGTGATTCACGGGCCGAACCTGCAGCTTTTGGGAGAACGCGAACCGGAGATTTACGGGAAGGAAACACTGAAGGACATCAATGGCATGATTCGCAGACACGCGAAATCGCTGGGGATTTCCGTGACCGTGTTGCAGTCCAACCACGAGGGCGAGATTGTGGACAAAATAGGGGATATGGGGGGGAGTTTCGATGCTCTCGTGATAAATCCGGCTGCATACACGCACACCAGCATCGGCATACGGGATGCCATAGCGGCGACAGGATTGCCGGCGGTTGAGGTGCATCTTTCCAATACGAGCGCTCGCGAGGAGTTTCGGCGCCGCTCGCTCATTGCTCCCGTGTGCAGGGGCGTGATCGCGGGATTCGGCTCTCTCGGATACTGTCTGGCGCTGGACGCGCTCGCGAAGGGAGAATAGCGGGTGAAAAATCGTGTCGATGCGGTCCGTAAAAGATTGGCGGAAGCCGGTGCGGACGCCTTTATTTGCCACAGCTATCCGAACTATTGCTATTTGACCGGATTCACGGGGTCACTGGCGGTGGTTCTCATCACTCTGGAACGGGCTGTTATCCTGACCGACTTTCGGTACCGCACGCAGGTGCGGGAGGAAGCACGGGAGTTCGACTTCGTCGAGATCAAGGGTCGGGCGGAAGAAATCATTGGGGAAACGATACGAGAGTTTCGGATCAAGAGGCTCGCCTTTGAAGCCGCACACCTTACGTACCGACAATACGCTCAACTGCGGGAGCTCGACGCTGTCGAACTGATGCCCACCGAGGACTGGATAAAAGAGCTCCGGGCCGTGAAGGACGCACGGGAGGTTGAACGAATCGAGAGGGCCGCCTCGATAGCTGACCAGGCAATGGAAACGGTGTTGGAAGAACTGCGAGCGGGTATGACGGAGCAGGAGGTGGCAAACCGCATAAATTTCCTGCTGAGGTCGGCGGGCGCAAAGAAGGAAGCGTTCGACCTGATAGTCGCCTCGGGGCCGAGGTCCGCGATGCCTCACGGCGCCTCGACGGAGCGTCAAATCAAAACCGGCGAGCCGGTTGTGATCGATATCGGGGCCCAATACGGGGGATATCACTCCGACTTGACAAGGACGGCATGGTTGGATAAAATTGTTTCGCAGCAGGTGCTGGAAATATATGAGATTGTTGAGAATGCGCAGGCTGCCGCACTGCGAGCGATTCGGCCCGGTTTATCGTGCGTTGAGGTGGATGCAATTGCGCGGGACCTGATTGTCGACGCGGGTTACGGCGAATGCTTCGGTCACGGCCTCGGTCACGGGGTTGGGTTGGAGGTGCACGAATCGCCCGTCATTTCCCGGCTTGGAAAGGGAAATATCAAGCCCGGCATGGTTTTTACGGTTGAGCCGGGCATTTATATTCCGGACGTCGGAGGCGTGCGGATAGAGGATTTGGTTCTGGTGACCGATGAGGGATGCCGGCTGCTGAGCAAATCGCGCCACCGTCCGTCGATATGCGTTTGAGCGAAACAGGAGAGCGACCATGAATTTCGTCAAGTCCATAATGCTTTCTTTGTTTTCGGCAATCCTGTTCCTGCTGGCTGTAGGCTTGCTTTTGGCGGGTCTCATGGCCGTGGACCATCAACTGACATCCAGAATCATCCACGCGATAAACCAAATACGGATGCCCGTCGGATTCATTGTCGCGGGAATGATAGCGTTTGTTGCAAGCCTGGTGACATACGTGCTTGCCGGGGGACGCAGCGAGACGGCGTCGAGTTACACGTTCGAGGGAAAGGACGGTCCGATAAATGTCTCGCTCCGGGCGATCGAGGACTTTATCGCCAAGCATTTCGAGGAAAAGCCCGTCGCGCAGAGCGTGAGAGCGCGGGTGAACACGTCGAAAGACCGAAAGCGGTTGAGAGTGAGAGCTTCCGTCGGGGTGTGGTCCGAGCAAAATGTCAAGGAAGCCGGAGAAGCTGTCCAGCGAGAAATTGCCCTCTGTTTGAAAGAGAGCCTCGGAATCGACAATGTTGAAATCATCCCTGTCTCCGTGGACAAGATAGTAGCGAGCAAGACCCGAAAGCCGGCGATGGCGAGACCCCCCACCAACAGCCTCCCTTCGGAAGAGCCGCCACCTTCATTAGAATCAAAGGACTAATGCTTGCCAAGAGAATCATCCCCTGCCTCGACGTGATGGACGGCCGGGTCGTCAAGGGGGTTAATTTTGTGGGGCTTCGCGACGCGGGCGACCCGGTCGAGATTGCGAAGCGATATGACCAGGAGCACGCCGACGAACTCGTGTTTCTGGACATAACGGCCTCGTATGAAAAAAGAGCGATAATGCTCTCGGTTGTCCGAAGAACGGCGGAGCAGGTTTTCATGCCACTGACGGTCGGAGGCGGAATACGGACGGTCGAGGGCATTCGAGAATTGCTGCGGGCGGGGGCGGACAAAATATCGATCAACACCGAGGCGGTCAATAATCCGGAACTCGTTGCGCGTTCCGCCGACCGGTTCGGCAGCCAATGCATCGTCGTGGCTATCGACGCAAAGCGCACGAAATCGGGCTTCGAAGTGTTTGTTCATGGGGGAAGGACGCCGACGGGACTCGATGCCATCGAGTGGGCCGAACGAGTGAATCAGCTTGGAGCGGGTGAGATTCTGCTGACCAGCATGGATTATGATGGAACGCAAAAGGGGTATGACATCGAGCTCACTCGCGCGATCTCCGAGCGAGTGTCAATACCGGTAATCGCCTCGGGTGGAGCGGGGAGCCTGGAACACCTGTATCACGCCTTGGCGGACGGAAAAGCTGATGCCGTTCTCGCTGCCTCCATCTTTCATTACCAAACGTATTCGATCCAACAGGCGAAGGAATATCTGGCATCGCGCGGTATCTGCGTGAGGGAAGCCGCTGCAATTCGAAAATGAAAATTTTGGACACCGTGAAATTCGATGAGAAGGGTCTCGCGCCGGCAATCGTGCAGGACAGCGAAACCGGTGAGGTTCTCATGCTGGCATACATGAACCGGGAAGCGCTTGAACGAACGATACGAACCGGAAAGAGCCATTTTTACAGCCGCGCGAGGCAACAGTTATGGTGCAAGGGAGAGACCTCCGGACATGTTCAATCGGTGGAGGAAATTCGCGCCGATTGCGACTGCGACACGATACTGCTTCGTGTGCGGCAACAGGGCGCAGCGTGCCATGAGGGTTACAGGTCGTGCTTCTTTCGCAAGCTGGAAGACGCTTCCCATTGGAAAGTGACCGCATCGCGCGTGTTCGACCCTGAAGAGGTCTACAGGAAGAAATAGGGAAACTCGCCGCGGAATTGAGCCAATGTACACCCCCACCTGGGAAGAATTTCAGCAAAAGGCAAGCAAAGGAAATCTGATTCCGGTCTATCGGAAAGTGCTCGCTGACCTCGAGACCCCGGTATCGGCGTTCCTCAAAATCGATAAGGGAAATTATTCCTTTTTGCTCGAGAGCGTCGTTGGCGGCGACAGGATTGCTCAATATTCGTTTCTTGGTTCCAACCCTTCCGTCATATACCGGGCGAAAGGCGGCGAAATCACGATTACCGAAAATGGGGTCGAAAAGAAATCGACATCGAGTGACCCGCTGACCGGTTTGAAGGAATTGATGGCCAAGTACAAGCCCGTCGAGGTTGAAGGCATTCCCCGCTTCTTCGGGGGCGCCGTCGGATATGTCGGATACGACGCCGCGCGATTCTTCGAGGAATTGCCCGACGAGACCGATGACGACCTCGGCCTGCCGGATATCTTTTTCGTGGTCACCGACAAGATTCTGATTTTTGACCACGTGAACCACCACATTTTGGTTGTTTGTAACGCGCGGATTGAGGGAGACCCCAGAACCGCCTACGACGAAGCCACCGGCCAAATCGACGAAATGGTCGACGCGTTACAGAAACCTCTCAGTTATCCGAGATACCGGCCGCCGCAATCAGCCGGCAAAATGCAATTGATATCGAATTTCACGCAAAATGAATTCGAGGAAATCGTTCGCGTGGCGAAGGAATACATACGGGCGGGGGATATCTTTCAGGTGGTGCTGTCGCAGCGATTCTCGACGAAAGTGGCCGCTCCGCCGTTCGATATCTATCGGGCGCTGCGCTCGGTCAATCCGTCACCCTATATGTTTTACCTTAATTTCGGTGACCTCAAGCTCGTGGGCGCCTCCCCCGAACTGCTGGTTCGCGTCGAGGACGACGTCATCGACCTGCGCCCGATTGCCGGCACACGGCCCCGCGCGTTAAAGGAATTCGATGACAAGGAACTGCAGCGCGACCTGTTGTCCGACGAGAAGGAGCGAGCCGAGCACATCATGCTTGTCGACCTCGGCAGAAACGATGTTGGCCGTGTCGCCAGGCTCGGCTCGGTGCACACCACCGAACTCATGGTCATCGAGCAATACTCGCACGTGATGCATATCGTCTCGAACGTGAGGGGGAGCCTGCGGGATGACTGCGACGGCTTCGATGTCCTGCGGGCGACGTTTCCGGCGGGCACGTTGACGGGTGCTCCGAAAATACGGGCCATGGAGATCATCGAGGAGCTCGAACCGCTCAAAAGGGGACCGTACGGCGGCACGATGGGATATTTCAGTTTCTCGGGAAATCTGGATACCTGCATCATAATACGGACATTGCTCATCAAGGGCGATATGGCATACGTGCAGGCCGGGGCCGGCATCGTGGCGGACTCCGACCCGACGAACGAATATAACGAGACATTGAACAAGGCGCTCGCGGTCGTGCGAGCGATCGAAATAGCCGAGGCCGGTTTGTGAGTCGCGGAGGCTGGCGAATCCATGATACTCATAATAGATAATTACGATTCCTTCACATACAACCTTGTCCAGTATGTCGGCGTGCGCCGGCCGGATTACACTGTATACCGGAACGACAAGATTACGATTGAAGAAATAGATGCCCTGAACCCCGACCGCATCATCATCTCTCCCGGGCCGGGCACCCCGCTCGACGCCGGCATTTCGAACGAAGTCATCCGGACGTTCGGCCACAGGATTCCCATACTCGGCGTATGTCTGGGTCACCAGTGCATCGGGTACGTTTTCGGCGGCGACGTGGTGAGGGCGGAACGGCTGATGCACGGAAAGACATCGATGATCTATCATGTGAAGGACGAACTTTTTGCGGATGTTCCGAATCCGTTCGAGGCTACCCGGTATCATTCGCTCATCGTGAAAAAAGACACCGTCCCCGGCTGTCTCGAAATCACGGCCCGCACAAAAGAAGATGAAATAATGGGACTCAAGCACAAGCAGTACCCGGTCTATGGCGTTCAGTTTCATCCGGAAAGCATTCTTACCCGCGAGGGCCCCAAGATAGTAAACAACTTCCTCGAAATTTCTTTTCCGGCGAGCGTTTCCTGAATAGCCCGCTCTGACGAAGCCCTCACCTCGACGGTTCGCTGCAAGATACTGCTATAATCCCAAACTAATATCAGTGATAGGACAATGCATTTCTTTTCCGTTCGGCGAACTCTTCCGAGATTCGACATATACGGTCGTTCGGGGCCGCATCGAAAAATGGGGCCCGACCCCTTATTACCACGCGTATAAGCTGTTCATTGCGACTGGATGCGCGGAGTTTGTATAAGTAATTGGTTATATTAGCTTTAGCTATGACAGAAAATGGTCTTTTTTGAAGGGTGAGACTTTGATTTAATTTTTTTGCTTGACAAACCCCAAATTGGTGGATATAATTTTGGCGCACTGAACATCAATAATTTTGCTCAACCTCAGCAGTTCACTTCAGGATTAACTGGCCCGGAGGCAGCGAATGCAAAAGAACGAACTGAAAACCGACGGGCCAAACAAGCATTTCTCAGACGAACCCACGGTAAGGCTCGAACCGCCTCTTCCGAAACGATACCCTCAAACAATTCTCTCCGCCGACGCCGGAGACTCTTTCCATAAA
>CAYVQZ010000067.1:0-14631 GCA_964453435.1 uncultured bacterium
AACTGAGGCCAAATATGCTCTCGGAAGAATAAAAACTTCTGCCCGCCCTTCGCCCCGCGGGAACAGCACATCCGGACTGTATCTCCACTCTCACTCGGAAGAATAAAAACTTCTGCCCGCCCTTCGCCCGCTTAAGCAGTTGCTCCAAATACACACCCGAGTCGAAAAGGCTTCCCTGATTTGAAATCTCCCCAACGCCCATCGCATCTCCCCGTGATATGGTGACCGCCTCTCGATGTTTCATCTATTGTATCAGGGAATAGCATAATAGTCAATATATTTTACTATGAATTTTAAGAAACCTGAAAAAAAATCTTCATCCAAGCCAGCAATGCGCAAGGGGGGTTCTGCAGCAGAATCCGCATTTGACAAAGGCGCCAGGAAAGCGGGAAATGTTTCTTCAAAAAAATCCCCGATGCAGGCGTTTTTAACCTCGATGCCTTTGGCAAAAAGAAAAACAATCGAACTCGACCGTACAGACACGGCAGGGGGGCTTCCCAGGATGCCGGAAGACTTGAAGCGCGAGATGAAGGAAGCGGCGGATAAGCTGGAGTTCGAGCGGGCCGCCGAACTGCGCGACCGCATCCGCGAACTCTAGTAGATGGAACTCGCGCTTAGGTGAGGGGGCGATTCGGCCCGCGCCGCCAGCGCCGTTCTTTGCCGCCTGTGTCATTAGGGCGCTTTCCCTCCCATTATGGGCCGGGCTCGGGGGAAACTTTTATCAGCCACACGTCCCCGTAACCCGCTCCGTATGAGCGAGTGTATCCGGCGATGATATAGCCGCCGTCTGTCGTCTGCTGCACGCTACGACCGTGATCCGAAGATGCTCCGCCGAAGGTCTTATCCCACAGCTTGGCGCCGGATGAGTCGGTCTTGATAAGCCACACGTCGTCGGAAGTCTGTCCGGCGAGAACGCCACTCTGAAAAAGTTCTATCGCGAAAAGAACTCTGTGCGACTTCAACCGGCGAACGAACAGCTGGAGCCGGTTATCGTGAAGGACCGTGATATCCGGATTCAGGGAATTGTCGTTGGTTTGATGCGACGATATTGAATAATGGCTTCTTGTTTCAGGGATACCGAACTATTGACTTGCCGACATCCAAGAACTATCTGGAGAGGAGTAAATCGATGAGGTGTCCGGATTGTGGAGGAGCACCGACGTTCCTGGAGGGGTGCTAACTCTGCATCAACTGCGGATGGAGCCCGTGCTATTGCTTTTTCCTTTTCGACCCGCCCGAATCGGTGAGAGAAACCTCCTCGCCGAGCAAAGCGTAGCGATGGACCGTTTTTCGCCCTGAAGGTTTTCCTTCGGTGAAACAAAGCAATTTGTATTACCGGCGTTCTTTCAGCCGGCCGCTTTTTCGGGGTGGCTTTTTTGTGGTTGCTGGAAGCGCTCGAGAGATATTCGCAGTTGTGTCTCTCAGCCGGAACTCGCCTGGGGGGTTCCGGCTCGGAAGGGAAAAGCACTTTTTTTGGCCAGGACATGTCCAGGACATTGATGCTGCTGCTGGAAAAGCACTATAATCATTTCTGTCCCCGCTGACGGTCGGACGTGTGCGGCGGGGTCGAACGCTGATATGTGTCCAGGCAAGGCAGGGAGTGTCGTGAGTTTTCCCCGGACGTGTTCGATGCAAACGTCGGAGCATCTTCAACCATTGAAGAAATGGGCCTTTCTTCTCTTCTTCGTGTATTTGGCTCTTGTTTTCCTTTGCTTCCGCGACGCGCTGGAATATTACTTCGCAAAAGAAGATTTCTATGTGCTCGATGTCGGAGGGATGAATCGGTTTTCAAGAGAAATCAACCCTGTTTTCATTGTTTTTCGTCCCCTCGCGATCTACGGTTACTTCGCGGCAGGCCGGCTCGTTTTCGGGATGAACCCGCAGTTGTGGCATATGGCAAACCTGGTTTTGCATGCGCTTGCCGGAGCGCTGGTATACGTGTTCGCAGTCAGGATTACCGCCAACCACAAACTCGGATTTTTTGCCGGTCTCTTGTATCTTGTGAATCTGACGAATTTCCACGCCGTTTACTGGGTCACAATCGCTATGCAGACATTGGCTCTGATCGCCGCGCTGGCCGTGTGGTTATTTTACCTGAGCGCATCGGAGTCCGGAAAAACATCGGCCAAAGTCCTTTGCGTCTTTTTTTTCGCGGCAGCCCTTTTGGTCAACGAGGTAAACATTGTCATTCCTCCTCTTCTGGCCGCATACCGCTGGATTTGCCGGCGGGAAACGATATTCGAAAGGAGGTCGTTCCGCCTCGATATCTGGCTCTGGATAGTCCTTGCCGTATACGCTGCGGTCAGACTCACAGGATACTGGTTGAGCAGGGACGCAATGTTTACCGGTGTATATGAAACCCCCTCAAACTGGGACGTGCTTCGAAACATGGTCGCCATGGTCACAATGATTGTGGATCCTCTGTATCTCCTGTCAATGGTTCTTGTGTCAAAGGGGGTCATCAGCGGGATACACGGGCTCCTGTGGAATTACGCGACCGCGCTCCTGCTTGTTGCTGCAGGAATAGCCGTCTCGTACATAAGAAAGAAACGCAGAGGAAGGACTCCGGCCGATTTGGGCGAACGGGGCAGAATTCTTCTCTTCGGTCTGACGTGGATTGCGGTGTCGCTGTTACCCTCAAGCGCTATTAGTCCGCCTGTGCCGTGGCGGACCAATTTCGCGCTTGTTGGATATTGCCTTGCTCTCGCAGGCCTTCTGGCAGGTATCGCGCGCCGCCGCCATCTCACTGTTGCTCTCACGGCAATTCTGCTTCTCTGGGGCTGGTGGGGGATGGGCCAGATTCGGAAGTGCGACGACCCCACTATCGAATTCGACCGGTACCTGGACAACAGGATGGGATTACCCATACAGATTCATCGGGCCCAGAGAATTTGTCGAAATATCACCGACGACATTAACATGTATTTGGAGATGTTCCCGCAGATTGGAGAGCTTCGGACTCCGTCCCTGGCTACGAGCAGGGAATTCTATCACGCCACTTTTGCGGGGCAGCAATTCAACGTGGTTCTCCCCGAACACGTGAAGTATCTGTATGCGTCCGAAAAAAGCAGCCCGGGCAAATGGCTGATGGTTCTCACCTATTCCGAAGAGGATTCGCGCCTGCACATACGGTCCATCTTTCCTCCCGAAAGGGGGTAGCATCAAAGAAGTCTTCACGCATTCTTCCGGGCGTGGTTTGCCAGGGCAGCGAATCTGTTTGAAAATATCCAGTGCCGGGAAAACCTGCGTGGTATTGAGAAGGGGACCGTCTTGCTGCGAACGGAACGACTGTTTTTTCACGGCGCCGTTCCCCGACTTTCCGAACTCACGGAGCATCGGCCGCGGTTACCCGAAGATACGCCCGGCGGATGCGCACGCGCCTTGCGCGTTCCTGTTTCGGTATTTCGCTTCCCGAAATCGGGCTCGAACCTGAGGAGTCACAAGTTCCACATCGGGACAGTGGTCCTTGATGGCCCTCAGGTCATCCGGCGTAAAACGGATAGGCCTTCCACCCTTTATTCCGCTCAATCCGCTGCTCGATGTTCCGGCCCACACGACAACCATCTTTTTCCCGACCTTCCTGAATTCGCTGTAAAAGAGCCTTTGCGAGGAACGCCCCATCCCGACGAGGACAATCATGGAGGCGATATGTCGCTCTCTTTTCGCGCATATCTTGCATAGGCACACGTATCGCGCATATTGGGTTTCTGTCTCTTTGAGAGCGCCGGTTTTCCCGTCGCTCGAGGGAGGCTCAGCTGACCTGTTTTATTTTGAAGAGCGCTCTTGTCAAAGCGTATGTGGTGGCGCCGGTTTCCGCTCAGGAGCCTTCGTTCAATCTTCGCTCCCAGTCGTACTCTCGTGCGGTCACGGTGCTCTCGATCCGCTGTATTCGGCGTTCCAGGTTGTCGAACGTTCGCTTCAGACGATGCAGCGCCAGGGTGCGCGAGTTCGTATAGGAATTGTAGAATTCCTGGGCTTCCTCCGATTCTATCGGCAGCACGGGCTCAGGCTTCATCAGTAATGCCGCCAGGATATAGATGCCCACTATCGGCCAGATACCGGTGAAGAGCAGCAGCGCGACCGCGATAACGCGCGTCCAGAACACCGAGAAGTTCAGGTATTCCGCAATACCCTTGCACACTCCGAAAATCATTCCGCTGCGAGAGCGATACAGAGCCGGACGCTGGCTTCCGTATGGGTGTCTCATCTGCTTCCTTCCTTTCCCTGTTTCTTCTGCTCCTCCACCTTTTCTCGGTCGAGCAGGATGGTTTCCAATGACTCGACTCGTTCTTCCATCCTTATTAATCCCTGGTGAAGTTCCTGGATAAGCCGAGTCTCGTTCGATTGAAGCGGGTCATTGCCCTTCCAGTACGGCCCGCCCCTCTTGTTTCTTGCCAGCGCGACAATGGTTCCCGCAATGATGCCTATTGCAATCAGGATCGATGTGAAGACAATCGCTACAATGAATACGGCGGCCATGTGATTGACTCCCGTTCTTTTCTATGCCGGAATTCGCTCACTTTTTCCCTTTGGTTTCTGGTTTCGCATGCATACAGCGCCAACCACCGTGGGTTTCGGGCGTGAAGGACATGATAGACTCAGTCCTTTTTTCTCATCGCGCAAGGCTGAACCGGACAGCGCTGTTGGCCTTAACGGCCCCATTATCAATGTGTCCCACAATTGACCATATTCCCGAAAAGCCGGCGCAAGGCGCCATACCCAGCTACAAAATCCCCTGTCTTTCAACGGAGTGGACTGTCCCGGATTTGCGGGCACGAAGTCCCGCGTCTCGCGGGATAGAATCGGGATTGAATTTGTCCGACAATTATGAATGTCAGCGAAAACGAAGCGCAGGGGGCTGTACCCAATTACGGAATCCCCCCATTCCTTCGTTGAGCGCAGCGAAATCCCGCGGACTCGCGGGATAGATTGGCGGACTGCCCCCGAAGCGCGGGACATGGGATTATCGGCCACACTCACTCTCCCCGAAACAGGCAAGTCAATTACGGAATCCCGTTCTTTCGCGCCCAGCGAATCGAAGTCCTGCTCTTTCTGCGGGACAGCCTGGCGAACTGCTCCCGAAACTGAAGGAGCCGATTCGTCGGACACACTCATTATACCTTTTTTCAAGCCGGCGATCATGTTCTCGAGTTCCCTCAGTTGCTGCTCGTCGAGATTGACCGGTGTCGAGGGGTCTTTTGTTTGTCCGCTATTCTGTTCCATTCGTGTTCTCCTTGCATGTGCTCGCCGGCTTGCGAATCCTCCGCACTCGGAGTCAGGCCGGAGGGTTTTCTTGCGATTTCTTCGATGCCGCCTCTTTGAGTCTCCGGAGTTCCTGCTCGATTTTCTCGTCGCCCTCGAGACCGGCGATCTCGTCTTCGAGGCTCGGTTTTCTCCCGAAATTCACCAGGTCGGCCTCGGCCTCCATCCGCTCGATTCGGTTCTCGAACTGCTCGAACCGAATGAACGCGTCGGTGGTTTCGATGCGGCGAATGTCAATCTGGGCCCGTTTCTTCGTGCGCGCGTGAGCGTGGCGCTTGACAAGTATTCGCTGTTTCTCGCGCGCGGCGTTCAGCTTCTGCTCGAGCTGAACGATGTCATCCTGGTACTGCTCAATCAGCGCGTCGCATTGAGCCAGCTCCTTGTCGAATGAGCCGGCCTGTTCCTGCAAGCGCCTCTTCTCGAGCAGGGCCTCCCTGGCCAAATCCTCGCGGCCCTTGGCCACGGCCAACTGGGCGCGCTCTTCCCATTGACCGGCACGCGCGATCGATTCCTCCTTCGCTCGCTCGACCCTCTTACGGGTCGCCATCGCATCCGCGCACGAGGCCCGAAGCTCCACGAGCGTGTCTTCCATCTCTTGAATCATGAGCCTGATGAGCTTTTCCGGGTCTTCCGCCTTGTCCAACATGGCATTAATGTTGGAACTGATGATGTCGCGAACTCGGGTGAAGATTCCCATGACGTTACCTCCGTTTGTTTGCCCTTCGTGGCAATGTATAGGGCACAAAATATGCCAACGTCTTGAGTAAACAAATAACTAGTTGATAGGCATAGGTTTAAGCATAAAGACCGCAATTGACAACCGAAAAGGTATGTGGTATAATTTATTAATATTAGGCTTTATAAACCTATTATTGGTGAATAATACTATATAAATGAGCCCGAAAAGTCGCCGAACACACGATTTGACCCCGCTCTCGCCGGGGGTTTCGCTGCCGGAGTCGCTCGGGCAGTCGGAGGCGTTCCTTCAGTTCAAGGAGCAGCTATCCCGCGCGGCTCAGGTTGACAGGCCCGTCCTCCTGGTTGGCGAACGGGGCACCGGCAAGGAGCTTGCCGTGTCGAAACTGCATTACCTTTCAGCCAGATGGCAGGGGCCGCTCGTGGCGCTGAACTGCGCGGCGCTCGCTCCGACACTCATCGAGTCGGAGCTTTTCGGCCACGAGGAGGGCGCGTTCACCGGGGCGGTTCGGCGGCGAAAGGGAAGATTCGATTCGGCCGACAGCGGCACGCTCTTCCTCGATGAGATCGGCAATATCCCCGTCGAGGTTCAGGAGAAGATTTTGCGGGTAGTCGAGTACGGGACGTTCGAGCGAGTAGGCAGCTCGGAGCCGATTCGAGTGGATGTTCGCATAATCGGGGCGACCAATGCCGACCTGCCCGCAATGGTGGCGGAGGAACGATTCAAGAACGACTTGCTCGACCGCCTCTCGTTCGAGGTATTGTTTCTGCCTCCGCTGAGGGAGCGAAAAGGGGACATATTACTGCTTTCCAACCATTTCGCTGCGAGAATCGCCTATGAACTCGGGCGAGAGGAAATCCCTCAATTCAGCGATGACGCCATCGAAGCCCTCGAGAGTTACCCATGGCCCGGAAACGTGCGGGAACTCAAGAATGTCGTTGAACGGGCCGTCTACCGCTCGGATACCGCAGTGATAGAAGAGATAATCTTCGATCCCTTCCGCTCTCCGTACAGCGAAGGGCCTTTGCCTGGAAAGGAAATCGTTCACGAGGTCGAACCGGAAACGCCTCCGCCGCCGACTTGCGTGGGGTCCGACACCCCTTTTCACGATGCGGTCCGCGATGTCGAACTGCGGTTGCTCCGGGAGGCGTTGACAGAAGCACGGCACAACCAGCGAAAGGCCGCTGAGATGCTGGGTTTGACCTACCATCAGTTTCGCGGATTGTACCGCAAGTACCGCGGGGAACTGTAGGCAGCGACAAGGAAGCGCTTCGTAAATAAGGAAGCTCCGACGTTCAAGTGTCTCGAATCAGCCAGGCGAAAGGTTATTGTGCGGCCGGCTGCGTTGAAATGGCGTCATTCTTCCTCGTCCCAGTCTATGTACTGCGGGGGACTCTCGCCCACTCGCTTAATGACTTTCGGGTACTTCCCGGGCGGCGCTTTGTCTTCGATGGCCGCGACGTTGATCTGATGCCACCAGTCATCCCCGAAATCGAACCAATAGTAAAAGGCCTGTCCCTTCTTCAGGCCAAGTGACCCGATGGTGGCGCGCGTCACGTTGCCTGCAGGCTTGCGGTCCTCGAACGGGCTGTCCATTGCCATGGGAAGAACATAACATCTGGCCTTTGGGTCCATCGGTTTTTTCCCGCCTACCTGGAATTCATACATGTGCTCGTCTTCGCGGTCAAAGGCATCGAAGATCGCATTGTGAAGCGCATGCAGTGTCTGGTTACCGCGAACCTGGATGGTTCGGCAGACGACCTCATTCTTCTGAGCGAATTCTTCGGTAATAGGGCCGCCGATAATGTACGTGTCCAGCGTGAACAGGCGGTCGTCCCGCCGCTTGGCGGCCTTCTTCGATGGAGTGCGTTTGGCCATTGTCTCGCTCCTCCTTCATCGGTTTTTCAGCCAGGGGAAATTTTTCGGTGATGGGATTATATAGAGTCCGGATGGAAAGTTCAATAAGCGAACAAGGATTTTCCACAGCGTGTCAGGACCGCGATGATTATGGTTTCTCTCTCACGCCAAGGCGCTAAGAACACAAAGGAAAAATCTTCGTTTCTCGACCACGATTCGGGATGTGGACGGCGAATGGCTGCTCCGCGTAATTCATGGTCCAAATCTTCAGCCCTTTACTCCATGCTAATCAATCTGCCTCTTGCGTTGCAGGCAGGCGCAATCTGCGGATAAAAAGTCAGCTTCTCACGTCATTTTGCTATTGTTTCGTAGCAAATTATGGGACGGACAGACGCGAGCTTCGAACCTGTCTCAGAAGAAATAGGTGGCCCACAGAAACACGTTGTCGGGAGAATCGACCAGCAGGTCCGTGCCGGGTATCTCGAAACCGCCGAACTCTTTGCCTTCTTCGCCATACGAAATGCTTGCGCCCGCCGTGAGCTGCAAGTCCTCGGTTATATCCCAGACCATGCGCGGCTGCGCTATTCCCGAAGGGTCGCCGACATTGTTTATGAACGTCACGAAAAAGTTGACCAGAGGATGCAATTCCACGCGCACGTGCGCGCTCAGGTATGAACGGCCGAACGTGAACAGTTCGCCGCGGACAAAGCGCTCGATGACCTCGGGCTTGACAAGCGCTTCCGCAGGGTCGTCCTCGCCGAGTCCATTGAAATGGAACTCGATGAATCCGTAGAAATTCTTTTCCCGCCAGACCCACGAGTAGTCCATGTTTGCGACCAGCGACAGGTAGCCGTCCTCGCTCCGGCTGTCTTCCAGAAATGTCCACGTCGCGTCGACGCGCCAGGCCGCGTCTTTCAGGTATCCGCTGGTTCCCAGGCCAACCACATAGTCTTCGAAGTGCCGGGCGCCAAGAAGGTCAAATTCCGTGGTTCCGATCGCGAAATGCAACTTGCCGGCGAGCGACGCCTCGTCGAAGTCCACATCGTCGTCAACCGGATCGCGTCTGACGACATAGAGCGACTGGACGTTGCCGATGTCGGCAATGGGAAATTCGGCAAGGGCCATATCGTCTCCGATTTTGTAATCCCGCAAGATATCCGTCGGCGCGAAGGGATTGAATAAATCAAACGGGTTGAATATGAATCCGTTACCCCAGGTGATTGCCTGGCGGCCCAGGCGGATTGTTCCCCACGTGGGCAGCAGCGTCAGATTCAGTCGGTCGAGCCGATGATAGACGGCATAGGAGTCTTGCTCCGTGAGTGTATGAGTCAAATCGAAGAGCCTCCGGTCGTCATTTATCGGTTCGCCGGGAAGCAATTCGTCGGGAAAGAAGAAGGGAACCAATTCGGCGAGTTCATTCGATTTTTCCCGGGTGTCTCCTCCCGAGACCACTGCCTCATAATGGGTCTCGAAATAGCCCCAATCACCGAAAAAAATCTTGTTTTTGAGTCTGAAATCGATGTTGCCGTCGTAAAATGTTCCCGTGCCGACCGGCCGAAAAAACGAATCGTCATCGACCCACGACACAGACCCCTGCGCCCTCAGATGGCCTCCCCATTCGAAATCAATCCGGTCAAGAGGCGACTCCCCGGCTGCGGTCTCATCCTCAACCTGCTCGGCCTCAGCCTGCTCCGCAGAAGCGGAGGAGGCAATCGGATGGAGTTGAATGCAGAGAAACAGTAGCGGGAGAGAGAATCGCAGCGACAGTCTTCTGATGAAGTGAAAAAGCGGTATCAACGCTCCGGCCTATTTAACCTGATCATCGATTACTCGACCGTCCCTTAATCGTATCAACCGGCGGGCATAATCCATGACCATCTTATCGTGAGTGGAAAAAATAAAGGTGACAGCCTTTTTCTCGTTCATCTCCTTCATCAGCTTCAGGAGTCCCTCGCCGGTTTTGGAATCGAGGTTTGCCGTCGGCTCGTCTGCCAGCACAATGGCCGGATTCGACACAATCGCTCGGGCCACGGCCACACGCTGCTGTTGTCCGCCCGAGAGTTCCGCCGGTCGGCGACTGTGCATGCCTTCCAGTCCCACCTCATCCAAAATCGCTGAGGCCCGCGCTCTTCTCTCCGATGCCGGAACTCCTTGCAGCAGCATCACGAATTCGACGTTCTCGAGCGCGGACAGGACCGGTATGAGATTATACGCCTGAAACACGAACCCGATTTTGTAGAGTCGCAGAGTGGCGAGTTGTCCCTGGCTGAGTCGCTCGATATCGTTTTCATCTACCACAATACGGCCGGAGGTAGGGTTATCCAGGCCTCCGATGAGGTTCAGCATTGTGGTTTTTCCCGACCCCGAGGGGCCCGCCAGCGCAACAAAGCCGCCTTTCTCGACAGTCAGATTCACGTCGGTCAACGCGCGGACCGCCATTTGCCCGTCCTGGTACGTTTTGCTGACATCAACACATTTCACTATATCCATTCATCTCTCCCGAAATGTTCGAGGAACGTGTTCGTGTCTGCTCCTCTCTCATCCTCAAGTCCGGGCCAATGCCTCGACCGGCGTGAAGCGCGCCGCCTTGACGGCCGGATACAGACTCACGAAAAGCCCCAACACGAGCACGACAAGGTTTGCGTTCATCACATCTCTGGCTCGGACAGCGGGAAAAATCACCCTCGACATGCCCACATATTCGGCGCCCGCGGCAAAGGCGGAGAGGTCGATTCCGGTGTCGGAGAAAAACCATACCGTCGCGAAGCCGAGAATATTTCCGATGGTCATGCCGATAATCAAGAGGAAAAAGCACTCGCTCAGGACATCCCTGATAATCCATGCGGGTCTCATGCCGAGCGCCTTGAGAAGGCCGAATTCTCTCATGCGTTCGAATATCGCCATCAGGGTGGTGTTCACGATTCCGAAACCCATCGCAATGAAAACGACCAGATACCAAATGAAGAAGAACGCGTCGAAAATCCTCAGATATGCGTCCAGAATCGGGAGCAGTTCGCGCCACGTGTCGACTTCATAACTGTCCGGCAGGGTGCTCTCGAGCGCGCCAGCGAGCGCTGCCGCTTTGCCATGGTCATTCAGAAGGATAGATATCTCCGAGATGCCGCCCGCGAGCTTGAGCATCTCATTCGCTGTTGGTCTCGTCACGAACACGAACTGTTCTTCCGTAGATTCCATCTCCGCGCGGAATATCCCGACGATTTGAAACGCGCGAGACGCGATTTCCTTGTTTGTGTCCTGTGACATGAGAACCAGTTTGTGTCCGAGCTTGGTTTCGAATTTTTCGAGCAACGCCCGTCCCACTATTATCCCGTGCGGGTCCTCCGCCTCGAGGTATCTGCCCTCGATGATGGCGTCCGGCCCCATAAAGGAGACCGCTGCCTCCTTCGCGGGGTCGATTCCCACCAGCGTCACGCCGCTGGAGTGTCTCGCGTTGCTGGCGATGGCGCCCACCCGTATGCGGGCGGTCCATTTTGCATCCGGCGGCAGCGCTTTCGACAGCACCTCCAAAACCTCGTCGGGACTTTTCATGCTGTTCTCGACGACGGGGTCGTTCCGATAGCCTTTTTGGTGAATTTGAACGTCTCCGGTGAGAGTGGAAATTCCGTTCTCGAGCATGGTCTTCAGCATTCCCCAATTCAGCGCGCCCAGGAAAATCATACTCCAAACGCCGATGATAATCGCGATCATTATGACCGTGGTGCGCCTGGGGTTTCTCCAGATATTTCTCCACGCTATCTGGAAATGCAGGAATCCGATTCTCGAGGACAACCAGTTCCGGAGTTTCTTAAACATGACCGATTGCCTCCACCGGTCGCAGTCGCCGGATTCTCAGGGCAGGGTAGAGGGCCACCAGCGACGTGATAACGAGGACCATCGCCGGCCCGATTGCGGCGCTCCACAGCGAAAGCTTCGGATACATTCTTCCGGAGATGCCGAACTGGCTCAATATCTCTGAAGACCCGGCAAAGTCAATGCCATGGCGCTGAAAATACAGCGTAATAATGCTTCCGATGAGAATGCCCGCGACGATTCCCACGAGCGTCATGCTCGCGGATTCTATCAAAAGAATTCTGGTCAGCCGTCCGGGGGTGGTTCCGATTGCCATCATGACGCCGAATTCTTTCGTTCGCTCGAAGATCGCCATGAGAAACGTGTTGAGGATGCTGAACGCCACCACCATGATCAGGATGAAATAAAATATCATCCCGCTTATCAAATCAAGCTTGATCGCCTGAAGCAGGCCCGGCTGAATCTGTGTCCAGTCCAAAACGACAAGCGGTTTCTCCGGATTCAACCGCTCCAACTCCGCCGCGACAGCGCCCTTCACGGCGGAAACCTCGCCGAGAGAGTCGCAGACCACGACGATTTCGTGCACCGTCCCGCGCATCGAGTATGTGTCCTGAAACCCCTCGAGCGGAAGATACACCATAGAGCGATCGAGTTCGTCCAGCCCTGAGCTGTATACGCCCTTCACCGTCGCCACCGTTGCCGCGACGGAGCCATCACGTCCCTGGCCGAGCAGTGTCAGTTCATCCCCCGGACTCACCCGCAGATTCCTGGCAAGCAACTTGCCGACCAGCGCCTCCGCGTAATCTCCTTCAGCGAGATATTCTCCGCTTCTCACCGTTTGCTTCAAGGTCGAAACGGTCGCCTCCTTTTCGGGGTCGACCCCGACGACGAGCACGCCATATGTCCTTTCTTCCGAGGCGACCAGAGAGAACGCGTTGGCGCGGAACGTGTATGCTTGCACCCCTTCGATATCTTTCACGATATCCCCGATTTTCTCGGCCTCCGGTATGACCAGGCGAACGTCCTTCTTTTCCTGGTACCCTTTTGCCTGCACTTGAAGATGACCCGTGTGGATTTTGACCGACGCGTTTATCATTGTGTCGTAACTCCCGAACTGGAGCGACAGCATGAAGACCAGGATTGCGCTCGCGAACGCGATAGCGGATATCGTGAGGATGGTCCGCCTGGTGTTTCGCCAGATATTCCGCCAGGCCATTTTGAAATCGATAGGCATATCCTCAGCGTCTCGGATTCCTTAAATTCGATAACGTGAACAGGCTCGACGGCAAATCGTCCTTGAATTCCAGCTTCTCGTAGCGCACTTCGGTGTATTCGTCCTCCGCGTCAGCCTTCTTCATCACCCACACCTTGGGATACAATTTCCCGTCAACCATCTCGATTTCGAGGAGTTCCATTTCTTTCACGAGTTCAAAATCTTCATCGTAGAATCCCTGTTCGAGCAATACGCCGTCTTCTCGAATCCGGAGCTTTAACATGCCCCAGATTACCGGAGCAGCGGGCCTGGGCATAGACCTTATCGCGTAGACCTTTTTCCCGTCGATGGTTTCGACGCCCTCGAGTGAATGGTCATAGTCCTTAATCAAGGTGTCGCTCTTGGCGATATCATTGTTTGAGAAATCCGAGCCCATCCAACCCTGCGACATCATGGAGGGCGGAACCTTGATGACCCGGTTCACTTTCGGGTTGTACATCCACATTTCGCGGCCTCTCTTCAGGGTGGCGTTGCCCGCGTCTTTCGGCGGGGCCGTGATCACGAAAATGGCGTCTTCGTCCCCTTTCGTCCAGGCCTCTATGGTCAATACCCGTTCCCAACCGGGCCGGTGAATGGTCATGTCGACCACCGAGAACGACGCCTTGTCACGCATGTAGTGGAAGCTGTCATTCACAATGGCGTTGGCGTCCGTTTCCGGCTCGGCGGCCGCGATGTGAACCGCAAGGGTCACCATCATGGCGCATGCAGATATTATCGAGGCTGCAAAGAATTGAGAATTGCCTTTGTTTCTGTTGAGCATCGGACGCGCCTCTCAAAAACCCGGGAATTGCCGGAATCCTGTTATAAACAGTCCTTTTACGATTAGGACGATTGAGCTTCTGCAATCATTCATTTCAAACGTTGGCAATGTCGGAAGCGACTCCCCTTAAAATGCAATCGTAATTATACATTGTCAATGAAGACATTGCGACTGCCCCCGTCTTTCATGGTTTGCTCCGGAAAAGTTCTCTATGAGCGAAAAAAACGCTGAGCTGGCGCACGCATGGCTCAGGAAGGCGCGAAACGATCTCATTACGGCCAGCCAAATCCTCTTGTTTCCTGATGGTCCCACTGATACGGTCTGTTTTCATGCCCAACGGGCGGTCGAGAAAGCCTTGAAAGGGTTGCTCGCGCGCCGCGGCGTTGCTTACCCCCCGGGTTCACGATCTGTTAAAACTGCTGGAGTTGATTCGCCCTTTGATGCTAGACCTCGAAAAGCATCGAGAACGACTCGCCGAATTGTCCGCGTATGCGGTCGAAATGCGATATCCCGGCGATTGCTTCGAACCTGATCGAGAAGAAGCCGTGCAAGCCTTGGACTTCGCGCGAAAAATCGTTCACAGTGTCGAGAGACAATTGACCAGCCAACGCTGAATGGCGCTGCCCGATGGGAATTCGTCTTCCCTTGCCCAACGATTGCTCCCCAGGAAAGCTTGTGTTATAGTTGCTTTTGACATCGATGGTTTTCATTATTACTCACGGAGCGGTTCGGTTTTTTTTTCGAAAAGGAGGAAAAAATGAAGAGGCTGCTGTTGGTGACATTGGGATTCTTGCTGTTTATCGGGACAACATATGCGTTCGCCCAGGAGGAAGAGGGCGAAAGAAGTGAGAGGTTCCAGCGCATTCGGGAGCGCGCCGAGCAACGAACCGGAGAAGCAGTCGAGGAAGAAGGCGAAAGAAGCGAGAAACTTCAGCGGGCGCGTGAGCGTGCCGAAGAGCGAACCGAAGGAGA
>CAYVQZ010000067.1:14731-24453 GCA_964453435.1 uncultured bacterium
AAACTTCAGCGGGCGCGTGAGCGTGCCGAAGAGCGAACCGAAGGAGAAGTCGAGGAAGAAGGTGAGCGGAGCGAGAAGTTCCAACGAGCCCAAAAGAAGTATGAGGAACGAACTGAGGTAGAGGAAGAGGGCGAGCGGAGCGAAAAACTTCAGCGCGCGGGGGAACGGGCCGAACAGCGGACCGAAGGAGCGGTCGAGGAAGAAGGCGAGAGAAGCGAGAAGGCGCAAAGAGCCGGCGAACGGTACAAGGAGCGAACCGGTAAGGATGTAGACGAAGAGGTCGAGGAAGCCAAGACGAAAAAAGAGCGCGCCGAGAAGAAGGCCGAGGAGCGCGGCATAGAAAAGGCAATGGAATCGGGCAAGGGGCAAAAGAAGGGCCTGTTCAGGAACCGGTAAGAAATTCGGTTGTCCGAAGCTGAGAGCAAAAAACAAAGCCAGGAACCGCCCAAGGTAGCGGTTCCTGGCTTTTCTTTGGGCGCTCCTCTGTATAATCACAAAGTGAGCACGGAAGAAAGCCTCGCCCCTTTCGCCCGGTGTTCACCCTGCGGATTTAACGCAACTGCTTGAGCTCGGCCTGCGCCAGCGCAGCGTTCGCCTTTGCGAGCTTCTTCGATTTCTCCCTTACCTTCTTCATGTTGTTCGCCGCGATTGCCTTGAGCAGGTCGCCCTCCAGTTCCGCCACCTCGAGACGCTGGTAATAATCCAGAGATTCCTTGAAATGCGCAAGCACAATCTTTCCGGTCAGGATCGGATGGTTGTTGGTCACATTCGCTTCGCGAAACATCACCCCGTGTTCGAGTTCCACTTGCAATCCCTCGCGGAAATCATCGAGCGCTATCTTCATGCCGCGCGTATCAATCCGGGCGAGTATTTTCCTGGCCTCCGCCGCTGTTACCTTGGGCTGCTTCAACTTCGTCCAATCGCGGATTTTCAATTCTTTGCAGACATCTCTGACCTCTTTCTTCGTCACATACTCCGGCAGTTTCATGTCTCTACTCCTTCCCATCAATGTAATTTTGTGAACACAGACCAAATGAACTCTCTGTACTACTCTATGTCAATTTCGTGAATTCCTGTCGCGATTTCACTGGCAAGAATACGTTCTGCGGCGAAGGGGACTGCCCCAAGCAAGATTGCGGCTACGCCGCGCTGTGCAAAACGCATTTTTGCGGTTGTGCGCAAAAAAAAGCCTCCGAGGCTACGCCCGCTCCTTTTGCTCCACTCGCCCGTAAATAAGATTGTACACGACCGGAATGACAAAAAGGGTGAACGACGTGGACGCGAATATTCCGAAAATTATCGCCCATGCGAGCCCGCTGAAAATGGGATCGAGCGTGATAACGACATTACCAAGCAATGTTGTTCCCGCCGTCATCAGGATTGGCCGGAACCGGACTGCCCCTGATTCGAGCAGGGCGTCTCGCAGCGGCGCGCCTCTTTTCAGAGAATTCTGGACAAAGTCAATTAGGAGGATGGAGTTCCTCACGACGATGCCGGCCAGCGCAATCATTCCTATCATTGCGGTTGCGGTAAAGAACACGGGGGTATCGTAACCGCCGACCGGCCTGTTGGCGATCGCGTTCAGCAGCCAGAAACCCGGCATGATGCCAATCATTGTCAACGGAATCGCCATCATGATAATGAGCGGCATCGAGTATGAACCGGTCTGGATGACGAGGAGAACATAGATTCCGATGAGGGCGGTACCGAACGCCATGCCCAAGTCGCGAAACACCCGCACGGTAATCTTCCACTCGCCTTCCCCCCTCCACACAATATTCAAACCTTCGGGCAAAGGATTCTCCTTGAAATGCGAGTAAAGCGAAAGTATTGCGTCGACGGGGCTGCGACCAGCCATCTCGCCCAACACGTATGTGACCCGCGACAGGTTCTTGTGATAGATTGTCTTCTCAATTGTGTCCTCGACAAACCGGCCGAGCTCGCTCAATTGGACAAGGTTTCCTCCCGCTCCTTTGACATAGAGCTGGGACAAACGTTCCACACTTGAGCGCTCCGCCCTCGGGAGCCGGAGAACAATCAATAACGGGTTTCGCTCCGTTGCGATATGCACCGTTCCGACGGCCATGCCGTCGAGAGCGAGCCGGAGAGTTTTCGCAACGTCCGCGGTCGTGATTCCGTTCAGACTGGCTTTTTCCTTGTCGAGAACAAACGTGAAACGGGTTTGCCCGGCCTCGATCATATCGTCCACATCAACAACCCGGGGCTCCTGTTTCAGCCGCTCGCGAACCACCTCGGCGGCTTCGAGAATGTCATCATACGACCGTGTCGGTTCCCCGTAGATTTCCGCGACAAGCGTCGCGATCACCGGAGGACCGGGTGGAACCTCGACAATCTTCAGCTTCGCGCCGTGCCTGTCGGCAATGGCCTGTAAATCGTCCCTCAGCCGGAGCCCGATCTCGTGGCTCTGCTGTTTTCTCCTCTTCTTGTGAACGAAATTTATTCGAATATCGGCGAGGTTCGGCGCCTCGCGCAGGTAGTAATGTCGAACCATTCCGTTGAAATCCATGGGCGAGGCCGTCCCGACATAACTCTCGAAATCCGTGACCTCGGCGACGGAACGAAGGTAATTCTCGAAATCGCTCACCGCTCGGTCTGTCTCTTCCAGCGTCGCGCCCTCGGGCAAGTCAATGACGAGTTGCAGCTCGTTCTTGTTGTCGAACGGCAGCATCTTGAGCGGGACCTTTCCGAGCACGACCAGCAGAACCGAGAAAACGAATAGAAGAACAACGACTCCGATGAAAATCCAGCTCAGGCCGCGCGAATCGACAAGCGGACCCATGAGCGAACTGTACACGCGGTACAGCGCGCTCTTCTTCAAGTCAAACGGCTCCTCTTCGACCTCGGAGTATTCCCCTTTCAGCACGTGGAACGACATCCAGGGGGTGATGGCGAAAGCGACCAGGGTCGACATCAGAACCGCAAGCGGCACATTCAATGCCATGGGCCGCATGTAAGGACCCATCATTCCGGTAATGAAGAACATCGGAAGGAACGAGACGATAATCGTGAGCGTCGACATGATGATCGGAGGCTTCACCTCGTTCACCGCGATGATTACCGATTCCTTCGGCGGGAAAAGGCGCATCTTGAAATACCGATAGATGTTTTCGACGTCGGTTATCGGGTCGTCCACCACCAGGCCGAGCGAAACCATAAGCGCAAACAGCGTGACCCGGTTAATCGTGTATCCCGCCAGCATATTGAAGAATAAAGCGAGGAAAAAACTTATGGGCACAGCAAGCGCAACAATGACGGCCTCCCGCCACCCCAGGATAATTCCGATGAGAGCGATGACCGTTACAACCGCCACGCCCAACCCTCCAACCAGCTCGTTCACCTTGTCGTTTGCCGTCTCGCCATAGTTGCGCGTCACGAGAACATGGATATCGTCCGGAATGACGACGCCCTTCATCTCCTCGACTCGTTTGAGAACCTCCTCCGCCACCCATACCGCGTTTGTTCCCTTTCGTTTGGCTATTGCGACCGTGGTTGCCGGCAGCGACAACGGTCGCAACTTTTCATCCACGTCCTTGTGGCCGGCGGCCGGACCGAACCCGATTCTCGTGTATGTGGTCGTTTCCGAAGGGCCGTCATAAATATCGGCGACGTCTCGAAGGTAAACCGGTTTCCCTTCGTATGCGCCGACCACGAGGCTCTTCACGTCGTCAACCGACGCAAGGAAAATTCCTCCTCGAACGATATATTCTTCGTCTTTCTTGCTGAACGCGCCGGCGGAAAGCGTCACGTTTGCCGCCTCGAGCATGCGGGAAACTTCCAGCGGTGTGAGACCGTGCGCCGCCAGTTTGTCGGTATCGAGATTCACTCGCACCTGTCTTTCGCGGCCACCCACGATGGACGTCCGTGCGGTGTTCTTGATCGCTTGCAGGCGGTCAATCACTTCCTCGGCAACCCGCCGAAGCTCGTAATCGGAAGCATCCTCACCATAAAAGGTCAGCAAAACGATTGGAACATCATCTATCTCAACCGGCTTTACCACCCATCCCGTTACGCCGGGTGGAACGATGTCGATGTTTTGTTCGATTTTGTTGTACAGCTTAATGAGGCTGTCCTCCCGGTCTTCCCCGACATAGAAACGCACCGTTACAATCGCCATGTCGGTCATCGACATGGAATAGACGTATTCGACGCCGTCAATCTGCCAGAGGAGCTTTTCCAGGCGGGTGGAAACGCGTTGCTCCACTCCCTCGGCGCTTACTCCCGGGAAATAGACGAACACGTCCGCCAGCGGAACGATGATTTGAGGGTCCTCTTCGCGGGGTGTGATGACGAGCGCGGCCACGCCGGCGACAAGCGAGAGCAGTATAATGATGAACGCGAAATTGGACGATACGAACTTCTCGACGATTCTGCCCATAAGGGACAGATCGGGTTCCGGCTGTTTCGGCTGAGGCTTTTTTTCGGTCTCGTTACCAGCCATCAAAATCGTTGTCGGTCTTGCTCATTCATTGGGGTGATTTGTTCACTGAGCGTGGTCACGCTCCTGCGGAACCACTATCACGTCGCCCGGCCGGAGTCCCGCCAGGACCTCCACTCCGGAAGCGTATCGTTTCCCGAGCTTCACCGTTTGTGTCCGGGCTCTCCCGTCTTCGACGACCGTGACCATTTGCAGTTGGCCCACCGTTCGAACGGCCTCCGGTGGAATCAGCACCGCTTCCGTGGAGCCGGTCGGCAATTTCATGCGCCCGTACATGCCGGGACTAATACCTTCGTTTTGAGGAAGCGAGACGCGAACGGTAAACGAACGGCTTGAAATATCGGCCGCCGGAACAATCTCAACAACCTTGCCCTCGAAGGCCAATCCCATCGAATCAAGGGCGACACCGACCGTGTCTCCCACACGAACCTTCTGCCTCAGATGCTCGGGAACGGATACTTCCAGCCGGAGCGTTGACGGAGCGTATAATGTAATCAACGTCCTTCCCGGCATCGCCATATCGCCCGGGTCGGCAAGGCGGTCGATGACTTTCCCGTCCATCGGCGACTCGATTCTTGTGTAGGAAAGGTTCACCTCCGCCTCGCGAACGGACGCCTTCGCAGCCTCCACCAAGGCTTTCGCGGCTTTCAACGCGGACTGTGCGCGGTCATATTCCTGCTTCGTGGCGGCCTGCCTCTCATACAGACGCTCTATTCGGCCGGCATCGAGCTCGATACGAGACAGTTCGGCCTCGGCCCGCGCGAGCTCCTCCCGTGCCCGCGACACGCGCGCTTGCGCGCCCCGCGAATCAAGCGTGAAAAGCGCATCGCCCCGCTTCACAAGCTGGCCCGAATCCGCCGACGCATCGAGTATGGTCGCCATCACCTTGCTCGAGACCTCCGCCGACTCGCGGGCGCTCACCGTTCCCACGGCCTCCATGAACACGGGAACCGATGTTGCCGAAACCTCGAGTGTCTTTTGCTCCGCCGCCGCGCTCTCACGGACTTCCCGTTTGCCGGGCGGAACCTTCCCCTCGCACGACAGGTTCCCGGTAAGCCAAACAAACATCAGAATCAAGAACGCCAGAGAGCCGATGCCCGCGAGCGCTTTCCTATGCATACGTTTCATGGGCCAACCTCGATTTCCGGAATCCTGCCAATCGCGCGCTCGAGCGCGGCGGACGCAATGAGGTAATCGTACCCGGCGGAAAGCCTGCTCAAGCGAGCGTTCGTCAGGGCGACTTCCGCATCCAGCAGTTCCGTCACGAGGACCAGCCCTTCCTCATACCGGTCCGCAACAATCCGCAGGGTTTCTTCCGCCTCGGCGACGCTTTGTTCGAGCACATCGAGTCGTGTTGCCGCCTCGGATTTCGCGAGGTACGCATTTTTGACCTGAAGCTCGATTTCGAGCAGCAATTTCTGTTTGCGCGCCTCCGTTTCACTCAATTGCGCCCGGGTCTTCCGCACCCTGGAACGCGTGAGGAATCCGTCAAATATCGACAGGTTCGCGCCAAGACCGATTGTCCAACTGTCTGTCGCCTCGCCAAAATCTTCCGTATCCACATCATAATGGGCAAAGGCCTTGAGTTGCGGGTAATAATCCGCTTGCGCCGCGCTAACCGCGTTTTCCAGCGCGAGCAGGTTGCTGTCCATTCCCTCGACCTCCGGTCTCGTCCGCCGCGCCGCTTCCATCAACTCATCGAGCGCCTCGTCCGCTCCAGTCTCCGGAAGGAGGGGAGGGGGCGCGCCTACCAGTTCAAGGCGCTGATTCACCGGCTGGCCCATCGCAAGATTCAGCCTCGACTTCGCTCTCTCCAAGTTGTGGCGGGCTATCGCGAGAGCCTCCTCGGCTTCGGCGAGACGGACAGCGATCCGTAGAACGTCCGACTTGAGCGCCACCTCGTTCTCATATCGCGCCTGAGCCGCATCGAGCTGCGCCCGAATCTGCCGCACCGACTCCTCGGAAATCCTGATCGATTGCTCCGCCTTCAGAATCTGGTAGTAGGCGGCGGACACGCCGAACGCCAACTCGTTGTGGATCGTCCGCAGCGCAGTCTGCGTCGCATCGAGCGACGCCAAAGCCGCCCGGTTTCCATAGTACGTTTTGCCTCCCTGAAAAACCGGCCATTCAACATGCAACTGCGTATGCCAGTTGCTCAACGGGCCCGGGTCATTGAACTGAGCGAACGGGTCAAAGCCTGCGGGCGGAGGCATGGGGAAGTCGCCCGACAGGTTGCTCTGGGCGAGTTGATTGGAGAAAACCATCGGCGCGAAATTGGTTCGCGTGAAGGCCTCTCCGATTGATAACCTGGGGTAGAACCCTGACTGCGCCTCTTCCACTGCCGCCTGCGCCTGGTTGATTCGTTCCCGCGCGGCCGCCAGGTCGGGACTCGACCTCACAGCTATTTGGATGCAATCTCTCAGGCTCAGCGGAGAGTGGCCGGGCGCTTCTGCCAAAGCCGGCGTCCCCCGGGAAAAAAACACAAGAAGAAGGAAGGACAATCGATAGAATGATCGTACGGCGTGTTGAATTCTTTTAAGGTCTGCAGAACCTTTCACCGTCATCGTCCGGTTCGATTGGTGCGAGACTCACACCCGCTGGAAATCCCGATGTCGCTTCTCGAAGTATGCCGCTGGACAACCATCGCAATATTACATTTTTCACCCTGGTTTTGCAATCCGCAAGAACACGACTGCCCCCTGTGAAAGTGCCCGCAATTGCCCGCGGGGTGAAAACCCCCTGCTTGTAAGCGAAACCGATAGTTTACATTCGCCGCCCCTTCGCCCTTCGCTCTTGGTCCTCCGTTCCCGCCATGACCGTCGTCATTCCCGTGAAAACGGGAATCCGGGAAAAGATTCATTGAACCGCAAAGACGCTTTTCGATGGACTCAAGGCACGCTCCGGACGCAAAGGAAAACCGGGAACCGCGGATGGACACGGCGCGGCGCAGCAGCACCCAAAAACGGAAGAAACTCTTGGAACACGAATTACACGAATTGACACAAAGATTTTGGAAACCAACCACGGGGAACACCGGGAGACACGGGGAAAAACTATCTCACGCCAAGGCGCGAAGACGCCAAGGAAATAATCCGCGTTCACCCGCGGCTTAAAACCAATTTTTTAACCGCGAATGGCGCGAACAAGAGAGGATTTGGTATAATATCGTCAATGAGCGAACATAAGTATGTGATTACCGAACACGCCGCCTTTGAAATGCGGAGGAGGAAGATTTCCGCCGAAATGGTGGAGGAAACGCTTGCAAAGCCTGACCAAATAATTTCGGCGGCAAAGGGTCGCCTTATCTATCAGAGGCGCTATTCCGGCGGACATATGCTCCTTAAGAATCGTGGTTGAAAAATCTGAGCGGGATGTGCGTGTGATTACCGCCTACAGAACCTCCAAGACAGGCAAGTATTGGCGGTCGGAGACTTCAAATGAAAGTAATCTATGATCAGGATACGGACACGCTCACGGTCCTGCTTCGCGAGTGCGAGGTTGCGGAAAGCGACGAAGTGCGGGAGGGCGTCATAATCGATTACGATGCCGGCGGGCTGGCCTGCGCGATTGAGATTCTTGACGCCTCGGAGAAGGTGAGCAGCCCGGACGGTATCGCTTACGAGATGAAGGCAAAGCGGGCGTGATCACGTCAGATTTAGACCGACCGACTGAACTCTGATTCTTTGTGAGACTACGTGTCCTTCGTGGATAAATCCGTTCCGCCCTTCCGTCTGCCTTTTCATTCCGCATTCCGTCCTTTCAACCGAAAACCGTAAACCCGCGCTTTGTGCACAATCCGCAATCCGCAATCCGGCAGACTTTGAACTTTGAACCTTGAACCTTGAACCTGAAAGCCGTAGCGGGCCTTTGTCAAATGCGTAGACGCGCGACCTCTCTATTTTACGTTTGGGTCTCCGGATAGCTCAGAGCCGGGAGTCGAAATCGCGGGGTTTGATTCGACCGCTGACAATAAAAAAGAGAGGGTTTTGCAGCGGAATCAAGAGTAAAGATGGGTGACCCTCAATTCTTCGTGCTTTTGGGTGCCCCCATCGAGGAGGCCAAGGGAGGGCGCTTGCATTTCGTCCGAAACCTGCGGTATATTTACACTGAGTGAGATTATCAGTGATGCGACAGAAAGGGTGGTCATCAAGGAGAACTCACATGACCATGAAAGAACTGGCAAAACAGGTTATCGATTCGATGCCCGATAACGCGAGCCTGGACGAAATAATGCATGCCCTCTACGTCAACACCAAATTCCAGCATGGAGAGAAGGAAATACGCGAAGGCAAGGGCGTGCCCCATGAGAAGGCAAAGCAGCGGATGAAAAAATGGCTGAAGTGATATGGTCGCCGTCCGCCCTCCGAGATGTCGAAGACATCGCAGAATTTATCTCCAAGGACTCCCCGGAGCAAGCAGCCCTTTTCCTCGAACGCCTGATCGAAAGAACCGACCAGTTGGCAGAATATCCGTTTTCTGGGCGAATCATCCCCGAAATCCGCAAAGAAAAAGCTCGAGAAATCATTTACGGAAGTTATCGAATCATGTATCTCATCGAGAGCGAGGAAGTTTGGATAACCGGAATCATTCATGGCGCCAGAGACTGGCGGCCGGAATGACTGTTCAAGTCTTTGCGCTGAACCTCATTTAATTCCTCAGAATTTCTTTCCATCCCTCGCCCTTCGTGTGAGGCGCACTTAAATTTCCCTGTCCGGGGTGGTATGATGTGCGGGCCTCGCAGCGAAGAAACACAAATATCGACCACCGATGGTCATACGCAAGACAAACATGTGATGCCCAAAGCGACAGAGAAATGCGATCGAAGGCACTATCAGCGAACTCTGTCGCAAATTTGGCATGAGGCGCTGCCGGTATCGAGGTCTCAGGAAAACCATGTTACAGAATTTCATGATCGCCGCCGCCTGTGCCATCACCCGATGGTGGAGACGGGAAAAATGGGAAGTGCGCGGGGCAATGAAAGCGATCTTAACCGAAAAGCTTGCGGCCGCTCCGACTTATAGTAGCGGTTGACGACCTCATTGCTGTATCAAATCAAGTAAAGAAGGGAAACTATGCCAGCGCCACCTTAACCATTGAAGAGATTTTTCATCCCCTCCGAAGTGAATCGGATTTCAAGCAAATTCTCCCATAATGGATTGCACGTGTTTGACAAAAAGAGGGGGTTTTGCAGCGCAAACAAGAGTAAAGATTTGATAATCATATAAAGGCGCCTCCGAGCATATCGAATAAGGTATTATCGATATGC
>CAYVQZ010000068.1:0-22938 GCA_964453435.1 uncultured bacterium
GCTAAGGTCAGCCGCGCTGCAGGGATTTGTTGCGCCCCGTGACATCTCTTCCAGACGCCGTCTCAAGCGTTATGTGGTTGTGTCGCCTCTAGGGCATTTGTGAATGGCGCCTGAAATACCGTTTCTCTCTACTCCAGTCAAGTGTCCGAGTCGCCCTGCATTAACTGCCCTGTTAGCGAGGCGCAACAAATTCCCTGTGCGTTCGGCTCTTCCTCATCAGGCTACCTGTTGGGGTGATAGCGAAGGGATTTCCTTGGTGCAGCAATGCATATCAGCCAACATGGGCAGACGGACAAAACGGATCACGTCATCGTTTCCAATCTCCTTTGTTGTCCCGCTGTGTCACTCCATCCGGCGCTCAGGTTCCCGAGCGCCGTAACCTCTCTTCGTCCCGGTCCGTTAACTCCTGTCGGGATTCTATTGCCTCGATGATACGCCTGAGCTCATCATATTTTATCGGTTTGGAAAGATGCATCATTCCTTCCAAACTTGATTTGTCCAGATATTGACTGACGTTCCCGTGCGCCGTGGTCAATATAACGGGAGTTCGGGGTTTGATGCTCTTAATCTTCTCGAGCAGTTTTACGCAACACGTGTGAAGCAGGAACAGATCCGTTATTATAAAGTCGAAGCTCCAACGGGCAAGCCGTTGCATCGCTTGCTCCTCGGTTGATGCGACGACTACATGATAACCATCCTCCCGCAGAATCTTTGCTAACGCCACGAGCGCGTTGTGTTCGTCGTCAACAACGAGTACCCTCTTTGAAGAAGACAAATTTACCCCTTCTCTCATCGTTCAACGAGTGGTTGCCCCTACAAAGCATCTCGGCATTCATGCATTTAAAGTGCCAACCATGGAAGGAACGAAACAAGGCCGGTTCCGTTCATTCGTAAGCCCTTAATAAAGATATACTTGTGAGTTTGGGTCAAGACATTTGCGGATGCCTGTTTTGAATCATCGCTCTCAGGTTTCTATCCGTCCGCCGCGAAAAATTTGCATTATTTGCCCTGACGCTTGAAATCAGATGCAAATTTTGCATAATGTCCGGCGAGATAATTTTGTCTGATACGGTTTAATCCGCATGCGCCTCTTGTACCAGGGACGCATGCGGGTCCAGTTTTTCGTAATACCACAACAAATTGTGGTTTAAAAGATTTATCTTGAACATTTGCATACTACGGGGTATAATTCATTTTGACATTTCCACTACAAAATCTGACGAATCTTGAAAACCGGTCCCGAAAATTCGAACAGGCGAGGAAGATAAGATTCGTGGCGAGTTCTTCATGCAGAGGCACGAAAAAGGGTGCTTTTGACCGCTCAGCCGCCGTGCTGTCTTCCGTCTCTGTTCCCGCTCTCCCTGTTTTCACATTGGCCCTCGTCATCGTTTGCATTTGTGTTCCTTTCCATTCGTCGGCAGACGAAAACGGGGCTGGCGCGGAGGAGGGCGGAAGCGTCATGGTCATTCCCGTTGATGGTGTGATCGACCTCGGCCTTGCCTTTTTCGTAAAGCGCGCCCTTGACGCCGCGGAACGTGACGGGTTCGACCATGTCGTTCTCGAATTGGACACGCTGGGCGGGCGTGTTGACGCCGCTCTTGATATACGTGACTCGCTGAGAGCGGCCGCCGTTCCGGTGACCGCATACGTTGCCAAGCGTGCGATTTCTGCGGGCGCCCTCATATGTCTGGCGACGAAAAAGATTGCGATGGCGCCGGGAAGCACGATCGGAGCGGCGACTCCCGTCGCCGTCGGCCCGACTGGGGGAAAAGAGGTAGGAGAAAAAGAGATATCATTCGTGAGAAGCGAGTTTCGGGCCACCGCGGAAAGCAATGGGCATTCACCGCTTTTGGCGGAGGCGATGGTGGACCCGGAAACGGAAGTGTATGCGGTATTTGAAGAAGACGATCCGCTGTTGCTGTCCGCATCGGAAGTCGAGGAGCTAAAAGAACGCACGCCGCACGTCAGAATCGAGACGATTTCCGCGAAAGACAAGTTGCTTACCCTCACCTCTTCCGAGGCTGAGAAGCTGGGACTGTCTTCTCTGACCGCGCAATCACTTGATGATGTCGTGCGACACCTCGGCCTCAGTCCAGCAAATATCGCCGCTGCGAAGCTTTCGTGGTCGGAACTCATGGTCAGATTCATCACGCATCCCATTGTCGCAGGTCTCCTGCTCACATTTGGCGTGCTGGGAATCCTGTTCGAGCTTCAAATGCCGGGGTGGGGCGTCAGCGGCACAATCGGAATCGTCCTGTTGCTTCTGTTCTTCGGAGGGCATTACCTCGCGGGACTGGCCAGCGTCATTGATATTCTCTTGTTCGCGGCAGGGCTCACACTCCTGGCGATGGAAATATTTGTCATTCCCGGGACCGGAATCACGGGCCTGCTCGGAATAATATGCCTCATAGCTTCCATTTACCTTGCCCTCGTGAAAAGGCCCATGCCTGAGTTTTTCTGGGAGTATCAGCGGATGAACAGCGCCCTCATGACGCTTGTAGTTGTCATGGCGGCGGTAATGGTCGGGGCTTTCCTTATGTGGAAGGCGCTTCCTCAGTCGCGGTTGCGAGCGCTCATGGTGCTCTCGGCGAGTGAGAGCGCAAAGGCCGGCTACGTCGCCTCCAAGAGCCTCGAGGCGCTGGTCGGCCAATCCGGAAAAAGCCTCACCCATCTCCGGCCCACTGGCAGGGCGCTCATCGGTGGAGAGCCGATTGAAGTCCAGACTGAGGGAGAGTTTATCGAACGGGACAGACCCGTTCGGGTGGTGCGGGTGATGGGAAACAAAGTGTTCGTTGCGGAGCAGCGCCGCGAGGAGATGGAGACGTCATGAACGCAGGCCTCAATGAAAAGAAGACTCTTCTTGCGATGGCGCGCACATTCCGTGTCGACACGCAGGATATTCAGCAACGGGGCGCCGGCTATTACTCCTGCGGTCCGTTCGTGGTACGATATAACAAACTTCTTGCCAAGACGAAAGACCTGTTTGTCGACGACAGCCGATTGTTGGACACATTCGATGAGGTCGAGGACACAAAATCGGTTGATCCTGCGGACAAAATGAAAGTGACGCAGCGGGTGCTCATCGAACTCGGGCAGCTTATTTCGTTCATCGAGTCCAAAATCGCTCAGGAAGAGGGAAGAGCACCGGGGCAGACCGAGCCCGGTCCCGAAAAAGGCTCGGCCGCAGCGTCCGGCGGAAAAACCGTTGTTGACAAGGCGGAGGATTAACGACAATGCTTGTTCTCTTGCTGTTTATTGCCGCGGTGGTTCTCATCTACATTGAGTTGTTCGTTCCCGGCGGCGTATTCGGGGTAACTGGTATCATCGCCTTTGTGGCCAGCATTGTGATCGCTTTCACGCAATACGGCGAAATGGGGTTCATAATCGCCATTTGTGAAGTGGTTGTCGCAACGGTTCTTATCGTAATAGGCATAAAACGGTTTCCTCGCAGCCTGGCAGGCAGGCGACTGATACTCGGCCGCAATCTGGACAAGAGTTACGGCTACAGTGGCACCGAGTCTTTGGACGCGCACAAGGGTGGAGAGGGTGAGACCCTGACGGCCCTCAGGCCGGCGGGGATCGCGCAGATTGGCGACACGCGGCTCAACGTCGTCTCGGATGGAACGTTTATCGAAAAGGGGAAAAAAGTAAAAGTCGTGGAAGTCGAGGGTAATCGGGTGGTAGTCAGGGAAATCGGAACGGCAACTTGAGAAGGAGGGCAGCTTCATGGGTGTAGGTTTGGTTCTCAGCCTGATAATTATCGGATTTATTATCGCGGTCCTCGCGGTGCTTGCCCGCTATTTCGGATTATGGTTGCGCGCCGTGTTATCCGATGCGCATGTGAGCTTCGCCAGCCTGATTGGTATGAGCCTGCGGAACGTGAGCCCCGGTGTCATCGTCAATACGAGAATCATGGCTATCAAGGCAGGTCTGCCGGCAAACACGAATGACCTGGAAGCTCATTACCTCGCCCACGGGAACGTTGTTCGCGTGGTGCAGGCGCTGATTGCGGCAAACAAGGCGAACATCCCCCTCACGTTTGAGCGCGCGGCCGCCATCGACCTGGCCGGACGCGATGTGCTCGAAGCCGTGCAGACCAGCGTCAATCCCAAAGTGATCGACGCGCCCGACCCGCGCAAGGGCAAGGAAACCGTCGACGCCGTCGCGATGGACGGCATCCAGCTCAAGGCGAAAGCGCGAGTGACCGTTCGCGCGAACCTTGACCGGCTTGTCGGAGGAGCGACCGAGGAGACAATCATTGCGCGCGTGGGTGAGGGAATCGTAACCACCATTGGTTCGGCCGAAACACACAAGAAAGTTCTGGAGAATCCGGATATGATTTCCCGGCAAGTGCTCGCAAAGGGTCTCGATGCCGGAACGGCATTTGAAATTCTTTCCATCGACATTGCCGATATCGATGTCGGCGAGAATATCGGCGCCCAGCTTCAGGCGCGACAGGCGGAAGCGGATAAGCAGATAGCGCAGGCCAAGGCTGAGGAACGTCGCGCGATGGCTGTCGCAAGAGAGCAGGAAATGAGCGCCCAGGTGGTCGAAATGCGCGCCAAGGTTGTGGAGGCGGAGGCGGAGGTCCCGCGGGCGATGGCCGAGGCCTTCCGGCAGGGGAATCTGGGCATCATGGATTACTATAAGTTCCGCAACATACAGTCCGACACCGCCATGAGGCAGTCGATTTCCGAGATGGAAAAAGAAGGGAAACAGCAAGAAGGAGAATAATAATGAATAAGCTCATCATTACGCTCCTTTTCTTATGGATAGGATGGAAAGTCCTGCAATCGATCTTCGAGGAACTGCAGACAAGAATGGAAGACCGCGGTTCCGATAAGCCTGAAGGCGAGGATTTCGAGCTCGAATCGCCGCCGGCTCGACGTCAGGCGCCGACCGTTTCGAGACCCCGCCAGACCCGGCGCGCGGAGGTTGACCGAGAAAGCGGTTTTCCGCGGTCCGGTCAGAAAGAGAGCGATCTCGAACGTTGGTACCGCGAGGCGCAGGCGCGCAGGCGGCAACTGGGCGGAATGGGGGAAAAGGAGCAACAGCCCCGCGAGCCGGTGCCTCAGCGGGCTCCGTCGCCACCGCCCCAGCCGGTGCTTCGGAGGGCCGAACCACGCGCCCGAACCCAATGGGAGAGGGAAGTCGAGCGGGTGACCGTGAGGCGTCCCCGCGAGCCCCGGGTCGAAGCCGAACGCGCGCGGCGCGCGCGCGCGGTTCCGCCGCCCGTGCCTTCGCGCAAGCCCCAAAGGGCGCGCAAGCGTGCGGCGGCGAAGACGTCCGAAACCCTGTGGCTTCGGAGCATCGGAAGGTTGGACAAGCAGGGGATTCGCCGGGGTATCATCATGGCCGAGATACTTGGTCCGCCGAAGGCGCTGCGCGATATCGACTCGCGGTTGGTGTAGTCCAAAGCGTAGAATTGGCGGAGGCCACGGGGCCGGGCGTAAGAAGTTCCTTTTTGGGAGACTGGGGTAATGGGAATGATCGTGGTCATCATACTGGTTGCGCTCGTGCTCTATGCAATCTTTGCATATAACCGGCTTATAACGCTTCGCAACCGCCTCAAGAACGCATGGGCGCAAATTGATGTGCAGCTCAAACGAAGGTACGACCTGATACCGAATCTTGTGGAGACCGTAAAGGGGTATGCAAAACACGAGCGTTCCGTTTTCGAGGCGGTCACCGAAGCCCGTTCAAAAGCGATCGGCGCCGGCAGCGTGAAAGACCAGGGCCAGGCGGAAAACCAGCTCACCGGCGCGTTGAAGTCGCTTTTTGCGGTGGCCGAGAATTATCCCGAGTTGAAAGCAAACCAGAACTTTCTGATGCTGCAGGAAGAACTGGCGGGAACCGAGGGTAAAATCGCATACGCGCGACAGTTTTACAATGACAATGTGATGCAATACAATATCCTTCGCGAGAAGTTTCCCACCAATATTATTGCAGGCATTTTCAGTTTCGGCCCGGAAGAGATGTTTGAGATTGCGGTTCCTGCAGAACGCGAGGCCGTTCGAGTTAAGTTCGACTAGGAAATCACGGCCGGGCGGTTTTTTCGACCTTTTTGGAATCCGGTATGTCAGAAGTTCCGGCGTGGCTGACCGCCAACAGAATCGTCATCGCCATCCTGGTGGTTTTCCTTTTCATTCCCCTCCTTATTCTTCTCATGCCGATTTCCTCAAACATGTACGAGCAAATCAGCGGTAATCGGCGGAAGTCGATTGCATTGTGCGCGTTCTTCGTATTGCTCATAGTCGTTTTGGCGTTTCTTTTCAATGAGGTCTCGCCGGGAGCGAGTGTCGTGGTTTTGCCGCTCGCGTTTCTTTTTGGGATTGTCGGCCCTCTCATCGCATACTACAACAGTGACAAGATTATCCTCCGCATGAGTCGGGCCAGGCCCGCTACTCGTGAAGAGCATCTCTTTCTTAAGAATACTGTTGAAGGCCTCGCGATTGCCGCCGGCATCCCCGTCCCGAAGCTATATGTCATCGAAGACACCGCGCCGAACGCGTTCGCAACGGGCAGGAATCCCGAACACGGAGTGATAGCGGTCACGACCGGCTTATTGCAAAAGCTGAATCGGCGCGAACTGGAGGGAGTGCTTGCCCATGAAATGTCTCACATAAAGAACTACGACACGCTGTTGAGTTCCATTGCCGTGATCCTTGTGGGAGTTGTCGCGCTCGTGAGCGACTGGATGTTGCGAAGCTTCTGGTACGGTCCGCGCCGCCGCCGCGGTTCGCGCTCTTCGGGCAGGAGCGGGGGAACGGGACAAGCCATCGTCTTGATGCTTGCCATTATCACAGCCATCCTTGCGCCCGTTGTGGCGCAGTTGCTCCGGCTTGCGGTATCCCGAAAGCGGGAGTTCCTGGCCGACGCGAGCGGCGCGTTCCTGACCCGGTATCCGGACGGCCTGGCGAGCGCGTTGCAGAAACTCAGCGCGGACACCGAGCCGCTCGAGGTTGCCAACAAAAGCACGGCCCATCTGTACATAATAAACCCCTTGCGGGAACACGCAAGCTTCCTGAACAACCTATTTTCAACTCACCCTGCAACCGAGGAACGGGTCGCCGCGCTCCGGCGCATGTGAGTTTATGCTATAATTCTTATTCGGTGGCTAAGGCATCCGACAACACAGCTTCGGCTGGCGGCGGCGCGCCGGGCAAATGGAAAGTTGTCCTCATCTCCATTTTGTCCGGCCTTTTTGTTCTGGCCGTTTACATCCATTTTCTTGCGCCGGACATCATCGGAGGTGACAGCGCCGACCTCGTCGGCCAGGCGCACCGGCTTGGCGTATGCCACGCGTCCGGGTATCCCACGACGGTTATCGCCGGCAAGCTGTTTACCCTTTTGCCGGTGAGGAACGTGCCCTACCGGGTGAACCTGATGTCTGCTGTGTGCGCGGCGGCGGCTGTTGCGCTCGTTGTGCTTCTCGCTCACCTGTTTGTGCGGGACATTGTGCTGTGCGGGTTCAGCGGAATCCTGCTCGGTCTGTCACCCGTATTTTGGTCGCAGGCCGAGTTTGCGGAGGTCTACACCTTTGCCGCTTTCTTGACTTCTTTGTCGTTCCTCTTTCTCTTTCTCTTTTTCCTTCGGCAGGAGAGGGCGTATTTTCTTCTGGGAATGCTGCTCTTCGGGTTGAGCTGGACCGCCCATATGAACAATTTGCTTCATGTTCCGGCAGTTGTCGCGTTGATTTTTTTCAGAAGGAACGTGTTGCCGTTCCGGACGTTTCTTCTTGGAATCGGGCTGTTTCTCATCGGACTTACGCCGTACGTGTGGATGATGTTCCGAGCCGCTGTGGTTCCGCCGTTCAGTTATTTCAACCCTCCTTCAACTCCCGCCCGGCTTGTTCCGTACGTGTTCGGGATGGCCCATGGCCCGACACGTATCAGCTCGCCCGGTTTCCTGCTCGAGAAGGTCGCCTATTTCGGAAAACTGTACCTGCTGGGATTTTTGGCGGTTGGAGCTGTTCCCGCGATTCTTGGGCTGGCGGATACGATGCGCAAACACGGTCGCGCATGCATCGTGATGATACTGATTGTCTTTGCCAACAACGCATTTTCCGCAAACTATCATTTCTACTTGGACGTATATGCGTTCCTCATTCCGAGCCTGATTGTCTTTGCGATTTGGGTTGCGGCCGGACTGGATGTCATGAAGCGACAAGCAGTGAAACGGCTGTCGCTTCCCAACGGGCGCTATGTTCCGCATGCGTTCGCTGCGGCCTGGATTGTTGCTGCGCTGGGTCTGCATCCATCTGCATCCTTTTCCGCTCTCGTCCGGGACGTCTTTCGGCTCAATTCACCGACAGTCGACTTGAGGGACGCGTGGGCGGATCGCGAATTCCTCGAAGAAATGAAACACGAGTTGCCGCCGGACTGCGCGGTGGTCACCCCCTGGTACCAGTTCACGCTGTTCAAATACGCGCAGACAGCGGAGAATTTCCGTCCCGACGTGGTTGTGCTGCTGCACCGGCATACCACTCAGGAAGACTTGGTTGCGTTAGCATCCGAATCTCCGGATTTCGAGATGATGCTCGTTACCGGCAGGCTTTTCTATGTGGACGCGAGGGGTATCATGGAAGACGCCAGCCACACGTTTCATTGATTGCACTGTTTCGGGTCTGTCGTTCACGGGAATAATCGCAAGCGATGGATAAGGCAGAAGACACGCGAGGCGGATTCACACAATCGGCGGGAATGGATTCCTGGTCTTTGCTCGTCCTGCTTGTGTCCACCGTTTTCTGCGGCCTCTTTTCGAAAGTCGACCTCGGTTTTCATTTTCCGTACAATTTCACCGACCTCGGCCATCAATTGTATAACTATAAGATGACCGCTCTGGGCGAAGCGCCGTATCGCGATTTTTGGGAAAATTGGACGCCGGGCGCCTTCTACCTGAATGCGCTGGCGCTAAAAGTGTTCGGCATGAATATCTACTCCACGAAGCTTCTCCTCGCCATCACCGTCATTGTTTCGATAATGACTCTCTTTTCCCTTTCACGAAGAGTCGTGCCCGAACCGGTAGCCGCTGCAACGACGGCGGTCGCGCTCCTGTGGGGCAATTTCACGCTGAACATTCCGTACAGCGGATGGTTCTCGACGTGTTTCGGACTGCTCGCTCTCCTGTGGCTCGTGAAATTTTTCGAGAACAATGACAGGAGCCTGAGGTGGTTGCTTTTGACCGGCTTCGCCCTCGGTGGCGCGTTCTCATGCAAGCAGAACATCGGGGGGATAAGTCTCCTTGCGCTCGCCACCGCACTGGCTTTCGGAACCTGCGCGTTGGAGTCGCCGGCCGATATGGTGTCGTCCGGATGTCCCCGAAAAGGATTGTTCCTGTTTCTCAATCTGGTTCTCGTCCTGGCTCTGTTAATTCCCACCTGCATCGTGTTGCCGTTCCTCTTTATAAGGACATTGATGACCGCCGGTTTGAAAGCGGGGTTCGGACATCAACTGCTTTTCTTTGCGCCCGTTCTCCTGCTGGACCTCGGCATAATCTTGATCTTGTCGAGGGTTCTCGCTCGAAAAGAAACGGCCGTTGTTCGTTGTCTATTCCTCCGACTCGTACGGAGAGAAGTTGTCCTGCTGGCCGGTTTCGGACTCGTTGTTTTGCCTTGGTTCGTGTATTTTTCCGAGATGCTGGGATGGAGCGAGTTTTATCGTATCGTGCTGACCATCCATCCGGTTCAGCAGACGTTCAAACGATTGTACCCCGTCTTCGGCCAGCTTGCCGCTTTTCCGCTCACCAAGGCGGTGTCTTTCGGAATCTTGACCCTGATGTGCGGGGGGATTTGCATCCTCTCCATTTTCGGCAAATCCCGAAAATCATTGGGAACAAGCATGATTGCCTCTTTTTTCCTGCTGCTCGGGCTCTGGAAAGTCGCCATACCGGTTCAAGCATCCAGCGGAGATATGCTGTATCTGCCGCTCTTTTTGGAAGCGGGGTTGGCTGTCTTCTTCGTTGCGCAGTGGCGGCGCAGCGCCGGCTGGTTGAAAGCGGACAGGAGAGATTTTATTGTTTTGAGCGTTGCCATTTTTGCGTTTTACAACTATATGAGTTTGGCTCTCTTTGCGGACGGCGCACACTACCAGATGATAGTGTTCCCGTGGATTTTCCTTGTCGGGTTCCTGTTCACTGTATTCTATGAAAAAGCTTGTTCACTCTTGATAAATCCCGCATATGCGAAAGCCTGGAGAAAGGCGGCAATTGTCGGCGCCGTGGCGGTTCCCCTGTTCGGACCGTTTGTGGGCAAGAGCCTGTCGATGTTCAAGGCTCAATTGGAAAAAAATGCGGATTATTGCAAAAAGAATTGGGTTGAAGGGTATGGGGAACGAACGACGCTATTGAAAAGACTGGGAAACCCTGTCTCCGGCATTTACGTTAACCGCGCTTTTTTGCTGCAAATGGAGGAAGTGTTGGAACACATTCAACAGAATACGACCGCAGAGGATTACGTGTTCACTGTACCGGCTGCCGGAGTCGTCAATTTCCTTTCCGGCAGGGAATATCCTTCGAAGTACCGGTACTTTCTTTTTGATTTCCTGTCAGAGGAGCAACAATCGAGGTTGCTGGAAGACTTGAACTCGAACCAACCCAAACTAATCATTGTCGATATCGGGCTGTCGGCTGACTTATACAGGGATACGCTTAAGCTCATCTCATATTACATAGAATCCGGCTATGGGCTCGAAACCAAGGGGAAACGGTTCATGGTCTTTACTCGAGACCATAAGACGGCATGGCGAAACTCCGGTTCTCCTGGCAGCGTGAACGACGTGCCGTGAACCATTATGGGATAGTTGTTCATGGCTCTTTAGCCCAGCCGGAAATGATGAAACGAGCCGAATTTTTGAGACAGGGAGATTGTCGTTGCGAGGAGCGGGGAATTTTCCGCCCGGAATCGTCTTTTCTCGGGCAGAAGGCGCTCACGGAGAGTTGGTTTACAGGAGGTCTTCGATAATCCGCTGTGCGACGGTCCGGTTGACATTCTCGGGGGTGGTCTCCGACTGGATGCGCTTTTTTGCCTCCGCAACCTTCTCCGGCCTGACTTCGGGTATTTTTTTCACCATCGAAACCAGCCGCTTCACCTCGGCGGCTTTTTGCGCTTCCGGAGATATATTGACATGGTCGCCGGACCGAACAGCTTCGGCACGACGGCGGCGTTGGTCCTCCTGACGCGGCTGGTTCAGGAACGGCTCCTGTGGGCCGCTTACTTTTCCTACGTCCACGGGTCAATACCTCCGCTCAACGTGTTCTCGCCCTTTCTTCTACCCATTATATCGGCAGAACGTTTCAACTTCTTTAGTAAAATTATAGCCTAAACAGAAGCTTTCGGTCAAGGAAGGACGCTGTCAGACTTCTAACTTTTCTTCTGTCAAAGACTTATCTATTTCCGAAAGAACTGCCGGAATCTTCCTTTTGCTCAGGTTCAGGAGGTTCCATGCGCCCCGGTCGAGCAGGGGGTTCGTTCCTCCCCCCGAACCGATTTGCTTCGCGCGGGCCATGAAGTCGGCGACATGGATGACGGCTGCATAATCAATATATTCTTTCGCCGCCGATAGCGGTGAATGGTGATAACCGAGCGCGTGCGTAATCTCATCCGAAAGATTCCATCGCTTTGACAGAAGCCCGCCCACCTCGGCATGAGTGCAGCCGATGACTCTTTTTTCGGCTTCCACCAAGGGTATATGACGTTCCCGGCTCACGACGAGGGCCTCCTCGAATTTCGTGTGCAGAAATTGCGCCATAATAATTTTGCCCACGTCGTGAAGCAAACCGCATATGAAAAATTCGTCGCCCTGGCGGCCGGAAATTCCGAACGACTCGCGTGCCACAATCCTTGCGGTGATTCCCACGCCGAGTGAGTGACGCCAGAAATCCTCTCTCTCGAAAAGGCCGGAAAGATTGCTCATTCCCGACTCGTCAAAGACGGTCGCGGTCAACACGAGGTTGCGAATGATTTTGAAGCCAAGCATCGTAACGGCATGGTTTACGGTGGTTACCTTATTTCGCAGGCCGTAGTATGCGGAATTCGCGAGGCGCAGAACCTTTGTGGCGGTGGGGGGGTCGCTCGAGATGATGGCGGCGACGTCGGCTGCGGATGAATCGGGGCTCGCTACCGCGGCGTTCAAATTGGCTAAAACGGAAGGGATTGTCGGAAGAGTAACAATATTTTCAATAATGCTTTCCGGGGTTTCCTCATGCATTATCGCAGCCTTTCCTTTGTCAACTGACTGTCGAAGTCCGCTCCGCCCGACAACAGATTTCTATGACATCTTCGGGCTGGAGCGCATCGATAAGGTCGGATAATCCTCCCAGCTTCTCCGAGTCCAGCTCTATCCGGTCGAACTCTTCGACGTTGGAATAGAACATAACATGTCTTTGATCATCCGCATCCCTGAGTACCGCAATTACGGGGGCGCCGTCTTCCAGGATGAACCTCCGCGCGCAACCGCCTTCGACCTGTTGCCACTCCATTGGTCTCTCCTTTCTCCGTTTGCACACGCTCGTAGCACAAAGTACCAAAAACCCCGTTTCCTTGTCAAGAAACACATGCGCCGGGGGTATGCGCGATGGAAATCGTGTGACACGCTCCGGAAGAGCGTGTTTCGCCTGCGGCTCGGAAGTCGTTACGGAATCTCGATTGACGCTTCCGGACAAGGGGTGTTAATATAAGGAATATCCATTGCATTTGAAAACGCAAGCATAACAGAAGGGCGGGCGGAATGCGGTATTGCCTGCATTTGGCGACCATGTTGCGCGCAAGTGTCGAAGATGCCGTCGCTGGCGGCGCAGAGGCGGGATTCGGGGCGGTCGAACTTTGGGTCGAATCGCTTGAACGATATCTCGAAACTCACACCGTCGACGACCTGCGAAATCTTCTGGAGCGTCATTCGGTTACACCGTTGAGTATCGGCGACATCGAGTCGGTGACCTTTTGCAATGCCGACCAGTTCGAAAAATTGACCGAACTCGTCGGCCGTCTCTCGGATGTCGCTTCGGCAATATCGTGCCCTACGTTGGTCGTGAGCGCATCGGTCCGACCGCGCGGAATTGCCGGGTCGAGGATCGCCGACGAAATCTCGACCGTACTCGGCAAACTGGCCGCCATAACCGAATCCAGAGGGGTCGGAGTCGCCCTTGCATTCAGGGGGTTCACGTGGTGTGCCGTCAATTCCCTGGAGCAGGCGCAGGAGGCTGTCGACGTTCACAGCGACAGGCGGGTCGGGCTGGCGCTCGACAGCTTCGACATCCATGCGAGCGGTTTCGAGCGCGAGAAATTGCGGGCGGTCGACCCTGCGAAAATATTCGTAATGCGACTGGGTGACTGTCTCGATGTTCCGGCCCCGATTCTGTCCGATACGGACCGCGCGTTGCCGGGTGAAGGCATCGCCGAAATTGGGACAATACTGAACACCGTTCGGGAGGCCGGTTTCGCGGGCCCGGTATCACTGAAAATTCTGAATCCCAGGTTGTGGTCGCTCGAAGCCCGGGAGATAGCGAGAATCGTGCGAACCGCAACGGAGGAGTTTCTTTCCGAACGGTCCGGATGTGAGCGAATATGACGGGCGCCTTTTTCGACTTAGATAATACCCTGGTGAGAAAAAGCACCGGACTGCTCTGGTACCAGTATCTGAGAAAGAACGGCCACGTCTCGAGGTTTGCCTCGGTGAAAATGCTCTACGCATACATCAGGTACCGGATGAACTCGCTTGATATTAAAAGTCTTGCGGAGAGAGAGGTCAGGAAAGTCGCCGGAATGCGGGAGACCAAGCTCATCGAAATGTGTCAACGCTGGTTTCACGAAATGGTCAAACAGCATATCTCCCCTCGGGCATGGGAAGCGGTTAACGAACACAAAGCGCGAGGCCACGTGGTAGCCATCCTGTCGGCGGCCACGCCATACACCGTAGAACCCGTCAAAGATTACCTCGGCATCGACCACGGCATCTGCACGCATTTGGTGGTCCGTGACGGACGACTCACGGGAGAGATTGTGGAACCATATTGTTATGGCGAGGGGAAAATTTATTGGGCCGAGAAATTCGCGCGGGAACAGGAACTTCGGCTGGAGGATTGCTACTTCTACACGGACAGTTTCACCGATTTGCCGATGCTCGAACGCGTCGGGAATCCGATAGTAGTGAACGCCGACCGCATGCTCGAGGCCGAGGCCCGCAAGAGGGACTGGCCGCTCTTAAAATTCTGAAATCGTCTGGTGGACCATGGAAGAAAAAATTCGGCTGACAACCTTGACGAGCGCGGGCGGGTGAGCGTGCAAGGCCGGTCAGAGTGACCTGGCGCAGGTACTGCGCTTGCTTCCGCCCGTTCAGGACCCAAGAATACTTGTTGGCGCCGACACCGCCGATGATGCGGCGGTATTCCGTCTCGACGACAGGACGGCCATAGTCCAGACCGCCGATTACTTCACTCCCATTGTTGATAACCCGTATGATTTCGGCCAGGTCGCGGCGGCGAACGCGCTGTCCGACATCTACGCGATGGGCGCGCGCCCCCTGTTTGCCATCAACCTTGTAGGATTTCCCGTAGGCAAGATTCCCCTCTCGTTCCTTGTCGAAATTATGAAGGGCGCCATGGACAAGGCCGCCGAGGCCGGTATCGCGATCGCGGGCGGCCACACCGTCAAGGACGACGAGCCGAAGTACGGGCTGTCGGTCACCGGTATCGTGGCGCCGGACCGGATTGTGAGGAACTCCACCGCAAGGCCCGGAGATTCCCTCATACTTACGAAGCCGCTCGGCGCCGGTATAATCACGACGGGAATCAAGGCCGAAATGGTGGACGATTCAACCGTCGAAAAAGTCGTCCGTCTGATGGCGACACTGAACAAACGGGCATCCGAGGTAATGGTCGAGGTCGGCGTAAACGCCTGCACCGACGTGACCGGTTTCGGCCTGCTGGGGCACCTCTACGAGATGATTGCCGCCAGCGGACTGGCTGCCCGAATACGTTCGTCCGATGTGCCTTTCCTCGAGGAAATCTGGGAACTAATCAAGGGTGAATGCGTGCCGGGCGGAACCGAAGCCAACAAGAAGTTTGCCGACCAGTTTGCGCAGTGGCATGAACATGTGAGCGATATGATGCGCCTGGCTCTCTGCGACGCCCAGACGTCCGGCGGACTCCTCATCGCCACTCCGCCGGACAAGGCCGACCAGATGCTGTCGACTCTCCACGAGGTGGGAGTCGATACTGCGGCGATAATCGGCGAAATCATTGAATCTCCCACTTGTTGTGTTATCGTCGAGGCTTGACCTTGAATTCGCACGCCCCCCGTTTGCTTGCATCCGACACCTCCCGGACCAGCCGCGCAATTGAAGGCCCCTTCTTTTGTGAGTGACCGCTCGAAGCCGGGTGATGGGAAAGGGCGACGACGAGGGCCGTTGCAGCCGACAGAATCTGCGCCGGTTTCGGGGGGTGAACGCGCCAAGGAAACTCGGACATGACAAGTGACCGAACGAATAGAACAGGCTCATATGACGCCGCAAAAGCGGCGGCCATGCGCGCCCTCCAAGAAGGGATCCCGCAAGCGCAATCCGACCCCGGCCGTCCCGAATACCATTTTCTGGCCCCGGCCCGATGGATGAATGACATCAATGGCCCGCTTCATTACAAGGGTCAATATCACATTTTCTACCAGCACAATCCATTCGGTGACAAGCCTTACAACGAGCACGTTCGCGACCGTATTCAATGGGCTTCGAAATACTGGGGCCACGCGCGGAGCGCCGATTTAGTAGCTTGGGAACACCTGCCCATCGCACTGGCGCCTTCGACGGACAAGGGCGAAATGAGTTGCTGGTCCGGATGCGCCACCGTCGATGAAAACGGCAAACCGATGATATTTTATACCGCTCTTTTCGAGAATGAGCTTCCTTACAAGGTTCCGTTCGAGCAGTGGGCCGCTTTCGGAGACGAAGACCTCATCAAGTGGGAGAAGAGTCCTGCGAACCCCGTTCTCGCCATGCAAACTCACGGGCGGCCGGAATTCAGTCCCGAATGGCGCGATCCGTTCATTTTTCGGGCAGAGGGCCGCACGTTTATGATTGTCGGGGCCTGCGGCCCCGCGGGCACGCCCATCTATGAGGTGGAAGACGGTGGTCTCGAACGGTGGACTTACCGTGGCATCATGTGGGATAGAAGTGTGGAATGTCCCAACTTCGTTCCTCTCGGCGACAAATGGGTCTTCATTTCTTCTCCGTTTGACGCCGTCGATTACGCGGTCGGCTCTTTCGACACCGGCACGCTGAAATTCGCGCCGGAGGCCGAAGGTGTCGTGGACGGCGGAAATTTCTACGGCACGAATACTCTTATCGATGACCGAGGCCGATGCATTCTGTTCGGCTGGGTTCCGGGCTGGGAATGGGATGCGTTCCGGGACGGACGCGGCTGGAATGGGTGCATGTCTCTACCCCGCGTTCTTTCGCTCGATTCGACTCTGCGTCTCGTGCAGAGGCCGGTTCCCGAACTCAAGCGGCTGCGCGTCGCGGACAGCCATTTCCACGAATCCGACATTGCCGTGGAGAATTCCTCGCGTGTGTTCGGCGAGGCCCGTGGCGGCAAGCTTGAGGTCGTCGCGGAATTCGCCACCGGCAGCGCGCGAGCATATGGCCTGAACATCCGGAGGTCTCCCGGTGGAGAGGACTTCGTGAGCATTTGCTATGAGAAAGAAGAGAATATCATTGATGTGGCGGGCGCGAAAGTGGCCCTGCCGGATGAGCCCGGCGGGGAAAACCTGAAGTTGCATGTGTTTCTCGACAAGTCTGTCATTGAAGTCTTCGTGAACGACGGGGCCGCCGTTGCGACACGGATGATTTATCCGGCTCGCGACGACTTGGACGTGGAACTCTTCGCGCGAGACGGCGGCGTTCGGGCGCAGTCCGTCGACACATGGCAAATGTCGTCCGTAACTCCGAAATTCGCATATTGAATCTCGAACTATTCCAAAACGTCGTGACAGGTCAACCAACATGGTCGGTTCCCTCTCCGTGTTCCACATTCTGTACATCGCGAACCTTGCCTTTCTCCTGGTTATCGCTTTATTGATTCGGGAATCCTGGCAGCCTATCAATGATTTCCTGAATAACGCTGCAGGGACAAGGTTGCAATGGATGACCATTGTTTCATCGATGGTTCTTTTCTTTCTGCTCATCGGACTCTTCCGGGTTGCGCACGACGTGATAAGAATGCCGCCGAAAAGGACATTCTTTGGAGAGCGGTTCACGGATATGGGCCTTGTCGTCGCTCTCATCATATCGAATGCGTGTCTTCTTCCCATATTCTGGAGAGTAAGCATCGTCGGATACGTCCCGCTGGTCAGCAGGGTGAGCAGGGCTTTGTTGCGAGCGGAAACGGATTATGCGCTGCCCGAACTTCTTCGCCTTTCGGATGGAACCGAGGTCGTCGATGCCGCTATGTGGACAGAAAAACGGCGGCCCGAAATCCTCGGCCTCTTCACGGACGAGGTATACGGAGGGGTTCCGGCTTGTGAGATAGAGCAGCGAGCTTCGCTCGAGAGTATCGACAAGAATGCATTGAATGGAAAAGCAATCCGCAAGGAAGTGGTCCTGAACTTCGAGAACGGAGGAAAACATTTGGACGTAAACGTTCTCATTTATCTTCCAAACAAAGGCCGCGGACCGTTCCCCGCTTTCCTCGGATTGAACTTTTACGGTAATCACACCGTTCACAGCGATCCGAACATAAGGCTGTCGCGCATGTCCGGCGATGGGACGGACGACAAGCCTCGCGGATTCCGGCAATCCCGCTGGCAGATTGAGCGAACGCTCGAACGCGGCTATGCTCTCATAACAGCGTGGTACAATGAAATCGACCCCGACTATGATGACGGCTTTCAAAATGGGATTCATCCACTGTTTTACCGGCCCGAGCAAGACCGCCCCGCTCCCAACGAATGGGGCTCAATCGCAGCCTGGGCTTGGGGCCTGAGCCGAATCATGGATTACATCGAGACGGACGATGATATCGATAACAGTCGCGTCGCCGTGACAGGCCACTCCAGGCTCGGGAAAACCGCGCTCTGGGCGGGCGCTCAGGATGAGCGATTTGCCATGGTCATCTCACTTCAGTCGGGATGCATGGGCGCGGCCATTTCGCGCAGGAAATACGGAGAGACAACCGGAGACATTATTTCAACCTATCCTCACTGGTTCTGCGGCAATTTCAAAAAATACGCGGGCCGTGAGGAGAAACTTCCCGTCGATCAGCATATGCTTATTGCGCTCATCGCCCCCAGGCCGGTATATATCGCAAGCGCAGATTTTGACACGTGGGCGGACCCTGAAGGCGAGTTCCTCTCGGCCAAGGAGGCAACACAAGTATACGCGCTTTTTGGAAAGGACGGGGTTGCCGCTGCTGAACAAATGGAGCTGCAGAAGCCAATCATGGGCGCCATAGGGTACCATATTCGTAAAGGCGCGCACGAGGTTACCGCTTTCGATTGGCAGCGCTTTTTGGATTTTGCCGATATTCACCTTCGGAACACGTGATCCGCGTGCGAACAACGCATGCGAAACAGGGAAGGAGGCCGGCTGTGAATGAGAGGGTTTTGCTAAAAAATTCATGTTATGTGATTCCTCTGCGAGAGCAGGTGGGCGTTCATTTGCGACGCCTTTTCCTGATTTCGTATCTCGCCGTTCGGTATCTGGTGAGAAAACTCGTTTCAACGGAAATGGAACAACCGGGCGATATCGTTCGCATATATGTGCGAGACTATGAGGCCCAAAGAACGCTTCGCAAACTGGGGATTGCAGAACGGGACGCCACCGCGGCAATCAAGGTCGCAACGTATATGCATAACCTTACCCATCCCCTCGGCGAGATCACTGAGATGAGCCCGCGACGGAGCGTTCGTGTCGAGAAACATTGTCCATTTTCAGGCTTGTTTCCGAGAGACACATGCAAGAATCTTATTAGCGGACCCGCTTTTCAAGGATTGTGCGAGGCAATCAGTCCCGAATTGATTCATATACACACGAAATATCTCTCAGGCGGCGATGACCAATGCGACCTCACTTTTGAGCTCTCAGATAACAGGACAAATGTGATCTGAGCGTGATTTGTCGGCTGACGGCATAACAAGCGGTATGGGCGCCATGGCGGAGGAAAGAATATGGCTCAAAGCGCGAAAACAAAACCGAAGAGGAAGACAAATTCCGGCATTGACATTGCTCTCCTGAACCGATTAACCGACGCTGTCAGGGAAGATACGGCGAAGGGTCTGTACGACGGGGCCGTATTTCTTGTGTCGCGCGGCGGGGACATCGTACTCCACGAAGCGGTCGGCTATACGGATTTGGAGAAAAAGCGCGCCGCAAAGAAGGACGACGCGTTTTTCATCATGTCCATCACCAAACAGTTGACCACGACGCTCGTTCTCATGCGGGTCGACCGGGGCGAGCTCGCGCTGACCACGAAGGTGGCCGATATCATTCCCGAGTTCGGCAGGAAAGGCAAACGGAACATCACTGTCCAGCGCCTGCTCACTCACATGAGCGGAATATCGACTGAAATGCCGCCAAATCTTCCCCTCGAACAGGTGGGAGACCTTCAAGCATATGTCGCGGCCGCGTGTGAACAGCGGCTGTTGACAATCCCCGGCAAAGGCGTCTCGTACAACCCGTTCACGGCCCATGCGGTTCTTGCCGAAATGGTGCGTCGCCTCGACGGAGGAAAGCGCCCGTTCCGTCAAATCTTGGCCGAAGACCTCCTGCAACCGCTCGGCATGAATGACACCTCCATGGGGCTCCGTCCTGACTTGGCCGACCGAAGAGTGCCGGTCATAGTGCGTGACCGGACGCCGGGATTGTTTGACCCGATGTTGCTCGAAGCGACCAACATCCTCTTTGCCGAGGACACGGAAATTCCCGCGGGCGGCGTTTTCTCCACCGTCCTCGATATCTATCGCTTTTCCGAGTTATACAGGCGCGGCGGCGAGATTGACGGCAAGCGGCTCCTCTCGCCGGCAATCGTGCGACTGGCCACGACCAACCATACCGGAACGCACCGGAACGATTTGTTCGATTACGCGCGAGAAGAGTATGGCTGGCCCGAATTTCCGGCATACCTGGGACTCAGCTTCTTCTTGCGTGGCGAGGGAATTTTCCCGACGCCGCTGGGGCTCTCGACTTCTCCCGAGACATTTGCGGGCCTGGGAGCCGGCTCGACCGTGTTCTGGGTCGACCCGAAGCGCGACCTGACCTTCGTGTGTTTCACCGCCGGTCTGCTCGAAGAGGTCGCAAGCGTAATCCGTTTCCAGCGCCTGTCCGACCTGGTCGTCGCCGCGGTGACGAAATGAGCGGCTCAAAGAAGTCGAAATTTCCTGATAATTCCGGAAGGAAGGGCCGTTTTCTCCTGGTGGCTTCGAAATTTTTACTCTTTGCGGTTTTTTTGTAGAATATTTTCGAACAGTCTGCGTCTAATCGGTAAATTCATTCCAAAGTCTGCCGGTGCAACATAAAGGAGGCGGTCAAAGATGTTGGAGTCAACAAAGAGGCGAATCCTCATATCGGCATTATCCATCCCCTTGTCTGCATTCGGGTTGTTGTCCACAGGGAACATGGCCAAGGCTGAAGAGCTCCCGCGGGAGGCCGAGAAATCGACGTATCTCGAATTGTATGACCAGGATCGCTGGTACCAGGCCGATGAGAACGGTGACGGATTTCTCGACCCGGATGAAATCAATGCTCAGAAAAAGGGCTTCGAGTTTTACAAGGACGGCGGCCGCTTTCAGAATGCGGACACCAACGGCGACGGTCTCATATCATACGAGGAAGCGAAGGCCCAGCGCAGGTGGGAGCTGGAGCATCATACCCAATTGGAGCGACGGGCGGTGGCGGACCTGAAGACGCAGTATCCGAATGCGAACGTGCAGGATGCCGACTGGCTGATGGACCACCCCGACGTCACAAAGAAATTATTGGAGAATCGCACCTGGCTTAATGAAAACCCGGGCGTGGCGCGGGAGATTTACGGCAACCGCGAATGGCTGTCAAACAACCCCGACGCGACAAAAGCCCTGTTTTCGAATCATCTCTGGTTGAATGAGCACCCGCCGGTGGCAAAAAAGCTCTATTCCAATCGCCAATGGCTCGAAGCGCATCCGGAGGTTGCCAAGGAGGCGTACGCCAATCGCGCGTTCTTGAACGCAAACCCCCGAGTGGCCGAGAAGTTTTACGGCAATCGCAGGTGGCTCGAAGACCACCCCGACGTGGCGGTCGAAGTGTTCAGGAACGGGAAGTACCTGAATGAGCACCCGGAGTTTTCCAAGGAACTGTACGGGAATCGCGAGTGGTTGAACGCTCATCCCGAGGTTTCGAAAGAGGCGTACCGACACCGCAGGCAATTGAATGAACACCCCGGCGCGACAAAGACAGTCTATGGAGACGCGAGAGCGCATCCCGAGGCGGCCAACAAAGTTTTTCGCCAAGGACAGAACAACCCCGGCGCAGCCAAAAACGTTTACGAAGGGGCCGACAATCACCCGAAAGCTACCCGCAAGGTTTACGACAAAGGAAAAGACCAGCCTCAGGCGGTTGAGAGAAGGTACAAAAAAGAGAAGAAAAATAACTTTTCGGGAACCAAGAAGGCTCGCCGGAATCCTGGCGCTGTAAAAACGGGAGTGCGGGGCCGAAGGTAGGGTGTCAAAGGAACCGCTCGTAACCGGGGAAAGCAAACCATGGTTGCGGTGGTCTTTCTCAATCGTACTTCCCAACTGTCTCGACGAGCTCGCGAATTAATTTGAAATTCGAGACCGGAGTGCCCCGAGGTGTGGTGTCGGCGCTGCCCAGCAGCGCGCCACGCCTCGGCTTGATTCGCTCGATCAGGCCGGCCACTTCCTCTCGGACAACCTCGGCGTCGGTATTTATGAACGTGGTCGGGTCAATACCGCCAATAACCACCTTGTCTGGCAATCTGTCGGCCGCTTCGTCCAGCGGAAGGTCGCCGGTGGGTGGCGGCGGGATATCCGACACACCGTCGAATCGGCCGTGCCTGATGTCGCCAACGAACGCCTGCAGCTTTCCGCACATGTGAACAAGGAATATCTTTCCGGCTCCCTTCAGGATGTCTGCATGGTCGTTCAGACAGGGAAGACAATAGCGGCGAAAAATGGCGGGGGAGAGAAGAGTGCTCGATGTGTTTTCGTACTGAATTACGACGTGAGCCGGACTCGCGGCGAGGACCTCGACATAACGCCTGAGCGATACCCGGAGTTTTGCAATGATATCCTCAACCTCGTCGCAATGGTCATGAAGCATATAATACGTGTTTTCGAGACCCCACGCCATTTGGATCAGGAACATAAGCGGTGTGTTGGGAACCGACGCCGTCGCGACACCGTCTTCGCCGACCAGTCTGTCGGCGGCGAGAAATTCTTCGTAGGCCGGAGCCGGCGGCTCCTTGCTGAGGTGGTCAACCGCATAATGGAAAATCTTCATCTCTTCAAAATTCCCCACGGCGGGTTTCACCATGTGCGGAATCCAGCCGACCATATCGGTAAATTTCCACGCGGCGGTCACAGTGCCAACCGGTGTCTCGATAATTTCGGTAAGCATCCCCTTGTCGAACTCGGCCCGCGTTTCGACTGGCGGCCCGAACACTCCCAGACCTTGCAGGTGTGGCACTCCTCCCTCGAACGGCTCGGTGACCGGAACGTGACGAGGGTTCACATCGCATCCAAGCAGACGCGCGGCCTCTATTTGCGTTGCGATATCCATCATCGGACCTGTCGCTCCGCCGGTAATCTCGGGAGGCATTTCCATGAGGGTGTACGGGTCAATTAGCGGCATAAACGGAATTCGGTCAACGGGTTGCTGTCTCAGCGCCGCGAGTATCCGCTCTCGAGATGTCATGTCGCTTCGTTTCACTTCGGCCTCCGCCAATCCAGTGGAAAACGTCAAA